>NZ_CAJXWY010000046.1 GCF_913062725.1 uncultured Thiohalocapsa sp.
ACCTGCGCTGTGCGCAAGCGCTGCTGGCGTTCCAGCGCCTTGCCTTTCCAGCGATCACGCGCGTCGCGATAGAGACGGGCCAGCCGGGACACGGGGGTCTTCAGATCGTTCATGTGCGTCGCGCCTCAGATTGGCTGTCCGCCACGGTCCGCAGGGTGGCGACATGCTCACAGGTCCGAGGATTCTGGAGAGTGCATCGCGCTAGCTCAAGGCTGACAAGCACACTATCGGCCATCGATTCTGCATGATCACCATGGCCGTATCTGGTCGCAGATTGAACTACCTAGCCACGGTCGCCGGGTCATTCACAAGCTCCGCCATGATAGCAACCAGACGGGCATCAGCCGACGGAATACTTCGCTACGTTGACGGCTGGCCCCAGTCTCCTGAGGGCGACAGCCGCTCTCCATCGCTAATCACTAATACAGTAATAGCATCAATATCTAATGCACCATTTTGGATGCCCTGAGAACGTTATCTTTCAGTTAGTTACGCTGATTGGTCGCAACATCCTTTTTTTTTAGTGCACGCCGCCCGATTTCTGTGCAAGATTAGCCCGCCGCGTGCTGATCTGTCCAAGATCGTATGCTGATTAGCCCTATAGGCGTTCACTATGCATCGAAAAATCGTGTTCCCGCGCTCGATCCGCTACCTCTTGGCGGTCGCAGAACACAAAAGCTTTACGCGCGCCGCGGACGCGCTTGCGGTTTCGCAGCCGACACTTTCTCAGCAAATCAAACAATTGGAAGAATCGCTCGACGTCCAGCTGCTCGATCGCTCAGGTCGCTCGGTACGACTCACCGATGCCGGTGAGGTTTATCTGTTGCACGCGCGCCGCGCCCTTGGTGAGCTGCATGCAGCGCAACGCGCCATCCACGATCTGCAGGATTTAAGCCGCGGCTCCTTGCGCTTGGGCATGACACCGATCACAGACTACCTGACGGCGCCACTACTGGATGCGTTCAACGCACACTATCCGGGCATCTCCGTCAGCACGCTGGAAATGCCGCAGCACGACATCGAGTGTGGCGTCGCCGAAGACCGGATAGACGTCGGCATCGCGTTCACGAATACGCTCTCATCGATGGCTGCGTCGTCCAAGATCGAAGCGCACGTACTGTTCGACGAAGCGCTGAACCTCGCGGTCGGTCAGGGACATGGCCGCGCGGGCGATCGCAGCCCCTTCAGCGCCGCAACGCTGGCAGAAGAGCCGTTGGTCTTACTGAGCCCTGATTTCGTGCTGCGTCGCTACGTCGACATGTACTGCCGCCAGCACGGCATCACGCCTCACATCGCCATGGAAACCAACTCTCTGAGTGTCATCGTGGAAATAGTCCGCCTCGGGCGGCTCGCAACGATCTTGCCTGACACGATCGCAACCGCCCAGCATGGGATCCAATCGATCAAGCTCGCACCGTCGCTTCCCAATCACACGATCACGCTGATCTGCCGAAATGGTGGCTACAAAAGCCCGGCTTGCGTGGCGTTTGGCGAACTGGCAGTGGACTGGTGCAGCTTGCGCGCCAGGCAGCAAACCGCGGCGGTGTCGACGCCATCGCAACGTCGCACCCCCGAGACGGCACTCGTCCAGCGCTAAATCGTTTTGGTCGGCTCAGCAGATCGCCGAGCGCGATCCCGCTCGCCGCTCCTCTTCGGCGCTCGCACGCACGTGACTGGCGGCGGCTGCGGCGGACGGCCGCCCCGAATGCCGACTCAGACCAGATGCCCCTCGATAATCGGCACCACTCTGCCGCCCACGCGGATGTCCAACCCCGCGACGGCACGAGCAATGCGAAGCATGACCTGCGACGGCCGCCCGATGCGATCGCCCTGGCGGATGTACAGTGTCCGCGACGGTTCTGGCAAACCGCCGTTGGCGGCGAGGTAAGCCCCGAGAAACGCAGCACCATTACCGGTCGCCGCATCTTCTCGAGCGCCGTGGGCTTCGAAAAAGAACCTGACCCGGAAATCCTCTGGCGCCTCCGCCGATGCTTGACAGAACAGGTACACAAGCGGCGGAAAGCCGGCGGACGCCAGCGGCGCGAAGGCCTCGAGATCCAGTCGGCAATGCTCCAAGGCCCGACGGTTGCGAAGCGGAACAAGGATGGCGCCGGTGCCGGCGCTGAACACCTGCACCGGCGTTTCGGTGGCGACGTCTTCCGCGCACAAGCCGACCGCCGGCGCGATATCGCCAGGCTGCAGGGTCGCACCCGGCCATACCTTGGGTGCCCGAAACCAGACAATCTCGCCGCCATCGGGCGCCTGCTCGAACGTCACGTCGACGCTGTCCTGCAGTAAGCGCAACCGGATCGATGGTGCACCTGCCCCGGCGACATGATCGCGGATCACCCGCGCTGCCCCGAGCAGAGGATGTCCTGCGAATGCGATTTCCCGTGCTGGCGTATACAGCTTAATCCGATAGCAGCCGTCCGTCGCCGGTGCAGGATCGACGAACGCGGTTTCCGAGTAGTTGAGCTCGGCTGCGATGCGTTGCATGACAGCGTCATCCAAGCCGGATTCGTCCACGATGACGGGCAGTGGATTACCGCTGTAGGGCGCCTGCGCGAAGACGTCAACCAGAAAAAAGCGCTGCGTCATACCTATTGACCTTTTTTGCTCGTCGTCATGCCCGGCGTCACCGACGTATCGAGTCAGCCGTCGTTGCGGGCTGTCTGCCTATCGATCAGCGATCAACCAAACCCGAGCATCGACTTGAGGGCATCCTTGAAAAGATCGACGAAGGCCGGGCCGAGCACGGCGATGCCCACCACCAGCAGGGTGATCCAGGCGATGCCGATGACGAGGCCGGCGACGACCAGCAGCCCATCGCGGGTGATGAGCCCGATGGAGGCCATGGCGATGCCGATGCCCGGGAGGGTGTTGGTGGCGGGAAAGGGGATCAGGATGCTGGCGACGAACACCACGAACACCGCACCCACCACACGCTCCGCCGTCGGGCCCGAGAGCAGCAGCAGTCGCGGGCGGGCCACGGCCTCGATCCAGCCGAACCACTTGCGCGCGCCGGTGGCCATCTGCATCAGCCCGGACTTGCCGAGGCGTCGCTCGCCGAAGCGCCGCGGAATCCAAGGCTGCGGGCGGCCCATGGCCATCTGCACCGCGATGGCGATCATGGGCAGGGAGACGATCTGCGGGATGCCGTAGAGCAGCGGGATGCAGACCGGTATGGTCAGCGCGAACAGCATCAGGCCGAAAGCCCGCTCGCCCAGGGCGTGGGTGAATGCCTGTAACGTCATACCCTCGGCGGGCGCCTCGTCGGCGATGATCTCGAGGGCAACCACGAGGCCGCGGCGCGGCGCGGCCTCGTGATCAGGGGTTTCAATGGGGCGCTGGTTCATCATGGGTATCCTGTCAACAGTGGCGCGGCGAGCGCGAGCAGCGCGGATGGTACAGCGCCCCGTGCGCGAGTGTCCGCACCAAAGCGGCGCCAGCGCGCCCGTCGGCCGACCATGGGCGGGGCTGGCGCGGGCCCATGGCGTTGGCATGGGCGCATGACAGCAACAGCCCAACGGACCTCACTGCGGGCCGCCACATCAAGGGCGAGCAACGACTGAGCGCATGCGGGGGCGCCGGCCATCGGGGCGACGCCCTGCGACGGCCGCTTACGACAACTTGGCATTTATCTTGCTTATTCGGGCTTTGGCCACTTTGTCGTCAATTGCGAGCGCCCATGTCCGTCGCCGATACCGCCGCCGCCCTGGAATCCGAGCTGCTGGTCGTCCAGCAGGCCGCCCGCATCATCAGCCGCAGTGATAACCCGGGGGGCGCCATCCAGGGCATCCTGCGCTTGTTGTCTCAATTGCTGGGCCTGAACCGAGGCCGCGTGCTGTTGGTGGACCCGCGCACGGGCGCCCTCGGCATCCGCTACGCCTACGGCCTCACCGCCGACGAGCGCGCCCGGGGACGCTACGCCGTCGGCGAGGGCATCACCGGCCGGGTCTTCCAGACCGGCCAGGTGGAGTTGGTGCAGGATATCGACACCGAGCCCGACTACCTCGCCCGGGCGATCGCCCGCGGCGTGCTGCCGCAGGAAGCAGTCGCCTATATCGCCCTGCCCATCCAGCAGCACGAGCAGACCATCGGCGTGCTGGCCGTGCACCGCTTGCGCCAGCGCGAGCGCCCATTCCAGCGCGACGTTGCGCTGTTGCAGGTCATCGCGACCCTCATCGCCCAGGTGCTGCGCGTCAACGACCTGGTGGCCGAGCGTACGGCGCAGCTGCTCTCGGAGAACCGACTGCTCAAAAACCGCATGGAAAGCCGCGGCGCCTCCTACGGCATCATCGGCCAGAGTCCGGCGCTGCACCAGGCCATCAACCAGACCCTGCAGGTGGCGGCCACCAAGACCACGGTGCTGCTGCTGGGTGAGTCCGGCACCGGCAAAGAGCGCTTCGCGCGCATGCAGCACGTCGCCAGCAAGCGCGCCGACGGGCCCTTTGTGAGTGTCAACTGTGCGGCCATCCCGGCGAACCTGCTGGAGTCCGAGCTGTTCGGTCACGAGAAGGGCGCCTTCACCGGCGCGCAGGCGGTCAAGAAGGGGCGCATGGAGCTCGCCGACGGCGGCACCCTGTTCCTGGACGAGATCGGCGATCTGGACCTGGAACTGCAAGCCAAGCTGCTGCGGGTGCTGGAGTACAAGATGGTGCAGCGCGTGGGCGGCGTGCGCGATATACCGGTGGACGTGCGCATCGTCGCCGCCACCCACCAGAACCTGCAGGAGGCCGTCAACGACGGCCGCTTCCGCCTGGACTTGTTCTATCGCCTCAACGTCTTCCCGATCCGGCTGCCACCGCTGCGCGCCCGCACGGGCGATGTGCCCATCCTCGCCCGGCACTTCCTCAACGCCGCCAACCAGGAGTACGACCGCAACCAGATCTTCGGCACGGGGACGCTGGAGCTGCTGGAGCGGTTCGCCTGGCCCGGCAATATCCGCCAGTTGGAAAACCTGGTGAAGCGCGCCGTGCTCATGAGCACGGAGTCGATCATTCGCCGGGAGCTGATCCGGGAGATCCTGGCCGAGGAAGAAGGCATCTGCCAGCCGGGCGCAGGCACCGAGCCG
The DNA here is from genome assembly GCF_913062725.1 of uncultured Thiohalocapsa sp. Taxonomy (GTDB): domain Bacteria; phylum Pseudomonadota; class Gammaproteobacteria; order Chromatiales; family Chromatiaceae; genus Thiohalocapsa. Next base: position 5,075 of record NZ_CAJXWY010000046.1, read on the forward strand.
GGCGGACTGTCCGTCGCCGCGATGGGCGGCGACGGACCGGCGGCATCGCGAGGGAGCGGGCCCGCAGCGGGGTCGGCATCGATGCCCGCAGCGGCGGCAGCCGCGGGCCGATTGCCGGGCAATCCCTTCGACAGCAGCGAGCCGGGACTGCGGCCCTATGCCCGGGTGCGCTACGACGAGCGTGCGGACATCGAGCGGGCGCTGCAACGCCATCACGGCAACAAGACCCGGGCGGCATTGAGTCTTGGCCTGACACCGCGTCAGCTGCGCTATCGCATTCTCAAGCTCGGCATCACGACCGATTGACAAGACTCGCCGGCGCGACCTGTCGACATTGTCGACAAACTGGCCGGCAGCGCTGCTGAAATTGTCGACATGCTGGGATGACAGACCGCAAATCTCTGTTTATCCAGTATTTTATGAATCGGCACGGTGTTTGCTTGTCAGCGGGGGAGTTTCAGCCCGGTCCATAGCGACCACCAACACCCCATGGAGGCATCACCATGAGCGCCACTGCCGAGACCATCGCAACCACCATCGATTACCTGCGCCCCATCGACACCGACGGCCTCGCCAAGCTCGGCGAGAAGGGCAAAGCCAACCCCACCAACGTCGTCACCCTCAAGGCCAAGACCGTCTGCGAGGGCCAGTTTCGCAACATGACCTACGTGCGTGATCTCGCGCCCATGCTCATCGACGAGCCGCCGCACCTGCTCGGCGAGGACAACGCCCCGAACCCCTCCGAGGCGGCGCTGGCCACCCTGGGCGCCTGCCTCGCCGTCGGCGTGCATGCCAACGCCACCGCCCGCGGCGTCCGCCTCACCAAGCTGGAGCTGCACCTGGAAGGTGACATCAACGTCACCGCCGTCTGGGGCACGGGCGATCTCAACCCGGCCAAGCCCCTGGGCTTCACGGACATCCGCGTCACCATCGATGCCGACGGCGACGCCCCGAAGGAAGTCATCGACGAGATCATCGCCCACTCCAACGCCTGGTCGCCGGTGGCCAACACCATGCGCCGGCCGGTGAACGTCAGCGTCGAGCCGGCCTGAGCAAGTCGCTGCGCCGCCCCAGCCGCCGGCTTCGGTGGCGCACCGCGCTGATCGGACGTACCGGCCCCCGCTGGTGCGCCGCCCCCAGGTCAATACCCCGTGCGGCCAACGGCCGTGCCCCGCCATCGTTTGCACCGACACCTGTTGCAGGAGCCGTCTCCCATGAGCGCCGCGATCCAGATCCCAAAATCCACCGCAGCCAGCCACGCCTTCGCCGCCGCACAATCCGCCGATGAGCTGGTGGCCGCCACCCGCGCCATCGTCGAGCACGAGCTCGCCCCGCAGACGGCGCGCATCGACACCGAAGGCCTGTATCCGAAGGCGGTCATGCACAGCCTGGGCGCTGCCGGCGCCTTCCGCGCACACCTGCCGGATGCACGCGCCGACGGCTGCCACGACTTCGGCGCCGCCATCCGCGCAATGGCCGCCGTCTCCCAGGAATGCCTGTCCACTGGCTTCGCCACCTGGTGCCAGGACACCTGCGCCTGGTATCTGCAAGTGGGCGAGGCGCAAGCCCGTGAGCGCTGGCTGGAGCCGCTGGCGTCCGGCCGTGTGCTGGGCGGCACCGGCATGTCCAATACCATGAAGGCCTTCTCGGGCATCGAAGACCTGCGCCTGAGCGGCGAGCGCGTGGATGGCGGTTATCTCGTCAACGGCAGCCTGCCCTGGGTCTCGAACCTGGGCGCCGACCATGTGTTCGGCTCGCTGTTCACCCTCAGCGGCGACACCAACCGGACGGTGATGGCGCTGGTGGACTGCAGCGCACCGGGCTTCACGCTGCGCCAGTCCGCGCACTTCGTGGCGCTGGAGGGGACGCGCACCTTCGCCTGTCTGTTCGATAACGTGTTCATCCCCGACGCCAACGTCATCGATCATGATGGCGCCGCGTTCCTACAACGGGCGCGCGCAGGCCTGGTGCTGCTGCAATTTGGCATGGGCGCCGGCAACATCCAGGGCTGCATCGACGTCTGCCGCAGCGTGGAGCCCCTGCTCGGGCATGTGAACCAATTCCTCGACGACCGCCCCGACGAGCTGCAACAGGAGCTCGACGACATCGTCGACGCGGTGCTGACCCTCGCCGAGACGCCGTACGAAACCTCGAAGGACTTTTTCCGCGAAATCCTCCAGCTGCGCCTCGCCGCCGGCGAGCTGGCCCTGCGCGCATCCCAGTCCGCCATGCTGCACACCGGCGCCAAGGGCTACCTCAGCAGCGCACCGGCGCAGCGCAAGCTGCGCGAGTCCTATTTCGTCGCCATCGTTACACCGGCCACGAAGCACCTGCGCAAGGAACTGGCGCGCATGGAGGCGGAGGGGGCGAGCGCCTAGCCACCATGAACACCTTCACAACCCCCCTTTCCGCCGACGAGGCCATCGACGCACTCAAGCACGGCGTCGACGCCGTCGGGCTCCGTGTGGTCGCCCACATCAACGGCCAGGCCAATGCCAAGCTCATCGGCCAAGAGGTTCCGGCGGATCAGATCCTGGAGATCTTCCGCCCGGACTTCGCCATCCGCGTGTGGGAGGCCTGCAAGCCCGCGGGTCACGACATCCCATTGCGCATCCATGTCTACGACGACCAGGGCACCACCAAGGTCGCCTGCCGCATGCCGGGCACGGTCTTCGCCGCCTTCGACAGCCCGGCCCTCGATGCCATCGGCGCCGAGCTGGACGCGCTGTTTGCGCAGATCCTGGCGCAGGTGCCGCAGGCCTGACCCGGCGCCCACCATCCATCCCGACGTCCACCGCCCCGCCAAGCCCCAACCGGAGCAGTACCCATGACCGAGACCCCCTACCACAAGTGGATCTGCGATGCCTGCGGTTACATCTACGATGAGGCCAAGGGGGATGCCGATGGCGGCCTGCCGCCGGGCACTCGCTACGAGGACATGCCGGAGGATTGGCAATGTCCGCTGTGTGGCTTGCGTAAGTTAGACCTGCGACCACTGCCCGATGCGCCGGCCGTGGCCGCGAGCCCGCCGGCGGCGCCGGAGAGCACGGCGGTGGACAGGCACGGCGGCCGGCGCTTCGGCAGCGCCGAGCATCTTGTGATCGTGGGTGCGGGTATCGCCGGCTGGTCCGTCGCCGAGGCGGTGCGCCGCCGCGACCCGAACCTGCCCATCCTCCTGGTGACCGCCTGCGAAGGTGCGGTCTATGCCAAGCCGTCCCTGTCCACCGCCCTGGCCCACGGCCGGGCGCCAGCGGATCTGGTGGAGGCCAGCGCCGAGCAGCGCGCGGCCGAGCTCGGCATCGAGGCGCTGACCCGCACGCGGGTGATCAAGATCGATCCCGCCAAGCGCCGGCTGATCACCGCACGGGGCGGTATCACCTACGCTCGGCTCGTGCTCGCGCTGGGTGCCCGGCAGCGGCAGCTGGACGTGGCGGGTGATGCCGCCGCGGCGGTGCTGCGGGTGAATGATCTGCGCAGCTATCGAGACCTGCGCCAGCGCCTCGACGGCGATCGCCGGCACATCACCCTGCTCGGCGCCGGCCTCATCGGCTGCGAGCTGGCGGACGATCTGTGTGCCGCGGGGCACCGCGTCAGTATCGTCGACCCCAACCAACGGCCCCTGGCGGCGCTGCTGCCGGCGGATATCGCCGAGCTGCTGCGGGCGCGCTTCGATGCCAAGGGTGTGGAGTGGCGACTTGGCCAGACGCTGGCGCGTGTCGATCACGCCGACAGCGCGCTGCGTGCCACCCTCGCCGATGGCAGCACGTTCGCAACGGATCTGGTGCTTTCCGCCGCCGGTCTCCTGCCCATCACCGAGCCCGCGGCCCGCGCCGGCATCGCCGTCGGGCACGGCATCATCGCCGACCGCCGCCTGCGCACGTCATTGCCCGACGTCTACGCCCTCGGCGACTGCGCCGAAGTCGAGGGCCGCTGTTTCAGCTACATCGAGCCCATCCGCCGCCAGGCCGAGGCCATCGCCGCGGACATGGCGGGGGAGCACGTCCCCTTCCAGCCGCGGCCGCCACTGGTGCGCGTCAAGACGCCGAGCCTGCCCATCAGCGTGTGCAATGGCCGGGTCGCCGCCGACGCCGACCCCACCGACTGGCGCTGCGTCAGCGACGATGCCGACGGCGCCCGCCTGGAGCACACCGGCACCGAGCCGGCCTTCGTCCTCACCGGTAGCTACGCCCGGCTCGGCACCGAGCTCTACCGCAGTCACTTTGGCTAAGGTCCGGCTGGCCGCTGACGGCTAGCAGCGTGCTCAGGCGGCGTGCTCAGGAGGACTCGTCCCAGACCTCTGCCGTCACCTGCGCCAGTTCTGTTTCTTCCATGTGCCGCTCCAGCCGGCGCCGCCGCGCCAGTGCGGCGCGCTGCGCCTCGGTGACCGGCTCCCGCGGCGTGCGCCGGCCGACGGGATTGATGACGATCTGCCGCCGCCCCGCCTGCTTGCGGAAGAGGCCGCCGTGATTGTCGCAGCCCGGGCGCGCGTGCTTCTCGCCGCCCGCAGTGGCGCCGCCATCCTTCGTCGTCTCCATCGAGACAGCAGTGTTCTGAGCCATTACACCTCCACCTTCGTTGTCCGTCGACTGCAGCGGCGACGTTTGCGCTGCCGGGGTGCGGCGCCCGACAGCAACCGGCCCGACGCGGCCTGGGCAAACGGCCCGCCTGTTGCATAAACAGCATACCGTGCTTTGCCGTTCCATGCCCGACGCGCCGCCGTCCAGGACGCCGCCGCCCGCCCGGTCCCCTCTGGGTTGCGGGGCCAAAGCCGGTGTCGGCGGTGCGCTATCTCTGGGCCATGCTGCTGACCCGGCTGTTCGAGTTGCTGCCGCTGGTCTGTCCGAACTGCGGCGCGGACATGCGCACCATCGCCTTCATCACCGCGGCCGCGCCCGTCGGTTCGACCAGCGCGTTTCCTGGTAGCCGCCGTCTCTCTCGCAGGGAACGGTGCAACCCCTCTCGTCGGTCCCCTCTCGTCTGCCGGTGGCACGCTGCCCCGCAGAGGCACGCGCCTTGGAACGCGATGGGGCTTGGTACTCGAACCCAAGCTCACTCCATCAACGCCTTCAACAAGGCATCCCGGGCATCCTGGTAAAACTGCAGATCCACCTTGGTGGCCATGTCATCGGACAGATCAAACAGCTGACGGCGGCTGGAGACCGGCATCAGGACCACCTGGGCGCCCTTCTCGACCGCCATCTCCACCAGGGTGACCGGGTTGTGCACCGGCTCGATGGAGCCACCCAGGTTGATCTCACCGACGATCACCAATCCACCCCGCACCGACTTCTTCAGCAACGCACCACAGAACGCGATCAGCACCGCAACCCCGGTCTGGCTGCCACCGCGGGCGGCATCGAAGCTGCGTAACTGCACCGAGAATTCATGGCTTCTCGGGTCGCGATCACCCACCAACTGCATGGCCCGCGCATAGAGATTCTGCTGCGCATAGCGCACCGATTCCTGAAAGGCCGCCGGCGCCGGCTTGTTCAGGATGCGCAAGCCGCTGCCGGGGCCCTCGTTGGCCTCGATCCGGAACAGCCCCGGGTATTCCTCCATGCCACCGGGGCTGATGCACCAGGCCTGTCCCGGCTCCAGGGGGTCGGCGCCGATGCCACTGGTGCTCGCCAGTTCCGGGGTCGACACAAAGGTCTCCACCCCCTCATCGCCCATCACATAGCTGAAATGGGTATTGCGAAACTCCGCCGAGCCGATGCGCTTCTGCTGCTCCTTCACCCGCCGGCGCGCCTCCAATGCCAACCGCGTCGCCCACTCCAGATCTTCATCGCTGACCGCCTGGGTTGCGGACGGATAGAGCAGCTTCAACAGACCACTGATGGTCTTGTTGACCCCATTGATATCCCGTCCGGACAGCGCCCCGCCAACATGCACCCGCCCCTGGACCTGCGGCAGCCGACTCTCCATGCGCAAGCGGCTGAAACATTCCGACAGAAAATCGCTGACCAGCCCGAAATGGTCCGTATACAGTGACGGCTGCAGCTTGGGCACATCCCAGCCCGGCAGATAGGCATGGATGCGGTCCATGAAGGCGGTGTCGTCGCGCATTTCGGGCGGCAAGGGGCCAAACAGGTGGCCGACCCGCTGCTGATGCTCCACATCCACATCGAAATTGCCCACCAGCACCACCGAGCCATCGGCGCGGATGCTTTCCTTGCCGCGACTGAACTCCCCGGATTCCATGTAGCCCTTGAGGATGTTCACGCCATCCTTCTGATCGAAGGACACCCCCGACACCTCATCGAAGCAGACCACATCGTATTGGCAGACCAGCCCGCGCTGGCCACTGGCGTTGTTCACGAACATCTTGGCCACCGTGGCCTTGCCCCCCGAGATCAGATGCGCATAGGGCGAGACCTGCTGGTACAGATGGCTCTTGCCGGTGCCCCGCGGCCCCAGTTCCACCAGGTTGTAGTTGCGCTCGACGAAGGGGACCATGCGCAGCAGCAGCGCATCCTTGGCGCGCGCATCGAAATCGCCCGGCTCGAGGCCGATGCTGCGCAGCAAGAAGTCCTTCCACGCGACCGTGCTGAAGGCCGTCCGGCCGCTCGCCAGCGCTTCCAGCACATCGCGCTTGGACAGTTGGATCGCCCGCAGCGCGTCGACTCCGAAAGGCCGGCCGTGCGACTCCTGCGCGATTAGGGAGTCGTAGCTCAGGGCCACCTCGGCATAGAAACCGCCGGTGAGCAGGCGTTCGTGTTCGTTCACCAGGTCCGGTTCGATCCGCACATCGCGCAATTGCAGACTCGGCAGGGTCAGCAGGTAGGCATCGGTCTTGGTATCCAGCCGCGCGCTGACCAGATCGATCAGCTTGACGCTGCCCTGCTCTCGGGTCTGGGCCTTGAACAGTTCCTGCTCGCCGGCCTTGACCGTGCGCGAGGCCAGTTGCCGCTGCACGATCTCCAGGCCCTCCTCGATCTCCTGTGGATCGGTGGTCGCGCAATAGCGCCCGAGCAGAAACTCCACCACATAGGTCGGCACCGGAAACTGGCGGCTGAACTGCCGCACCAGATCCTTGCGCACGACAAAGCCCTCGAATTGCGCCGCCGCCTGTCGATCCAGATCATCCAGTTGCATCAGCCCTCTCCACCGCCGATCACGGTCGCCAGGGACTGCACCGGCTGCCCATCGGCGTTCAGTACTACCAGGGTCACCGCCATGCCTTCCAGATCCTCGTCTGCGACCAGCAGCGAGGCCTTGTCGCCCTTCAAGACTTTGACGCCACCCGCACAGGAGGTCTGCGGATCATTGGCGCGCTGGCGCAGGTCCACGCCAAAACCGGCACCGGCGCCGGTGACTTGTACTCGGCAGCGCAGCCCAGCCCAGGTCGATGCAATCTCCAGCCGCGCCGCAGCTGTGCCGGCATCGCGCTGGCCCGTCACCTCGATCACCGGAATCAGCAACTCCTGCAGGCTGAGCCCACCGTGGGCATAGTCCTGTCCGGCAATGAAACTGCCGATCCCGGGCGCCATGGCGATCCGCACTTCCGGACACCAGGTCCAGGTCAGGGTCAGCGCCGTCGGCTGCGCCGAGGGGCTCAGGCTGGCACAGCGTCCCCAGCGGGTCGCGGTCAGAAACCGGGGCAGCGTCTCCTTCGGCAAGCCGCCCGGCACCAGCAGCCAGCCGTGATCGGTCACCAGACGAATGCGCTGCCAACCTGCGGCCATCAGGGATTGGATCTGTTCCAGGATCTCATCGAGCATGCGCGGGATCTCCGAGGCCAGGCGCAACCCGTGCTGGTGGCCGTAGTGATCCAGATCGCCGAACTCCAGCCAGGCGCGCCCGGACGGGTCGCCGCTGTCGTTACCGCTCAAGATCTGCCAGCCCTGATCCACCAGCAGGCTGCGCAGGCGCGCCGTGTCCAGCGGCCGGTCCTCGCCGGTCTGGCTCGGTACGAAATCCTGATCTGTGGCCCGCCCGGCCGCCTGATCGGCCACCGGCGAGCAAGCGACCTTGCCGGAGGCCGTGACCGAGGGCACCGGCGCCCAGGTCGTGCGCAGCACACCGGTCAGGCCTTGGGCTTGCAGGCGTTCGATCAGGTCCCGCGCCACGTCGTAGCGCAGGCCATCGACGAAGAACCAGCATTGCCCGGCGCGCCCGTAATCCGAACGCGCCTCCTGGACCACATCAATACGCTCGCTGCCTGGAAATCCATCGGCCAGCACCAGGGCCTGAAAACGCTCGGCGCTCTGCTGCAACCAAGGCACATAGACCGCTTGCAGGGCCAGACTCACGGCGTCTCGATCGGTCTTGCTCCGGACGCTGGCCAGCGCCTGCCGGGCGAACCGGTCCACCGGCCAGAAGCGATCCCGATAGGCCGTGGCCAGTTGCACCAACGACTGACCACCCAAGGGCTCGGCCACCAGCCGGCAGAGCGCGCTCAGGGGCTCAAGCGCCATCGCCAGCGGTGCCAGGCCCATCTCGGCCCAAAGCCATTCGCGCCGGCGGCCGTGATCGTCTTCCAGGTCCAGCAAGCGGCTGCTCGCATCCGCTGGCGCCAGATTCGCAAGGGTCATCAGGGCTGCACGCAGGGTGTCCTCGGCGTCGCTGTTGAAGCGCGGGTAGCGCGAGGGCTCATGGAAGAGATCGCGCTTGGGTGGCGGGTTGAGTGTTTCCAGCGCCGAGGCGATCTGAGGAAAAGACCGCCAGCTGGTGGTGTAACGCTCCCAGAGCGGCTCCCAGCCCGGCGCTTCTGCAGCCAGCCGTTCCAGCGCCGTCAGCGGACCATCCGCCTCGGGGTCCAGCCTCCAGTCCGACCTGCAGCGATTGCTGAAGGCCTCCCAACGCGGTCCCTGCCAGTCCTGCGCCGCCTGCTCCGGATGATCCATCCAGGTCAACAGATCACGTACCGGATCGCCGCTCAGCAGCGCATCGAAGTCATCGGCCTCTAGCCGCCGGCCGCGCAGTGCGTCGATGGGCGTATCCAGCAGCACATCCAGCGCGCGGTGCAGGGCCTGGCGGGTCGCCCGATCACCGGACAGATCCAGCCGCAGCCCGCCGCGCGAGCCGTTCAGAAAGGCATTCAGGCTCCAGTCGCGGCCATTGACCTGGCTCCAGAAGACGCCGCGATACTGCAACTCCGCCAGCGGCTGCAGGGCCCGCGAACAACTCTCGATGGCGCGCAGGTCCGCTCGCGCCACGCCGGGCAGATAGAGGATGGGCACCAGGCCATCGGGCAGGCGCGTCTCTTCCAGGGTGCCGGCAACCATGCACTTGAGCCAGATCGCCGGGCCCTGCCCGTGCGCGGGGTCGTAGTCGCCCAGCACCAGCAGTTGCGGCAGCTCGGCGCGCAGGCGTGGAATCGCCGCCTGCCACTGACGTTCATGGTCCGTCCAGAGCACGGCCGCCGGCCGCGCCTGGCTCGCCCTGCTGAGATTGGCCGCTGCCTGCAGCGAGTCCAGCAGATGCTGGATGACGAGTCTCATGGCGCCAGCGCCTCCAGCTGCTTCAGCCAGGCATGGAAATGGGGGCAGCGCTGGCGCATCGACGCCAGTCCGATATCCATGGCGATCAATGGGCCATGAAGCGTCTTCTGGTAACCGTCACCGGCCAGAGCGGCAATGATGCGTTTCGAGGGCGCTGTATCCACGCCATCATTGATCTCTTCCGGGGTTCTGTCCTTCGGGATCTGTGCATGCAGCCGCTTCATCGCCGCCTCATCGAACCAGGCCGAGAATTGATCGAGATCGGAGAACAATAGCGCTTCGAACTCGTGGACGGACAGATTCGGCAGGAAATTACGGCAGTCCACATCATCAGCAAGCGCCTGCTCCAGGCAGCGAACCTTTGCGTAGACATCCGTTACCACGCAAGTCTGGCTACCCGGAAAGTCTCCCGGCAAACGGTACAAGTCGATCAGGGTCGTGACCACGGCCGCGCTGTCCTGTCGGCACTGCCGAACAATCTGAGGCCGGACCTTGGCGTAGCGGACAACGCCACCTTTGCCTTGGGCGCTGGTGCGCAACAGAATCGGGTTCAAGAAGACACTGCGGCCTTGAAAATGGTCATAGAGCAGGTCGCGCACGAAGGTCTCTTCGGTCTGCCCTTCCACCATGACGTGCACTCGGATCACCAGCCAGGTCTCCCGCCGATGACATTCTTCTTCCAGAGCTCACCCAGGCTGTATTCCTGGAGCCAGTCCTGCAGTGCTGTGGCGTCGAGTCGACGAAAGGCCGACTGCCCCTGATGCCGGTCCACCACGATCAGATCCTCAGGGTCGCATTCGCTGATCAGTTCGACCGATTGGGTCGAGACCAGCAGTTGGTTCTGCTGTGCCGTCGACTTGAGCAACCCGGCAAGTACCGTAATGGCGTAAGGATGCAGCCCAAGCTCCGGCTCGTCGATCAGGATCAGGCTGGGGCGTCGGTCCTGGGGTTGCAGCAGGAGCGTCGCCAGACAGATGAATCGCAGGGTGCCGTCGGACAGCGCATGCGCCTTGAAGGGCAGATCCTGCCCTCGTTCCACCCACTCCAGTTCGATCATGTCGGGATTCATCGGCGTGGGCCGCAGATGAAAGTCGCCGAAAAAGGGCGCCACCAGGCGCACCGTGCGCAGGATGCGTTGATAGTGCTCCGGCACCGTCTCGCGCAACCGCAGCAGATAGGCCGCCAGGTTGCGCGCATCAGGCCGCAGATAGCCGTTGTCGTTCAGGGCGTGAATCTGTTTGACCCGCGCATCCGCGCCCGTGTCATGGAAGTGATACAGCACCCAACGCCGCATGCTGGCCAGAAGCGCCGGGGCCATCGGGTGATCGCCGCTGCCGCAACGACTCTCGAAATGGCCATGCCCCAGGTCCTGAGGCGCTGTTGGCGGGCAGCAATCGCCCTCGTTGGCAAACAGCATCCGGTTGTCGGCAGTGGGCGCAAGCCGCAGCCAGTACTGGTGCTCGCCAAAGGTCAGGGTCGCCGACAGCGCTTCGGTGGTCTTGCGGCCATAGTGCAGCAAGGCATCGGGGCCACCGGCCTTGCCGATGTGCAGCTGCAACTGGCCGTCGACGAGATCGCGCATCAAGCCCAGAAAGCCGATCAGGTTCGACTTGCCGGCCCCGTTGGCCCCGACCAGCACATTGAGCGGGCCGATCGGGAGATCCGCCTGTGCGATGGATTTGTAGCCCGACAGGTGCAGCTGCGTCAGGGGCAAGGTCGTCTTGTCGGCGCTCATCGTCATCCACCCAACTCCTGCCCATCTGTGTGGACCGGCTCGCTCCCCACCGGTCGGGTGACCCTCTCTTCGTTGCTCGCCGCCGCCTGCGCGGCGCGCTTCTCGGCCAGGGTCAGGTGATGGTCGTTGATGCGGTCGCCCTCCTTACCACCATAGGTAGGGCCAAGGTGAAACCAGGGCGCGCTGGCCACATCCTTGCCGCGATCCTTCTTCCAGTGGATGTTGGGCTTGTCGCGCAGCACGCCGGCGCCCCGCCTGCCGACATCGCCGGCCAGCAGGAAGGGGCGGATGTTCAGGCGCACGCCGTCGTTCAGGTCCGGCGCCCAGCCGATAGGCTGTTGTTCAAGCGGCTTCCAGCGCACGAAGATGTCCAGCGGCGCCTCGCCCTCCAGGATGGCCTCCAGCTTGGCCTTGAGCCCCTCGGCGGCGGCCAGGCGATCATCGGCGCCGGCGCGGCCCTCGGCCACGGTCCGCTCCTGGGTGCGGATCCAGTCGCCCAGGTAGGTATAGATCAATCGCTCCAGGTTTTGGCGGTCGAGCTGATGGTAGTTGACCAGGGCCGCGAAGCCATCGCGCTGGCCGTCCCAGAGGTGCCAGATGAAGGGGCGCTGCTGGAAGCGCTTGCAGTGCTGGGCGAAGAACTTGTCGCGCAGCCAGGTCTCCAGCGGCCTGCCTGCGTGGTCAGCGCTTCTCAGCAACGCAGCCAGGGTGTCGGTGGACCAAGCCTCGCCATAGGCCTCGGCCAGCAGGTTGAGCAAGCGGTCGGCAGCCGCCGCCTCGCCGCGCACCGGCGGGATACAGAGAATGCCGTCATCGTCGGCATGCGGCAGCAGGGCCTCGCAGCGTTGAACCCAGGCGCGTTGTTCGCCGGCCAGTTCCATGTCGGGGTCCAGTTCGGCAGGCCAGCGGTAGCCCAGCAGTCGGGCCACGGCGACCTGCAGCACGCTATCATCGGTGCGCAGCGGGCCCTTGGCGGTCCATTTGGCGTCTTCGTCCCAGATCACCGAGCCGCAGGGATGGCCGTGAAAGATCCACTGGGTGGGGTCGTCGGTGTAGGGCTTGGGCAGGCCGTTGGGGTAGCGTTCGGCGGCGACTTGGGTCCAGTGGTCGAGGTCGAAGGGGATCTTTACTAAATCTCCACGTACTTTCAGAGTTTGATTGATCTTTCTAACATTGATATTGAAACTTTCATCCGAGACGCAACTGAATACCGAATCTAGTAACCTTTTTTCCTTTACAACTATCACGACCGCGTTTTCATCAAAAAAACTACCAAGATAAGAAGTGGCAGGCAATTCCCTCATTGCACTGATCAAGATTCCATGCCTACCCCAAGCATTCTTACCCCGAAGCCATGAACCTACTTGGTCTTCTCCAAGCTTCTCGACCACAAAATCAAATAACTGACTAGATCCGTCTTGCCAAAAAACCAAGCTATCGCAACCGCCATAATGAAGAAACTCATCTACAGTGCCTTGCATCCATTCCCAACCTTCCACGCGAGCATTGAATTCCCAAACCTTCCTATAAAATCTAATGGAATCTCCAGTACAGAGGCCAAGATTGTGGTAGCAGCAATCATTAAGCAGTGCTATTTCTCCACCCATTTCCAAGCCTACCCGCGCATCCGGATTCCGCAACTGAGCCGCCTGCTCAACGCTCTTGATCTCCGTCGACAGCAATTGCGCAGCCTTGTCGGCGGCGGTGCGACATGCCGAGACATCCAGGCCGCGGATCATGCCGGCATCGGCCCTTGGCTCAGCCGCGTCCGGCGGGGGCAGCAGTGAGGCGGACTGCGCCGCCTGGGGCTGGCTTGGGGGTTGGGGGTTGCCGCGACTCAGGCAGAGCAGGATGGCCTTGACCACCTCGCCGCTGATGGTCTCGAAGGCGCCGGGCCCCAAGCGCGCGATCAGATGCCAGCGATCCCGGGTGAGCAGGCGCTCGCGGAACTTGCGATAGCTGGTCAGGAACAGCCAGTTCTGCGGCAGCACCAGGCTGGTGGCGCCGCCCTCGACGCAGAGCCCGAGGCAGCGTTGCAGGAAGACCGTGGCCAGGTCGTTCTTGGCCGCCGGGTAGTGGCGCTCGCAGAAGGTGCGCAGCCGCTCGCGCTGCTTGCCCCGCGCCAGGTAGGGCACGTTGGTGATCACCCACTGATAGCGCCCATCCAGCAGGCTGGCGGCCCGCGCCAGGCCCTGTGCCACCACGGCGGCCTCCTGCCCCGCCAGCGCATCCCCGTCACTGCCGGCCGTTGGGTCGCCGGGCTCTTTGTCCAGGGCCGACGCCAGGGCCTCCGATAAGGCCTCCCAGCGCACCAACTTGGCCGCATCGCTGCTGCCCGGCTCCAGCAGACTGCCCAGCACCGGAGCGTCCTGGAAGCTGTCGTGCAGCCAGTCCAGCGCGATGGCCAGGTTCTGCTTGCCAAGTCCGAGCTGCTTCCATTCCTCTTTGGCGGCACTGACCGAGAGCCCCGAGCAGGCCAGGTTCAGCGCCGGCAGCGGCCGATAGCCACCGGCATCGGGGTAGGTCCAGGCGCTCAGGGCCAGCGCGAAGGCGGCGAGTTCCACGCAGCGCTGATCCAGCTCCAGCCCGTGCAGGTTTTGGCGTAATACCGCGTCCACCGCCGCGTGCGCGGACAGGTCCTCAAGCGCCATGCGCATGGGCACCAGCATCAGCAGGGCCGCTACCAGGAAGTGCCCGGAGCCGCAGCAGGGGTCCAGGGTCTTGAGCTCACCCAGATGGTCGGGCCAGGCCTCGAAGGTGCCGGCCGCCGGTGTCCAGGTGCCATCCTCTTGCTGCACGAAGCGCAGAGAGTCCAGCGGCACACCGGGGATCGCCGCCTTGCGGCGCAGTTCCGCTTCGCTGCTGGCGTTTTGGAGGTCGGTACCGGTGAGTCGTCTTGCTGCCCACCAGGCGCCCAGGGCGTTGTCGAGTAGGAAGCTGACCATGTAGGGCTCGGTGAAGAGCTGGGTTACCGCGGGCAGTTCGCGCGCGCCGATCTTGACCTCGGCGTTATTGACCTCCTGTTTGCGCTTGCTTTGCCAGAACTGATAGACCCAGCCGAGGCTGTCGCTGGCTTGGAAGTGCTCAGGTTCCAGGTCGGCGAGCAGGCGCTCCAGGGCGCGCTGGTGCTCGGGCGCCAGGCTGAGGGCCAGCGCTGGGCTGTCGGGGCGGAAGATCTGCGGCAGCATGCGCGCGGCATAGCGCCCGGCCAGCTCCCAGCCATTGGCGGCGCCTTCGTCGGGGGCGAGTTCCTGGCATTCGGCCAGGCTCAGGGCGACGCCATCGGGGTGCATCAGCAGGTTGTTCTCGGCCAGGAAGCGGGCGAACAGCATGCGGTGCCAGTGTTCGTAGGCGGTCTCTTCGATTAGCGCGATGCAATCCTGACGACCGTCCGGATGGCGGCGGTCGCCAAGCTGGCGGCCATGGGCGCGCAGCCGCCTGCGTAGCGCCCGCTGTTCCTCGCTGGCGCCACGGGGGGCCTCGGCCTCGCCTACGCCCAGATAATCGAGCGCAGCACGGGCGCCGGTCTCGGCGGTATCACGCGCGGCGACGACGGCGGTTTCCAGTTGTCTGCGCAGGGGTTTGGCGAGGGGCTGCATCATCTGGCTCCGGTCGTCAGGAAATTTGGGTCTTCATCGGCGGCTGCTTGCATCGACATCGCGATGGGATCCTGTCTCGCTGCGCTGGGCCTGCTTGGTCTTAGAGCCCTTGATCAGGCTCAACAGCAAATCTGCCAGTGGAACGATGTCTTGCTCCACGCTCGCCTGTTCTAACGCGCCCATGTAGGCATGACGCTGCTCCACCGGCACGACGGTCCAGGGATAGCCACCGGAGGCCAACATCAGATTCATCAGGAAGCGCCCCATACGTCCGTTTCCATCCATGTAGGGATGAATGTAGACGAACAGGAAATGGCCGAGCACGGCGCGGACGGCGGGATGGTCTTCCTGCGTCAGGCAGTCAAACAGCGCGGGCATCATGTCGCGCACCGCCTCGCGCGGCGGCGGCACATGCATGGATTGTCGGATGTAGACCTGGGCGTTGCGGTAGCCGGCCAGATCCGTCGGGCGGAGTAAACCCGCGGTGATCCCGGGCGCGAAAAGTTCGCGATACCAGAGGCGGTGATCCTGTTCTGCCACCCTCCCGGCCGTCTCGCCGGCTAGCACCCGTTCCAGACTGCCGTGCAGGGCCTGAAAGGCCTGCCAGTAGCCGCGAGCAGCCAAGGCATCACGCTGCGCGCGATCATCCGCATCGGTCTGCGGGTTCCAGTCGCCGCGCCGGACCCGCTCGATCAGATCAGCGCTGACCCGATAGCCCTCGATGGACAGGGAATGGTAGGCGTCGGTGACATAGAGGTCGTCCACCTCGGCCAGATAGCCCGTGGCGCTCGTCGGCAAGCCCGGAGGATCAGGAAAACGCGCCATGACCGGCTGGCGCATCTGCTGCCACATCAGGCGCAGTCGATGGACGTCGGGTGAAACGGGCTGGGGCGTCAGCACCGCAGGGGTTGGTGTCTCGAAGGGGTCTTGCACGCGAACCTGATAACCGGCGGTGCGCAGCGTGCTCAGGATCTCCTCGGCCATCTCCGTTCGACCCATGTTTCGCAAGGCGCCGATCAGGCGCCCAGCGATGCTGGTATGTCCGCCTTCCAGCAGCGGATGCAGCAACTCTGATGGATCTTGCAGCATGGCCAGGGCCGCCTGTGCATCGATGGGATGCTGGCGATACAGGCCGGGACCGCTGAAGACCAACGCCGCAGCCAGACTGTAGAGCCGCAACCCTGCGCGCTCGATGCGTTCCGATGGCTTGGGCAAACTGCTCCGGACATCGAGCAGTGCGGTTGCGTGGGGCAGTTGGGTCAGTTTGTTACCGCCCTTGTCGGTCCGTACCAGCAGTTGACGCGGAACGGTGCGATTTCCGGCATGGAGTCGAACGGACTGCTCGGGGGACAGGCACCAGGCATCACCGAAGCGCGCGTTCAAATAGGCGGCGCAAAAGTCCCAGTAGGAGGCATACCAGGCCGTGCTTGACCCAGCGGGCTCATCTGGTCGCGCCGGGATGTACCACCCCTTGATGACCTCTTGCAGAAAACCACCCCGGAGCAGGCGCTCACGATGCGGACGCGAGAGATCTGCGGAACGCACCGCGATGGTCCCCGTGCGCTGGAGGGCCTCCAGCGCCTGGAGTGATTCTGCAAGTTTTTCAGATAGGTGCGCCATGCGGTTGTCTGGCAAAGCAGCGGCTGGATGCTGCGAGTAATGGACCTTAATAGTGTAGGATTTTTAGGTTTTCGTGTTGCAGTATTTTTAGGTTTTCGTGTCGACTCGGGTCCTCAACCCGGGCTAAATCACGACCGGGCCGTCCTTGAGCTTGGCGCGGATGCGGGTTTCGGCCTCCGCCAGCCAGTCGGCCAGGGCCTGTTCGTCGTCCAGGGTGCGGCGCGGCAGGTCGACGCGCTGCACCTTGGGTTGCAACAGCCGGGCGGCCTCCAGGCGGGCCTGCTCGAAACGGCCGGTCAGGGCCTGTTCGCGGTCGGACCATTGTGACAGCGAGCACTGCTCCAGGGCGTCGAGGATGTCTTCAGCGGTGGCGACATTCACGGCTGGCGCGGCGACCAGGCCTTGGTTGCGCAGGATCTCGGCCTGTTGGGCATCATCCAACTGCTGCCAGTTGTCATCCTCGGCCAGCGACTGCTCTTCTTGGGTCAGCGTCTCGGCATAGCGCTCGACGTGGCTGTTGAGGCTGGTGCGCAGCAGATCCAGGCTGTTGCCGAGCAGCGCCTGCACCGGATCATGGGCGGCAAGCAGAGCGCGCTGCTGGCGAATCTCCTCGGCCTCGGCCTGCAAGGTCTGCCAGGGGCCGAGCGCCTTGGCGTGATCGAGCAGATACTGGAGCTGGAGCCAGTCGGGCCAGTGTTGCGCGATGGCCTCGGCGGTGGCCTGCCAGTCCTCGATGTGCGCCATCAGCGCGGCGCGCTGGCTGAAGAGCTCCGCCAGCAGGCTGTTGCCGCTGAGGGCCTCCAACGCATCCAACAGTTGGCCATCCGGGCGTTCGGGCTTGGGCGCCTCGCCACCGGCCTGGTCCGCCAGATCACGCAGCCTTTGTAACAGGGCCGGGGCCTTGTCCAGCTCCTGCCCAGGTTGACAGCCGACGTCGGCGGCCTGAAAGAGCTTGCGGATCTGGATCTTCTGCACCGGGCTGACGGTGACCGTCTCGGGGACGAACTGGCATTGGGTGAGTTGGCGGCGTTCCAGCCCCTTGGCATCGACCGACTTGCCCTGGTTGTTCTTGGCGCGCACATGGCCGCTGGCGAGCAGGGCGTAGAGGGCGCCATCGACGGCATCCTGCGACCAGCCATAGGACGGGCCCATGAAATGCTCCCGGACCTCGCTCCCCTGCTTGCCGGCGCCCAAATGCTTGAGCAGCGTGCTGGTCACCGGATGCTGATCGGTCTCACTGGTATGACCCATCACCTGCAGTGGCTGGGTCTCGCCCTTGCGTGCGCGATCGAGCGCCTTGTCCCAGCCAGCTTGATCGGCGATATCGAAGTCGCGATACAGGCGCACCACCGAGGCCGCGCCCGCATGCTGGAGCTTCTCCGTCAGATCCTTGCCATCGATAGCCTGTCCACCGGCCTGGTAGACACAGGCACCAGCGATGACCTCCTTGATGATCGCGGCGATGCGCTTGGCGGCGTCGTTGCGCCGGGTCTCCATGGCCGAGCGGGCATCCTGGCCTTCGGTGGTACCCGGCACACCACGGGTGTCCAGGGTGCTCTGGGCGGCGCCATGCTCGATCAGGGCGCTGCGCAGTTCGTTGCGGCTTTGCGCGGGCAGGAAAACAAAGATCGAGGGGCTGTTGGGACCGGCGTTGCGCGCATCCCCCACCACCTCGGCGTCGCTGCTGCTCCAGCCATCGCGGAACCAGGCATAGATGCGTTTTGCCGCGTCATTCGGCAGGCTGTCGTCGAAACAGGCCGTGACCGTGCGCACCACCTGGCCTTGGCCCTGGGTCAGATGGACCCGCTTCAGCGCCTCCTGGCAGGCGGTCTTGAGGGCGTCGATGCGCTTCATGTCCAGGCGCGTGGTGTTGGCCGACAGGGTGCTGCGGTTTTTCAGGAACTCATCGTTCCAGGCGCTGCTCTCGGCGGTCTGCAGGCGATATTCGGTGCCCGAGGCACCGGCGATGGCCATCACCAGGCGGTCCTGGTTCAGCAAGGCCTCCAGGGCCTGGGGGACCGCCTTGCGCAGGGCGCTGGAGTCCCCGTCGAGATCCGACACCAGCAGATCGGCGAGGCTATCCTCCGTGGCGCGCAGACCAATATCCGCCGCCGGCTCGGTTGGCAGCTTGCCGATCAGGTAGATCAGCTTCATCAGGCTGGCCTTGAGCAGATCCTCATCCGTCCCGTTGGCAAGGCGACGGATGCGGTCATCGACCTCGCGTGAGAGCAGCCCGTTCTGCAGCAGGTCGGCGCTGAGCTGGTCGTAGATGAAGTCGCCGGACACGATGCCGCCCAGCGGCTGCATGGCCGTGGCGCTGGCGGCCTCGTGGGCGATGCGCAACTGGCTGCGCAGTTGCGAGGTGTTGCCGGACTCATCGAGCCTGTGCAGGACCTTTTCCCAAAACCGACGGCGCACCGGCAGCAGCGGGTAATCCGCCACCATGAGCGCCTCGTCTTCGGTGGTGTGCTCCAGCTTGGTGCCACGCAGGTGCCGGGAGATCTCGCCGAGATGGTCCGTCAGCAGGCGCTGGATCTCGGGGACGGCGCGCTGCTTTTTCTGCAGGATGATCTTGCGGATGACGTCCTCGACATCGGTGTCTGAGAGCTGCACCGGGACCGTGAATCGCCCCTTGATCTTCTGCAGCGAGGCGGTGCCGGACATGGCGGTCTGGCCAGTGCCGATGAACAGCAGACGGCCACCGAAGTGCTTGGCGCAGGACTCGACCACCTCCTGGATGCTGTAGGCGCGATCGCCGCTTTGACCGATGAACTGCTGCACCTCGTCGAGGATGATCAGGGTCAGCGGAAATTTACCGTCGCGGCTCAGCGCCTCCTTGATGGCACGGATCATCTCGTCGTTGGAGACGTCCTGTACCTCGGGATACTGGGCGATCAGCCGGTCGCCGACGGTGGAGGCATCCGGCGCCCGACCCGGCTTGGCCGCGTGGATGGCGGCGTGCAGTTCGTCGGAGACGAACAGATCGGGCAGTTCGGTGGCCAGGTCCGTGCCGCTTTGCGCCAGCGATTGCTGCACGCTGTCCAGGATGCCTTCGCGCTTGAGCCACATCACCAGCCGCGCCTGGTTGTACTTTTCGGGCAGGCCGGCGGACTTGAAGACGATGCCGAGCAGGGCAAGCCGGGCATTGCCGCCGGCGCCCGACCCCAGCTTGCCGGAGGCGGCATGCAGGCCACCGTATTGCTTGGCGTGCGTGCTGAGTTCGCGCAGCAGATCCTGGATGTCGGTGGGCAGGTCCGCCAGACCGCGCGGCGTGGCGCCATCGGGCATGGGTTCATTGACCCAGAAGGCGCGCAGCATCTTGGTCAGGTGCGTCTTGCCGCTGCCGTAGAAGCCACTGACCCAGACGCTGGGTTGCTCGGGAGCCTGCCCCAGCTTGGACAGGTAGGTTTCCAGGATCTTTCTCAGGCCCTTTTCATACTCACCGTCGCAAACGAAGGTCTCGAGCTCGTAGCGTAGGGTCACCATGGCCGACTCTGAGCGGTCCTCAGTGACCTCGGCGACACCCTCGTTGAGCAACGGGTTGGCGAGGGGGTCCTTGACGTAGATGTCCTGATTGATCATGGGCTTGTCCTTGTGTTGCCGGTTGTCGTTGCGGTTCCGTGGATGTCAGCTGCCGGTGTCAGGCGCCAGTGATCGCGTGGGCCATGTAATTCCAGCCATCGCGCGCGTCGAGCAGGCGGTAGTTATCGTTGTCGACATCGCCGGGGAAGAAGACGACCAGGCGGCCTTGGATGCTTGCGGCGGCCTTTTCCACCAGCTCAGATACACTGGAGACACCAAACAGGGTCCCCGTGCCCGAGAGCGCGACCACGCTGTCCGCCGGCTGGGCGGCAACCCCGGCGCGTACCTGCTCGACCAGATGGCGGGTAAATTCCGTCAGCTTGCCCTCGGCATGGCCCGACAGCAGCTCTGGCCGGGCGAAATACTTGTCGCGCCGGCGGTGATTGGCCATCCACTGCGGGAAGGCGTTGGTGAGGTCAATGTGATGCCAGCCATGACCGGCCTCGCGGGTGCGCAGCTCGAATTCATCGATATAGACCCGCAGGCGCAGTTCGTCGCTGGGCGTGTAGACCAGAAAGATGACCTTCTCGCTGCCGGACAGGCCCTGTTGCCAGGGGCTGGCGATATGCTCGGCGTAGGCCTCCAGCAGCCGATCAAGTCTGCTCATGGCGCCATGCCTCCTCTTGTGGAGTCAGCTGGTTGGGGAAGCGGATTTCCATGACCTGGCCGCTGTGGCGGAAGATCAAGAGTCCGCGGCGGGATGCCTGCTGGAGTAGCGCCAAGCTTCGATCCTCGGGCAGGTTCAGAACACGGACCCAGTCGCTGCTCAGCAGCCGTTGTGCCTCGCGCCCCTCCAGGTAGGCCAGGAAGAGGCAGAAGGCCAGATTGATCTCGGTGATGAGGGGCTCGACGCGCGTCTTGACTGTCTTGCCCTGCAGATAGCCGGCTTGGGTCCAGCTGCCGTTCAGGCGTTGCGCAATGGCGACCAAAGAGGCCTGGCTGAAGCGCTGATCGGCCCAGGCTTCGATACGTGCTTCCATCTGCGCACGACTGACGACGGCGCCAGGTTCGGCCTTGAGGATAACGGGCACGCTGGCGCGTAGCAGCGCATCGCGGGTCAGGGCCATGCTGAGCGCCAGCACCGGCTGGCTCGCGGTATCGAGCGACCAAAGCCTGCGGAACAGGCGAAACAGGCAGGCGCTGGGGTCGAGTTGGTAAAGGTCGCGCAGGTGCCTGTAAGTTAGCTGACGCGCCTTCAAGGTGGGTTTGTCGAGCAGGTTGGACGCGACAATCGCTGCAGGGTACTCCGTAGAGGTTGCGGTCTTAGGCAGGCCGTCGAGCAGTTGGCGTAGTTCGGGCAGCATAAGGGTGCGGGCAGCATGAGCGCCGCCGCGGCCAAACTTGAAACCGAAGTGCTCCAGCGTCGTGCTGGGGGGTGTGTCAAACAAGGGCTGAATCCAAGAGATCCGTGTAAACAGGGCACACCACGCTGTAGCCTGCGATTGATTGCAGCGATATTACACGGATTTTATCTTGGATGCACGGCAACTGAGTGCCGACCGCCTAACCTTTCGACAGCTATCGGCAGCGGCCAACGCACAATCAACGAAATCTAATTGAAGCCTTACTTTAAGTCACTTAACAGCAGCCTTGTCGACCACGCGCTCGAGCTTGTCGTCTGAGCCGGCGGCCAAAGAATGTCGCAACTGCTTCGAAGCAGCGTCAACGATTACGATCCTGGCACCAGCGTTCTCCGACTTTGGGACGACAAAGGCCGACGACATGACGCACATGAACATCTCCTACCGCTTGGAAAAAATCAAGGCCACGACTTGTAGTCTGACACAGGGGGGGGGAAGCGCGGATGCATGTTCATGTGGCCGGACTTGGATATCGACCTGACGGAGGAAATTAGCGAGCACCCGGAACGTTTTCCACTTGTATCCAGTTGATGTTCATGTGAAGCCCAGATTGCAGGTGCTGGAATCCCTGCTGCGCTACTATGTCCAAGGCACGCAGCGGGTGGAGGAAGAGGACGTACGCCGCCTGCTGCAACAGACCTCCAATGGAGATCCCATCATGCAGACCTTTATTGACCGTTATATTGAGCAAGGCGAGCAGCGCGGCGAGGCGAAGATTGTGTTACAGCTGGCCGAGGAGAAATTCGGCTCGGTCAACGACACGCTTCGGGAACGTATCCTGACTGCGGATTCGCAGACGCTACTGGCTTGGTCGAAGCGCATCCTGACCGCCGAGACTCCAGAGGCGCTGTTTCACTGATCGCGCATGCTCGACAAGATCACCCAAAGCCTGGAGCGGGCCTTCAACCAGCACCGGATCGTCTTCTGGCAGGATCCCACGGAGGACTTTGCCGAGACCTTCGCGGATCTTTCCATCGAGGGCGTGGAGAAGGTACAGGTCAATGGCAATGCCTTCGGGCTCAAGTACCGCATGCTGCGCCAGGAGCCGAGGCAGCAGTTTCTGGTCTATCGCCCCGGCCCGCCACCGGCGGATCTGGACAACTGGTTGCTGGATCTGGAACTGGCACACGGGGTGTTCCGTGCCGACCAGACCGCACTCATTCTCGGTGACCTGGGACTGCCATCCCGCTACGACGCTCTGGTGAAGGAACACGCCGAGTTCTTCGCCGCCAAGGCACGGCAGGAATGCTTGCGCGTCTTGCTGGGCGCTGATGACAACGCCGATGCGGTGCGTCTGAAGATGCTGGCCGTCTGTGCCGGCTGTCAGGGCGGGTTGAACGAGGTCATGGAGGTGCTGTTGCAGGAACTGGCCGACGAGACGGACTCGGCCCAGCGCCTGATTCAACGCAGCAACCTGGAGGCCTTTCTGTGGGCACGGGCCGAGGCCTTGTATGGCTACAGCACCGATTCACCGAGCCTGGAAGATTTCGCGATCCAGCTGTTTCACGCCAGTTACCGCGCCGGCCTCGGGCAGCCGCCCGCGCTGAGCAGCGAGGCACGCGTGCTCTTTGCGCGCTGGAAGAACAGCCGCACCGCCGCCGAGGCCTTTCAGCGGCTGTCCGCGCGCTATGCCGGGGTCCTGGACATCGAGGCGGATCTGCCCCGGCAGGATGTCCGCGCTCTGATCAAGATGGACCAGTTCGAGTTGATCGACCGGCACCTCATCAGTGCCCTGGTGCAGGCGGTCGCGCGCAGCGATCTGAGCCAGGAGGAGGTGGAGGGCTGGTTGCGGGAACGTCGCATCACCCACTGGTACCCGAACTATGCAGACTTGTACGAGGCTATCGGCCATGCCGCCGGTTTCCAGAAGGCGCTGAGCGCGGCGCGGCTCGAACTGTCGTCGCTGACCGAGGGCGTGGAGCGCTACACCCGGGTTTGGTTCAGCATCGACCAGCGATATCGCAAGTTCTGGTTCCATGCCGACCGATCAGGCCAGAGCGGTCTCCTCGCCGAGATCAGCAATCAGATCGAGAACCACTACAGCAACCGTTACCTGCTGCCGCTGAGCAATGCCTGGCAGGATGTGATCGATCGGCAGGCGGCCTGGGAGGCCGAGGAGATCCCTCGCCAGCGCCGCTTTTACGCCGAGCAGGTGCTGCCGTTTCGCCGCCGGGATCAGAAGGTGGTGGTCATTATCTCGGATGCCCTGCGCTACGAAATCGGCGAGGAGTTGCTGCACAAGGTGCGGGCACTGGACCGCTATCGGGCCGAACTGAGCACTTTGTTCGGGGTGCTGCCCAGCTACACCCAACTCGGTATGGCGGCGCTCTTGCCCAATCGTGATCTGCGGATTGCCGAGACCCCGGAGGCCAGCGGCGCGGCCGCAGCCGCGGTGAGCGTCGATGGTCTGAGTACGACCGGCACCGAGAACCGCGGCAGGATTCTGGCGCAAGGGCGCCCCGAGGATCGCGCCGCCGCGCGACAGGCCAGCGAGGTGATGCGTCTGGATCGCGAGGCCTTGCGCGCGCTGATCCGCGACCATGACGTGCTCTATCTCTATCACAACCGGGTGGATGCGGTCGGCGACAAGCGCGATACCGAGCAGCGGGTCTTCGAGGCGGCGGAGGATGCGCTGGACGATCTGATCAAGCTGATCAAGAAGCTGACCGGCAACAACGTCAACAACCTGCTGATCACCGCCGATCATGGCTTCCTGTACCAGCATCGGCCGATCGAGGAGAGCGACTATTCCACCGCCGAGGTCGAAGGTGAGGACATCCGCTATCGCGATCGGCGCTTCGTGCTGGGGTCCGGATTGCGGGAGGCGCCGGGCCTGCGCCACTTCAGCGCCCAGGCGGTCGGTCTGGAGGGCACGACCGAGCTCCTGATCCCCAAGTCCATCCACCGGCTGCGGCTCAGTGGCTCTGGCAGCCGCTTCGTCCATGGCGGCGCCAGCCTGCAAGAGGTGGTGGTGCCGGTGCTGCATGTGCACAAGGCGCGCGCCAGCGATACCGAGACGGTGGAGGTCAACATCCTGACCGGCGGCACCCGGATGATCACCACCAATCAGCATTCGGTGGTGCTGTATCAGGCCCAGCCGGCGAGCGAGAAGTGTCGAGCCTTGGCCTTGCGCGCGGGCCTCTATGCCACCGATGGCACCCTGATTTCAGATCAGCATGAGTTGCTGTTTGATCTGGTGTCTGAGAATCCCCGCGACCGGGAGCAGCCGGTGCGCTTTTTACTGTCACGCGCCGCGGACGCCTATGATGGTCAGGAGGTCCAGCTGCGGTTACAGACGCGCTTTGGCAGGACCAGTGCGTACCAGACCTATAAGAGCGCCAGCTACCGCCTGCGGCGCGCCTTCGGCGGGGATTTCGATTTCTGATGACCACTCCACTCGACGACAGCATCAACGCTGCCTTCCCGGGCCTTGTGGTCCGTAAGGATCTGGTCAAGGCGGTGAAGGGCAACGCCATCGTGCCCTCCTATGTGCTGGAGTTTCTGCTCGGGCAGTATTGCGCGACCAGTGACGAGGTCTCGATCCAGTCCGGCATCCAGACGGTCAAGGAAATCCTGGCCAAGCACTATGTGCATCGCAGCGAGGCCGGTCTGATCCGCTCCAACATCCGTGAGAAGGGCCGTTGGAAGGTCATCGACAAGATCGCGGTCAGCCTGAACGACAAGAGCGATCTCTACGAGGCGACTTTCTCCAACCTTGGCATCAACAAGGTTGTTGTCGAGACCGACACCGTCACGGCGCACCCCAAGCTACTGGTGTCCGGGATCTGGTGCATCGCCGAGGTCGAATATGACCATCGCGAAGAGCCCAATACGGTCCCCTGGGTGCTGATGTCACTCAAGCCCATTCAGTTGTCGAGTTTTGACTTCGAGGCCTACCTGCAGGCGCGGGAGGGTTTCTCGACCGATGAGTGGATCGACCTGCTGTGTCAGACCATCGGTTTCGATCCCAGACATTTCGGCCGTCGCGGCAAGCTGCTGCAACTCATGCGGCTGATCCCCTATATCGAGCGCAACTACAACCTCATCGAGCTGGGTCCCAAGGGGACCGGCAAGTCACATGTCTACTCGGAATTCTCACCGCACGGCATTCTCGTGTCGGGTGGCGAAGTCACGGTGCCCAAGCTGTTCGTCAACAACAGCAGCGGCAAGCTGGGCCTGGTGGGGTTCTGGGATGTGGTGGCCTTCGACGAGTTCGCCGGCAAGCAAAAGCGGGTCGACAAGGCGCTGGTCGACATCATGAAGAACTATTTGGCCAACAAGACCTTCTCACGCGGCGTGGAGACGCTGGGCGCCGACGCATCCATGGTGTTTGTCGGCAATACCCGGCACACCGTGCCCTACATGCTCAAGCACACGGATCTATTCGAGGAGTTGCCGGACAAATACTACGACAGCGCCTTCATCGACCGCCTGCACGCCTACCTGCCCGGCTGGGAGGTGGATGTCATCCGCGGCGAAATGTTCTCCAGTGGCTACGGCTTCATCGTCGATTTTCTGGCCGAGATTCTGCGTTACCTGCGTAATCAGGATCACTCGGACGGCTATCTGGCGCACTTCACCCTGAGCGCGGACATCTCCACGCGTGATCGGGATGCTGTGCACAAAACTTTCTCCGGCCTGATGAAGCTGCTGTTTCCCGGTGGTGGCGCCAGTGTTGAGGAGCTGCAGGAAATCCTGACCCTGGCGCTGGAATGCCGCAAGCGCGTCAAGGATCAGCTGATGCGCATTGATGATACCTATCCGGCAGTGGACTTTTCCTTCACCACGGGCGATGGCGCCAAGGTCTCGGTGCAGACGCTCGAGGAGATCGAGTATCCGCGCTGGTATCAGCAGCGATCCGGGAGCGCAGGAGAAGTGGCCCGGGAGCAGGCAACCGCACCCGGACCGGCTGGCTCCGAAGCGGCTGCGGACACCAACGGGGCTGATCCCCCGCCCGCAAAAACGGCAACGTCGCCAGCCGCAGCGGGAAACAGTGATCCACGCGCATCGGCAGCACCAGGGTCTGTGCTGGGGCCACGGGATTCAACGCCGATGTTTCAGCGCAGGCCAGCGAGGGGCATCAGGTCTTCAGTGAGAACCAGACCGGGGTGAGCTTCGAGGCGCTGTTCTGGCCCTGGCTGTACGGCGCCTCCCAGATCACCATCACAGATCCCTACATCCGTCTGTTCCACCAGGCGCGCAACCGCCAGGAGTTTCGGCGGGTCAAGGGGTTTGAGATTACCTGGATGCGGATAAGGGGAGAGCAGAGTGAATGAGTATTGGGGAACACGCGAGCAGCGTCTGTGCCATGACAGCTGTAGAGGCAGACATGGATTGGGCAGCTGAGGCATTTCGGGATCTGAATCTGGGCGACAAGCGTCACGAGGTGCGCCCAGTCCGCCAGCAGCGGCGCGCCAAGCGGGTCACGCTGTCGGAGCGGCGCGGCAAACAGCTGCAGGTCACTTATCCTGGCACTGAGAGGGTATGCAGGCATACCAGGCCGTGCTTGCCATCAGCAGCAGGTCCGCGTGGGTGTTGTCCTGGTCGGCTTGGAGGTTGGCAACCCAGTAGTCCTTCCCGTGGCCGTCCAGATAGAAACTGCGGTAGGCGTAGTCGAACAGGATGCAACGGGCATACGGTCCGTCGGCAGACTCTCACCGGAGCGCGAACCGGCCTTACCGGGCTCAGGCACGTAGAGGCGGAAATGGCTCGAAAGTCGCCGCCGAGGGCGGAGGAGACGAACTCGAACAGCAGCAGGTCGCGATGCAGCTTCATCGGCAGAGGCTCACCAGACCGGCACGGGATAGGCGCGCACGGCCGGATCGACGGTCGCGAGCGTCAAGCCATGCTCCAACGCTTGGCAGACCAGCATGCGGTCGAACGGATCGCGGTGCAGGTCCGGCAGGCCGGCGAGACGCGCGACGCTGGGCTCATCCAAGGGCAGGGTCTCTATGCGGTGCCGACGCCGTTGCTCGGGCAGGTAGATGTGCGGTGATGCCGGGAGCGGCAGCTTGCCGAGCCGATATTTGACGAGCGCCTCCCGGTGAATGTCAAGATAGTTGTGTGTGCCGCAGCAATGTGGCTTCGGTCGGCACGGAGCTGACCGGGCAGCATGAGAAGCTGCCGAAGCGATGGC
>NZ_CAJXWY010000047.1 GCF_913062725.1 uncultured Thiohalocapsa sp.
GAGGACAACGCCATCGAGCTTGTCTTTCTGCCGGCGTACGCACCGGATCTCAATCCGATCGAGTTCATCTGGAAAACAATCAAGCGGGTGATTTCGGTCAGCTTCATCAGCTCGCTCGATGAGTTGCGCAGCCAGATTCGCAGAACCTGGGATGAATCTGCTCAATACTGTTCCTATGCCCGGTGGTGGGTCGAGCGATTCGTGCCACATGTCTTAAACTATAAAGAATTTTGCGGATAACTATAAAACTGCCGCAGCGACGATCACCCAAGAGACTAACTCGTTGCCCTCGGCGCTTCGCATGAAGGGGCTGAGCCGATATAGAAGCTCTGTTTTTTTACTTTGCACGACTCAGCCCTTCTGCCTAAGGATAAGGTGTCGTCTTAGGTGCCTGTGCCTGAAACGCCATCAATCACGCCTTGGATGTAGGTGACTGCACCACTCAATGCAGTCTGCAAAGTCCCATCGGCTCCAAATACGGCAACCGCAATCGCCACAACAAGTGCCGCGATGACCAGCCAAGTCACCAGCTCGTTCCCATCCTCATCACGCCAAAAGGCCAATAGCATATTCAACATCGTTCGATGCCTCTAAGTGAGAATGCCGGGGCTGCGTCTGCTCAGCAGCCCTGGCGTATTGCTCATCCCGGCCATCCCGGCCGGGAATCGCGATCGGACCGGCGCGTCGCGTTCGATCGCCGGCCACCTGCGTGCCTTGGTTGCCCGATGGCCCAAGTGCCACCGGGTCTCCCTTCCCGGTGTAGCCTGTCAGCTGTGGTCGCGAATCCGTCTGTGACTCGTTGCCTCCTGCCAATGGATACATGCGCTCCTCGCTCCCTTCGACGGCCATGTCTGTATCCCGCGGATTCCGGGGTTGCGTCGCCTCTGCCAACCAGGAAATTTCGAGCCCGTGCGTCGCCTTCGTATGGGGTCCAGTGTGATACACGTGGGCGCCGGGCGATATGGCAGAGCATCTTGTTTGAGCGTCCGATTCGGCCTGAACAGGGCATGGAGGATTGCCTGATGGCCCAGGCCGCGCAGGCCATCGCCGCCGGCCACAACATCAACGGGCCCACCTATGACCTGGTCGGTCCGCCGCCCGGTTGACGCCAATATTTCGCATATAAGTCAATAGCTTACGCACCGCCTGAGCCGGCTTGCGCCAACGGGCGTGCGACACCGGCCGCCGCCGCTGAGGCGCTTCAGATCAAGTGATGGCGCCGGCCGGTCAGGGGCCGACGAATGCCCGCCTGGATCGATGACGGGTGCAATAATGGGGGAAGCCCCGATGCCATGAAGCGGTGATCCTTCAGCTTTGCCAGGATAGGCATCAACGCCGGTTTCGTATGAAAGGAGACGGATCTGCGTATTGACCCGCGGCAAGTACCCGCGCTATACAGAATCCTGTACACTCCCGTTGGGCCATCCATGGTGCACGGCAGCTGCAAAACGCTGTCGGATCAATTGTGTCGCACTGGGCTTTTCGGGTGGCGTCACCGGATGAGCGGGCGGATGACCACCATCGGGCCCTGAGGCTGTCATTAGCCGCCGGCGCCGGTCATCGGCAAACGCCAGGTCCGCACCGTAACGGCGTATGGGACGCCGCCAAGTCGCGTTACAACGCAAAGGAGGTATCGATGATTGCCCGTGCTCGCTCCAATGGCTGCGGTGCTGACGGCGTGGCGCCGGCGGTTGCCGGCCCGCGGCGCCCGGCGCACGCACGCGGCGGCTGCGTCGAGGCGCCGGCCGGGCGGCGCGCCTGGCGCTGGCTGTCCATGGCGGTGGCGGCGGTGCTCTGCGGGGATGTCGCCGCGGCGGCCTTCGACGAGGTATTGGCCGACGGTGATACGGGTCGGCTGTTGGAATGGGGCAAGCGCTACTTCTACGGTGTGATGGCGCCGCAGGATATGGACCGCGCCATCCAGCTCTACTGCGCCGCGGCGCGCCAGGGCAGTGGCGAGGCCCAGTACCGGCTGGGCGAGATCTACGCCCGCACCCTCACCCGGCAACGGGACGAGATCCTGGCGGCGGCCTGGTTCCTGCGGGCGGTGGCATCGGACTACGCGGCGGCGAGCAAGCCCCTGGCACGCTGGGATCTGACGGGCGTGGACATTCCCGCCCAGCCGCCGTGCGTGCTCAGTGCGGACATGGTGAGCCGGTCGCTGCCGGCGGCGGGGCAGTCGGGCGGCGGCGCGGCGCAGGCGGCGGCCGCCGTCACGCCGGAGGCCCGCCCAGGGTCGGACCCGGCGGATCATCCGGCGTCGGGCCCGGGCCTGGCCGACGTGATTACGCGCCCCGAGATCGAGCGTCTGGTGCGGGGCATGGCGCCGCAATTCGATCTGAGCCCCGAGCTGGTGCTGGCGGTGATCCAGGTGGAGTCCAACTTCGATCCCAGGGCCCAGTCGCCGAAGCGGGCGCAGGGCCTGATGCAGCTCATTCCGGCGACGGCGCAGCGGTTTGGCGTGCACGATCCCTGGGACCCGCGGCAGAACCTGCGCGGTGGCATGGCCTACCTGCACTGGCTTCTGCGGCGCTTCGACGGCGACGTGCGCCTGGCACTGGCCGGCTACAATGCCGGCGAGGGCGCCGTACAACGCCACGGCGGTGTGCCGCCCTACGCCGAAACCCAGGGCTATCTGCGCAAGGTCTCCCGGGTGCTCGGCATCCCCGAGGTGGAGCTCTCGCGCTATCGGGCGCGGCCCAACACCTTTGTGACGGAGCCGCGGGAGGCCGACAGCCGGCGCGACTGGGAACAGCGGTTCTTCGACGTCGACCTGTCCGGCTGACGGGCGCCGCCGCGGCGCCCACCCGCCAATCCAGCTTCCAGCCCAGCCCAGCCCCCAGCTTCCAGCCCAGTCCCAGCATTCGACCATGCCGACTCGTCGCCGCAGTGGCTTCTGGCGGGGCATCGCGCCGGCGGTCGTGCTCGCCGCAACTGTAGCGCTGGCGGCCGTCGCCTTCGTGTGGGCGAGCCTCGAGCGTCTGTCGCGCACCGACCTGACCGGGGCCCTGACCCTGGCCGAGCCGCTGCGGATTTTTTCGGCCGATGGCCAGCTGATGGCGGCATTCGGCACCGAGCGGCGACGGCCCGTCGCCTTCGCGGACATGCCCCGGCGGCTCATCGACGCCTTCGTGGCCGCCGAGGATGCGCGTTTCTTCCACCACCCGGGGGTGGATCTACGGGGGCTGGGCCGGGCCGCCGTGCGCTACCTGCAAACCGGCGAGCCGCGCGAGGGCGGCAGCACCATCACCATGCAGGTGGTGCGCAATTTCCTGCTCTCTCCCGACAAGCGCTTCGAGCGCAAGCTCACGGAAGTGCTGATGGCGCTGGAGCTGGAGCGCCGTCTCAGCAAAGAAGACATCCTGAGCCTGTACTTGAACAAGGTCTTCTTCGGCTTCCGTGCCCACGGCGTCGCCGCGGCGGCGGAGCTGTACTACGGCAAGTCGCTCGCCGAGCTGACGCTGGCGGAGTCCGCCATGTTGGCGGCCATCCCCAAGGCGCCGTCGGCGGTGAATCCCATCGCCGCGCCCCGGCGCGCCCTGGCACGGCGCAATTATGTGCTCGGGCGCATGCACGCCCTGGGCTACATCGACGCCACCGCCTACCGCAGCGCCCGGGCGGCGCCCGACGGCGCCCGGCTGCGCGAGCAGGCGCCGGCCCTGGCGGCCGGTTACGCCGCCGAGATGGCCCGCGCGCAGATGGTGGAGCGCTATGGCGATGGCGCCTACAAACGCGGTTACCGGGTCCACACCAGCATCGACGCCCGCCTGCAGACCGCGGCGCAGCGGGCGGTGCGCCAGGCCGTGCTCGCCTATGACCAGCGCCACGGCTACCGGGGCCCCGAGTCCCGCCATCCCGAGCTCACGGCCCTGGACGGCCCGGCGCAAACGGCGGCGGCGGCGGCCTTGCTGGCGCAAGCCCAGGCGCTGCCGGGTCTGACGGCGGGGGTGGTGCTCGCCGCGGACGCCCGCTCGGCGCGGGTGGAGCTGGCGGATGGGTCGCAGGCCCGGCTGGGGCTCACCGCGGTGGCCTGGGCGCGGCCCTTCTTGAGCGCCGATCGGCAGGGACCGCGGCCGCGGCGGGTGGATCGGGTGTTGGGCGCCGGCGATCTGGTGCGCCTGCGACGGGATGCGCAGGGACAGTGGCTGCTGTCGCAGCGCCCGCAGGTGGCCGCCGCACTGCTGGTGCTGGCGCCCGAAGATGGCCGCATCCTGGCCATGGTGGGCGGTTACGACTTCGCCGCCAGCCAGTTCAACCGGGCCGTGCATGCGCAGCGCCAGCCGGGGTCCGCCTTCAAGCCCTTCGTCTACGCCGCGGCCCTGGCGCAGGGATGGACGCCGGCGAGCCTGGTGCGCGACGAGCCCGTGTCCGTCAGACTCTCGCGCACCCAGGTCTGGGAGCCCGCCAATTTCGACCATCGCGCCCTCGGGCCCATCCGGTTGCGAACCGCCCTGGTCCGCTCCCGCAACCTCGCCGCGGTGAATCTGCTGGATCAGGTGGGGGTTGAGCGGGCGCGCGGGTTCGCCACAGGCTTCGGCTTCGATCCGATGCGGATGCCGCAGGGCCTGACGCTGGCACTGGGCACGGGCACCGTGTCGCTGCTGGAGATGGCCAGGGCTTACGCGGTGTTCGCCAATGGTGGCTACCGCGTCCGGCCGCATCTCATCCTGCGGGTGACGGATCAGGACGGCACCGTCGCGCCTGTAACGGCGGCCGGCGACGCAGGCAATCCACGGCCGCCGCAGCGCGTGCCCGTGCTCGAGCCGCGCATCGCCTACCAAATGCATACCATGCTGCAGGACGTGATCCAGGCCGGTACGGCCCGGCGCGCCCGCGCGCTGGGCCGCGCGGACATCGCCGGCAAGACCGGCACCACCAACGATGTTCGCGATGCCTGGTTCTGCGGCTACCAGCGGGACCTGGTGGCCATCGCCTGGATGGGATTCGACGATTCATCGCCGCTCGGGGCCGGGGAGACCGGCGGCCAGTCGGCGCTCGCGCTGTGGATGGACTTCATGTCACAGGCCCTGGCGGACAAGTCCGAAGGGGTGCTGCGTGTGCCCCCGGGGCTGGTGCAGATCCGCGTCGACCCGGCCACCGGGGAGGCGCTCGGCGCCGATGCCCGCGGTGGACAGCGCGAATGGGTGCGCGAAGAGCATCTGGGTGCGCTGTCCGGTCACAGCTCCATCCTGGACCCCGCCGTGGGCGACGAGCCCCAAACCCTCATTGAGGCCGTGTACTGACAACGGTCCGGGCGCACCCTGGATGGCGCCCGTGCCCGCAGGTCGATCCCGCCGGGCGTGCAAACGCTGCTCGAAAGCGTCATCATGTGTTGGTCTACGGTGCTGCCGTGTCCGACCCCGGTGATGTCCCCGGTGCCGCGGCCTGCGCGCGCGCCGTCGCGAACAACCGCGACACCGCGACGTCGCGGTGTGCGCACCCGTTCAGACAGGACAACGACACCGCATGGCCTTTCGCTTCCAGCGTACCCTCAGGATCGCACCCGGCATCCGCATCAACCTGAGCAAGGGCGGCGCAAGCCTGAGCCTGGGGCCCCGCGGCGCTTCCGTCACCATCGGCCGCCGCGGCACGCATGCCAACGTCGGGCTGCCGGGCACCGGCCTGTCGTATCGCCGACGCATTGACACGCCAGCCGAGCGCGGCCGCGCCGAGCGCCACCGCGGGCGCGAGCGCCGCGAGCACGCCCGCGCCGCGGCCCGTCGCCGCACCGACGCGTTGGCCGAGGTGAGCCTGGCCCTGGGCGACAGGGGCGAACTGCTCGCCACCGATGCGCAGGGTAAGCCCCTGTCTGGCGACCACCGACGCCTGCTCTGGGCGCAGCAGGGCGAGGCCATCGGCGCCTGGCTGAACGAGCGCATGGACGCCATCAACGGCGATGTCGAGTTGCTCGCCAACATCCATCTGGATACCCCGGCACCGACGGGCGAGCCCGAGCATCTGCGCGTCGCCTTCGCCGAGCCGGAGCCCGAGCCGCCGCCGACGCCACCCATGGCCCCTGCGCCCGAACCGCCGGCCCGCCCCGAGCCGGGCCTGCTCACCCGGCTGTTCGGCCTGGGCCGGAGCGCGCACGCGCAGCGCGTCGCCGCCGCAGACGCCGAGCATCGCCGGCGCCACCAGGCCTGGCTGGCGCAAAAGCGCGCCCGCGCCGAGGAGCACCGCCGGGCCGTCGCCCGCTGGAAGCGGGCCCACGCCGACTGGCGCCGGCGCAAGGTGGCCCACGACGCCGCAGAGGCCGAGCACGCGCGCCGCTTCCCGGAGCGTCTGCGCACCGATCCAGAGCTGATGGAGACACTGCTCGCCGCGGCGCTGGACGACCTGGACTGGCCCCGCGAGACCCTGGTGAGCTTCGACATCCAGCCGCACGCGGCAACCGTCTGGCTCGACGTAGACCTGCCGGAGATCGCCGACCTGCCCCAGCGCGAGGCGCGCCTGGCCAAGCGCCGGCGGCGCCTGCTGATCCAGCCGAAGCCCAAGACCCGCCTGCGCCAAGAATACGCCGCCCATGTGCACGGCGTGGTACTGCGCTGCGCGGGCACCGTCTTCGCAACCCTGCCGGGCATCGGACGGGTGGTGGTCTCCGGTTATTCACAGCGCCCCGACGCCGCCACCGGCGCCATCAACGACGACTATCTGCTCTCCGTCGACTTCGACCGCGACGGCTTCGGCCGCATCGACTTCACCGCCCTGGAGCGGGTGGACCCGGTAGCCGCCGTCGCCGCCTTCCCCCACCGGCGCCGGCTGCTGAAGCGCGACGGCTTTCGCGCCATCGAGCCCTTCGCGATGGTCGGCGCGATTGCAGCGCGCTGAACCGCTTCCTCGCCTTCCCCACCACGGCCACCTGGCAGCTGGCGGCATCTCCGGCTGCTGCATGCTCACGCGCAGGAAAGTCATCGAGGCCGATATGCGACAAAGTCGAACGACCCTGCGGTGTTACTGCGCCGGATAGCTTCGTTCGCGCCCTCTCTGATGAGCCCGCCAGCGGCCCACCACAGTCGGTGCAGCCACTGCACCGGCGCAACGATCGCCCGCGGGAGTATCGGCGGCATGCGCGGGAACAGGCCCATTTCGGCTTGGGCGGTGAGTACCGGCCAGTCTGGCGTCGGCCCCAGATGCCGCACCTCGAGCCCGCCTTGCCGTAGGCTATGCTCCGTGCCCCAATGTGTGTGGTGGTAAAGGGTTCCATGAAACGGTTCCAGAAAGGCGACGTTGCCGATGAACACACCACCCGGCTTGAGAACCCGATAGACCTCGCGCATGGCCTGCAGCGGGAAGTGCAGGTAGTGGAGAACGGCGATCGAAATCACGAACTGGAAGGTCTGGTCACGAAACGGCAGTAGATGGGCGTCAGCCAGGATATCGGCCTTCGCAGAATCGTAATCGAGGCCAACGTAGCGGAACCCCGCGTGCTCGCAGACCGGGCGATGCGCGCCATCTCCGCAGCCAATATCGAGCATCGGCTGGCCCGGATGATCGGCGCTTGGGAAGTGGCTCAGGAGTGCGCGTGTCAGGTGCGGCGGCGGCTGCATCCCGGAAAAATCGACCTCGGGCTCGGCGTGCATCGGCAGCGGCTGGACGCTCGCCGCGAACGCCCGATCGGGGCAAGGATCGATCTCGAAGGCCTGGCTGAGGGTGCGCGGGCGCTGGGGTCTCAGGTCGAGAGCGCCGCTGGGGCTGCGCGGAAAGCTTGCTCGACAGCCGGCGCAGGCGAACGCTGATGCGCGCACCGGGCTCGATAGGGAAGCCGAGCCGCACTGTGGGCAGGCGAGCAGCGGCACGAGGGATTGCAGGTCCGCATCAGTCATCGGGCCGTTTCCGGATTGGCGATCGGGGTGGCCCACACTAAGCGTGAGGCTCGGCTCTCCGGTAGGGCGGTAACCCCCAATATGCCACCGGCGCGGCCTGATTCCGCCGCTGTGACGCGTTGTAGCGGAGGCAACAAGCGGCCCGTGCACGACGCTGAGACGGGGCTGATCTCCGGGCGCTTCGGGCGCGGGTTCCAAGGGCTTGGTACAGCTTGCCCTAGATCGGGCGGCGCACACCGTCGGGCGCCGCCAACTGCTTGCGGACGAAGGCGTCGGCCTGTGCGTCGGCGATCAACTCGTCGAGGAAGGCCGCGATTACTTCAGACTGCCCGGTCGCTGCCGCGGACTTCAGGGCATAGCGGCGGGCGTCCCACACGTTGCCGGCCGTGATCTCGTAGAACTGTCCCGCGGCCATCCAGCGCAACGCGGCGACGGACGCCTGCCGGGCGAAGGAGGGATCGGACTCCAGATGATCCCGCGCCGCGCGCAGCAAGGTGCCGATATCCACCGGCGAGCGTTCGGCCAGTTCCGCGGCCAGGTCCAGAAATCCGAGTGTCTTGGCCGTCGCGAACCAGCGGCCGGGGTCCTCGGGCGTCGCGGCGATGAGCCGGTCCAGGATATCGCGCGGTGCCCGGTCCGGGTACTTCTTAATGAGCGCCCGGCAGGTTGCGAGGTACGTGCTTGCCCGGTTGGCTTCCAGCGCGAAACGCTCATACGCCTCGTCGGACCGGCCGGCGTCGAGCAGGATCGCCTCGCAGGCATCGGCGATGTCCGACGTGCTTTCGTTCAGTCCAAGCGATGCCTGCGCATAGGCAATGGCCTCGTCGGTACGACCCTGCTCCGCGAGGGCCCGCACCCCGAAGCGCCGATGGCGCCAGGACAGCACCGGCGCCGCATCGATCAGCGCGAGCAGCTCGTCGTAGCGCCCCGCCGCTCGCAGGCAATCGAGGCAAGCCGGCGTGCCCCGGAAGTAACCGAAGCGCTCCTGCCAGCTTGCCTTGACCCGCGGCAGCAGCTCGTCGGCGGCGCGCGATGCCCGCTCCGGTGTCCGGCACAGCTCGCCCCAGCGCTCGTTCATCTCCCACAGGAAATCGACGCCATCCTCCTCGAAGGCCGTCCAAAGCCGCGTCAGCCAGCGTTCCCACAGCGCATCATCGGCCGGCGCCGCCAGCACGACCTCGATCAGCCCGTGCACCGTCTTGTTCACCGCGTTGCCCAAGGCACCGGAGGAGCTATCGATATGCTGCACCGCGGGCCAGAGCTTCTCCATCAGCAGGATGGCGCCGTCGGCCGCGGTGAGCGGGTCCTTGCGGGCGACCGCCTTGATCTCCGCGAGGGCCTCCTTCAGGCGCTGCGACGCGAGCTTGGACGCCTTCCAGCCGAAGGCGTTGGCGCGAAAGCGCGGGCGAAAGGCCCAAGTGTGGCGTTGGTTGCTCATGGTTTGTTGCGGTCTCGGTTCCGTCGTACAAAGCCCCGCCGAGTGCGGCAGAATGCCCAGGATTGCAACCAGGTTCCTCTATCGGCGGAGGGTGAGCACATGACCAAGCTGTTCTCGTTCGCGTCCTGGAATGTCGAGCAGTTCCACGGGCAGCCAGAGCGCGTAAATCGCGTGGTCGAAGTCTTCGCGGAGCACGACCCGGATGTCTTCGCGATCTTCGAGGTGAAAGGGCGCGATGTCTTCTCCGCGCTGATGTCCCGAATGCCGGAGCACACCTTCACCATCACGGAATCAACCAGTCCCATCGAGATCCTCGTGGGCGTGCGACGCACCATACAGGCCTTCGTGACGCAGCGCGATGAGCTGCAAAGCAAGGTCCCGCCCCTGCGTCCCGGTGCCCTCGCCACCCTGCGCGACGGCGAGGACGACTACCCCTTCCTGTTCCTGCATCCAAAGTCCTTCGACCATCCAAGGGATTCGGGTCTGCGCGACGACATGTTCGCGCACGCCGCCAGCCTGAAGCGCAAGCTCGACAAGGCAGTCGCACCAGGGCGCGGCGCCAACTTCATTGTCATGG
Organism: uncultured Thiohalocapsa sp.; assembly: GCF_913062725.1. Lineage (GTDB taxonomy): Bacteria > Pseudomonadota > Gammaproteobacteria > Chromatiales > Chromatiaceae > Thiohalocapsa. Next base: position 9,839 of record NZ_CAJXWY010000047.1, read on the forward strand.
GCGACCTGAACACGATGGGCCTGAACGCGGCCTGGAATCCGAAGAGCGATTTGGAAGCGGATGAGGAGATCGCCTTCCTGGAGAACCGCATGCGCTCTGTGAAGATGGTGCGCCTCACGAAGACGCACGAGGCGAGCTGGTGGAACGGTAAGGAGAAGCCGGGGCCGAGCAAGCTCGATCATGCCTTCGCTGCCGAGCATCTGCGGTTCAAACAGTTCGACGGGCACCCGATCAGGGTCGTCGGCTGGCGCACGCTGCCGGACAAGGATGCTCAGCTCCGTTGAATCGAGTCGTTCTCGGACCACGCCATGCTTTACGGCGAGATCGAGGCTTGAGCGCTGCAATGGTCGCGATGCCCTCGATCGCCGATCTGCTCAGATGGGGCCACAGTGTGCCCGATATGCATTCTCGTCAGTCCACAACGCACCCCTCGATGTCGGTCATCGGCCACGACTGTGGGCTCCTCTGGCCGCTGAAGCTGGACGCGTGGCCTGTTGCCCTGCGATCAGTTGGTCACTATGGACAGGGGAGGGCGGTGCGATGACGCCTGATCTCACGTCGCCGACGGGGTATGCCGAGCTGCTGAAGGAGATCAAGGGGCGGGTGCGAACCGCCCAAGTGCACGCGGGCTTGGCAGCCAACCGCGAGCTGCTGGCCCTGTACTGGGATATTGGGCGCATTATCCTGGAGCGTCAGGCGGCCGAGGGTTGGGGTGCCAAGGTCATCGACCGATTGTCGCGCGAACTGCGCGCGGCCTTCCCCGGACAGCAGGGCTTTTCGGCCCGCAACCTCAAGTACATGCGCGCCTTCGCCGACGCCTGGCCGGCCCCAGTATTTGTGCCGCAGCCTGCTGCACAAATTCCCTGGACCCACCATTGCATGTTGCTCGACAAGTTGCAGACCCCGGATGAACGCCTCTGGTATGCCGCCAAGGCTATCGAGAACGGCTGGTCGCGCAACGTCCTTGCGCTGCAAATTCAGTCTGTGCTGCACGCGCGCCAGGGCAAGGCGGTGAGCAACTTCCCGGCGACGCTGCCCCCGCCTCAGTCCGACCTCGCGCAGCAGATCACCAAGGACCCTTATCTCTTCGACTTCCTGAACCTGCGCGAGGACGCGAACGAGCGTGCGGTCGAGACCGGCCTGCTGAAGCATGTCGAGCGTTTCCTGCTGGAACTCGGGACTGGCTTTGCACTGGTCGGTCGCCAAGTGCACCTGGAGGTTGGCGAGCGGGACTTCTTCCTGGACCTGCTCTTCTACCATCTCACCCTGCGATGCTTCGTGGTCATTGACCTCAAGGCACGGGACTTCACGCCGGAGGCCGCCTGGAAGATGAACTTCTATCTCTCGGCCGTCGATGACCGATTTCGGCAAGCGGGCGATACCCTTCCATCGGCCTGATCCTCTGCCGCGCGAAGAACCGGATTCTGGCCGAGTACGCCTTACGGGACCTGCAGAAGCCCATCGGTATAGCCGACTACGTGACGCACCTTGTCGAGACCCTGCCGGAGCCGTTTCGCGACGCTGTTCCCAGTGTCAAAGAGATTGAGGAGGAGCTGTCGGACGGTGAGGTCGGCCAGGATGGCGCTGAGCCCGATCCAGTCCCATGAGGCATCTCCCTGCGTTGCAGGCCAGCGCCCAGCATGGATGGTTCGGGCCATGAGTGCGCGCCGCCTCGATTCGGTGTCATATGCCGTACATCGGTCCACTGTCGCGGAGAAGCTCCCCTGACCATGCGCTCAGCGAACGATTCCGGCGTGATGATGCTGCCCCACCCGGTGCGCGTGGACGCCGCCTTCGGCAGTCCCATCGAAGAGGTGCTGCTCGGCGAGACCGGCGTGCTCGAGGGCGCCCGACCGTACCTTGGCGCCGAGGGTGTCTCCACCGAGTGGATCATCAACAAGGTGCCCGGGATGCTGGAGCTGGCCATGGCCAGTATGGGCGCGCCGGCCGGGATGAACGTGGGCCTGCTGATGCTGATGCTCTCCAGGGCGCGGCTGCGGGCGCAGGGCGACCCGATTCTGCAAGTGGCCGATGGGCTGCACGCGCAGCTCGCCGAGACGGATCTCAGCGATGCGCTCCCAGCGTGCTTCTTCCGCTCGCCGTACCCCATCGTCTACATCGAGTTCGCGCGACCGTCGGGCTTGCAGATCAACAACCGCATGTCCGGCCTGCACGAGGTGGAAGGCGTCTACGTCGGCAGCTACCGCATCCCGGCGCACAGCGACCAGCACCAGGGCTCTGGCCGCGAGCGACACCTGCAGCTCGACCCGACCCGCGAGACCCGCGTGATGGAGCTGACCATCACCGGCTCCCCCGTCGGCAAGGGCAACCCGTTGGATGATGCCTCGGTGGACATCTCGCTCTACATCCAGGACGAGGACGCCTGCCTCGGCACGCTGCTGGAGCGCCACATCACCTACTACCGTTCCGCCGAGATCACGGCGGCACAGCCCGGCTTCGAGATCCCCGACCAGACCGAGATGGACCTCACCGCAGAGGTCATCCGCCACCTCGCCAAGGTGCTCCTGTACCTGAACCTGCCCGATGCCGAGCAGGCACCCCTGCCCGAGCGCAGCCAGCTCCAACAGCGCCTCAAGGGACTCGGCCCGAAGAAGGCCGCGCGCATCAAGCGCCGCATGGCCGCGACCTACGACCGCATCGTCATCGGCCCGAGCGTCGGCGTCAGCACCGAGCAGCACCAGGCCGACGGCAACCCAAGCGACAGCCGCAGCGTCCGCCCCCACTGGCGCCGCGGCCACTTCCGGCGCATCCGCTACGGCGAGCAGCGCAGCGAGAGCCGCCTCGGCTGGATCAAGCCGGTGCTGGTGAATGCGGCGGAGGCCTTCGGTACGGTGAAGCCGAAGCCATACCTGATGCGCTGAGCGAATCACGCCCCCGGATACCACGACACGAGGACAGCCAGAAGCAGCATAGAGCGGCCGAGAGCGCGCGATTCGTCACCCGCTTACCTCCAGGGCACCTGCGCTTCCCGAGATCATGCGTACGCCTGACAGTACCGCTCGACGCACCGGACCAACTGGTGCTTCGGGGCCTTCTGAATCTGCGTCAGCAGGTCGTGGGTCACCGTGCCCAGGCTGAAGCGCTCGGCAAGTTGGTTTTCCAGGTGGATGGTGAGATGGGCGGCCATCTCGGCGTCCGCCTCCGCGCGGTGGTAGACGCCGGCGGCAGGCAGGCCGGCGTAGGCCACTAGGGTGCCAAGCTTGTGGTTGGGCGCATCGGGCAGCAGCCGTCGCGCAAGGAGCATGGAGCACGCGAACGCCCCGCGGCGGGTCCGTCCAATGCGCTCGAGCTCCGTGTCCCAGAAGCGCCGGTCGAATGATGCGTTGTGCGCCACCAGCGGAGCGTCGCCGACGAACTTCGCCGCCTCGCGCATCACACGCTCCGCGGGAGGCGCCGAATGCACCATCTGGTTGGTGATGCCCGTCAGAGAGGTGATGAAGCCGCTGATCCGCACGCCAGCGTTCATGATGCTCTGGTAACGGTCGATGACCTCCCCGTCGCGGATCATGATGACGGCTATCTCGGTCGGGCGGTCTCCGTACTGTGGATACAGCCCGGTGGTCTCGAAGTCGATGACGGCGACGGTCTCCATGGCGCAACCATAACCCCAGCTGGCTCAGTTTCGATTTGACGAGCGCATCCCGACTTGGGCAGCAAGACCGAGGGCGGCAACGGTGATGCAGACCGCAGCGGGCGGCACGTCCGCCCGGCTGCATGCGCGAAGCTTGCCGAATGATACCCAGGAGAGCTCAGTCATCGTCTTCTTCCGGAAGCAGGCTCATCGTCTTCAGGTTCAATGGCAGGCGCCGCTTTCTGCCGTCATCGAAGTGTACGGTCAGCTCCGGTTTCTGGGCTGAGGCGAGCACTTCCGCGATACGGCCGGCACCAAGCAGCCCGCAGTCAATGCGGGCGCCTGCGACGAAGCCGGTGGTGGGGTCCGCCATCTCATCGGCGGCCGCATCCCGCCAACCGCCATCGAACATGAAGTGGTCGACCCTGAACGCCGGGTTCTGGATGGCATGCACCCTCGCGCTGTCTTCATCCAGCGCGAACTCGACAACGTAGAGCCAGAAGCGATCACCGAGGTCCTGGGCGTTGGTGAACTGAAGGCGCGACAGACCCACGCCGCGCTTGTTCCACTCGCCACTGGTGCCTTTGACCTCGATGTAACGGTCGATCCCGTCTGAAGCGGACCTGCGGCTGAGGACGTCGAAGCCCGGGTTGGTCTGCGACATCTCCTCGGGATATCTGCCGCGTTCCCGCTCGTAATCGCAGACAATGGCGCGTGCCGCGGCCTCGATGGCCAGCTTGTACTGTGCATCCTCGCCGCTGCCTTCGTCATCCGGGGCGGGCTCGGCCTGCCTGCGTCGGGCGTACGAGATCAGTTCTCGATCCCACAGTGACTTGCGCTTGGCGCGACCAGGCTTCCTGCCGGCGCTGTTCGTTGATGCCCGCGATCCGGAACTGCCCGAGCTGCTGGTGGCTTTCGCAGTGGATCGACCCGTTGGCGAGTCATCTTGTGGGCTTGTCTTGCCACCGTCGGTTCCCGCTGCGGTAGACGCTCCTTCGCGTCTGCTTTGCTGCGTGTCGTGATGTGTTCCACTGCCGCCGCCCGCCGTGTCAGATGCCTGGTCAGCTTGGGCGTCGGTGCCTCCGGTTGACGTATCTTCCCCATGGCTGGCCGCGCCGGAAGCGGACGTGACGTCCTCATCGCTGCCCGCGGCCCGCTCCCGCTGGGCTTCGTCAGTCTCGTCACCGCCGTCCCGGTCGGCTCCCAGATCCCCCTCGTCTGCATGCTCGGCCCCCAGCCCTCCCAGATCCTGCGACGTCACATCAGCGTCGACCTCGGTTTCGACCTCAAGGCATGGAATATCAGAATCCGCCAGCGACAACTCCGCGTCTGCCAGCGACATCCCCATCAGCGGCTGCAGGGCGAGCGACAGATGGGAGATATGGGACGGGCGCTCGTCCGGCATCAGCAAGTGGAGCAGTGCGCTGAACACCGGCAACCAGCTGCGCGCCGTGACCGGCCGCGCCAGGATGAGCTCGTTTGCATGGTCGTCGTAGAAGGCCTTGACGTCCTTGGGCTCTGCCGAGACGCAAACCGCGTCGAGGGCCAGCGACGCCTTGATGCGAACCGTTTCGTGGCTTCGCGCCGCCAGAGACTGAATCGCGTCGCGGAGCGCGTTTCTGGTTTCGCGCGGCTGGGCATAGAGCATCCGGGCAATGATTTCGGACCGCTCCCGCAGCGTCCTGCAAATGCCATCCTCGGCGTTCTCCGGCCCGTCGACGAAGTCGAGCTCGATCGTCGCAACGTCACTCAGGCGCCGGATACCGAGGCCCTCCAAGAACGGCGCGAGTGCCGGAGCGACCGGCTGACAGAGGGTGTCGTCCAGCTCGTCGCCGAAGAACCCGCGATGGTATTCACTGTCCTTCAGCAATACCTCATCCGGATGACGGAGGCGGCCGTGCATGTTCGGCATCGATGGCGCCTCGCGAAGCCTCTCCAGATCCCCGGCACTCAGAAGACCATCGTTCCAGGCGGCAGCAATGCCGGCAATACAGGTATCGAAGATCTTCTGATCAGCGGCACCGAGGGGTGTCTGGGGCGCAAAATGCGCGCCAACGATGTCCAGCAGGATGTCCACGTAGTCGGCCGCTTCCGGGCTCTCCTTGACGCCCAAGCTCTTGAACAGAGCCCTGTACTCCTCCAGGGTGGCGGGCGCGTTGTACGTGTACTGACCGAGCTGCTGTGGAATCAGGTAGATCTGGTTAGGGCGGACGTATCCGGGAATTGCTTCCAGATAGATGCAGGGCGTGCCGCGCAAGCGCCCAATCTCCGTGTCGTCGACCCTGGCCCGGTCGTTCAGGATCTGATAGACGAGCTTATGGGCCGGCTCTCCCGTCTCCACGCAGTGGAGCAGATGGTTGACCACCAGCTCGGTCCCGGGCTCGGTTGTGATCCCGAGATCACCCAGCAAATCCGAGCTCAATCGCTGGGTATTTTTGAAGTCCAGCACATAAGCCTGCGACTCAAAGGCCTGGAAGCGAAACGGCGCGTACAGGTCTCCTGGCCAGAACCAGTCATCCGCTTCACCATGGGCGGGGAAGCAGTGTTCGCCCGAGAGCTTCGATATGGCGGCGCGGACGTCGTTGCTCTCCGCGGATGCCTTGTACCGATCACAGATCTCATAGAAGGCCTTCTCGCTCGCCTTCCTCACTGCTTCCGTTGGCGGCCCGTCCGACGCCAGCTCCAGCATGCGCTCCGCCAGATGCGCCGCGCTGGGCGACCGACGCACACCCAGGTTCTCCAAGAACGCGCGCACCGCGCGGGACTTGCCTGCCCGGGAGACATAGACCCATCGATGCTCGGCTTCGCCCAGGACTGAAACGAGCTCTTCGGTGCGGAAATAGGTTTCGCCTGGGGGCGCCCAGCCGCCGTCCTTGGTCGGAACCATGCGCAGGTCAGCCAGGGTCCGACGTAGTTCTCCGTTGTCGAGGATCGACGGATGGTTGGCCAGGGTTTCGATCAGGGTTCGGTAGGCGGCGTGATCTTCCGGTCCGGATTCGCCGATGAATCTGGGCACGATGACTCGGATATACTCTTCGATGGTCTGCCGCTCGACACCGAGCCGCTCGCGCAGGAAGTGCCGCACCCTGGTATCCAGCAGGTTCTGCTTGATCAGCCTGGTTTGCCCGATCGGGTCGCTGAAGTCTCCCGGCAGGAGGGCTTCATCCGCGGAGACGAAGCCCTGTGCGGTCGACCAAATCGGCAAGGCTCGAAGCGAATCGTAGGTCTGTGCGTCTGTATTTCCCTGATCTGCCAGGGCTGCCAGAAGCTCATACAGGCGCTTGAGACGGTCCTTATCGGTGCCAACCACGTCCTCCGGCGCCTGCCCCTCGTCGAGCAAGCGCCTGCGCAGTTCGACCGTGGCCCTGCCCAGGTCGAATGCGGCGATCCGGACGTGAAGATTCGGAAAGCCCGCGAGCAGGTCGCTGCCGAACCAGAGATAGGGAAACAGTTGGAGCAGCGCCGCGGCCCTCGTGGGATGCAGCGCCCGGTAGGCGGCGTTGATGGTGGTGGGGTAGCGATCCGGATCGATGATGAAGGGAATCCCTTTGGCCTTCTCGACGGACTCCCTCGCCTTTGGACTGGTCGCGTGGGGAAGCAGCGAGTCCGCCAGCTCCCACAGCGGACGGTAGAAGGCCTCGACCCGGTCCGCCGGCTCCGGCTCGACTTCTTCCGGCAGATCACCGAAGTAGGCCGCCATGCGGTCCGCCAGATACTGGAACCCAAGCTCCTTCGTGCCAAGCTGGACCAGGGCGTTCCGGTGCGGCCGAAGAACCTCGCTTGCGACCTTTCCCCCGAGGTCCTGCATGACCGCCAGCGCGTCATCGCCCAGCGGCTGGCGCGCCAACACGACATCCCGTGGACGTTCGAAATCACCCGTGGCCGTCTCGGCGATGGCCGCGCCCCGCTCCACCGCCGCGCTGAGCGCATCCCAGAACGCCGCGAACACGGGCGGGTGCGCCCCGGTGCTGATCTGCTTGATCCGCAGCGCGCTGGAAAGCAGCGACCAGAGTGCCGCGCTCCCGAGCTTGTCCTGCAGCATTTCCAGATTGTCCGCGAGCGTCTCGGCCGCGGTCTTGATCAGCAGCTCGTTCCAGGCCTGCTGGTGCTGCTTGCCGGAGAAGATGAGGGATTTTCTGTCCGCTTCCGGAAAGAAATCCGCGTTGATGTGGAGCGGCAGCCCCGTTGGCTGCTCGGTCGGCAGGTAGGCGAAGAGCAACCCGGCGCCGTCGGGGACCGGGTCAGGCTCCAGCCTGATCCCGATCATCACCCGCGTCTTGCGCTTCAGCTGCGCCAGTTGCGGGAACCGATCCATCAGCTCTGACGCGGCCACGGCCGCGTCCGCCCGCAGAATCAACCACCGCTCGACGTCGCCGTTGTCGAAAGACATCAACAGGTCGGTTTTGTCCTCGTGGTCTCGGTCGAGGTCGCAAGCCAAGACCAGCCTGCCGTTCCGACGCAGCTCCGCGCGCCTGATGCGCCGCAAGAACAGCAGCGCCTGCCGCAGGACACCGCGGAAGTCGGCAACGAGCTGATCGATGTGCTCATGGGTGAAGGGCGACGCGCCGAGCTGGCGCCGGGTTTCGGACGCGGGATCCGACGCCCAGGGCAGGAAGAAGCTGGTTCCGGAGGACTCCGGCGTGGGCTCGACCCGACTTTCGCCATGCTCCGGCATCAAGGTCAGCCTGATCCCGGCCGACTGAATCTGCGGATGATCCGCAATCTGGTAAGTGGAGACGAAGCCGATACCGAAGCGCCCCGTATTGTCGGCGCTGGAGAGTTTGCCGCCGCTCGCGACCTCGGTGATGCGGTGGTAGTCGCAGGCGTATCCGTCCCGAATCTCGTGCGGACAGATACGCTGGCCGAGATCGCCGCAATAGGTGAACTCGCCATCGTTGCGCACCACCAGTCCCTGGTCCGTGACGTCGAAGACGATCTCCGTCGCCGTATTGCCCTTGCCGTCGCTGCCTGCGTCGTCGGCGTTCTGGATGAGCTCCAGCGCCATCACGTCGTATCCCTGCAGCCCCTCCAGGTGTGATCGGATCGTGCCGATCAGGCTGGCCGAGTAGGCAACGGTCTGCTCGGGGACGGGGCTAAGATCCTCTCGCCTGGCAGACATGCTCGCTCTTCCCCCGGTATAGGTGATCTCGTGCCGTGGCCGGCCACAGCCACTTTGGAGAAGCGGCCGATCGTCGAGGGCTGCGTCCACCCGGCCGGCTTGCCGCCCTGAAGGTATGCGGTATCATCAGGTCCGTCAAAGCAATCGGGTACGATACGTGCGCGGCATCAAAAGGCTTAGGCCCTGTCTGGCGGCCGTTCCACGCGACGTGGCGCTCACACCCCCAGGTCAGCGGCCCACCCCGCGATCGACGTGCAGAAGGAGGATGACATGGACCGGCCCCAGGCCCAGCAACGGGTGGATGCCTGTATCCGCGCGCACGGTGGCTATTGGGACAAGTTCCAGATCCTTGCGCGGCTGAGCGAGGAGCTCGGGGAGGTCGCGTCCGCGCTGCAGCGGCTGGAGAGTCTGCGTCCGCGCAAGGGCGACGTGGACCTGGCCGGCGAGGTCGGGGACCTGCTGTTCACGCTGGCCGCGTTCGCCAACGTCAACGGGCTGAGCCTGGAGGACTGCCTCACGCAGGTGTTCGACAAGTACGATAGCCGCGACGGCCAGGCCTGGAAGTCCCAAAGCTGATTCATGCGCGTCCTCGTACTCACCTCCTGCACCGGCGACAAGGCGGTGTCCAGCCCCAACCAGCTCACGCTGGAAGACTTCCAGCAAGGCGCGGAACACCTCACCCGCCGCGAGCAGGCCCTCGGCCCGCTCACACCGGCCGAGGACATCTATACCGGTCTCCAGCACCAGCGGCTCATGGCCGGGGTGCGCCAGCTGCGCGAGCGTGCCCCCGACATCCGGCTGGACCTGCACATCCTCTCCGCGGGCTATGGGCTGGTCCCCGGCGATCGCAGGCTGGCGCCCTACGAGGCCACCTTCTCCGGCATGGGCAAGCGGGCGCTGTGCGCGTGGGCGGACCAGCTGGGCGTGCCCGCCGCTGTCCGCGGGCTCTTGGCCGAGCCTTACGATCTTGGGCTGGTGCTGCTCGGCAACGAGTACCTGCAGGCATGCCGACTCGGCGACGATGTCCGGCTGGGCGGACCGACGCTGCTGATCTGCGGCGCCAACATCGCGAAGACACTGCCGAGGCTGCCGCGGTTGCGGCTGCTTGCGTTGTCCAACGCGGAGGCCAAGCGCTTCTCCTGCGCGCTGATCGGCCTGAAGGGCGAGCTGGCGGCGCGCATCCTCAGGCGGCTCGCGGACGGTCCCGCGCTGGCGGAGCGGCTGTTCGATCCCGCCCGCAGCCCGCTGGACCTGCTTGCGGATGGTGCGCCGGCCAAGGCGGTCCGCGGCAAGGCCAGGCCGAATCCGAAGGTGGATCAGGTCATCACGTTGCCCGAGTCGTGGCACAACAAGCCGCACCGCGCCCGGCTGCGCTACTTCATCCCCGAGTGGGACGATCTCGTGGACCCGGACTACGACTTCGGCACCGACACCCACTCCGGCGGCGCCGGCGACTGGTCCAACGAAATCTACGCCCACCAGATGTATCCGGAGCCCAACTACGACGGGCTCCTGGTCTCCAAGGTGGTCGCGGAGAAGAGCAAGAAGAAGAAAGAGCGCATCAACCAGCTCGGCGTGCACCGCTTCCTGCGGGTGCCGCGGGACTTTCCGGTGATGGGTGACTGCGGCGCCTTCGGCTATATCGCCGAGGACGAGCCGCCCTACAGCACCGACGAGATCCTGGACTACTACACCCGGCTCGACTTCGACTACGGGGTCTCCATCGACCACCTCATCGTCACGTCCACCGAGGCCCAGAAGCAGCACCGCTACCAGCTCACGATCCACAACGCCGAGACCTTCCTGCGCGAGCACCAGGCGCGCGGCCTGCCGTGGACACCGATCGGCGCCGTACAGGGCTGGGACCCGCAGAGCTATGCCGATGCGGCCCGGCAGTACGTGGCCATGGGCTATCAGTACATCGCGCTCGGCGGGCTGGTGCGCTCGCCGACCAAGGAGATCCTGCGGGTGCTGGATGCGGTCAATCAGGTCGTGCCCGGGCATGTGCACATGCACCTGTTCGGGCTGGCCCGGCTCGGCGCGCTGCATGACTTTGCGAGGTTGGGTGTGCGGTCCGTCGATAGCGCTTCCTATCTTCGACGGGCGTGGATGGGCAGTGGCGGCCAGAACTATCTCACGGACGATGGTTTCTATACTGCGATTCGAATTCCTGAAGCTGCCAAGAGCTTCCGTGCGAAACGCATGGTGTCCGAAGGAAGGGCACGACTCCAAGATGTGCAAAAACTTGAGAAGGCTTGCATTATCTCGATGCACGCATTCGACGCGGGTAAGTTCAGCTTGGAGACCACGCTCGACACGTTGATGGAGTACGACCACCTGATTACGCCAGACCGTCCTGAGGACAGTCGGGAACGCCTCCGGCGTACTTTGGAGGCTAGGCCCTGGAAACACTGCTCCTGCGACATCTGCCGCCGCGACGGCATCGACGTGATCATCTTCCGCGGCAACAACCGCAACCGGCGCCGCGGTTTCCACAACACCTATGTCTTCTACCGGCTGCTGCAGCGCGCGCTGGCCGGTGAGGCGATCCAACTCGCCGCCGCGCGCCCGGAGCCAGGCGCCCAGCTCGACCTGTTCGAGGCCATGGAGGCCACCGGCACATGAGGAACGACTTGCTGGTCCGCTCCCTGGTCCGCGGCAAGCTGAAGGGGCTGGCCAGCGCGATGGCCGCCCACGAGGCGACACCCCGCATCGACGCGGACGAGGAGAAGCGCCTCCAGGACGCCATCACCCCCTTCGGCCACACCAGAACGCACGAGACGCTGATCGTCGGCGGCGTCGATGGCACCGGCGACTTTCCATCGCTGACCTACAGCGACTCGCTGATCTACGTGACCCTGTCCCAGGGCACCCGCTACCGGGCCGATCCGCACGCCGGGCTCAGGGAGGTCGCGCCCGAGCTGGAGCCGCTGGTGGAGTTCACCTGGCTCACCGAGGACGCGACCCAGGCGAATCCTTCGCTGGATGCGAGCTTCGAGCAACTGGCGGGGCTGCCCATCGCGGACGTCATCGGCCGCTCGGATTATCGGACGCTCAAGAAACGGGCCAGCGGCCGGTCGTGCTCGGTTGCCGAGCTCGCCGACGGCCTCATCCGGCCCCATGGCACCGACGCGGGCAATGTCGCGATTCAGCTTCGCGCGAGCGCGGAGCTGGGTGCCGCGCTGCGACTGATCACGGGTGAGCCGACTCCCGACTATGTGCTGATCGACAGCACCCTCTCACTCCCCTTCGTCAACCGGGCCAGCAACAGCCTGTTCTTCGAGCACCTGAAGCGCCTGTGCTGCGTCGAGGCGGTGGCGCGCGGCGTCGGCTTCTTCGCGCTATCCAAGTCCCACGGGCTGCCGGCCATGGAGCACCTGGAGCGGCTGGCCGCGTGCAGGCTCGGAAAAGACGAGAAGGACAAGGTGGAGCACTGGTTCGTGCGCATCCCGATCCAGGCGCGGGACGGGTGGACCCTGTCGCTGGTGGAGAACCGACACCTGCCGCCGGTGGGGGCCGTCAGCTACCTGGTCCGATTCCATAGGAACACGCCCGTGATGCGCCTGGACATGGACTTGGGATACTGGGAGAAGCGCGTGCGCGGTGCGACCGACGACGACACCCGCGACAACGAACGGCGCATCTTCCAGGACCTCGACTATGCCAGCCATGACCAGCGCGCCTACGGGTACCCGTATCCCATCAAGGCAGGCCACGACCGGGCGTCGCTGACCCAGGCGGAGCGGGTGGCGCTGCGCAGGCTCATCATCAGCGAGGCGGTCGCGGCCGGCATGAAGCCGCAGTTGTTCCGCAACGTTTCGCAGGCGACGGGGCACGGGTAGACGCGATGCCGGTGATCTCCTACTTCTTTGGGATCTATATCCGGATGTATTTCGACGATCACCTGCCGGCGCATGTCCATGTGGAGTATCAGGGTGCCGAGGCCCTGGTCGCGATCGCGACTGGCCAGGTGATCGAAGGTCGACTGCCCAAAAAGGCGGCCAAGCTGGTCAGGGACTGGTGTCTGGACCACCAAGCTGAGCTGCAAGAGAACTGGCAGCGGGCCATGGCACTGCAGCCGCTGCAACGCATTCCGGGAGCAGACAATGATTAAGATCGTGCGAGCCGACTTCGTGCAGGACAAGGTCATCCGTCTCGCCTTCTCCGACTCTACAGGTGGCGACTACGATCTCGCGCCGCTCATCGCGCGCGGCACCGAGATGGTCAAGCCCTTGGCGGACGAAGCCTTCTTCAGGCGCTTCTTCCTGGAGCTTGGTGCGCTCTGCTGGCCCAACGGGTTTGAGCTGAGCGGTGGTGGCATCCAGCAGCGCCTGCGCGAGCAAGGCCGGCTGCACGGCATCGACCGGGTCGCCTGACCGACGATGCAGCACATCGAGCCGCGATGCGTTGATGATCGGACCTCCTTCGTCGGTCCAACGGTCGGGGTCGGGGTCGCTATCGGAATCGGAATCGAGAGAAACAACTCGCTATGCCCTTCGGCCACGAAAAGCTCGACGTCTACCGCTCCGCCATCGAATATATCGGTTGGGCCTACCGGTATTGCCAGAAGCTGAACGGCCATCGCAACGCAAAGGATCAACTCCTGCGCGCATCGCAAGCGATTGCGCTGAACATCGCCGAGGGTAACGGCAAGGCGACGACCGGTGATCGACGCCGGTATTTTGAGATCGCACGAGGCTCGGCGCTGGAGTGCGCTGCAATTCAGGACGTGCTGCAGGTGTGCGAAGCGTTGTCGGCCGATGACAACAAGCGGCAGAAGGTGCTTCTTGATCGTATTGTGGCCATGCTGACGAAGCTCGGGCAGAGGGGTTACGTGGTTCGGGAGGATGTTGGGGAATACCGGGGCGGTTGGTTGGATGGTGGTGTTGATACCGATGGCGATACCGATACCGACGGCGATACCGATGCACACGAGGGCGCGCCGCGTTGATGGTTGGGCCTTCTGCGTTGGCTCGATCTACGATTCGGCGTACAGGTAATGTCCGACTAGTATCGACGCCACACACGCGCAATCGCGAACACCGACAACAGCAATAACAACCCTCGACGCACCAGCCATGGCAGACCTCGACGCCCTCCTCACCGACCTCGGCACCCGCTTCGGCGTGCTCGCCGAGAGCAACACCTACCAGCTCACCGTCATCGCCCACAACAGCGATGTCGCGGTGGGCGACCTGTTCCTGCTGCCCTGCAAACGGGGGCCGCACCGCTTCTACATCTTCCGTACGACGCAGTATGCGAACGTCCTGAACCGCACCATCGAGGTCAACGACGTCGCGCGCAACAAGCTGACCATGCCGGACTCCTATCTCGCGGAGGACCTGCGCGAGGAGCAGCTGATCGAGCTGAAGGGTCTGGTGCTCGGCTATGCGCAGCACGAGGCCGCCACGGACACCTGGAGCTTCCACCGGCCCCGGCGCCTGCCCCAGCACCTGACCGATGTCTACCTGGTGAACCCCGGCAACCTGAAGGTGCCGGGCATCATGCGGACGCTGCTCGGCTCCCAACTCGGCGAGGGGCTCTATCTCGGCGACCTGCTGGCGGGCGAGCAGCCGCTGCGCGGGGTGCCGGTCTGCCTGCCCCCGTTTGCGCTGTCGCGCCACATCGGCGTCTTCGGGCGTACCGGGTCCGGCAAGAGCAACCTGATGATGGTGTTGCTGCGCTCCATCCTGGATCACAACCGGCAGGTGAGCGAGGGCGAGCGGAGCGACGCGCGGGTATCGATCCTGGCCATCGACCCGCACGATGAGTTCCGCAACTGGCATGCCGCGGTGGGCGGTGCGGGCGGCGTCGGCGCCATCGTCGGCGGCTATTCGGCGCAACAGCGGGCCGCGCTGGTGGAGCCCTTCTACTACCTGACCGCGAAGGAGATCCCGGCGCCCGGTCTGGAGCGTCGTGCGTTGCTCTCCCGCGCCGATCTAATGCCGGCGGACCTGATCAGCGTGATGGACTTCTCCGAGCAGCAGGTGTCCTTCGCCACCCAGTACTACGCCGACCACGGCGAGCAGTGGGTCGGGCGGCTGTTCGTCGGTGACACGGATGCCGACGACCCGGACGCGGGTCCGCAGTTCCTGGAGGCCACCATCGCCGCGGTGCAGCGGCGCATCGGTTTTCTGCGGGTCGGGCATACACGGGTCTTCACGCCGTTCGATCCTGCCGCGGGCCGCCCGTACGACTCCCTGCTGCCGGACATCATCTGCGCGCTGGAGACCGGGCGGGTGCTGCTGATCGATACGACGCTGATGTCGGAACTGGAGCAGTTCCTGTTCACGACCGTCGTTGCGCGGGTGCTGTTCAGCCTGCGCAAGGCACTGCGCGCCGCGCAGTCCGCGGCGGACCTGGAGCGCGAGATCCGTCAGGCCCTCGGCAACGACGACAACAACGGCCAGGTCGGCATGCAGTCCCTGGCCGACGCGCTGATGGACCGGCTCGGCGAAGGGCGCCTGCCATACTTGGCCGGCGAAGACCTGCGCACGCCGGACCAGCTTCCGTTCGTCAACGTGGTGGTCGAGGAGGCGCCGAGCGTGCTGAACCCGCAGCGGCTGCGCTTCGGCAGCGTGTTCCGGGACATCAGCCGCCAGGGGCGCAAGTTCGGCATCGGGCTCAGCGTCGTCAGCCAGCAGGTCAGCGAGATCGACCAGGGGGTGCTGACGCAGCTCAACACCGAGCTCAACATGGCGCTGGGCAATGAGAACGAGCGCCGCGATGCCATCCGCAACGCCTCGGCGGACCTGATGGGCTTCGAGCGGGAGTTGCAGGTGATGGGCAAGGGGCAGGTGTTGGTGAGCGCGTCGTATATGGACGTGCCGCTGCCGATCCAGGTGCCGAATTTCGACGACCTCGGCAGCTAGGGGCCGCTGCCATGGCCGACGTCACCGGACGAGTCTACGAGGCGTTCACCGAGTTCTGCCTGCGGCAGCTGGGCTATAGAGACGAATGGACCGAAGGGCAGACGCCGCTATATCTTTACGAGCACCACTGCGAAGCCCGTTGTCATTCCGTCCCCGGAATCTGCACGCATCAACAGGTTTGTAAAGCCCGTTCAAACGAACAGGGCATTCTATTCGGTCCGTGGTACGACCCGGACTTCATAGTCGTAGACCGCGAGGTGCCTGTTGCGTGTCTTCATGTGACACACTGGTCCAATCCGCGCTCGTCACAATATAAGTTCTGGCGCACAAGTGAAGATCACTTTCAATACAAAGTGGCATTCGGGGCTCAGTTTCTTTCGGTCAACATCGTCTTTGTCGCGCTTGATCCTGGTCAGCAGCCACGGCGCGTCGTCGACTCCGAAGAACTGATTGCGCTGAACGGATGGAGTCCGGGTAATGGTGCAATGCTGAGCGTGTCCTTCGATTCGAGCATTCTCTTTCCGGTGGATTATCCGGCACTGGAGATCTACGCGTCGAAATTGCCGGCGAAAATTTCCGGCACACCGAGGCAACGCCGAGCGATCTACAATGACCTTTGGGACACCCTCTATTCGACCGATTCGACCCTAGCCGACGCAGTCGATCATGCTGTCGACCTACTGCGCCAATCGCTCACCGGCAAGCCAAACCCAAGATATCCGGAATCGGCAGTCAAACACCTGCAGGATGTCTGCTTTCGGGGCAGACAGAAAGCCGCGGGTCTGCATGCAACAGCGAGTCGTTACCGAAAGGGCTTACAACACGCCTACATCGTGCGTGAAATGATCTCTCGCCATTGGCAAGGGGCGATCGACGCCTCCGAAGTCCTATGGTCGATCCTGACCAGCCCGCCGCGGTTTCTGCGCGCGAGGCTTCCGGAGCTGCTTGGCATGGCCCACCGAAATGCCGCCGACGTGGAGTGTGAGGCTCTTGCGAAGCTGCTGGCCGAGCTCCCCGTGCAGATGGATAAGCGCTCGCCCATCCCGATGCTGACGTCTGCGGCCGGGATCGGTCATCTAGGGTGGAATCATGACCTCTCGGGCTTTATCGAGGGTCTCTCCCTGTTGCCCGCAGAAGATTTGACTCGCTTCAGAAATTCAATGGAGGAGCTTTTCGCGAGCTACGCGAGCGCTTATGGGATCGAATGGGTACTGAATGATCTGTACGATCCTTCTCGCATCAAGGACAAGATCGACTACGTACAGCGGGAGTATTTGGGCATCGACGACGAAGCGACGTTCTGCGAAAAGCTGAGTGCGGATATGAAGATGCCTGAGGCGACGCCTCCCCATCAATCCGTTGTGCCAGACGCTCACAACTGGCCGATTGACGTGCTGCTCACGTTCTTCAACTTGGGCAGCATGCAGCACATCACGACTTGCCTGCCAAGGCGTTTCCGAACTGAAGTCGGCCATTCCCTGAGATCATATGCCTATATGGGCGACTATGGAAAGATCGTAGGCCATTTGGTTGCCGGTGTTCCGCTGGGCCAGTTCTTCTCCGGCGCCGCGGAGTTGTCGGAGCAAGAATTGTATGCAGCAGTCAACCCGCTCTTCGCCGAATGCCTATGGGAAGCCATGCAGGGCAACGCGACCCTGGATGCCGCCACAGCCGTAACGAACTATCGCTACAAGAAGGCACTGCGCATCATCTCATCGCCAGACCTGGAGCCTATCTCGTTCTTGTTCCGCATGGCGCTACCGGAGCTGGAAGACGGCCCGACGCTCCGCGGTTGCTTCAACCAGCTCAGCACCCAGCGACGATGGAGCCGTGCGGCTTTGACGACGGCAACGGCGGGATGCGATCCGGCAACTAGCGCAGTGATTCAGACACAGTCGGTTTTCGGCAAGAAGCACATCGCAGACAAGACCCGCGAGCTAGCGGGCCGGATTCGATCGGTGCATCTGCGCTGCGCCGAAGACGGCACCTTCAAGCCTGAGCCCAGCCCCGGCGAGCACTACCTCGTCGTCGATGGCGACTGGCCAGTGGCGAGCAAAATCAATCTGCTTGAGGCGGGCTTCAGCGGCATCTTCGAGATTGGCGAGCTGGACCGGCTCGCCGAGCACCTTGCAGAGCAATTAGACAACAATGATCAACCTGACTGACTTTCACCAAGCGCTGGATCAGGCGCGCGGCTATCCGCTGAACGGGCAGCAGCGCCAGGCGGTCGATTTCGGCACGGGGCCGCTGTGGATTATCGCAGGCCCTGGCTCCGGCAAGAGCGAGGTGCTGGCGACCAGGGCGCTGAAGCTGATCTGCGTGGACCGCGTCGAGCCCAGGTCGATTCTGCTGACGACCTTCACGAAGAAGGCGGCGCGCAACCTGGAGGACCGGCTTGCGGCCTACCTGCTGGCATTGCAGAGGGCGCAGCCGGCGCGTGGCTCGCTTGACATCTCCGACATGCGCGTCGGCACGCTGCACGCCCTGTGCAACGACATCCTGCAGGAGTTCCGTTTCCCGGGCTATCAGAACGTGCGGCTGCTGGAGGACCTAGAGCAGCACCTGTTCGTCTACAAACACACGGCCATCGTCGACCACACCGACCTGGCTTTCTGGACCAAGTTCGACTATGCGGTGACCCGCTGGAGCCCGAACGGGGGTTATCCCCCGAACAAGTGGGCGCGCGCGAAGGCGGCCGTCATTCTGTTCAACCATATTGCCGAGGATCTGGTGGACCTGGCGCGGATGCGCGCGGCAGGCGGGCATTGGGCGACGCTTGCGGACCTTTACGTGGACTACGAAGCGACTCTCCGCGATCGCTATCGCTGCGACTACGCCCACCTGCAGCAACGGTTCTGGGAGTTCCTTCAGGTTCCCATGGGGCAGGGGTTTCTGAACGGGTCGCCGGACAAGAACCCGCCGCTGACTCATGTTCTGGTGGACGAGTATCAGGACACCAACCCGATACAGGAGCGTATCTATCTGGCCTTGGCCCAACAAGCGCCGCACAACCTGACCGTGGTCGGCGACGACGACCAGGCCCTTTATCGCTTCCGGGGCGGCACCGTGGCCTGTATGGTCAACTTCGACCAAGCGTGCCAGGTGACCTGGGGCGTTGCTCCGCAGCAGGTTCCGCTGACTGACAATTATCGGTCGCACGATGAGGTGGTGCAGTTCTTCAACGGCTACATCCGCTCGTTCACGGAGATGAATCAGCCCGGTGTGCGCGCACCGAACAAGCAGGACATGGTTCCCCAGGCAGGCCGCCCCGCCGCGCATCCGGGAGTGGTCTGGATCAGCCCGCGGCGGGCGGGCGACCTCGGCCATGCCGTTGCCGACTTCATTCAGCAGGATCTGATGGGCGCCGGGGTCATCTCCGACTGGAGCCAGTGTGTGATCCTGCTGCGCAGCGTGCAGGATACCCCGCGTAACGCGGGGCCTTATATCCAGGCGTTGGCGGATCGCGGCATCCCGGTTTACAACCCCAGGTCGCGATCGTTCCTGGACAGCGAGGAGGTGCAGTGCCTGCTCGGTGTTCTGATCCGTCTGCTGGACCCGGCGCAGAGCTACATGAGTGCCGCGACGCCGAATGGACAGCCGCCGTTCTGGCAGGCGAGCATTGCAGGCTGGTGCGACGCACTGGATCAGGTGCTCACGGGCAACGCACACGATACCACTGCGCTGGATGACTACATCCACCGCAGCCTGGCAGCCTTAGCGCAGGAGTACCAGCGGCATGCGGGCCGCTTCTTGGGTGTGACGCTCACCGAGATTCTGTACCGGGTGCTGGCCCTGGAGCCGTTTCGGACCTGGCGGCAGGACCCAAACCGCAACCTGCGGCTATCCAAGGTGACTCGCCTGTTCGAGAGCTATCACAGCTTCAACCTGGATACGCTGCGGGCGGAGCCGGACGGCTCACAAGTGGCGCAGAATTTTCTCGGTCAGCTCTACTGGATGTTCTTCGGCTACCTGATCGCAAGCGGGGTAGACGACGACGAGGATGATGAGGTGATTGTCCCCCCAGGATACCTGCCGATGATGACCATCCATCAGGCGAAGGGGCTTGAGTTCCCCTTTGTCATTGTCGGACATCTAGGAAGCAGCGGGCGGATTGGGGCATCTCAGGCGCTGGAGGTCGAGCTTGCGCCGTTCCGGCAGGATCTGTATCCCCGCGCAGCGCGCACGCCTGACCTGCTCGCGCTCGAAGATGACATCCGGCTGCTGTACGTCGCCTACTCGCGCGCCGAGTATGCGCTGGTGCTCGCAGGCACGCAGGCGCAGGTCAAGAGCCATGTTGCCGCACCGGGGCGGGATTACACCGGCTTCCGGCGCACCGTGCGGACCATTTGAAGGGGTGCGTCATGACCAATCCATTCCAAGGTTTAAGCGTGCCGCTGACCGCCAGCGCCAGCATCAAGCGGCGCTACAGCGTGACGCAGGACGTGGTGAGCTATCGCCGTTGCGCGCGTCAGTATGGAGCATTCAACGTCCACAACTATGCCCCGGCACACCAGACGCAGCTCTACTTCGGCACGGTGCTGCATCAGGTGCTGGACCGCTGCCACGGGCACTTTCAGGGCTTGGTGAACTCCTCTACGAAAGGGCAGGTGCCTGACCAGGGGCGGGTGTTGTCGGATGCCGAGCTGCAGCAGCACTTCGCCGACATCCGCAACGCCATCGACAACGGCCAGCCGCAACCGGCGCCGCCGACAGACCTGGTGCGGTACTTTCTGGAGGTCGAGCAGGGGCTGAGGAGCCAGGGCATTCGCGCGATCACGCCGGACCTGCGCCTCAAGGCACTGCGCATTATCCAATACTTCAACGCCCTCGAAGGGCCGGAACTCTATGCGCGGGTGCGCGATACGGAATTGCGGCTGCAGGCGGACCGGCAGTCGCACATCCTCCATGGTGTCGTCGACCTACTGGTGGAGAACCCGAACAACGCGGACCCCAGCGAATGCGAGATCTGGGACTACAAGGGCATGTCGCGGGTCGGGTTGCTGCGTGCAGACCTGCAAACCTACCTGTTCCAGATGCGCGTCTATGCGCACCTTTACGAGCTCAAGTTCGGTGTACTGCCCAAGCGGGTCGTGCTGTACTTCCTCGGAGAGCTGGATGGTGACCGAGCGCCCCACACCCGGCCGGCCAATGCGACGCTGGAGCTGGCTATCCACAACGGCATGAGCTCCAACGAGATCGGAGAGGCGATGCAGGCGTTCGCCGATACGGTGAAGGAGATCGAGACTTCCCGTGCCCAGGACCATTGGCCAGCCGCATCCCCCGGGGAGATCAGCGAGCAGGACTGCGCGATTTGCGATCTGCGCTGGGATTGCGCAACGCCGAACGGCGGACAGGGCGTTGCCCTGCGATATCCCTGACGGAGTGAGGTGAAGCTTGGGTGTTGCCCTCCCCAATCCTGCCTCGGAGCTGGGAGCAGCAGGTGCCCGATGATTGGGTCGAACTGCTGCGACGCCTGGTTCCGGCGGCCACACCGCGACCGGTCCAGGCCCTGGCGCTGGAGTGTGGGTTGCTGACCAGTCGGCGGAACGTCATCGTCGCGGCCCCCACCAACTCCGGCAAGAGCCTGGTCGGCATGCTGGTGCTGCTGGAGGCGCTGCGGCAGGGGAAGCGGGCGCTGTTGATCGAGCCGCTGCGGGCACTGGCCAGCGAACAGGCGGACAATGTGCAGCGCATGCTGGCCGCGTGCGCGGACCTGCTCGACGTGAAGCCTTCGGTTCGGGTCACGACCGGCGATTACCGGCTCCAGTCCGAGGAGTATGCAGACCCGGCGCCGGCCGCGGAGCTGAT
>NZ_CAJXWY010000048.1 GCF_913062725.1 uncultured Thiohalocapsa sp.
CTGCTGTCGAGACCCCCGCCAGCCGCAACCCAGCCCGCAGACGCCTGCGCCGGACATTGACATCCGCCGGGTATAACACCCGGGCCCGTGCTGGCTCATCGCACGGCCTCGTGTGGGCCTCGGGCCGGGGCGCGACGAGCCCCGCCGGCGCGACTGCGCGTCAGTGCAGACTCGCCGCCGCCGCCGGCGGCGGTCCGAGGTGCTTGACGGTCTTCACGGCCTTGTCGTCCGTTTGCAGGATCTCGAGCGGATGGCCATAGAGCTTGAGGCTGGTGCCCGGCTGCGGGATGGTTTCCAGATAGTCGATGATGAGCCCGTTCAGGGTTTTGGGGCCACGCTTGGGCAGGCTCCAGCGCATGGCGCGGTTGAGCTCGCGGACATTGATGCTGCAGTCGATGAGCAGGCTGCCATCGTCGGCGCGGTGGATTTCAGGATAGGCATCGGCGGGGTCGGTGGTGAATTCGCCGACGATCTCCTCCAGCAGGTCCGCCAGGGTCACAAGCCCCTGGAAGTCGCCGTACTCGTCCACCACCAGCGCCACGCGGCGCTTGACGCGCTGGAAGGCGATGAGCTGCTGGTAGAGCCGGGTACCCTCGGGCACGTAGTAGGGCGGACGGGCGATGCTGCGCAGGCGCTCGCGGATGTCGCCGTCGTCGTCCAGGAGTCCGATGGTATGGCGCGTGTGGAAAATGCCGACGACGTTGTCCATGCCGCCGTCGAAGAGGGGCAGGCGCGTGTAATTGGCGCGCTTGATGGCGGCGACGATCTCGTCGGCCGGGTCCTGCAGGTCGATGCCTTCCACCTCGTTGCGCGGGATCATGATGTCCTCGAGCACCGCATGTTCCAGGTCGAGGATGGCGATGAGCATGTCGCGCGAGCGCTCGGGAATCATGGCGCCGGCCTCGTTGACCACCGTGCGCAGCTCTTCGCGGCTCAGCGCCGAGCCCTGCTGACTGTGCGGCTGGACGCCGAACAGCCGCAGCAGGTTGTTGGTGATGATGTTCACCGACCACACCACCGGCTGCATCACCTTGAGCAGGGGGGTGTAGACATAGGCCGCAGGATAGGCGAGGGCCTCCGGATGCAGGG
Source organism: uncultured Thiohalocapsa sp. (assembly GCF_913062725.1). Lineage (GTDB taxonomy): Bacteria > Pseudomonadota > Gammaproteobacteria > Chromatiales > Chromatiaceae > Thiohalocapsa. The sequence goes on from NZ_CAJXWY010000048.1 coordinate 1,090, forward strand.
CGGCGAGGGTCTTGGGTGTGACCTCCGCGAAGATCAGGATCACCAGGGTCAGGATGCCGGCGGCGATGGCGATGGACCCTTCGCCGCCGAGCTTGAGGGCAATGACCGTCGCCAGGGACGATGCCAGGATATTGACGAAATTGTTGCCGAGCAGGATCAGGCCGATGAGTCGGTCCGGGCGCTCGAGCAGCGCGCGGGCGAGCTTCGCGCCCCGGTGGCCGCTCTCGGCGCGGTGACGCAGCCGATAGCGGTTGAGCGTCATCAACGCGGTCTCAGAGCCCGAGAAAAAGCCGGACAGCACCAGCAGTACCAGCAGGAACAACAGCTCGGGGATAGGGATTTGGTCCACGGTCAGGTCTGGCAGGTGTGATGCGGAGAGGGATGAGGTCGTGTTGGCGCGCGTCGAGCCCCGATCGGGATCTGGATGAGCCTTTGGGCCGCAGCTGGCGCCGTCCGGGCGCGTGCTTGCTCCGGCGGCTGCCGGCGACGTGTCGCTGTGCGGCGTCGGACGTGGCCCGGCTGGCTCTGCGCCGCTCAGGCTTATGCTCGATCGCCGAAGGATTCGGTCCGGTAACGCCAGACCCGAACCGCATCGCTCCAATGATCCGGCGTCAGGCCAGCCTTTTCCTTGAGCCGGCGCAGGAAGTCCCCGGGCACCGGCAATTGTTCCCAAACCGCCGGCAGGAAGGTGCCGCGGCGGCCCGCATCCGCGAGGATGAGCCCATCACTGCCCGGTACCAGTTGCGCCAGCAGGTCGGCCTCGTCGCTGAACACCAGCTCCACTGCCGGCGTCAGTACCGATATTTTGATGTACAGCGGCGCCAATTCGGCGAGGACGAGCGGTGGGAAGCGCGGATCCCGGAAGGCCGCCGCGAAGGCGTTGTCCGACACGTCCAGCGCCAGGGGCTGGGTTGCCTCGAGATGGCCGATACAGCCGCGCAGGCGTCCCTGTAGCTCCAGCGTCACGAACGCCGCACGCGGCGCCCGCAGGGGCGGTGCTTCGGCGGCCAAATCCAGGGCGCGCGGGCGGCCGGTGTCGAGGCCATGGCGGATGGCGTCGCGGGCGATAGCGAGCAGCCGATGACGCTGGCTGGTATCCAGCGGCGCACATGGCGCACCGGCGGCGGCGTCGGCGCGAGCACCCGGGTCTGAGTCAGTGTCCGCACCGGCGACGGTGGAACGGGACGTTGATGGTCTGCCGGCGTTAGTTGAATGCATAAGCCCCATAGCCTACGACCCGGTCCTTGGGGCCCGCCGTATCGCCGGAGTTGCGCAGGTCCAGCTGTTGGGCGTGCAGATGGTGATGCCGGGCCGCCGTCAACAGCCCCGCGATGGGATGCCTGCCGCAGGCCTGGCCCGCAGAGATGGCCTCAGGACGCAGTGTACAGATGGCCTCCGAGGTGCGGGCGTCGATGGCCCGGGCACTGTCGTAGTCCAGGTAGTGGCTCAGGTCGGAGCTGATGACGATGAGGGTCTCCGCGCCGCCCCACAGGCGCTCCAGTACGGCGGCCACCGCGTCGGCGCCGGCATCGCCCACCAGCAGTGGCACGATGCTGAAGTGCCCCAGGATTGCCTGCAGGAAGGGCAGCTGCACCTCCAGGCAGTGCTCGCCATCGAATGCCATGTCCAACTCGTGCACCTGGGGCAGGCCGGTGAGGCTGGCGAGTGCCCCCCGGTCCACCGCCACACCGCCGAGGGGCGTTGCGAACTGCTCGGCGGTGGGCACGGCAATACCGCGAAAGGGCAGGCGATGCGCCGGGCCCAACAGCAGCACGCGGCGGATCAGGTCGGGCCGCGTGAGTTGCGCGTAGGCGCTGGCGGCGATGGCACCGGAGTAGGCATAACCGGCGTGCGGTGCGATGAGCGCTTTGGGTTGCGGCGCCCGCTCGGCGGCTGCGGGGCGTGCGGCGGTCAACAAATCTGTGACGGCCGCATGCAGCACACCCGGGTCGTCCGGATAGAAGAGACCCGCCACCGCGGGTCGGCGAATGTTCGACATGATTGGATGTCCGCTGCCAAAAGGTCTGGTTGCGACCATACTCAAGCCATGCGCGGGCGCGCCTGCGCCAAGGCCCCGGCTCCTGTCTGGGCTGGCGCAGCCCAACCCGCCCCTGTCCTGAAGTTTAGCGCGCGTGCCCATGATTGTTGCACGAGCGCACGCGCCCCATCGGGAGGATGACCCATGAGCGCCGTCGCTGCGCATCCCACGCAATTTTGGCACCGGCTCGACGACGGCCGCGTGCAATGCGATGTCTGTCCACGCGCCTGCGTGCTGAAGGAAGGCCAGCGCGGCCTCTGCTTCGTGCGCGGCTGCCAGGACGGAGCCGTCGTGCTCCACACCTACGGGCGCTCCAGCGGCTTCTGCATCGACCCCATCGAGAAGAAGCCGCTGTTTCATTTTCTGCCCGGCACGCCGGTGCTGTCCTTCGGCACCGCCGGCTGCAACCTGACCTGCCGTTTCTGCCAGAACTGGGATATGTCCAAGTCCCGGGCAATGGACACCCTGGCGACGGAGGCCTCGCCGCAGGGCATTGCGCATGCCGCGGCCGCGCACGGCTGCCGCAGCGTCGCCTACACCTACAACGACCCGGTGATCTTTCTGGAGTATGCCTGCGACACGGCCGCGGCCTGCCGGGCGCTTGGCATCCGCAATGTGGCAGTCACCGCCGGCTATATCGCCCCCGGGGCGCGGGAGACATTCTTCGCCTGCATGGACGCTGCGAACATCGACCTGAAGGCCTTCACCGACGCCTTCTACAAAAAGCTCTGCAGCGCCCACCTGGATCCGGTGCTGGAGACCATCGAGTACGTGCACAAAGACACCGATGTCTGGCTGGAGCTCACCACACTGATCATCCCCGGCCACAACGACAGCGATGCGGAGATTGCGCGCATGGCCGCCTGGGTGGTGGAGCACTTGGGACCGGACGTGCCCATGCACTTCAGCGCCTTCCATCCGGCCTACCGGATGCGCGAGCTGCCGCCCACGCCGCCGGCCACTTTGACCCGGGCCCGCCGCGTGGCGATGGATCAGGGCGTGCGCTATGCCTACACCGGCAATGTACAAGACGGCACCGGCGGCAGCACCTTCTGCCATGCCTGCGGCGAGCTGCTCATCGCTCGCGATTGGTACCAGCTCGGGCATTGGGGGCTCACCGCCGATGGCCGCTGCGCCCATTGCGGCACCGCCTGTGCCGGCGTCTTCGAGGCCGAGCCCGGGCACTGGGGCGCGCGGCGCTTGCCGCTGGCGCCGTCCGCACTGGCCCAGACGACCTGATCGGCACGCCCTGATCGGCACGTCCTGATCGCATCGAGCGGATACGATCCGAGTGCCGGCACGCCGAGCCGGCGAGCACCGGCAATCCCGATGCGAGCGGTCGATTTGCCCGAATGCCTCGGCAGCCGGATAATCCGCGGCTTTTTCGCGGGAGCAGCGGATGTTCAAGAACGCCCGGATCTACCGGCTCAATGCCCCTCTCGAGCTCGACGAGCTCGGCCTCCACGAGCGCCTGGCAGACAAGGCCTTCCGCGGCTGCGGCCCGCTCGAGGCCATGACCATGGGCTGGAGCCCGCCGCTCGGGCCGCAGGCGGACATGCTCACCCACGCCGTCAACGGTTGTCTGTTGGTGGCCGCGCGCCGCCAGGAGCGCCTGCTGCCGGCGTCGGTGGTGAAAGAGGCCGTCGCCGAGCGCGTCGCGGAGCTCGAGCAGGCGGAAGGCCGCGATGTCTCCCGCCGCGAGCGCTCGCAGCTGCGCGATGCCCTCCTGGCGGAAATGCTGCCGCAGGCGTTCACGCGCTCGCGGCTGGTGCCGGCGCTCATCGACGCCGTGGCGGGTCGGGTCGTGGTGGATGCCGCCAGCGACAAGCTCGCCGAAGAGGTGCTGTCGTTGCTGCGCGAGAGCCTGGGCTCGCTGCCGGTCACGCCCGTCGCCGCACCCGCGGCGGCCGAGCGCTTCACCGCTTGGGTGCTGAGCGGCGAGCCACCGGCGGGCCTGACACTGGCGGATCAGTGCGAGCTGCGTGATCCCGCCGAGAAGGGCACGGTGGTGCGCTGCCGCGGTGTGGATCTCGGCTCGGCCGAGGTGCGCGCGCATATCGATACCGGGATGCGAGTGGCGGCGGTGGGACTGGACTGGCAGGATGCGCTCTCACTGCTACTGGCCGACGACCTGTCCCTGAAGCGACTGCGTTTCGCCGATGAGCTGCTGGAGCAGGCCATGGACGGCGCCGAGGACGAGGACCCGGCGCTGCGCTTCGAGGCGGAGATGAGCATCATGACCGAGCAGCTGCGCGGACTGCTCGGTACGCTGGAAGCAGCGCTTGGCGAGGCGGCCGGCACGGGCGCGCCCCGCGCCGCTGCCGATGCGGCCATGCCGGCGGGCGAGGCCCCGGCCGGGGAGGAGGCGCCGCCTTGGTGAACGCCATCGCCGGCAAGCGCACCGGCGCTCGATCAGCGTTCGGTGGTACGGCGTCGAGGGGTTATTGGACGCCGTAGTAGTCCCGGTACCACTGCACGAAGCGGGCGACGCCGTCTTCCACGGTGGTCGCCGGCTTGTAGTCCAGCTGCGCCACCAGATCCGTGACGTCGGCATAGGTGTCGGGCACGTCGCCCGGTTGCAGCGGCAACAGGTCTTTTTGTGCCTCGCGCCCCAAACAACGTTCCAGGACCTCGATGTAGTGCATCAGCTCCACCGGCTGGTTGTTGCCGATGTTGTAGAGTCGGTACGGCGCGCTGCTGGTGGCCGGGTCCGGCGTGTCGCCGGACCAGGCCGGATTCGCCGCCGGCACCCGATCCAGGACGCGGATCACGCCTTCGACGATATCGTCGATGTAGGTGAAGTCGCGGCGGTGCTTGCCGTCGTTGAAGACCTGGATGGGGCTGCCTTCGAGAATGGCGCGGGTGAACTTGAACAGCGCCATGTCCGGCCGTCCCCAGGGGCCATAGACAGTAAAGAAGCGCAAGCCCGTGGTGGGCAGCCCGTAGAGATGGCTGTAGGTGTGGGCCATGAGCTCATTGGCCTTCTTGCTGGCGGCATAGAGGCTCAGGGGGTGATCCACATTGTCGTGCACCGAAAACGGCATGTGCGTGTTGGCCCCATAGACGGAGCTGCTGGATGCATACACCAGATGCTCGACCCCGTTGTGCCGGCAGCCCTCGAGGATGTGCGCGAAGCCCACCAGGTTGGTGTCGACGTAGGCCAACGGGTTGTCGATGGAATAGCGCACACCGGCTTGCGCGGCCAGGTTGACGACCCGATCGGGGCGGTGCTCGGCGAAGGCCGCGGCGATCTGGGCACGATCCTCCAGGCTCAGGCGCAGGTCCGTGAACCCGGTGTCGGCGGTCAACCGCGCGAGACGCGCCTGCTTGAGGCTGACGTCGTAGTAGTCGTTCAGGTTATCCACGCCGATGACGGTGTCGCCGCGCTCGAGGAGCCGCAGCGCGAGGGTGGAGCCGATGAATCCGGCGCTGCCGGTAACGAGCACTTTCATGGGACCGAACTGGGCGGATGGGTTGGGCGGATAGATTGTGGGGGTGAGCCGCTAGAGCGCGGCGGCTCCAGTGTGGCCAGCCGCGGGTCGTTCTCTGGAACAGCGATCGGTGCCAAAGGCCATGAGCATACCACGCGTGCGCCGCGGCCGATTTGAATGCCCCGGATCGAGCGGCGGGACGGCGCCCGGTGCAGCGCACCACCGTTTGTCGCCGCGGACCGCTCAAGCGCCGGCCAGAGCCGCCAGCGCCAGGCGGGCTGCGCCGGCGGCGGCCTCCTGCTCGGGGGCGGGGATCACCTCGATGCCGAGCAGGCGCCGGCGCAGGGCAGTCCAGACGGCGTTGCCGGCACCGCCGCCGATGCTCAGGACACGTCTCGGGGCGGGCGCTCCGAGTTGTGTGAGGCGCCGGTAGCCGTCGCGCTCGATGCGGGCGATGCCCTCCAGGAGACCGTGCAGAAATCGCACATCGTCCCGGGGACGCGGTGTCAGCCTGGGCTCGAGGAGAGGGTCCTGCACCGGAAAGCGCTCCCCGGGGCCGGGCAGGGGATAGTAATCGAGCCCGCTCGGCTGCTGCGGGTCGATGCGCATGCTGAGCCGCGCCAGCGCGGCGTCGTCGAAATGCGCCCGCAGCACGGCGCCGCCGCCGTTGGAGGCGCCGCCCACCAGCCAGCGATCGGCCAGGCGGTGGCTGTAGACACCGAAGTCCGCTGCCGCAACCGGCCGCTCGGCGATGATCTTGAGCACTAAGGTGCTGCCCAGACTCGTCACCGCATCGCCGGGCTCGTGCGCGCCCGTCGCCAGCACCGCGGCGGTGCTGTCCGTGGTGCCGGCGCAGATCAGGGTGTCGCCGGGCAGCCCGGTGGCTTCGGCCGCCGCCGGGGCGATTGCGCCGAGCGGCGTCCCCGGGGCATGCACCTGCGGCAGCGCCTGCATGGGCAGGGGCAGCGCCGCAAGCCAGCGCGGCCAGCGTTCCATCGCCGGGTCGAAACCGAGCTTGAGGGCGTTGTTCCAGTCGCTGTCGCCGAAGCGTGCGAGCAGACGGCCGGTCAGCCAGTCCGCCTGGTGGAGCACACGCACGTCCTCGGGGTCGGCGTTTGTGCTCGCCAACAACCGCAGCGCCTTCGCCAGGCTGGCACTCGGGCCGTGCGCCGGCGAGTCGGCGGGCGCCGTCGCTGCGACCCGGGCGGCGGCCCGCATGGCGCTGCGATCGTTGTACAGCAGCGCCGAGCCATAGGGGGTGCCATCGCGGTGGGTCAGCAGCACCGTGGCGGACGTGCCATCCAGGCAGAGCGCGCAGGGTTGGGCGCCCAGGTCCGTCGTCGCGCAGAGTCGGCGCAGCACGCGCTCCAGCGCCTGCCACCAGAGCGCCGGGTCCTGGTGGACGCCGCCGGCGGCGGTCCGGACCGCCGCCGGCAGTGGCTCGGCGGCCATCGCGAGACGCGCGCCGGCGGTGTCGAGCGCCACCGCCCGCACGCCGCTGGTGCCGACATCGACGCCGATGCCGATGCCGGCGCCCGGCGTCATGGCAGCTGTACGGGCTGCGGTGCCTGCCAGTCCGGCGCGCGATGCTCGGCGACGACCTTGGTGTAGATGCCGCCGCGGACGTTGAAGTCCGCCGTCAGCCGCATGAACCGTGGCTCGGTCGCCGCCACCAGATCCCCCAGGATGCGGTTGGTCATGGCCTCGTGGAAGCCGCCCTCATCGCGGAAGGACCAGACATAGAGCTTCAGGCCCTTGAGCTCGACGCAGGTCGCCTCCGGGATGTACTCGATGGTGAGCTCGGCGAAGTCCGGCTGTCCCGTCTTCGGGCACAGGCAGGTGAACTCCGGCACGCGGATGCGGATGACATAGTCGCGGCCGGGCTCGGGGTTGGGAAAGGTCTCGAGGGTCTTGGTGGGGTGTGACGGCATCGGGCGGTAGACTCTAGCGATGGTGAAGATGGGGCACAAGGTTCTGACGTGGTACGCGGCACGCAGTACGGACGGGCGCCCGCCAGTGGCGAGCTCCGTGCTTCGTACCGCTCAGCGCGGCCCCGGCAGTCTACCAGCGCCGCGGTGTCGGTCGGTGGATGCTTGTGACGCTCCGATGCGTTCAGTATCTTCCCGCGATGCGGTTGGAAAAGATCAAATTGACGGGATTCAAGTCCTTCGTCGACGCGACGACGGTGTCCTTTCCGAGCAACCTCGTCGGCGTCGTCGGGCCCAACGGTTGCGGCAAGTCCAATGTCATCGACGCCGTGCGCTGGGTCATGGGCGAGAGTTCCGCGAAGATGCTGCGCGGCGCCTCCATGGCGGATGTCATCTTCAACGGCAGCACCAGCCGCAAGCCCGTCGGCGTCGCCGGCATCGAGCTCACCTTCGACAACAGCGCCGGGCGCGCCGGCGGCGAGTTCGCCCGCTTCAATGAAATCGCCGTCAAGCGCCAGATCTCCCGCGATGGCCAGTCGACGTATTTCCTGAACGGTGCCCGCTGCCGACGCCGCGACATTCAGGACCTGTTCCTCGGCACGGGCCTGGGCCCCCGCAGCTACGCCATTATCGAGCAGGGCATGATCTCGCGCTTCATCGAAGCCAAGCCCGATGAGCTGCGCCTGTTCATCGAAGAGGCCGCCGGCATCTCCAGATACAAGGAGCGCCGCCGCGAGACCGAGAATCGCATCCGCCACACCCGCGAGAACCTGGATCGCCTCAACGACCTGCGCGATGAGGTGGCAAAACAGCTGCAGCACCTGGAGCGCCAGGCGGAGACCGCCGAGAAGTATCGTCAGCTCAAAGCGGATGCGCGCCGGCTGGAGGACGAGCTCACCGCCCTGCGCTGGCGTGAGCTGGATCAGGAGCTCGGCGCCCGCGACCGCGCCATCGGCGAGCTCACGGTGGACCTGGAGCGCCGCCACGCCGAGCAGCGCCGGCTGGAGGCCCAGATCGAGACGGACCGCGATGCGCACGCCGAGGCCGCCGATGCCTTCAATCTGGTACAGGGTCGCTACTACTCGGTGGGTGCCGAGATCGCGCGCCTGGAGCAGGCCATCCGCTACGCGGACGATAACCGCAACCGCCGGGAGGTCGAGCTCAAGCGGGTGCGTGACGAGTTCAGCGCGGCGCAGGATCACCGCGCGCGCGACAACGAGCGCATGGTCGAATTGCGGCGCGAGCTCGAGCGCGACGAGCCGGCACTGACCGAGGTCGGCGAGCGCCTCGCCGCCGCCGCCGACGAGCTGGCCGGGGCCGAGGCGGCGCTCGACGCCTGGCAGAGCGCCTGGGATGCGCTGCAAGAGGGCCCCGGCGGGCCCACCGAGCGCGCCCAGACCGAGCGCGGGCGCATCAACGACCTGGAGCAGCGCATCACCCGCGCCGAGCAGCGCGCCGCGCGCATCGCCGAAGATCGCGCCAAGCTCGACACCGTCGAGCTCGCATCCCGACTCGAGCAGCTGCAGGCGCGCTCCGACATTCTGGACGAGCAGATCGCCGCCGCCGCCGACAACCAGGCGCGCAGCACCGAGGCCCTGCGACAGCTGGAGGAAGCGCGCACCGCCGTCGCCGCTCGGCTGGACGCCGCCCGCACCGAGCTGCAGACCTGCCGCGGCCGGCAGGCCTCCCTGGAGGCGCTGCAGGACGCCGCCCTGGAGCAGGGCGATGACGCCGTCAGCGCCTGGATCGAGGCGCAGGGTCTCGGCGACGTGCCACGCCTGGTGGACAGCATCGAGGTGGACAGCGGCTGGGAGGCGGCCGCGGAGGCGGTGCTCGGCGATCTGCTGGCGGCGCTCTGCGTGGCGGATCTCGACACCCATGGCCCACAGCTCGATTGCGGCCCGCTGGGCCTCCTGGGTCCGGGGCTGCGCCACGACCTGGAGCCGCCGGCGCCGCAGGCCGACGCCCTGGCGCGGCGGGTCCGCTGTCCATGGCCGCTGCACGGTCTGCTGCACGGCATCCGGACCACCAACACCCTGGCGGAGGCGCTGTCGCGGCGTGGCGAGCTGGCGCCCGGCGAGCGCATCGTCACCCGCGACGGCGCCCAGGTGGGGCGCGACTGGCTGACCCGACCCGGCGACGGGCCGCGGGTGGCGGGCACCCTGGCACGCGCCGAAACGCTGCGCGCCCTGCAGGCGCAGAGCGACGAGCTCGACGGCGTCATCGCAGATCTGATGACACAGCACGACGGCCTGGCGGAACGCCGTCAGACCTTGGAGCAGGCGCGCGACGACGCGCTCGACACGGTCAGCCGCCTCAGCCGCGAGCGCGCGGCGCTGGATGCGGAGGTTGGCGCCGGGCGCTCGCGGCTGGAGCACATGCGCGAGCGCATCGCCGTGCTGGACGCGGAGCTGGCCGAGCTCGCCGAGTGGCGCGCCGAGGCGGCCGAGGACATCGAGACCGCCCGCGAGCGGCTGCACCAGGCCCTGGAAGAGACGGAGCTGCTCGCGGCGGAGCGGGAGGCGCTCGGCGCCCGGCGCACCGCCTTGCGGTCGCGTGTGGCGGAAGCCCGGGCCGCCGAGGGCGGCCTGCGGGATGAGCGCCAGCGCTTGGAGGTGGCGATCCAGACGCGACGCGCGTCACTGGATGCGCTGGAGGGGCAGCTGGCGCGTGGCGGCGAGCAACTCGCCAGCCTGGGTGCACGCCGCGACGAGCTGCTGACGGCCCTCACCGAGGCCGCCGAGCCGGTGGCCGAGCAGCGTGAGCAGCTGCAAGCCCAGCTCGAGCAGCGGGTCGCGGTGGAGGCGGATCTCGGCGATGCGCGCGCGCGCATGGAGGCGCTGGACCAATCCGTGCGTGAGGCCGAGCAGCGCCGCCATGGCCTGGAGCAGGCGGTGGCCGGCGTACAGCAGGACCTCGATGGCAAGCGCCTGGAGCGTCAGGAGCGCCTGGTGCGCCGTCGCACACTGGAGGAGCAGCTCGCCGAGCGGGGCGCGGTCATGTCCGCGGTCGTCGCCGGTCTCGGCGACGCCGCCAGCAGCGCCGAGCACGAGCAGGCGCTGGCGCAGGTGAAGTCCCGCATCGAGCGCCTGGGCAACATCAACCTCGCCGCCATCGATGAGTTTCGGGAGCAATCCGAGCGCATGCGCTACCTGGACGCGCAGCACGCGGACATCAGCGCCGCCCTCGAGACACTGGAGGCGGCCATCCGCAAGATCGATCGGGAGACGCGCGCGCGCTTCCAGGACACCTTCGAGCGCATCAGCCAGGGTCTGCAGCAGCTCTTCCCGCGCGTGTTCGGCGGCGGCCACGCCTATCTGGAGCTCACCGGCGACGACCTGCTGGACACCGGCGTCGCCATCATGGCGCGCCCGCCCGGCAAGCGCAACGCCAGTATCCACCTGCTCTCCGGCGGCGAGAAGGCGCTGACGGCGGTGGCCTTGGTGTTCGCCATCTTCCAGCTCAACCCTGCGCCGTTTTGCATGCTGGACGAGGTGGACGCCCCGCTGGACGACGCCAATGTCGGGCGCTTCTGCGAGCTGGTCCGCTCCCTGTCCGATCAGGTGCAGTTCATCTTCATCACCCACAACAAGGTCACCATGGAGATCGCCGACCACCTCATCGGCGTCACCATGCACGAGCCCGGTGTATCGCGGCTGGTCGCTGTGGATGTGGACGAGGCGGCGAAGTTGGCGGCGGTGTCTTGAGACGATGCTGACGCCGCCGGGCTGGATCCCGCCTCGTCGTGCACCGCACACCGACCCGGCGGGTGCGCTGATATACTGCGCCCGAGTCGAGACGAAGCCGCGCCACCAATCAAAGCGAGCATGAGGGGGCAAGCACCGAATGGACGCCGCAACATTGCGCCTGATTCTGGTCGTCGTCGGGGCCGTGCTCCTGATCGCGTTATACGCTTGGGAAAAGCAGCGTGCCGCCGCCAGCGATGAGCGCACACGGGCTGCGCAGCGTCGCAGCCCCGCCCCAGCGCGTCGCCGCCAGGAGCCCAATCTGGGCGGACTCACGGACGACGGGCTGGCGGCGTCGACAACTGCGCGTGGCAGCGCCGCCAACGATACGCCGCCTGACACGGCGCCGACGCCGACGCCGGCGCCCGCGGCGAGCACGAGCGCGGCGCCCGAAGAACAACTGCTGATCCAGCTCTACATCACCAGTGCCGGCGGTGCCTTCGGCGGAGAAGCGATCATGAGCGCCGCCGGGCGCTGCAAGCTGCGCCCGGGTGAGATGGACATCTTCCATCGCACCCGCGGCGAGGCACCCGACGGCGCGCCGCTGTTCAGCATGGCCAACCTGGTGAAGCCCGGCACCTTCCCCTTCGACGACATGGGCGCGTTTACCACCCCGGGGCTCGCGCTATTCGCCCAGTTCCGGGGCGAGCCGAGCGATCTGATGGTCTTCGATGAGATGCTCGACGCCACGCGGGTGATGGCCGAGCTGCTCGGCGGTGACATCCTTGGGCCGCAGCGCGAGCCATTGCGCGAAGCCGACGCCCGGAGGCTGCGCGCACAGGTGCGTGCTCTGCTGCATGGCGGTGACGATGATGGCGCGGTGGTGTGAGCGCCCCACCCGAGGTCGTCGAGCGGGCCGCGGCGCTGCGCTCAGAGCTGCACCACCATAACTACCGCTACTACGTCCTCGACGACCCGGAGATCACCGACGCCGCCTACGACCGGCTGTTCCGGGAACTGCAAGCGCTGGAGCAGCGTTATCCACAGCTGCGCACACCCGATTCACCGACGCAGCGGGTTGGCGCGCAGCCCGGCGAGCGCTTCGCCGAGGCGCGCCACCGGGTGCCCATGCTCTCCCTGGGCAACGCACGCGACGATGGCGCAGTGCGGGATTTCGATCGGCGCATCCGCAAGGACTTGGATGCCGACGTCGTCACTTATGTCGCCGAGCCCAAGCTCGACGGTCTCGCCATCAGTTTGCTCTACGAGGATGGTGTCCTGGTGCGCGGTGCCACCCGCGGCGATGGCTCCATCGGCGAGGATGTCACGGCCCAGGTGCGCACCATCGGCGCCGTGCCGCTGCGACTGCGGGGCGCCGGCTGGCCGCGACTGCTGGAGGTGCGCGGCGAAGTCTATCTGCCGCTGGCGGCCTTCGAGCGGCTCAAGCAGCACATGCTCGCGTCCGGCCATGCCCCCTTCAAGAATCCCCGCAATGCCGCCGCCGGCAGCCTGCGGCAGTTGGATCCCGCGGTGACCGCCGCCCGGCCGCTCACCATGTTCTGCTATGGCTTCGGCGCCGTCGAAGGTGGCGACCTGGGGCCGACCCAGAGCGGCGCGCTGGCGGCCCTTCGCGACTGGGGGCTGCGGGTGTCACCCGAGTCCCGGGTCGTCACCGGCGCCGACGGCTGCATCGATTATCACCGCAGTATCGGCGCGCGCCGCGACGGACTCGACTACGAGATCGATGGCGTCGTGTTCAAGGTGGACGACCTACAGGCCCAGCGTGCGCTGGGTTTTCGCGCCCGTGATCCGGTCTGGGCCATCGCCTACAAATATCCCGCCCGGGAAGAGCAGACCATCGTGCGCAGTGTGGAGTTCCAGGTGGGACGCACCGGTGCCGTGACCCCCGTTGCACGGCTGGCGCCGGTGGATGTGGCGGGCGTGACCGTCGCCAATGCCACGCTGCACAACATCGACGAGGTGCACCGCAAGGACGTGCGCGCCGGTGATACCGTGATCGTCCGACGCGCCGGGGATGTGATTCCCGAGGTGGTGGCGGTGGTCGATGCCCTGCGCCCGCCGGATACCGAGCCGGTTCGGCTGCCCGCCCAATGTCCGGTGTGCGGCGCGGATGTGATACGCGCCGAGGGCGAGGCGGTGGCACGCTGCAGCGGCGGTCTGACCTGTGCCGCCCAGCGCCGGTCAGCGCTCAAGCATTTTGTCTCGCGCCGGGCCATGGACATCGATGGTCTCGGTGACAAGCTCATCGAGCAACTGGTGGAGCAGGGCATGGTGCGTGACCCGGCGGACCTCTATGCGTTGACTGTGGAGGACTACGCCGGCCTGGAGCGCATGGCGCAGAAGTCGGCACAGAATCTGGTGCAGGCGCTGGCGCGCAGCCGCCGGACAACGCTGTCACGCTTGATCTATGCCCTTGGCATTCGTGAGGTGGGGGAGGCGACGGCGCAAGCATTGGCCGCCCATTTTCGTGACCTGAAGCCGCTCATGACGGCGGATCTCGACACCTTCATCGTCGACGTGCCGGGTATCGAGGGGGTGGGAGAAAAAACCGCCACCGCGCTGCTCGCCTGGCTCCAGCAGCACCCTGATGCCGGCCCCGGCGAGCAACCCCTCGCCGATTGGCTCGCCGGTCTCGGCATCCGCGGGCTGCGGCCGCCGGCGGCCGCGCGCATCGCCGAGCGCTGGCCAGACCTGGCGGCGCTGCGGCGGGCACAGGTGGCGGACTTCCTGGGCGGCAAGCGCAGCCGCATCGAAGGGGTCGGCCCGGTGGTTGCCGCCCACATCGTGAGCTTCTTCGCGCAACCGCACAACCGGGCGGTGATCGACAAGCTGCTGGACCCGGGCATCGGGGGCATCACCTGGCCCGCACCGCCGGCGGCCGAGGGCGTCGGCGCCGATCGACCGCTGGCGGGAAAGACCGTGGTGATCACGGGGACGCTCAGCCGCCCCCGAGACGCCGTCAAGGCGCAGCTGGAGCGCCTGGGCGCCAAGGTCACAGGCAGTGTCTCCACGAAGACGCATTACCTGCTGGCTGGGGCCGATGCCGGCGCCAAGCGTGCCAAGGCGGCGTCGCTCGGCGTCAAGATACTGGATGAGGAGGATTTGACCGCCCTCACCCAGGGGGCTTATGCGCCTGACGCCGGAGATGTTTGAGCCGGGGCAGCGTGCGCAGGCGAAGACCGGCGCCCCAGGTGGCCCCTGAGCCGCCGCACCTGGACCGGGTCCGCCTGGATCGGGTGAATAATGCCATCAGTGCCCCGACTTCTCCAAAATCAGCGCCGGTGCGCGTCGCCGTCACGGCACCCTCGCACCCTGCGCACACGCAGCAGGCCCGTAGCCAGCGGCCCAATCCGAACGGAGGAGTCAGATGCCCGATCACTCGCCCGATCACTCGCCCGATCTCTCGCAGGAACAACAGATCCTGGTCGCCATGCGCAAGACACTGGCGGCCGTGATCAAGGACGTGACCCCACCCCCTGGCATGAAGCATCCATTGTCCAACGACACCATCCAGGATGTTCGACAATGCTTGGCGCTGATCTCCGCCCGCGAGAAAGCGCTGGCCGACGCCGACGGCCGCGGTGGTGAGCGGCCGTATTACATCGACGAGCCTCAAGCCGCGACCGTTGTTCCCATCGCAGGCCTGAAGCGCTCGCGCAACAACGACTGAGCCGGCGCCATCCGTGGCTATGAGCCTGGTGCCGATCGAGCGCAAGACCGCCCGGCGAGGGCGCCCGCCGGTTGCGCCTCGGGCGCTCGGCGCACTATTGGCCTTGGCATCGGTCGTCGCCGCGACGCCTGCCATCGCCTGGCAGAGCGGCATCGCCGTGCCGGATCCCAAGGCCATGCCGCAATGGCGCTACACCGGCGAGCGGGGGCCGGAGCACTGGAGCGAGCTGGATCCGAGCTACGGTGCCTGTGCCCACACCGACACTCAGTCCCCGGTGGCCCTCACGGAGTCCATGGCGGTGGTGGCTGCCTGCGAGCCACTGCGTTTTCGTTATCGTAGCAGCCCGCTGTATGTCACCAATGATGGGCGCGCGTTGCGACTTGGCTACGATCGCGGCAGCCATCTGCTGGTGGCGGGGCTGAGCTACGAGCTGGTGGAGCTGCGCTTCCATGCGCCCGCCGAGCATGTCATCAACGGCAGCCGCGCCGACGCCGAGCTACAGTTGATCCATGCCAACAACCGCGGCGACATCGCGGTGGTGGCCGTGGCGCTCATGCCGGGGCCGCGGGCAAACAGCATGTTGCAGCGCTTGTTGGAGCATGCCCCTCGGAGGTCAGGCGAGTCCTTTTACGGCCGCAATGTCGGCGTGAATCCGCTCTTTCTGCTGCCGGGGCGCAAAGACTACTTCGCCTACAGGGGCTCGGTGACGCGGCCACCATGCACCGAGGGCGTGCACTGGTATGTCATGCGCACGCCGCTGGAGGTTGCCGACGCCGACCTGCAACGTCTGGCGGGCTTCATGGAGCCCAACGCCCGTCCGCTGCAGCCCCTCGGCGGACGTCGGGTCACCAAGGCCTGCGGACCATGAGGGTGGCGAATCCTACACATCCAGCCGCCGCGCGCAGCAACGTCCGCGCCCGGCGACGCGGACGCTGTGCTGCGCGTCGGGTCGGCGGTTATTCGCCCTCGTCCTTGAGCTTTACCACGTCTTCGTTGAGGTCCACCATCGACTGATCGCGCATCTCTGCGAGCTTGGTCGCGACTTTCTGGCGCTTGACGGCCGCCTCCAGCTGGGCCTTGGCCTCTTCAAAGGCGGGTGGCTCGGCATTGCGGGTTTCTTCCAGCAGGATGACATGCCAGCCGAACTGCGTTTGTACCGGCTCTTCGGTCCATTCGCCGGGCTTGAGCTGAGCGACCGCGTCGGCGAAGGGCTTCACCATCTGCCGATTGTCGAACCAGCCGAGATCGCCGCCCCTGTCCGCCGTGGGGCCGAGGGAATGCTCCTCGGCCAGCGCTTCGAAGTTCTTGCCCTTCTTTTTGCCCACCTGCTTCGCTAGATCCCGCGCCTTTTCCTGATCGTCCACCAAGATGTGCCGGGCCTTGTACTCGGTGCGCTTGGCCTGCTCCGTGAACTGCTCGTAGGCCTGCTTGAGCTCATCCTCGCTGACCTCGGTCTCGGCGGCGATCGCCTGCAGCGCCACCTGCGACAGCACCAGCATGCGTTGCAGCTGCAGCGAGGCCTTCACCTCCCGCTGCGCGGCGAGCTCGCGCTGCTCGGCCTCCTGTGCCGCCACGACCAGATTCATGAATTCATTGAAGATCTGCTCTTGCAGCTGGGGTGAGTTATTGGCACCCGCCTGCTGCAGACGCTGGGCATAGAAGGCGCGGAACAGATCGAGGCTGTAGGGCTGCTCGTTGATCGTGGCGATGAGGGTGTTTTCGTCGCTGGCATCCTCTTGCGCCAGCACAGGCTGGGCCAACAGCGCCGTCGCCAGGGCGGCGGCGAGCAACTTCTTCGGTGTTGGTTTGACAGGCATCTGAGCTCTCCTTCAGGTTGGTGATAATGGGGTGACTCGCGGCGCTGGTTTGAGCCCAAAGGCCAGGCGGTAGCAACCGCACCGTCCATGCATCGTTGGACACTCAGCGTGGCAGAACCTGCTTGAACGGTTTGACACAGACCTCTCGATAGACGCCGGCGGCGACATAGGGATCGGCGTCGGCCCAGGCTTGCGCGGCGCTGAGGTCATCGAATTCCGCCACCACCAACGAGCCGGTGAAGCCCGCCGCGCCCGGATCCGCGGCGTCCACGGCCGGATGCGGCCCCGCCAGGACGAGGCGGCCCTGTGCCTGCAGGGCTTCGAGCCGTCCGAGGTGCGCCGGCCGGGCGGCGCGACGCGCCTCCAGGCTCTTGGGGTGGTCGGTGGCGATGATGGCGTAGAGCACGGTGTGATCTCTCCAAGGCTAGCGGCTGCGGGACTCGGCCTCTGCCGGGGTCACGTCTGGGGTTCCGTCTGGGGTCACGTCTGGGACCGTATTTGGGGCCATACCTGGGGCCGCGCCATCCGCGCCGGCCGGCACAGCGGTGGGCCGGGTGTCGGCGTCCGGGTGGATATGGCGGGCGAGGTAGAACGCTTGGGCCAGGACGAAAACCAGGGTCATCCCCATCATACCGAACAGCTTGAAGTCCACCCAGGCGGCCTCGGCGGCATGTGCCCGCTCGCACAAGCCGAGGACGCCGCCGGTGAACAGCTCGGCGCAAGCGGCGAGGTCCACCGCCGGCTCGCCGCTGGCGGCGATCAGCGCTTCCTTGGCCGCATAGAAGCCGCTGCCAACATAGACGACATACAGGTTGGCGAGCCCCGAGACGACGAAAAATGCCACCCAGGCCAGGTTCAGGCGTCGCCAAACGCGGGTTGGCGCCGTCACCGCATGGCCCATGATGCGCTGCACCAGGGGTTTGTCGCCGATGAAATGACCGCCGAGGAAAACCAGCGCGAAGAGCCAGTTGACGATGCTCGGCTTCCACATGACAAAGGTCGGGTCGCGCAGTGCGAGGGTCATGCCGCCGAACAGCAGCAGGAGTGCGAGCGTGACCAAGTGCATGCGCTCGATGCGCCCCTGGCGCCAACGCACCCAGGCGACTTGCAGCGCGCTCGCGGCGATGGCGACGACGGTGGCCGCGTAGATGCCCTGGAGCTTATAGGCGACGAAAAACAGGATAACCGGGAAGACATCGAACAGAAATTTCATGGGTTGCTCGGGTATGTTGCCGGGCTTCTGATGCCGGGGCCACCGACGCCGCCATCCGTGCGGCGATCAGGCCCTCCTTGAGCACGCAAGCGCTCGTGCCGGACACGGCGGACGTCGGGGCGCCTCGATGCCGATGTCCGCGGCTCCCCGGGATGTGGTGCAGGCCCGGGCGTGGTGTTGACGTGTATACACGCCCACCGCGGCCGGCCCGCTTGAGCATGGCGTCGGGCCGAGGACCCAGCGCAGGCGCAATCACCAGACCCGCGGCAAGACGGACATCCACGCCTTCGCGTCCCGGTGTCAGTGATCTCAGGCTTGCATGTGGGCTTGGAGAATAGCAGCCGTGCCTGTGCCGATGTAACCGGCGAGCCATTGTCGTGCGCGGGTGCACCTGCATCGCGCATTGCGCGGGGGCAGTTCCAGGTAGCGGTCCCAGGGCAGCGGTCCCAGGGCATCGGCCGCGCGTTGTCCGCCAGCGACGAAGCAGAATCGGTTAAACTGCCTGGATGCTCAAGATCCCTGATTTGCACACGCATTCCACCGCTTCGGATGGCACCCTGTCACCCACGGCCCTGGTGGAGCACGCCGTCGCCGCTGGTGTCGAGACCCTGGCGCTGACCGACCACGACACCCTCGCCGGCATCGCCGAGGCGCAGGACGCGGCTGCACGCTGCGGTCTGCGCCTGATCCCGGGCGTGGAAGTGTCCGTCACCTGGGGCGGGCGCACCGTGCACATCGTGGGCCTCGGCGTAGACACCGCCTCCGCGACCCTGCGCGAGGGCCTTGCGGGCCTCCAGGCGTATCGGCTCTGGCGCGCCGAGGAGATCGGCCGGCGCCTGGCCAAGGCGGGCTATGACGGCGCCCTCGAGGGTGCCAGACGGCATGCCGCCGGCACCCTCATCGGCCGTACCCATTTTGCGCGGTTCCTGGTGCAGCGGGGTGCCGCCAGCGACCTGCGTGATGTCTTCAAGCACTTTCTCGTCGCCGGCAAGCCGGGCCATGTGCCGGGCGAGTGGACAACACTGGAACAAGCACTGGGCTGGATCCACGCCGCCGGCGGTATCGCCGTCATCGCCCATCCGGCGCGCTACGATTTCACCCGCACCAAGATGCGCCGTCTCCTCGGCGAGCTGAAGGAATGCGGCGGGCGCGGGCTGGAAGTCGTCTCCGGCAGCCACAGCAGGGACGATTACTTTGTCTATGCCCGCCACGCGCGCGACGAGGGTCTGCTCGCCTCCGCCGGCTCCGACTACCACGGGCCGGAGAAGCCCTGGATCGAGCTGGGCCGGCTGCCGCCGCTGCCCGATGGCTGCACGCCGGTGTGGACGGCGCCGGCCTTCGCGAGCGCCAGCGGTGCTGGCGCTTAACGCGCAGCCCGGGGCTGCGCTGGGCGCATCCCGCGTGCCCGCATCGCGGCCGAGGGCGCGGGCGGCCGCCCCAGCTGCGATATGGCCTGCGATGTGGCCAACGACATGGCCGACTACCTCGAGATCCATCCCCGCAACCCCCAGCGACGGCTGATCAGCCGTGCTGCGGAGGTGCTGCGCGGGGGCGGTGTCATCGTCTACCCGACCGACTCGTGCTACGCGCTCGGCTGCCGCATCGGCGAGAAATCGGCATTGGACCGCATGCGCATGATCCGACGCGTCGACGACAAGCACCACTTCACACTGGTTTGCCGGGATCTCTCGGAGATCGCCACCTATGCGCGTGTCGATAACGTCGTCTATCGCCTGCTGAAGGCGTTGACGCCGGGTCCTTATACGTTCATCGTCCAAGCCACCAAGCAGGTCCCGCGTCGCCTGCTGCACCCCAAGCGCCGCGCCATCGGTATCCGTGTGCCGGACACACCCATCGTGCGTGACTTGCTTGTGGCGCTGGATCAGCCCATTCTCAGCACCACGCTGATCCTGCCCGGCGACGAGGAGCCGCTGGCGGACATGCTGGACATTCGCGACCACATGGATCACTGCGTCGACCTCATCATCGATGGCGGCGCCTGCGGCACCGAGCCGACCACGGTGGTGGACATGACCAGCGCGCCGCCGACGGTGCTGCGGCACGGCCGGGGTGACACTGCGCTGTTCGACGCCTGAGCCCTGCCGCGGCGTGTAAGCCCAGGAGCCAATCGTTGCAAACCCTGCTGCTGCTGATGCTCATCGCGCCGCCGGTGCTGCTCGCCATCACGGTGCACGAGGCCGCGCACGGCTGGGTGGCGAGCCGGCGCGGAGACCCCACGGCGCTGTTGCTCGGACGCGTCACCTTCAATCCGCTGAAGCACATCGACCCCGTGGGCACGCTGCTGGTCCCGGCGGTGATCTTCCTTATGTCGAAGACCCTGGTTGGCATACCCTTCCTGTTCGGCTGGGCCAAGCCGGTGCCGGTGAACTGGCGGCGGCTCCACAACCCGCGCTGGGATATGGCCTTGGTGGCCGCCGCGGGCCCGGGCGTGAACCTGCTCATGGCGTTTGGCTGGGGGCTCGCCATCGAGCTCATGGCGCTGCTGGCCCTGGTGGTGTCCGTGCCAACCTGGCTGCTGGTATTGTGGGTGGACATGTGCGTGGTGGGCATCGTCATCAACCTGGTGCTCATGGCCCTGAACCTCTTCCCGTTGCTGCCATTGGATGGTGGCCGTATCCTGAGCGCATTGCTGCCGCCGCCCGTGGCGGCACGCTTCTCGCGACTGGAGCCCTATGGCATCCTCATTCTGCTGCTGCTCCTGTTCCTGCCGAGCGGCCATCCCCCCGGCCTGCTCGGCGCCGCCTTGCGCCCGGTGGTGAGCGGTGTGCTGACGGCGATACCCGCGCAGGCCCTGGTGCGTGATCGATTTCCCATTTGACATGTCGTCTGGTCGCACAGGCGGCGCGCCGGCGAAAGGCCCTCATCCGTGACTCCCGTATCCGCACAGAATCCACGCGTCCTCTCCGGTATGCGGCCCACCGGGCGTCTGCATCTCGGCCATTATCATGGTGTGCTCAAGAACTGGGTCGAGCTGCAGCACGAGTTCGACTGCTTTTTTTTCGTCGCAGACTGGCATGCGCTGACCACGGACTACGAAGACCCCTCAGGTATCCCGCAGGCGACCTGGGATATGGTGGTGGACTGGCTCGCCGCCGGTGTCAGCGCCGGCTCTGCGACGCTGTTCATCCAGTCACGGGTGCCCGAGCACGCCGAGCTGCATCTGCTGTTGTCCATGATCACGCCGCTCGGCTGGCTGGAGCGGGTGCCGAGCTACAAGGATCAACAGGAAAAGCTGAAGGAGAAAGATCTCGCCACCTATGGCTTCCTCGGCTATCCGCTGCTGCAAAGCGCCGATATCCTGATCTACAAGGCCGGCCAGGTGCCCGTGGGCGAGGATCAGGTGGCCCATGTGGAGATGACCCGCGAGATCGCCCGGCGCTTCAACCACATCTACGGCCGCGAGCCGGACTTCGCAGAGAAGGCCGAGCAGGCCAAGCGCAAAATGGGCAAGAAAAACGCCAAGATGTTCGATCGCCTCCGTCGCAGCTACACCGAGCAGGGCGATCATGAGGCGCTCGACAAAGCCCGTGCCCTCCTGGAGAGTCAGGCCAATATCACCGTTGGCGATCGCGAGCGCCTGCTCGGTTATCTGGAAGGCGGCGGACGGGTGATCCTGCCGGAGCCACAGTCGCTGCTGACCCGGGCGGCGAAGATGCCGGGGCTGGATGGCCAAAAAATGTCCAAGTCCTACGGCAACACCATCGCCCTGCGCGATGATCCGGACGAGGTGGCTCAAAAGCTGCGCACCATGCCGACGGACCCGGCACGGGTGCGCCGCAGCGATCCGGGCAATCCGGAGGTCTGTCCGGTCTGGCAGTTCCACGTCGTCTACTCCGACGACGGCATCAAGGAATGGGTGCAGGCGGGCTGCCGCTCCGCCGGCATCGGCTGCATCGAGTGCAAGCAGCCCATCATCGAGGCGGTGCGCGCCGAGCTCGCGCCCATCCAAGCCCGGGCCGCGGCGCTCGAAGCGCAGCCGGAGACGGTGCGCAGCTTTATCAACGAAGGCTGTGAGCATGCCCGGGATGTGGCCCGGGAGACCATGGACGAGGTGCGTCACGCCATGTCCCTGGTGCAGGGCTGAGCGCACCGGCCATGACGGCGCCCGGGACCCCGCAGCGCGAGCCGGCCACAGCGGATGCCATGGCCGAGCAGCCGATCGCCATCGTCCGCGGTGCGCCGTTGCTCAAGCTGCCGGAGGACCTCTACATCCCGCCCGACGCCCTGGAGGTCTTCCTGGATGCCTTCGAGGGGCCGTTGGACCTGCTGTTGTATCTGATCCGCAAGCAGAACCTCGACATCCTCGACATCCCTATCATCCAGATCACCACCCAGTACATGGATTACGTGGAGCTCATGAAGGAGCTGCGCCTGGAACTGGCGGCGGAGTATCTGGTGATGGCTGCCATGCTCTGCGAGATCAAATCGCGCATGCTATTGCCGCGCCCGGCGCTCACGGACGAAGAACAGACTGATCCTCGCGCCGAGCTGGTGCGCCGGCTCATGGAGTACGAGCGCTACAAACAGGCGGCGCAGGCGCTGGACGGCCTGCCGCGCGAGGGCCGGGACAACTTGCCGGTGACGGCCGAGCTGTCGTCGGAGCACATCCGGCGCATCCCGCCGACGGTGGAGCTGAGCGAGGTGCTGGCGGCGCTGCGCGACGTCATGCGCCGGGCCGACTTGTTCACCAGCCATCGCGTGGCGCGCGAGTCGCTGTCGCTGCGCGAGCGCATGTCCCGGGTGCTGGCGGCGGTGCAACGTGGCGGCTTCGTCCCCTTCGAGGCGCTGTTCGATGTCACCGAGGGCCGTGCCGGTGTGGTGGTGAGCTTCCTCGCCATCCTCGAGCTGGTGAAGGCGACGACCCTGGAGCTGGTGCAAGCGCAGCCCTACGCGCCCATCCACGTGCGCCTGCGCGGCGGCGCGGCATGATGCGCGATCGGGGGCAGCCCGACACGGCAGAGGCGGCCACCGACGGCGCCGAGCTTGTGCCGCTGAACGCCTTGTCGTTGGCCATGCCGCCCGTCAAGCAAGTGGTGGAGGGGGCGCTGATGGCGGCCGGTGGGCCGCTCACCCTGGATCAGATGCTGGGGCTGTATCCGGAGGATCGCCGTCCCGCCGGCGGCGAAGTCCGTGCGGCGATCGACGCTTTGATGACGGATTACGCGGAGCGCGGCATCGAATTGGTGGAGGTGGCCGGCGGCTGGCGCATTCAGGTGCGCCGGGCGGTGGCGCCCTGGGTGGCGCGTCTGTGGGAAGAGAAGCCGGCGCGCTACTCCCGCGCCCTGCTGGAGACGCTGGCGCTGATCGCCTATCGCCAGCCGATCACCCGCGGCGAAATCGAAGAGATCCGGGGTGTAACGGTCAGCACTCAAATCGTCAAGACCCTCACCGAGCGCGAGTGGGTGCGGGTGGTCGGCCACCGCGACGTGCCGGGACGCCCGGCGCTGTATGCCACCACCCGGCGGTTCCTGGACTATTTCGGCCTGCGCTCTCTGAACGACCTGCCGCCCCTGGCCGAGCTGCGCGACCCGGCGTTTTTTGAGCAACAGCTGCGGGCCGCCGGCGATGCTGCCATCGATGCGGCGATGGACGAGCCCGACGATGACAAGCCAAGATAAACGCCGGCCGAGACGCAGGGCCTTGCGACGCCCAGCCGGGCCCGAAAACACCAGCGCGCGCCCGCAAGAGCCGCGTACCGGCCTTCAGACCGACGACAACGGCCGGCCGCGGCGGCCGCAGGCGCCGGACACCGGGGCGGTGCGGCTGCAAAAGATCCTCGCAGAAGCCGGCCTCGGCTCGCGGCGCACCCTGGAGGGCTGGATCAGCGAGGGGCGGGTGCGGGTCAACGGCCAGCTCGCCAAGCTCGGCGACCGTGTGCTGCCCAGCGACCGCATCAGCGTCGACGGCGAGGCGGTCAAACGCCGTGGCCCGCGCCAATCACGCCTGCGGGTGCTCGCGTACCACAAGCCCGAGGGCGAGATGGTCACGCGTCGCGACCCGGGGGGCCGTCCGACCATTTTTCAGCGCCTGCCGGGCATCCGCGACGGGCGCTGGATCACCGTCGGCCGCCTCGATCTGAACACCGCGGGCTTGCTGCTGGTCACCAACCACGGCGAGCTCGCCAACCGGCTCATGCACCCGTCCCGGCAGGTGGAGCGCGAATACGCCGTGCGCATCCACGGCGACATCCCGGACGGCGCCCTGGAGGCGCTGGTGCAAGGCGTGGCGCTGGAAGACGGCCAGGCGCGCTTCGAGGAAATCGTCGAATCCGGCGGCAGCGGCGCCAACCGCTGGTTCCATGTGCTCTTGCTGGAAGGCCGTAACCGCGAAGTCCGCAGGCTGTGGGAGGCCGTTGGCTGTGAGGTGAGCCGCCTCAAGCGCGTGCGCTTCGGCAACGTCATCCTCGGTGCGCGGCCGCTGCCCGGGCAGTGGCGGGAGCTCACCGGCGAAGAACTGGATGCATTGCTCGCCATCGCCGGCCTGCCGCCGGCGCGCCACCCCCGCCGAGGCACGACGGCACGCGTGCCCGGGCGCAGGCGCTAACGGGCGGCGCACAAGGCTGCGACTTGCGCGGTGCGCGCCGGCGCCCGCACCGGCACGCGTGCCAAGCCGCATCCGTGTCGGGGTTCTGGGGTATTCAGTGCCGCCCTTGGCCGGTGCCTTCGGCAGCCGTGGGCCCCAGGCGCATCCGTAGTCCGATCCAGCAGCCGATGCTCGCCACCACCGCGGACAACAGTACGCCCCAGGCGGTGTCGATGAACACCATGGTCAGCGGCCAGGCGGGCAGCGTGGCACGGTTGGTGAGCTCGTAGGTGATATAGGTGAAGAACCCGAACAGCCCGCCGTTGACTGCCGCATCGCCGATGCGCCCGGACGCGAGCCCGGGCCGCACGCCGAAATACTGAATCCCGCCGATGAACAGCAGGTAGAACGCGACCGCCGCCGCCCAGTCCACCTGCGGGCTCAGTAGATGGCCGATCTGCGCTTGGTAGAAGTCCACGGCGATGACACCGAGCCAGAGCAGATCCACGGCGAAGAACACGGGGACAAGGGCGAGGTAGAGCTGCAGGTGTCGGATTGGCTCAGGCATGGGGTGGTGCTCGCTGGCGGCGTCGACAAGGCGATGATCATACCCCCGCGCCCGGGGTCTGAGGGGAGCGGCGAGACAGGATCTCCATGGCCGCTGTGGCTCCTGCGTGCGTCTGCGGTTGAGCATTCTCAACGCAGAGTATTAGCTAATACTAATATACTGTCTCCAATCGTCGACTCCTTTGGAGCAGTGCCATGAAACGGATCGAGACCTCGGCCTATCACCCGCTGTATTTCCTGTCGGCGCTCGGTGCCGGCGGGCTGACGGTGACCTTCTTCCTGTATTTCCTGTTCCTGGTGCCGCATCCGGGCACACCGCTGGTGACAGCGGACAACCTGCTGGCGCTGTGGGCGCAGGGGCCGGATTGGCTGCGGCCGCTGTTGCTGCTCGGCGTCATCGGCTTGTTGGCGATGGCGGCGCTGCATCTGCGGCTGTTGGCTTGGAACCTGGCGCACTACCGGCGCTGGCGGCGTAGCGAGTCCTTCGAGCGCCTGCGCGCGGACAACAAGGATGTGGCGCTGATGGCGCTGCCGCTGACGCTCACCATGAGCATCAACGTGCTGTTCGTGGTGGGCTCGGTGACGGTGCCCGGACTTTGGGACTACGCCGAGTATCTGTTCCCGGGCGTGCTTGCGGTGCTGCTGGCCCTCGGTGTTTGGGCACTGCGTCTCTATGGCGGTTATCTCGCCAGGCTGGTGATGACGGGCGCCTTCGACTTCGTCGGCAACGCCAACCTGGGCCAGATGATGCCCATTTTCGCCTTCGCCATGATTGCGGTGGCCTTCGCCGCACCCGGCGCCATGAGTGAGCACCAAGTGGTGAACGCCGTTGGGCTCTTCTTCGCGCTGTTCTTCCTCAGCCTGTCGGCGCTGCTTGGACTGGTGAAGCTGGTGGTCGGGGTCCAGGCCATGCTGCGCCACGGCATCAGCGCCAGTGCGGCGCCGAGCCTGTGGATCCTGATTCCGATTCTGACGCTGTCCGGTATCACCCTGGTGCGGATGATCATGGGCCTGCAGCATGCCTTCGACTTGGAGACGCCGCGGCCGGCGCTGTTCGTGCTCACGTCCGTGATCCTGTCGCTGGAGATCCTGTTTGGGCTGCTGGGCTATGTGGTCATGCGGCGGCTCGGCTATTTTCGTGACTATGTGGCGGGTGATCTGCAAAGTCCCGGTGCCTACAGCCTGATCTGTCCTGGTGTCGCCTTCTTCGTCTTCGGCTGGTTCTGGATTATGTTCGGGCTGGTGGGTAATGGCCTGGTGACGCCGCTCACACCAGCCTTCTTCGTGCTCCTGCTACCGCTGATGTTCGTGCAATGGAAGAGCTTGGAGACGCTGCTCCGGCTGAACCGGAAGCTGCTGGGCAAGGCATCGGCGGGTTGCTGCGCGCAGACCTAGGGAGATGCTGATGTATTGGGCATCCTGCCCAAAAAGCAGACGGAGCCGGAAAACGCGGTTTCCCGGCTCCCTCATTGTCAGCGACTTGCGTCGCTGCAAATGGCGGGGCGTCCTGCCCCGCTCGGGAAGCGCCAACAAATCGGCGCTTCCCTAGGTCAGGGATAGACGCCGGACGCTGCTGGTCGGGCGCTGCGCGCGCACAGCGGCTGCACCTGCGCCAGCGGGGGCCGCGCGCAGGGCGGGATGAGCGGGCCGGAAGCGGCGGGCGGCGGCGTCGCTCAATCGTCCCCGCTGACTTCGGCCAGCACCAATCCGGTGGCGCTGGCCTGGCTGCGGGTGAAGGCGATGCAGTGCCCGGCGCTGGTGACGAGGTAGAGATTGAAGCCATCCGCCTCGCGGTAGGGGGCGATACCGGCACCAATGTCGTCGTCCAGACAGTGGGTGAAGTGGACGTCTGGAAAGGCGTCCCGGAGCGCCGCCACGGAGTCGACGGTCAAGCCGGCGCGGGTCATGATCGTGGTGACCTGGTCGAGGAATGCGTCGGTGAGCATGGGTGTCGGCCTCGATTGGGATGCCTCGGATGGGACTCGCGGCATGGGGGCAGCGCAGACGCGGATACCGCCGGATCGCTTTCAGCGCTGGGCTGAGGGCACAGTCAGGCCTCGTCGACGCTGCGCTCGAAGCGTACCCGCTCATCGACGGCTTGCCCCATGACCTTGGCGAGCCAGGGCGGGGCCTGATCGGCGAGCAGGCCGGCGAGGACGGTGACCTGAGCGCGGGCACCGCCGCCCTGGGGACACTTGATGGGGTGGATATCCTGCTTCACCACTTTGGCCGCGGCGGGGCCGCCGATGCTGGCGACGAAGAGCACCTGGCAATCCTCGATGAGCGAGGCGCGGTGCGTGTTCTTGTCGTCCGCCGCCTGGCTGTCGTCGATCTCGCGGACATCCACGAGCCGCTGCGCACCTGCGGCCACCTGATAGATGAGGAAGCGACGGCAGGAGCCGAAATGGCCATCCAGCAACTCACCGCCGTTGGAGGCGCAGGCGACGCGGATGCTGCCGGCGCGGGCCTGCGCCTCGGTGAGCGGGGCTTCGACGGGTGGCGGCGGCTCGATGTCCGCGCCCTGGCCCTTGAGCAGCGCGAGGGCAGCCTTGAGGCGCTCGGCATCCACCTCGGCGAGCTCGCCATCGACGGCGGCCTTGAACTGCTTCGCCGTCAGGCCGTCCAGTTGGGCGGCGGTGGGTGGCAGGCCCACGCTGTCCGCCAGCACCTCGAGCAGGCGCGCGGGGTCGGTGTTTGGCAATGCGCGCGCGGCGAGGCCGATGCGCAGGGCAATGTCCTCGGACAGGACGTGTGGGTTCTGGGCGTCGTTCATGCGCATCTCGCGTCGGCTGCGGTTGAGAACTGGGGCGCGGGACCGCCGGCGCCGGAGACTGCGTCGGCCGGGTGGTGAGCCCGAAGGGCCGCTCCTGCGGTGTCGGCCGTCCCTGGCCCAAATCCCGGCGCCGGGGCCGGAAAGACGCTGCGCGTCGGTCCGGTTGTGCGGCCGGCTCAGGCCGGCACGATGCAGTCGTCTTCCATGCACACATCCAAGCACTGCGGGTCGGCATCGTCGCACTCGGTACAGCTCTCGGCGTCGATTTTGAACACGCCCTTGAAGGGCAGGATGCTGTCGGTGGGGCAGACGGACTCACAATCGCCGCAGGCGGTGCAGAGGTCGCGGATGATTTGCAGGGCCATGGTTGGTCTCCTGTGTGGGTGGTGTCGGACAGACGGAGGGCTTGGGCGCGCCGTTATGCCTCGGCGCGCTTGAACCTGAGCGTGGTCGGGAAGCTCGGCGGCGGGCTGACGGGGTCGATATACCAGCGCGAGCCGTCGGTGAGCTCGACGGCGCCGCCCCAGGCATCGGCGGTGTCGGTCTCGACGCTGGCGATGGTCTCTTCCATATCCTTCTTGGCGACATAGAAGAGCAGACCGCCGGCGTCGTTCTTTCGAATCATCACAGTGGGCATCGGGTGCTCCGGGTCACGGGTGACGAGTGCCGAGTTTCGAGGGGACGGGCAGGGCGCCCCGCCCCTCGAGACTTGCCTCAACGGATCAGGTCGTAGTTGTAGTCCGTGACGCCCATCTCGCGCGTCTCCTCATCGAGGCGCTCCAGCACCGCGTTCACCAGGGTGGTGACCATGTACATGGCGCCCTCGTAGCCCATGGTGGTCATGCGGTGCAGGTGATGGCGGTCGAAGATCGGGAAGCCGATGCGGATCAGCGGCACCTCGTGCGCCTTGCCCTTCTTCAGCGTATCGCGCTGGATGAACTTGCCGTAGCTGTTGCCGATGAGGAAGTCGGGCTTATCCGTGAAGCACAGCGAGCGCAGATGCCAGAGGTCTTTGCTGACGAAGACCTCCGCCTGCTGGCCGTAGGGCGAGTCCGCCAGCATCTTTTCCATGGCCTTCTTCCAGCGTTTGTTGGCGTGTGCGCAGAGGATGTGCTTCGGCTCGGCGCCCAGCTCCAGCAGGAACTTGGTGAGGCCCATGACGAAGTCCGCATCGCCGTACAGGGAGAAGGTCTTGCCGTGCAGCCACTGGTGGCTGTCCTGGATCATGTCTACCAGCCGGCCGCGCTCCTTGGCGAGGCTCGCCGGGATCTCCTTGCCGGTGAGCTCCGCCACCTTCATGAGGAAATCATCGGTCCACTCCAGGCCCATGGGGATGTTGATGGCCGATGCCGGCTGCTGCCAGGTGGACTGGACGAACTTCTTGGTCTTCACCAGTTGCCAGGGCTGCAGCAGCAGGGTGTCGATGGCATTC
The DNA here is from genome assembly GCF_913062725.1 of uncultured Thiohalocapsa sp. Classification (GTDB taxonomy): domain Bacteria; phylum Pseudomonadota; class Gammaproteobacteria; order Chromatiales; family Chromatiaceae; genus Thiohalocapsa. Next base: position 30,209 of record NZ_CAJXWY010000048.1, read on the forward strand.
GGCGCGTCCTTGACCTCGGCGATGGTCGTGCCACCCTCATACATGCGGTACTCGCCGTCGGAGGGCGTGTCGAGCACCTCGGTGGGGTCTGAGAGCAGCGAATAGCCGACGCCCATCTCGCGCATCATGCGGTGCATGACCCGGTAATTGCCGAGATAGGTCTCGAAGCCGGGCACCAGATTGAGCTTACCGTTGGCGCCGACCTGCTTGTCTTCCATGTGGTTCAGCGTGAAGTAGCGCAGCACACCCTCGAACATGTTGTCCCAGCCGGTGGTATGGCTGCCAACGAAGCTCGGCGTATGCGCATAGGGGGTCGGGAACTCCGCCGGGATGTGCCCTTCCTTCTTCGCATTGCCGATGAAGGCGTTCAGATCATCACCGATGACCTCGGCCATGCAGGTGGTGGAGACGGCGATCATCTCCGGCTTGTACAACGCCTTGGCATTCTCCAGGCCGCTGAACATGTTCTTCTGGCCGCCGAACACCGCCGCGTCTTCGGTCATGGAGTCCGACACGCAGGCCAC
>NZ_CAJXWY010000049.1 GCF_913062725.1 uncultured Thiohalocapsa sp.
CGAATGTTGTGGAATTCTGGCGCCATTTTCTTTCATCGTGACCAATTGCTGACCTGGGTGCATGCCATTCGATGGAAGCCGCCGTTTGGCGCCATTCACCTCACGGATTCACATGATGAGGGCGTCATGTCACGCCTGATGCCCTGTCCCTCGATCGGGCAATTGAAACCCTGTGGGGTCGCTGCGAGCCTTAGCCGTAACAAGCGATGGACTGCGCAGCGCTATTTGCTGTGAACCGAGCCGCATTGGAAGTCTTTGGTCGCGAGATACGGTGACACATCGGCCATGACCCGGCCATTGAGCGTGTCGATGATGGTTTCCTGGTCAGCGCCGGTGATGCGAGCGCGGTCGCAAACAGGCCGAGGAACATGTCAGTCGGCTGCCCGTTCGTTAGCGCACGGATCGTTTTAAGCGCTGATTGGCATCCTGCCCTCCACCACCGGGGGCCTGGTCGACGGTCGCCTTGTGTTCCGCCAGCCAGCCAACCTGTCACTGCTGTGGCACGGCGCCGCCGCAGCCGACTGTGTGGGATGTCCGGCGGGCCCACTGCCCCACCCGCACAGCGCTGGCATCGACAACCCGGCCCCGCTGTCGGACACTAGGCGGCATGAGCACACAGCGGAGGACGTACGGATGACCTTGGCCCAAGAGGATCTTCAGCAGATCGGTGAGTACGTCAGGCGGCATATCGGTGACTGGCTGACGGAGCAGAGTCTCGGGAAGCCGCCAGTGGTGTACGAGGTTGAGCTGCGTGAGCGCATGGTGCGCGTGGAGGAGGCGCTGAAGCACCAGCGCGAGCTGATGCGCGAAGGGTTCGAGCGCATGGACGAGCGCTTTGCGGCCATGCGCGAAGATATGCACAAGCGCTTTGAGCAGATGGACAAGCGCTTGGAGCAGATGGACAAGCGCTTGGAGCAGGTGGACAAGCGCCTGGAGCAGATGGACAAGCGCTTGGAGCAAGTCGACCAGCGCTTTGAGCAGGTGGACAAGCGCCTGGAGCAGATGGACAAGCGCTTGGAGCAGGTGGACAAGCGCTTGGAGCAGGTGGACAAGCGCTTGGAGCAGGTGGACAAGCGCTTGGAGCAAGTCGACCAGCGCTTAGAGAAAGTGGACCAGCGCTTAGAGAAAGTGGACCAGCGCTTTGAGCAAGTGGACAAGCGCTTTGAGCAGGTGGACCAGCGCTTTGAGAGCATTCAACAGGATATTCGCGGGCTACAGCAACGCATGGACAACTTCATGCGCTGGTCCTTCACCATCACCCTCACCACCGGCGGTCTGGTCGTCGGTATCCTGAAATTCTGGGGATAATGTCCGGCGCAGGCGCGCACACAAGGCGCTGGCGTCTTCGCGTCGAAGCCGACCAGCGCCCGTTGATCCTTACGCGATGCTCGACACCCACGAGGTGGATCGGCGGACCCTGGTGCCGCGGACATCCCTGTGCGCAGAATCCTGAGCGGCGTTGTCGTCACGCCGCGGCCCGTCGTCAGGCGCCGCTCATGAACATCTGCATCATGAGCTTGTTGAGCCGGCCGACGAAGGCGGCGGGGTCGTCCAGCTGGCCGCCCTCGGCGAGCTGGGCCTGGTCGAACAGGATCATGCCCAGATCGTCGAACCGGGATTGATTGCTCTCCGCCTCCAGGCGCTTCACCATCGGGTGGTCCAGATTCACTTCCAGCGTCGGCTTCATATCGGGCGCCTCCTGGCCGACCGCTTTCAGCACCCGGGCCAGGTTGGCGCTCATGTCGTGCTCGCCCACCACGATGCAGGCGGGTGAGTCCACCAGCCGCGTCGACACACGCACGTCGCTCACGCGCTCGCCGAGGGAGTCCTTCAGGCGCTTGAGCAGGTCTTCATGCTCCTTCTCGGCCTGCTCGGTCTTCTCTTGGTCTTCCTTGTCGGCGAGGTCGCCGAGGTCGAGCTTGCCCTTGGTGACGGATTGCAGGTGCTTGCCCTTGTACTCGTGCAGGTGGCTCACCAGCCATTCGTCGACCCGGTCGGAGAGCAGCAGCACCTCCACGCCTTTTTTCTTGAACACCTCCAGGTGCGGGCTGTGGCGGGCGGCGGCGGGGCTGTCGGCGGTGATGTAGTAGATGTCCTTCTGCCCCTCCTGCATGCGCTCGATGTAGGCGTCCAGCGCGACGTTCTGGGTGTCTTCGGCGTTGTGGGTGCTGGCGAAGCGCAGCAGTCCGCCGATGCGCTCGCGGTTCTGGAAATCCTCGGCGGGACCTTCCTTCAGCACGCGGCCGAACTCGCCCCAGAAGGTTTGATACTTCTCGGGCTCGTCCTTCGCCAGGGACTCGAGCAGCGACAGCACCCGCTTGACGTTGGCGCCGCGGATGGTGTCGATCTTGCGGTTGTGCTGCAGGATCTCGCGGGAGACGTTCAGCGGCAGGTCGTCGGAGTCCACCACGCCCTTGATGAAGCGCAGCCAGTGCGGCATCAGCTTGTCCGCCTCGTCCATGATGAACACGCGCTTCACATAGAGCTTGACGCCGTGCTTTTGCTCGCGGTCCCACAGGTCCCAGGGGGCGCGCTTGGGCAGGAACAGCAGGGCGGTGTATTCGTTGCTGCCCTCCACCCGGTTGTGCGCCCAGGCCAGCGGCTCGTCGAAGTCGTGGGAGATGTGCTTGTAGAAGGCCTTGTAGTCGTCGTCGGAGAGGTCGGCCTTGTTGCGCATCCACAGCGCCGTGCCTTTGTTGACCTGCTCGAACTCAGGGGCCTTGGCCGCCTCGTCGGCCTTGTCCTCGCCTGCCTCCTGCTCATCGTCGCCGAGGTCCTCTTTCTCCATTTCCACCGGCATGGCGATGTGGTCGGAGAACTTGCCGATGATGGTGCGCAGTCGCCAGGGCTCGAGGAACTCTTTCTCGTCGTCTTTCAGGTGCAGGATGACGTCGGTGCCGCGGGCGGGCTTGTCGACGGTCTCGAGGGTGTAGCTGCCGCGGCCGTCGGACTGCCAGCGCACGCCGTGCTCGGCGGTGAGGCCGGCGCGACGGGAGATGACGGTGACGTTGTCGGCGACGATGAAGCTTGCGTAGAAGCCAACGCCGAAACGGCCGATGAGCTCCTCGCCGGCGGCGCCGCCCTGATCGGCGTCGCCCTGCTCGGCCGCGCCCTGGGCGGCGCGCAGGGCCTCGGCGAACTGCCGGGTGCCGGAGCTGGCGATGCTGCCGATGGTATCGATCATCTCCTGGCGGCTGATGCCGATGCCGTTGTCGGAGACGGTGACGGTGCCGGCGTCTTTGTCCACCAGCACCCGCACGCGCAGATTGGGGTCGTCCTCGAGCAGCTGCTCGTCGGTAAGGGATTCAAAGCGCAGCTTCTCGGCGGCGTCGGAGGCGTTGGAGATCAGCTCCCGCAGGAAGATCTCCTTGTTGGAGTAGAGCGAGCTGATGACCAGGTCCAGGACCTGACTCACCTCGGCCTTGAATTCGAGGGTTTCCTTGTGGGCTTCGACGGTCATGGGTCTTTCAGTGTTTGCTTGCTGTCGGATAGGGGCGGCCGGCCGGGCGTCAGCAGGGGCGGATGCCGTAGAATCGCAAACGCAGCGGCCGCCGATGCGCCGCAGTCCATGTAGGCATACCTGCGCGAAATCAAGGGGAATCGGGGATGGCAGCCACGCAAGTCTCAACTCAGCCGTTCGACGGGCAGAAGCCGGGCACCTCCGGCCTGCGCAAGAAGGTCAAAACCTTCCAGCAGCCGCACTATCTGGAGAATTTTGTCCAGGCCATCTTCGACACCCAGCGGGGGCTCAGCGGCGGCACCCTGGTGGTCGGCGGCGACGGCCGCTTCTACAACCGCGAGGCCATCCAGATCATTCTGCGCATGGCCGCCGCCAACGGCGTGGTGCGGGCGCTGGTGGGCCGGGGCGGTATTCTCTCCACGCCGGCGGCCTCGTGCATCATCCGCAAGTACAAGGCGCAGGGCGGCATCATCCTGTCGGCCAGCCACAACCCCGGCGGCCCGGAGGAGGACTTCGGCATCAAGTTCAACATCGATGCCGGCGGCCCGGCGCCGGAATCCGTCACCAACGCCATCTACGCGGGCACCGCCAGCATCGACCGCTATCTGATCAGCGATCAGGGCCCCGTGGATCTGGACGCCCTGGGTGAGCAGCCGCTCGACGGCATGACGGTGCAGGTGCTGGATCCGGTGGCGGACTACGCCGAGCTGATGGAGAGTCTGTTCGACTTCAACGCCATCCACCAGCTGTTCAACTCCGGCGGTTTTCGCATGGGCTTCGATGCCATGCACGCGGTCACCGGGCCCTACGCCGTTGAGATCCTGGAGAACCGCCTGGGCGCGGCGCCCGGCACCGTGATGAACGGCAAGCCCCTGCCGGACTTCGGCGGCGGCCATCCGGACCCGAATCTGGTGCACGCCCACACGCTGGTGGCCCTGACCCAGGGCGCCACGGGCCTTGATTTTGGCGCCGCCTCGGACGGCGACGGCGATCGCAACATGATTCTCGGCAAGGACTTCTTCGTCACCCCCAGCGACAGCCTGGCGGTGCTCGCGGCCAATGCCCATCTCACGCCCGGCTACAAGCGTGGCATCGCCGGTGTGGCGCGCTCCATGCCCACCAGCCAGGCGGCGGACCGCGTGGCCGAAGAACTGGGGGTGGATTGCTATGAGACGCCCACCGGCTGGAAATTCTTCGGTAATTTGCTGGACGCCGGGCGCATTACACTCTGCGGCGAGGAAAGCTTCGGTACCGGCTCCGATCATGTGCGCGAAAAAGACGGCCTCTGGGCGGTGCTGTTCTGGCTGAATCTGCTGGCCGTCAAGCGCCAATCCGTGGCCGAGATCGTGCGCGAGCACTGGCGGCGCTTCGGCCGCAACATCTACACCCGCCACGACTACGAGGCCGTGGATGCGGGCGCGGCGGCTGCGCTCATGGATCACCTGCGCCTCTTGCTGCCAGACCTGCCGGGCAAGCGTCTCGGCGAACTGACCGTCGCCTATGCGGACGATTTCAGCTACACCGACCCGGTGGACGGCAGTATCGCCGCACAGCAGGGCGTTCGGGTGGGCTTCGAGGGCGGCTCGCGCATCGTTTTCCGGCTCTCCGGCACCGGCACCCAGGGCGCGACGCTGCGGGTCTACATCGAGCGTTACGAGCCCAACCCCGAACGGCACGATCAGCCGGTGCAAGAGGCCCTGGCGCCGCTCGTCGTCACCGCGCGGGCACTGGCGCAAATCGAGGCGCGTACGGGCCGCGCGGCCCCGGATGTCATCACCTGAGGCCCGAGCCGAGGCAAACACTCAAGGTTTGTGGTGTTGTAATCGCCGTCGGCGGGCGTAATGTCGCGGTCGTGAGGGCTGGCGTACTGTCCAGTCTTTGTCGAGCAAGCCATCCGCGCCAGCCACCGCGGTGCGGGCCCACACTCCAAGCAGGTGCACCACCATGACCAAGTCGTTCCTCACCCTCTCCACCGCCCTCTTCTTCGGCCTGATGCTGTCCGTCGGCGGCGCCGTCGCCGGTGACGGCAAGAGCTGCGGCGGCAAGAAGAAAGACGGCGACACCGCCGTCGTCATCTCGCCGGCGAAGCCGCTGGCCTAAAGCACCGGGAAGGGATGCTGCGCGAGCACCAGCTGTAGCACGCCGCCAGCATCTCGGCATCGGCCCAGGGGCGCAGCGTTGGCTTGCGCCCCGGCTTCGGAGCCCCGTCGGCGTCGCCGGCGGGGCTTTTTTGGGTCTGCGTTGCGGCCGGCGAGCACCGCGCGCGTCGATCCCGCTCGTGCGGTTGTGCGCTGCGGGCCGACCAGGTTTTGCCCATTGTGATCTGCGGAAGTGAACAGACGTTGTTGGCGTCGACGACATCCCTCGTCGGCACGACCCCACATCGATTGAGAGGTCACCCCATGACGTTGCGTCACTCCACCCTTGTTATCGCTGCTCTGCTCGCCCTCGGCCTTAACCTCGGCAGCGTCGGCGACGCCTTCGCCGGTGAAGGCTGCAGTCACATGCGTGCCGGCTATGGCAAGAGCTACGCGCCAGCTGCTGCAGCCTACGGTCGTTACAACTCACCGCGGTGGGCGGCGGCGGGCGGCTACCATCACTACCGCTACCCTGCGCCGACGATGGCACCGCCGGCGCCCAGGGTTTCCATGCATCCGGCGATGTATTGGGGCACGCAGCCGGCGCAGGCACTGAAGGTGTCCGCAGAAAAGGGCGCCGCCGACGCTGATATCGTCGATGTCGCCGTCGGTGCCGACGATTTCACGACGCTGGTGGCGGCCGTCAAGGCGGCGGGCTTAGTCGAGACGTTGAAGGGCGAGGGACCTTTCACAGTGTTCGCCCCGACGGACGAAGCCTTCGCGAAGATCCCCGAGGCCGACCTCCAGGCGCTACTCGCGGACAAAGATGCGCTGACCGCCGTGCTGACTTATCACGTGGTGCCGGGCAAGGTGATGGCCGCCGACGTGGCGGGTATGAATAGCGCCCAGACGGTGCAAGGCAGCAGCATCACCATCGATACCAGTGACGGCGTGACCGTTGACGGTGCCAACGTGGTCAAGACGGACATCGCCGCAAGCAACGGCGTCATTCATGTGATCGACAGCGTTATTGTTCCCAACTGATGGCATGACCAGGCCGCGGCACGGCCGCAGCGTCGCTCGCCGACCGCCCCCCAACCCGTGGTACCCGACGGTCCCGACGCGACGGGTACTGCCGGGTTGGTGGCGGCTCTATGCGGGGCGCTGGATGGAGAGCAGGGCGCTGCTACGAAAGACGACGTCAATCAGGCAAGCGTACCAAGCCGGTGGCGACAACGACGGCGCCGAACATTCGCACCGCTTGGCGATGCGGGGCGGTCCGAAGTCCACCACCGGTGCCCTCGAGGCCGACCCGGACCCGCGCTCCACGGCCCATTGCAACCGCTGCGCCACCGCCTCGAGCGCCCTGGGAGCGACTTCGGCGCCTCCTCGTGGCCACAGTTCGATCTCCGTCATCCGAACGCGCAGTCGCCCCGCACGCTCCCGCATCCCCTCGCGAACGATCGCAAACGCCTTCTGCAGTCGCAGCTCCGCTGCCCCTCGGCACTTACATCCGCGCCGGGGGTGACGGCTTCGGGGCGCGACCCGTGCTCGTTGAGCGCAAGGATCGCATCGGCGTTTGCGCCATGATCCGCACGCGTGCGAGCAGGCCGCTGCAGTGGCGCCACATCCCGATCCACCCGTCTTGCGTTCTCAATTGCTGACCTCTATAGGTTTTCCCTCTATCGATCGTCATTGACGATCGATGCCATCCAAACATCCCATTTTGCTCAGGCGGGAGGTGCCCGCATCATAGGGCTGTCGCGGTGGCACAGGCCGCACGACCCTCGCCAACGTTTTCCAACCCGGAGTCATACACCATGCTGCAAGATCGCACCGGTCAACCCGTCCCGCAGGTCACTTTCCGCACCCGTCAGGGCGCGGACTGGGTGGACGTCACCACCGATGAGCTGTTCAAGGGCAAGACGGTCATCGTCTTCTCCCTGCCCGGCGCCTTCACCCCCACCTGCTCCTCGACGCACGTGCCGCGGTTCAACCAGCTGGCGCCCGCCTTCAAGGCCAATGGCGTGGACGACATCATCTGCATGTCGGTCAACGACGCTTTCGTCATGAACGCCTGGAAAGAGGACGAGAACGCCGACAACCTGACCTTCGTCCCCGACGGCAACGGCGAATTCACCGACGGCATGGGCTTGCTCGTCGACAAGGATGACTTAGGCTTCGGCAAGCGCTCCTGGCGCTACTCCATGCTGGTGAAGGACGGCGTCATCGACAAAATGTTCATCGAGCCGGACGAGCCAGGCGACCCCTTCCACGTTTCCGACGCCGATACCATGTTCGCCTATGTGGCGCCGAGCGCCCACAAGCCCGCAGATATCACCATCTTCACCCGCCCGGGCTGCCCGTTCTGCGCGAAGGCCAAGACCATGCTGAAAGACGCTGGCATGCAGTTCGAGGAACTGGTGCTGAACAAGGACTACACGGAGGAGACCCTGCGCGCCGTGGCCGCTGCGACCAGCGTGCCCCAGGTGTTCGTGAATGGTCAGAAGATCGGCGGCTCCGACGATCTCGAGCAGTGGATGGCTAGCCGCTAAGCGAGCGTCGCTGCCACCGTTGCCCACGGCGACTGCCGCCGTGGGCAACGACTCCAGGCAGGCCGATGCGCCTGTCGCCGTTCTGGCGCCCCCCGCACGCAGACGGGGCCTGGAGACCGTCGCCGGAACGCTCGCCCGCGTCTTTGCACCCATCCCGGGCGGTATTGTGTGTTGCGGCAACGCATTGCCCGGCGTCCCCCGGCCAGGCTTCAATGACCACCAATCCCAAACCCTCCCTGCGCACGGCGTCTGTCCCGCCTGCGCAACTGTCAGCTCCGGAGATCGGCTATGGATACCCATTTCGACCTGATTGCCATCGGCGGCGGCAGCGGCGGCCTCGCCGTCGCCGAGAAGGCCGCTGCCTTCGGCGCGCGTGCCGCCGTCATCGAGCGTCATAAGCTGGGCGGCACCTGCGTGAACGTCGGCTGTGTACCGAAGAAGGTCATGTGGTACGCGGCCAACCTGGCCGCCGACGTGCGCCATGCCCCGGAAATGGGCATCAATGCCCGGCTCGAAGGTGTCGACTGGGCTGCCCTGGTGGCTGGTCGGGAAGGCTTCATCGGCGGCATCCTCGACTTCTGGAACGGCTATGTCGAGGGCGAGGGCATCACCCACATCCACGGTGATGCGCATTTCGTGGATGCGCACACGGTCGTGGTCGACGGCACTCAGTACACAGCCGATCACATCGTTATCGCCACCGGCGGGCGGCCCATCGTGCCGCCGGTGCCGGGCGCCGAGCTCGGCATCACGTCCGATGGCTTCTTTGCGCTGCGCGAGCAGCCCAAGCGGGTCTGTGTCGTCGGCGGTGGCTACATCGGTGTGGAGCTGGCGGGCGTGATGCGTGCCCTGGGCTCGGCGGTCACCGTGGTGGCGCTCGAGAGCCGGGTGCTCGAGACCTTCGATCCCATGGTCAGCGAGACCGTCGCCGCCAACATGACGCAAGACGGCATCGACATGCACCTGCCCTTTGCCGTGGCTGCCCTCGAGCGCCGTGACGATGGCATCGCGGTCATCGGCAAAGAGCACCAGGCACTGACCGGCTTCGATACCGTGCTCTGGGCCGTCGGCCGCCGGCCGAATACTGAGGGCTTGGGCCTGGACGCCGCAGGCGTCGACGTGCTGCCCAATGGTGTCATCCCAACGGACGCGTTTCAGAACACCAGCGTCGCCGGCGTCTATGCCCTCGGCGACATCACCGGCCGTGCACCGTTGACGCCCGTCGCCATCGCCGCTGGGCGGCGCCTCGGCGAGCGGCTGTTCGGCGATCGGCCGAACAGCCGCTTGGATTACGAGAATATCCCCACCGTGGTCTTCGCGCATCCACCGGCGGGTGCCGTGGGGCTCACCGAGCAGGACGCGCGTGCCTCGGGCGAGAAGATCACCATCTACCAGACCAAGTTCCAACCCATGCGCTATGCGCTCAATCATCAGGGACCGCAAACGGCCATGAAGCTCGTCTGCGTCGGCGCTGATGAGCGCGTGGTCGGCATCCACATGGTGGGCGACGGCGTCGATGAAATGCTACAGGGCTTCGCGGTGGCGGTAAAAATGGGCGCAACCAAGGCCCAGTTCGATGCCACCGTGGCTATCCACCCGGTGAGCGCCGAAGAACTGGTGACGCTGAAGGAACCTCATCCCGAGACCTGACACCGCGCGCACCGACCCCAACCGGCGGCACACACTGACCCCGGCGTCGTCCTGCTGCAGTCGCAACAGGGCGATGCGACGAGCCCGGCCCCAAGGCATGCCTGCGCCGGGCCTTGGTTGCGGCCCGATGCCGCCGCCTATCGGTGCCCCGGCGCCGGCTGTCTCCTGCCACCTGCGCCCGTGCTGACGACCCGCCCCGTTCAATTGTCCGTAGAACGCCCCGTCCTGATCGCACGCGTCCCCCGTCGATTCCGCTGGTCGTGCCGATGCGATTGCCCGTCGGTGCGCATACCGCCAGCCGCACGCGCCCGATTACCCTAGGTTGCTTCCTTATATCGCCATAAGCACATCCCCTATACTTACGCCATGGGGTTTCTGATCGGACCGAGACGGTATCCCCGACGGGGTGTGGCAGCGCAATCGCCCACGGTTGCCCTGCGGGGAACGCGTGCGCCTGCCGCGCCCCGCCTCGTGGCAACGCGGCTGTGCAGCGGCCCGCGGGTGGCAACACTGAAGCCGTGCCCATCGCAGCTGGGTGCCCGGTGTTCGCGGGTTGGATGGCGGCTGACCAGACCATTGAACTGCACCGGGCATGATGTGGGTCGCACCGAGGTCGAGCATGATGTTTCAGCGCCGTAGCACGCGCGTTCGTGGCTTCTCGCTGGTGGAGGTGATGGTGACGCTCTTCGTCATCGCCATCGGCGTCCTTGGTGTCGCCGGCCTGCAACTGGCGGCGATGCGCAGCAACCACAGCGCTTACCTGCGCGCGCACGCAACGCTTGCGGCCTCTGCGCTGGTGGATCGGATGCGCGCCGACCCCGCAGGCTTCAACGGCCTCAAGGTCGACACCGATGCCCCTGCACAGCATCCGATGTTTGCGGATTGGGCGCAGGAGCTCGGCCGCACACCCTTGAAGAAACCCGCCGATGCGGCCCTTGCCACCCTCGATTGCACCGGTGCCGTCTGCAACTCGGGCCACTGCGCCATCACCATCCGCTGGAACGACAGCCGTGCCGAGCCGGCGGCAGTGGTGGGTGAGGGCGCCTACGGGGCTGAGGCCGCCGCGCGCTCCGTAGAAGCGCTGGAGTTTCGCATCTGCGCACGCGTGCCGACATGAGCGCCCCGGGGGATCGTGTCCAGCAGCGGTGCTCCCCGGTGGCCCGCGCCAACCCGGCGCGTCTTGTCGCCGGCGTCTCGCTGGTGGAACTGATGGTCGCCCTCGCCGTGGGCGCTGTTGTGGTGCTCGGACTCACCGAGCTGCTCACCCGTGCCAACGCCAGCTATGCGCGCGAGGAGGCATTCGCCCGGCTGCAGGAGAACGGCCGGGTGGCGTCCACACTGCTCGCGAAAGCCATGCGCCCGACGCGATCGACGGATTGCAAAAACCTCGCCATGCACGAGGCACAGGGTACGCTCACGGTCAAGGCCTGTGATCTGCTGGCGGATGGCTGCGCCCTGGGCGAAGACGACTATCTGAGCATCCACGGAGCGCTCGGTTACGATCAGGGTGCGGACCTCACCAAGGCCGCGCGTTTCACCAATCTTCCCGCTGCGGTCGCAGCCAATGTTGCGGACCGCTACGTCGGTGGCGATGTCTTCGTGGCATGGGGTATCGATCCACGGGGTGCGGCGGTCACCAACGGCTTGGGCGACGATGGCACTGCCCCCATCGCACTGGCGTCGGCGATCGACCTCCACGCCGGCGATCTCGCCCTGATCTCGAATTGCCTGTACGCGCATGTGTTCGCGGTCAGTGAGCCCGAAGCGGGGCCAACGACGACCCTCTCCCATGACGGTGCCATGAATGCGGTGACGCATCTGCGTGTCGATGCGACCTATGCGGGTGCGGCGCCGTACAACCGGGAGCCGGATGCCCCCCGGACGATGGTGTATCCATTACTCTATCGCATTTTCTACGTGTGCTGCGTGCACGATGGCACCGTGCAAGCGGGCGCTGGACGTGACAATTGCCGACCATCGGCGTCCGGGGAGGGGATGCCGGAGGGTTATCGGCCTGCGCTATGCGTGTACGATCGCGGTCGCGGTGACGGCAGCAGTCAGGTGCTCGTGCCCAACGTCGCCGATCTGCGGCTGACCTACAGTGGCGATGAGAATGCCGATGGCGTCCTCGACTACCACGGTTCGAGCGCGATTTCGGTGGCCGCGCAGGGACAATGGGCCAGCGTGCGCTCCGTGGCCGTCGAATTGCTGCTCACCACCGAAGACGCGCACAGCGCGCGCGAGCCGAGTGCGCCGACCCAATCCGATTGGCCGCCGAACGAGAACCCAAAGGATCGCCTCGGCGCCGGCTATCCGCCCGACACTCGGCTCTATCAGCGCTTTCGGTTCGACGTCGCGCTGCGCGCCGCGACGCCCTGGGCGCTGTGGGAATGACGGCGACGGCGCGACACGCATACCACGCCCCCCGCGGCCATCGGTGTCGAGCGCTGCGGCATCAACGCGGTGCCATTCTCATCTTCGGGCTGGTGATCCTGCTGGCGGTCACGCTGATCGGCGTCGGCGCGCAACGGACGACGGTCCTGCAGGAGCGGCTCGCCGGCAACATGCGACAGAACAATATCGCGCTGCAGGCGGCGGAAGCGGGACTGCAGGTGGGCCTGACCTATGTCGAAGAGCAGGACGCTCCCATCGTGCCAGCCGACGATGGTGCGGCGTATGTCTGGACCGCATGCTCGGTGGCGGCGGCGGAGACGCTCACGGATGGCGCCTCCACCGATCACCCGTGTCAGCGCCGCGCCGCTGTCATCGAGCACTGGCGGCGGCCGCTCAGCGAACTGCAAGCGGGCGGGGACGACTTCGGGGTTGCCTATCCCGAGCTCACCAGCATGCTCCCCAATGCGCCGCAGAGTGATGCGGCCGTCGCCATCCCAGGCGTGATCATGCAGCCGCGGATCTACATCGAAGCGCTCGAAGAGCATACCTCGCCGGATACCCAGGCCAACTCCTTCGGCCAGTCCGTCACCTATTACTACACCGTGATCAGCGTCGGCTTCGGTGGCAACGCGCAGGCGCGCGCCCTACTGCAGTCCACCATCGTCAAGCACTTCCCGCAATGAGGGCGCCACGCATCACCGGGCCTGTCGAGCCCATGTGCCGGCTGGCGCGGGCGACGCGCACACATGGGTGCCGGCTGCTGCTCGCGTGCCTTAGCGCTGCGGGCTTCAGCATGACCGCCGCCGCCAGCGAAATGGCGCCGGCTGGCACGCTCGCCCCCGGGGACGCATCGACTGCCGGGGTGGCCGCTGCGGCGACGGTGGCGGGCGCCGCGGTGGCCGTCACCGCCGGCGCGCTGCCAACGGTCCCCCGCATCTTCCAGGCCGTCTCCCGGCCAGACACCGGGTCCGGTGAGCTGCGTTCCCTGCGTCTCGCGACGGGACGCGAAGCGCCTGGGCACGCCTGTCACGGGCTGCCCCGCGGCGCGCTCTGTGATACTCCCAACGTGCCCTACCAGAGCACGCGCGTGGCCACGGCGTTTCGCCCGGCGGCGGAGCGGGTGATTTTCACGTGGGCAGCGGCCGCCGGCGAGCCGGTGCCATTCAATGCCCAGAGCGTCGAGCGGCTCAGCGTGGCGCAGCAGCAGGCGCTCACGGCTGACGAGCCGCAGCCGGTCGTCGCGGGCGACGTCATCGCTTGGCTGCGTGGTGCGGAAGTTGCTGGCCTGCGTCAGCGTGAAACGCTGCTCGGCGATCTGCCGATCGGTCATCTGCAGGGGAGCGGCCCGCTCGTGGTCGGGCCACCGCGGCAGCTCTTCAGGGATGCGCGTTACGCTGCCTTTCGAGCGGCGCACAAGGATCGCCCGCTCATGGTCTACCTGGGGGCAAACGACGGCATGCTCCATGCTTTCGACGCCGATGCCAGCACCACCGCACTCGTCGAAGCCTTCGCCTATGTCCCCGCCGCGGTGTACGCCGGCCTGGCGGACTTGACGCACCCGGCCTACGGCAGCGGCGATCGGCCAAAGCGGGCTTTCGTGGCCGGAGCGCTGAGTTATTCGGATGCCGAGCTGCCCGATGTCGATGCCGATACGAACCCTTGGCGATCGATCCTGGTGGGCAGCTTCGGTGCCGGCGCACAGGGTGTCTTCGCCCTGGATGTCACCGATCCCCACCCGCCGAACACCGCTGCGGCCGCTCGTGACTTGGTGCTGTGGGAGTTCACGGATGCGTCGGGGCACGATGACGGCCTGGATGGTCGCGACATGGGCTACACCGCCGGCAAGCCGGCCATTGTTCGTATCGACGATACCGACAACGGCATCGATGATCCGGTCTGGGTGGTGCTGGTCGGCAACGGTGGCGGTAACCGCAATATCGGGGGCGAAGACACCGATGCCTGTGCGGCACACGGTGATGGCGCTGCCGGCAACTGCACGATCAGCCAAACCGGCAACGCGGTTTTGTACGTGCTGAATCTGGCGGGCGACGATGCGCAGAGAATCCGGGCCCTGATGGATACGGGGGCAGGTGCTGATGATGTGCCCAGTCCCGCGGCTGGCGACGGCTCGGCGACCTGTATCGTGGGTGAGGCCCCGAGCGAAGCCACTATGCCGCCTGCGAATGGGCTCGGTGAGGTCTCGACGCTCGATGAGGACGGTGACCTCGTGGCTGACCGGGCCTATGCCGGCGATTTGTTCGGCAATCTTTGGCGCTTCGATCTGACCGATCTCGATGCGGCGCCGGTGAGGCTCTTCACCGCCACAGACGCGGCGGGCAACTGTCAACCGATTACCAGCCGCATCGCATTCGCCAGGCATCCGAATGGCGGCCATCTGCTGCTGTTTGGCACGGGCCGGCCGGCGCATGCGACGGACCAGCATGCGGAAGCCGTGCAGACGTTCTACGGCATCTGGGATACGGCGCGTTACTGGCGCGGCGGTCGATTCGACGTCCCGGCGCGCCGCGATCTGCTGGCGCATGCATTCATCCAGGACGACGCCGGCGTCAGCGCCGACGGCCAGGTGGTGAGCCTGGGGCGGATCAGCACCGCCGTGCCGACCCGCAGCGTGGCGGAGCCCCGGGGCTGGATGCTTGACTTGCAACCCGTTGAGTCGAACGCCGATTGCCGGGGCTCGGAACGCGTGCTCTCGGCGCCGCAGGTGCGCCACGGCCGCGTCGTCTTCGTCTCGATGCGACCCGATGGTGGCTGCGGCGACGGCGGCGCCAGCTGGATCAATGCCCTCGATGCCATCGACGGCTCGCGACCGGCGGTGGCACCCTTCGACGCCAATTTGGACGGACAGCTCGACGCGGCGGATCTACTGCGCACGCAGACCGGTGACAGTGTCGTCGCGAGCAGTCTTCGGGTGGTGACGGCGCCGGGCGCCGGACGCTATTCAGCGCCGACGCTGATCGGGGTTGGTGGTGGCAAGCTGAAAAGCGTCTTCTCGACCTCGGCGGGCCACTTGATTCAGCTCGAGGAGGCCAATGCACACGGCTGGCGGACCTGGCTGCAATTGGACTGACGAGAGGCCCTGGGGCTGTCGGCGAGCCCTCTGCCGCGGGCCAGAGGGTGTGCGGCGCCGTGCCCCGCCCGTCGCGTATCGCCGGCGACGGGGCTTCTCTGTGGTGGAGTTGCTGGTGGTGATGGCGATTTTGGGCATCCTGGCGGCACTCGCCTACCCGAGCTATCAGGAGCAGGTGCGCAGTGGTCGACGCGCCACGGCGAAGGCGGAGCTGATGCGCCTCGCCCAATGGATGGAGCGCATCTACACCGAAACCGGCTGCTACAACCCCGGTGAGGACAACATTTGTGGCGGCGCCGATGACGCGCCGCCGGCCATCGCCACCAGCGCCGATGGCTATGCCATGAGCTTCGCCGGGCCAGTCAGCGCTGATGCGTTCATCCTGCAAGCGACACCCACCGGTGCCCAGGCGGGTGATGGGGTACTGCAGATCGACGCGCTCGGTCGCAAGTTCTGGGACGAGGCCGGCGACGACGGCACGGGTGCGGGCGCAGACGCCGTTGGCCTGATGGCGCCCGACCCCGATCCCCAAGACCTGAACTGGGTGCGCGGTTGACCGCCACCCCTGAGGAAACGCCGATTGATCGGCGCTTCCCGGACGGCGCGGGATGCCCAGCCGGTTTCAGCGGTGTCTTGTTCAGCGCCGGGCGCTGACGATGTGGCAGCCGGAAGACCGCGTCTCCCGACGCCGGCCGATGTTTGGCCAGCATGGCCAGGCAATCGCTGTGTTCCTCAGTCAGCGTGTTGCATCGGTCAATGCCTCGGCGGGATGGTGCGCCATCGTCGGCTGTGTTGCCGGACGCACGAAGCGCAGGGTCAATGCCAACAGCGCCGGCATGAAGGTGAGCGTCACCAGGGTGCTGAACAGCAGTCCGAACAGCACGATGGCGCCGAGCCCCCGGTAAAGCTCGGTGCCGGCCCCGGGGTTGAACACCAGCGGCGACAGGCCGGCGACGGTGGTGACCATGGACATCATGATGGGCCGGATGCGCACCCGCACCGCCTCAGTGACGGCGTCCATGATGGCGAGCCCTTGATCGCGCACGTTGGTCACGGCGCGCTCGACGATCAAGATGGGGTTGTTCACCACGGTGCCGATGAGCACCAGAAAGCCCAGCATGGTGATCATGTCGAAGGGCTGCTGGATGGGATACAGCCCGATCTTGTCCAGGTGCGCGCCGCCCAGGTTCAGCAGCCAGAGGCCGGCGATGCCGCCGCTGATGCCCACCGGCACGCTGGTCATGATCAAAAGCGGCCAGCCCCAATGGCTGAACACCGCCACCATCAGGAGATAGGCGATGAGCAGCGCCACGGCGAAGTTGCCCGCCAGCGCCCGCATGGTGGCCTGTAACCGATCGCTGGCACCGCTCAGCTGCAGGCGGATGCCCGCCGGCAGCTCGCCCGCCGCCGGCATGCCCTGAACGATGTCCTGTTGCACACGGCGCACGCCCTCTTCCAGCGGCACGTCGTCCGGCGGGATCACGGTCATGGTGATGGTGCGGTCCCCATCCACCCGGCGGATGGTCTCGGTGTTGACGCTCTCCTCGAGCCGGGCGACGGCGGACAGGGGCACGATGCCGCCGTTGGGGGCGTAGAGCATCAGGCGCTCCAGGTCCTGGGGGCGCTCGATGTTGCCGGCGGTGCTGTACAGAAAGATATCGATCTCGTCGTCATCCACGAAGAATTCGTCCACGAAGGCGCCGTCCGAGTAGGCCCAGACGGTGTAGCCGAGATCCCCCGGCGAGATGCCGAGCTCCGCCGCCCGCTCCCAGTCCGGGCGCACCTCCAGCATAGGCTGGCCGAGCGTCAGCGCCGAGGGCTCGGACTTGACCCGCGGGCCATCGAAGATCGCCCTCGCCTTGGCCTGTACCCGGCGGGCGGCGTCGAACAGGGTCGCCAGCTCCGGGCCGCTGATCTCGATATTGATGGCGCGGGTGCCGCCGAAGTTGCCCGAGAAGATGGAGCCGCGGCTGGAGAAGCTGCGCAGGCCCGGAAGCGCACTGGTTTTCTCGCTGGCGACGCGCATGAGGTCGCCGGTCTGGCGGCGGTCGGTGGCCTCGCGCACCACGAACACCCGGCTCTGGTTGGCGAAGCCAATGGTGAAGTTGAGCGCCGGCACGTCTGTCTCGCCGGCGGCGAACAGTGCCGGGTCCTGGCCCACGGCGGGGTAGAAGTCCTGGTCCACGTCCTGGAAGGCGCGGCGCATCATGTCGATGTTGTAGCCCGGCGGGGCGAACATCAGGGTGAAGATCTTCGACTCCTCGCCCTCCGGCAGGTATTCGGCATCCGGCGTCAGGGTCCAGATGATGGCCCCGGCGATCCCGAGCACCAGGGCGATGACCAACAGGGGCCGCACCAGGCCCCGGGCCAGCCAGCGCACCATGGCGAGCACCGCGGCGGCGAAGGCGCCGCCCGCGCGCTCCAGCAGGCGGCGCCGGCGCGGCACCGTCGGCGCCGCGAGCCAGCGACCTGCGGCCGCCGGCACCAGCGTGATGGCCAGCAGCATGGACATGAGAATACTCGCGGAAATGGCGATGGCGATGTCCGAGTAGAGCTGCCCCGCCTCCTGCTGCACGAACACCACGGGCAGGAACACCGCCACCGTGGTGAGCGTGGAAGCCAGCACCGCGGGCCAGACCTCGCGCACGCCCTCCAGCGCCGCCCTGAGCCGCGCCTTGCCCTGGCTCAGGTGGCGGAAGATGTTCTCCAGCACCACGATGTTGTTGTCGAGCGTCATGCCGATGGCGAAGGCCACACCGGCCAGGGAAATCACGTTGATGGTGCGCCCGGTGAGCATGAGCCCCAGAAAGGCCGCCACGGTGCAGATGGGGATGCCGATGGCGCCGATGAGTGTTGCCGGCAGGGAGCGCAGGAACAGGAACAACACCAGGGTCGCCAGCACAGCGCCGATGGCGAGGTTGCGCTCGACCACGTCGATGGCATCGGTGACGTAGACGACGTCGTCGGCGGTGCGTACCAGCTCGAGGCCCTTGGGCTGCAGCAGCGTCGTGTTCAGCTCCGCCACCTTCGCCATCATGTCGCGCTTGATCTGGATGACGTTGCTGCCGATCTGCCGGCTCACCGCGAAGCCCAGCACCGGCTTGCCCTCGGAGTAGGCGTAGCTGCGGACTTCCGCGTAATCGAGTTCGGCGCGGCCGACGTCCTTGAGCCGGATGAAGGCACCATCGCGCTCGGCGATGACCAGCTCTTCCAGCGCCTGCGGGCTGTCGAAGCGGCCGATGGTCCGCAGCAAGTAGCGCCGCTTGCCGCTGTCGAGGTCGCCGCCGGAGACGTCCCGGTTGCGCGCGCGAATGGCTTCGCGCAGCGCCGTCAGGCTGATGCCGCGCTCGGCCAGGCGCACCGGGTCCACGAACACCTTGAGCTGGCGCTCGGCGCCGCCGCGCAGGCCGACGCTGGACACGCCCGGCACCCGCTCCATGGCCCGCACCACGTACTCCTCCACCCAGTCCCGCAGCGCGACGATCTCCGCTTCGGTGAAGGCGCCGCTCTCCGGCATGAGCCGGAAGTACATGAAGGCATTGCTGGAGAAGGCCTCCGCTCTGATGCTCGGCTGATCCACGTTCTCAGGGTAGCCCGGCACCTGGGAGAGGGCGTTGTTGACGTTGAGCAGGGCCTCTTCCATCGGCACCGAGAACGGGAACTCCAGCTCGATGTCGGCGCTGCCGGTGCTGGCGGTGGACACCATGCGCTCGAGCCCGGGGATACGCCCGAGATATTTCTCCTGCTCGACGACGATCTCCTTCTCCACATCCTGGGGTGCGGCGCCGGGCCAGCTGGTGCTGACGGTCACCACCCGCGCGTCCAGATCCGGGATCATCTGCACCGGCACGTTGAAAATGGACAGGATCCCGAACAGGGCCAGGAGCAGGATGGCCACGGTGAGGATCACCGGGCGTTCGATGGCGAGCTTGAACATGGCAGGCGTCGGTTACTCGTCCAGGGCGACCGTCTCCGCCGCCCGCGGGGTGGCGTCGGCGCTCTGGGGTGACACCGTCTGGCCGGGCTGCAGCGACTCATTGCCGAGCATCACCACGCGGTCGCCGGCGGCCAGCGCGTCGGCGGTGACCTCCAGCCGGTCGCCATCCGCGCGGCCGATGGCGACCTCCACGGGGTAGGCATTGAGGAGACCGTCCTCGGTCTCTACCCGCCAGACTTGCCGGGTGCCGTCGGCCTTGGCGACGATGGCATCCCGCGGCACCGTCAATACTTCCCGATCGCCGCCGCTGAGATCGACCTGCACCCGCGCGGACATGCCGGGCGCCAGCAGACCGTCGGGGTTCGGCAGGTCGATGAGCAGCGGGAACGTGCGCGAGCGCGGATCACCGCTCGCGACCCGCGCATGGACCTCGCCGCGGAAGGTCTGGTCGGGGAGGGCATCGAAGCGCACCGTCGCGGTGGCGCCGCGGCGCACCCGCGCGAAGTCCGTCTGCGCCAGTGTGGCGCGGATGCGCAGCACATCCAGCGCCACCAGCTCTACAGCGGCCTCGTCGCGCTTGGCCCATTCGCCGACCTCGACGTTGCGGGCCACGATCATGCCGGCGAAGGGCGCTGTCAGCCGATGCCGGCGCTGCACCTCTTCGGCCCTGGCCAGGGCCGCGCGCTCGGCGGCGAGCGCCGCGGCGGCCATGTCCACGCGGGCGATCGCCGAGCGGATATCCGTCTCTGACGCGTGCCGGCCTTCTTTCAGGCGCAGCAGCTCGTCGCGCACGCGCAGCGCGTCCTGGTGATTGGCCTGCGCCTCCTGCACCCGTGCCGCGGCGGCCTCGACGTTGTGCGTCTCGAGCCGATCATCCAGCGCCAGAATGGGGTCACCGGCCGCCACCAGACTGCCCGCATCGACGAACAGCTCGGTGACCAGTCCATCGACCCGCGGCGACAACGCCGTGCGCCGCCGGGCGATGGTGGTGCCGGACAACATCGCCTGCTCGCGCAACACCTGCCGCTCCACCGCGGCGAGTGTCACCGGCGCCGGCTCGGCGGCCGCCGCCGACACCAGGCCGACGGCGAGGCCGCCGCCGAGGAGCCATGTGGCAAGCCGGATCAGGGGGGTGGGGCGAGGGCGCATGATGGGCATGAGGCTCAGAGACGGCTGCTTTGGCTTTGACTAACTCGTCAGATAGGGCGAATCGCCGCACGTTTCACGCCCCGGTGCTCGAGAATGGCCCAGGGCATCGCCGCGCACGTCGGGCATCGGGCGCCGATGATTGCCGTGCCGCCGGGCTCACAGGCTGCCGAGATAGGTATAGCCATACAGCCCGGCCTTCAGCTCCAGGTAGAGCCGTTCGCGCTCGCCGCGCGGCAGCCCGGTGGCGTCGATGCGTCGGCGGTAGCGGGCGAGGAGCTCGCGCGGCTCGAAGTGCACATCGCCCAACAGCTCGTCGGCGGAGTCGCCGCGCTCGGGCTCCGACAGGCGATAGCCCTCCGGGTGCTGTGGGTCCAGGGCGATGTTGACCGCGTCGGTGTCGCCGAACAGGTTGTGGATGTCGCCGAGGATTTCCTGGTAGGCGCCCACCATGAACACCCCCAGCAGATAGGTGTCTGCGCGCGGGTCGAAGGCGTGCACCGGCAGGCTCGCCTCGATGCCGTCGGCGTCCACGTAGTGACCGATACAACCGTCGGAGTCGCAGGTCAGGTCGTGCACCACACCGCGCTCCGTCGGCGCCTCATGCAGCCGCTGCAAGGGCACGATGGGAAAGATCTGGTCGATGGCCCAGACATCCGGCAGGGATTGAAACAGCGAGAAGTTGCAGAACAGCTTATCGGCCAGCTCGCCGTTGAGGCGATCCAACAGCTCCCGCTGGCGGCGACTCGCATGCGACAGCCGCGCCCGCAGCGCACGGCAGATGGCGGCGTAGCACTCGTCGGCGCGGGCGCGTGCGCTCAGGCTCAGGCGGCCGGCGGCGAAGTCGTCGCGCACGGCCAGGACGGCGGCCTCGGCGCGCTCGAAGAGCGCCAGCGGCGCGCCCGCATCGGCCTCGGTCAGGGTCTGTTGCAGGACCGCCAGATTCGTGCCGGCGTCCACCGTGTCCGCGGGTGGCGTATCCGCCGTCAGCGCGAGACCGCCGGCGTGCTCGCGGTCGAGCACGTCCATGATCAGCACGGCATGGTGCGCAGACAGCGCCCGGCCCGATTCGGTGACGATGTGCGGGTCGGCCACGCCGGCTTCCCGGCAGATGCCGGCGGCGGTGCCCAGGATGGCGTCGGCATAATCGGCCAGGGCGTAGTTCACCGAGCAGTAAGCGCGGGTGCGGGTGCCCTCGTAGTCGACGCCGAGCCCGCCGCCGATGTCGAGGGTGTCAAGCTTGCAGCCGTGTGCGGCCAGGTCCGTATAGAACCGGCACAGCTCGGTCACACCCGCGCGAATGTCGGCGAGATTCGGGATCTGTGAGCCGAGGTGGGCGTGCAGCAGTCGCAGCCAGCCGAGGCCGCCGTTGTCTCGCAGGCGTGACACCAGTGTCAGCACCTGTTGCGCCGAGAGGCCGAACTTGGCCCGCTCGCCGCCGCTGTTCTGCCAGTTGCCCGCCGCCGCCGCGGCCAGGCGCACGCGCACGCCGAGCAGGGGCTCGACGCCGAGCCGGGCGGCCTCCTCGAGCACCAACTCCAGCTCCGAGGGCTTTTCGATGACGATATGCACGGCGAGCCCGAGGCGGCGGCCGATGAGGGCGAGCCGAACGTATTCGCGGTCCTTGTAACCGTTGCAGATGACCATGCCACCTTCGGGCGCCAGGGCGAGCACCGCCATCAGCTCGGGCTTGCTGCCGGCCTCGAGGCCGATGCCGCCGCCGCTCAGGATGGCGCGCACCACACTTTGCTGCTGATTGACCTTGATGGGATAGACGGGGCGGTAGGTGCCGCGCCAGTCGAGTCGGTCCATGGCGCCTTCGAAGACCGCGCGCATGGTGCGCACCCGGTGGCGCAGGATGTCGTCGAAGCGCACCAGCACCGGCAGGGACAGGCCCTCGTCGCGCAGGCGCCGGGCGAGCAGCGCCAGGTCGATGTCTGCCGCCGACCTGGGGTCGGGACGAACGGCGAGATGGCCCGCGGCGTTGATGTGGAAATACCCCTCTCCCCAGCGGGGGATGGCATAGATGGACTCGCAGATGGGGCTTTGCATGGGGCGTACTCTGATGCGGCTGCGCCTTGGTCGCCGACCCGGTGCGTTCGGCCCGGTGGGTTTGGCTTGGCGCGCTCGGCCTGGTAGTTTCCTCCGGTGTGGCGCCGGCTGCTCAGTTCGCCCGGGCGCATCCGATGGGGTGCGTCAGTCTAGCGCGGCATCGGCATGGATACCCGGCGGACATCACTTTTCGGCGCAGGCGCCAGCGCGCCCGGGTGGCGGCGGGCGAGGAACGCCGTGGACACGTCCCCGGCGGCCTCACGGCCGCATCCCCGCGCTCGAGACCCTCACCCGCCGCCCCCAGCCCGCAAAAGCGAAAAGGATGCGACGGGTCGACGTGCGCACGGCAACGCGCCGTCCCGGGTATCACCGGCGGGCCCGGCTGGGCAGCAGCTGGACGCTTTTCGCGTAGACCGGTGTCTGCCGCGTTCGTTACCATGCACGCCAGCGTCACCGGCGTGGCGCTCCGGTGCTCGCGCGCGCCCGGTAAGTACCCGGCCTGCGGACGCCCAAACGATCATGCCGACCCCGGCGCCGCCGCGTGTCGGATCACCCAATCAGACCGTTGTGCCGCCGCCAAAGCGCCTGTGCGCCGCCGCAGCGCCACGTGACGGGGAGGAAGCGCCTTGCGCATCGTGCTCATCCTGCTCGCGACGGCCTGGGCGGTCGGCGCCCTGCTGGCGTTCGTGCTCACCCGCGAGAAGACGCTCGATGCCAAGCTGACCGCGGGCTACCTGGTGGCGTGGCCGGCGCTGCTGGTGCTGGTGTACATCAACCAGCCCTTGCCGCTGTGGATCGGGTTGCCGGTGATGTTCGGGTTCATCCCGTGGTTCCTCGCCGGGCCCCACCTGTGGCAGATCGTCAA
Source organism: uncultured Thiohalocapsa sp. (assembly GCF_913062725.1). Lineage (GTDB taxonomy): Bacteria > Pseudomonadota > Gammaproteobacteria > Chromatiales > Chromatiaceae > Thiohalocapsa. The sequence continues at coordinate 23,226 of NZ_CAJXWY010000049.1, forward strand.
AGACCCGGGCAGTTCCAAGCCGGACGAGGTCATCGGCATCCCCATCGCCTACTGGAAGTGGGGCAGCATCGCCGCGGTGGTCCTGGGCGTGCTGTTCAATGCCCTGGTCCGACCCTAATCCCACCGGCCATCCCAAGGTTGCGCCGCTTGCAGACTCCGCCGCCGCCATGAGCCATCCGCACGACCGACCCCCGCATGCGCCCGCACCCGATGCCCGCGCCATGGACCCGCGCAGCATCGAAGCCCTTCTGGCCGTGGTGGCGCGGCTGCGCGATCCCGAGCACGGCTGTCCCTGGGATCTGGAGCAGACCCCGCGCACCATCCTGCCGTTCACGCTGGAAGAGGCCTACGAGGTCGCCGAGGCCATCGAGAACGACGATATGGCCGAGCTGTGCGAGGAGCTCGGCGACCTGTTGTTCCAGGTGGCCATCTATTCACGCATGGCCGAGGAGGACGAGGCCTTCGACTTCGGCGACGTGGTGGCCTCCATCACCGGCAAGATGATCCGCCGCCATCCGCATGTCTTCGGCAACGCACAAGTGGCGAGCGAAGCGGAGGTGCGCGAGAACTGGGAAACCATGAAGGCCGCCGAGCGCGAGGCCAAGGGTCGGCGCCTGCGCACCAGCGTCATGGAAGGCGTGGCCCAGGCCCTGCCCGCCCTGGTGCGCGCCGCGAAGCTGCAAAAGCGCGCCGCCCGCGTCGGCTTCGACTGGGACACCCCCGACGGCGTCGCCGCCAAAATCCGCGAAGAGCTCGCCGAGTGCGAGGAGACCTTCAGCGCCCACGCCGATCCGCTGCAGCGGGTGCATGAGGTGGGTGATCTGCTCTTTTCCTGCGTCAACCTGGCCCGCCACTTGGGTGTGGATGCGGAGCAGGCATTGCGCGCCGCCAATCACCGCTTCGAGCGCCGCTTCATGCGGGTGGAGGTCTGCCTGGGGGCCGCCGGCAAACAACCCGCGCCCGAGCATCGCGACGAAATGGAGCGGCTCTGGGACAGTGTGAAGCAGGAGGAGCGTTGACCGCGGGGCCGGCGCGTTCGTCGCCGCACGCCGCCGCGCGCGCCTTCGCCAATGTCATATCTCGACCACATCCACGCCTGTAACCGCTGGGAGCCCGCCGCATTCGAGGCCTTTGTGGTGGGCGGCGAGCGGCTCGGACTGGTGCGGCGGCGCTTCGCCGATGCCTTGGCCGCCCTCGGCACCGACTTCGTGCGCGCATCGGATGGTCTGCACTGGCAAACGGCCCCGGCCGACTTCGGCGCCCGTGTCGAGGCCTTCGCGGCGCTCAGCGCCGATCTCGACCGCCGGGGCTTGGTGAGTCATCTCCACGGCGAGCGCTATCCGGTGCTGAATACCGCCGGCGAGCCGCGCTTCCTGATGGACCGTGCGGTGGCGCCTTATTTCGGCATTCGCGCCTTCGGCCAGCACCTCAATGGCTATGTGCGCCGTGACGATGGGCTCCACCTGTGGGTCGGGCGGCGCTCGCAGAGCCGCCGGGTGGCGCCGGGGAAGCTCGATCACATGGTCGCCGGCGGCCTGCCCTGGGGCATTTCGCTGCACGAGAACCTGCGTAAAGAATGCTGGGAGGAGGCGGGGCTGCCGGCGGCCATCGCCGATCGCGCTCGCCCCGTCGGCATCGTCAGCTATTGCCGTGATTCCGATCGCGGCCTCAAGCCCGACACCATCTACTGCTACGACCTGGCGCTCCCGGAAGACGTCATCCCGCGCTGCAACGACGACGAGGTGGAGTCATTTCAGCTGTTACCGGTGCGCGAAGTCATGCGCATCGTCGACACCAGTGATGACTTCAAGCGCAACTGCAATCTGGTCATCATCGACTTCCTGCTACGCCATGGACTCATCGGCCCGGAGCACCCAGATTACCTCGCACTCGCGCATGGGCTGAGACCGCCGTTCGCCGTATCACACCCGAGGTAAGACATGACCAGCAGCCAAACCCCCATCCGACGGCGCAGCACACAGCGCGTGCTGATCGGCGGCATCGGCGTCGGCGGCGACGAGCCGATCCGCGTGCAGTCCATGACCAACACCGACACCGCGGACATCGAGTCCACGGTAGCCCAATGCGCCGAGCTGGCCCGGGCGGGCTCAGAATTCGTGCGCATCACCGTCAACAACGAGACCGCCGCCGCCGCCGTCGCGCGGGTGCGCGAGCGCTTGGACGCCATGGACATCGGCGTGCCGCTGATCGGCGACTTTCACTTCAATGGTCATCGGCTGCTGTCGGACTATCCGGCCTGTGCGGAGGCGTTGGCCAAGTACCGTATCAATCCGGGCAACGTCGGCCGCGGCGAGAAGCGCGACAGCCAGTTCGCCACCATGATCGAGATCGCCTGCCGCTACGACCGGCCGGTACGCATCGGCGTCAACTGGGGCAGCCTCGACCCGGAGCTGGTGGTGCGCATGATGGACGCCAACGCGAAGTCGCCGTCGCCGAAAGAGGCCGACGTGGTCATGCGCGAGGCCATGGTGGAGTCCGCCATCTCCAGCGCGCAGCGCGCCGAGGCGCTGGGTCTGCCGCGGGATCACATCATTCTCTCCTGCAAGATGAGCGGCGTGCAGGACCTCATCGCCGTCTACCGCATGCTCGCCGAGCGCACCGACCACGCCCTGCACCTGGGCCTGACCGAGGCGGGCATGGGCTCCAAGGGCATCGTCGCCTCCACGGCGGCGCTGGCGGTGCTGCTGCAGGAGGGCATCGGCGACACCATCCGTGTCTCACTCACCCCCGCACCCGGCGAGTCGCGCACCCGCGAGGTGGTGGTGGCGCAGGAGGTGCTGCAGACCATGGGCCTGCGGCCTTTCGCGCCCATGGTCACCGCCTGCCCGGGCTGCGGGCGCACCACCAGCACGGTGTTCCAGGAGCTCGCCGAAGATATCCAAGGCTATTTGCGTGCGCAGATGCCCGTGTGGCGCGAGACCCACCCCGGCGTGGAAACCATGCAGGTGGCCGTCATGGGCTGTGTGGTCAATGGTCCCGGCGAGAGCAAGCAGGCCAACATCGGCATCAGCCTGCCCGGCACCGGCGAGCAGCCGTCCGCCCCTGTCTACATCGACGGTCAAAAGGTGACCACCCTCAAGGGCGCCGGCATCGCCGAGCGGTTCAAGGCGATGGTGGATGACTATGTCGCGGAGCACTATCCGGCGCGCTGATCAGGGGCCTGATGACGGCGCGTGCCCCGCTGTCGCGGATCAGCCGAGCGCGGGCGCCGGCGGCGGGGCCGACCGGCCGCTGCGGACGATGTCCCTTTGCGGACGCGGAATCATGCCCATCTTGAGGGAGCGGTGGGCTGGGGCCCATGTGCCCGTGGCATGCCGTGTCTCATCACCACCAAATTCGAACGATACTCGCACGAGGAGTTTCCGCATGACCCGTCAGCTGCACATCCGCTCCGCCGCCCTGGCCGCCGTGCTCACCGGCGCCGCGGCGCCGGCGCTGGCCGAAGATCCCATGACCGTATCGGTGAAGCGCATGTCCCTCGGCACCGCGCAGAAGATCGCCCAGGCCACCATCGATGCCTGCCGCGAGCAGGGCATTCAGATCGGCGTGACCGTGGTGGACCGCGACGGAGTGGTGCAGGTGCAGCTGCGCGACACCATCGCCGCCCCCATCACCGTGCCCATCAGCTACAAAAAGGCCTACACCGCGGTCAACTTCAACGCTGACACCTCGGCCCTCGCCGAGCGCGCCGACACCGCCGTCGGCCGCCAGGACTTCCTGGTCATGTCCGCCGGCGGCGTCACCGTGACCACCGGCGGTGCGCTCATCGGCGGCGTCGGCGTCAGCGGCGCCCCCGCCGGCGAGACCGACGAGGCATGCGCCAAGGCCGGTGTCGCCGCCGTGCAGGATGACCTGGAGATGGCTTTTTAACCAACACAACACCAGCCGCACCGCCACCCGTGGTGACGGCGCCAGCGCCACATCCAACGCCCCGATTCTCCAAAGAGCTCATACCATGCGCACCCTCCTTGCATTGTTGTTGACTGTTTCCGCGAGCGTCATGTCCATCACGGCGACGGCGGAGATACAGACGAAGGCCGTCGACTACATGGACGAGGACGTGCCCCTCACCGGTCACCTGTACTGGGACGACAGCATCGAGGGCAAGCGCCCCGGCGTGCTGGTGATCCACGAGTGGTGGGGCCTGAACGACTACGCCCAGCAGCGCGCGCGGATGCTCGCGGCGCTGGGCTACGTGGCCTTCGCAGCCGACATGTACGGCAATGACCAGGTCACCGATCAACCGAGTCAGGCGCGGGAGTGGATGCAGTACATCACCGCCGACGTGGAACTGTGGCGCCAGCGCGCCGGTCTGGGGCTCGAGCAGCTCAAGGCCAGCGAATATGTCGATGCGGACAAGACAGCGGCCATCGGCTACTGCTTCGGCGGCGGCACCGTGCTGCAGATGGCCTATGGCGATGCGGACGTGCTCGGTGTGGTGAGCTTCCATGGCTCCCTGCCCGCCGCCCCCGAAGAGACCTGGGGCAAGATCGCGCCGGAGATCCTGGTGCTGCACGGCCAGGCGGACAGCTTCATCGCCCCGGAGGTGGTCACCAACTTCCAGAACAAGCTCGAAGAGGCCGGCGCCAACTGGGAGATGGACATCTACGGCGGCGCCCGCCACGGCTTCACCAACCCGGACGCCGGCGACTACGGCATCGATAATCTCCAGTACGATGCCCAGGCCGACGCCCGTTCCTGGGCGCGGATGCAAGCCTTCTTCGACGAGCTGTTTGCGGACTGACGCAGTCCGGGGCCGAGATCGAGTGCGATCAGCACCACGCGTAGCGATGCGATGGCCTCGATCCACGAAACCATGGAGGCCCTCCATGAGGTGGGCGCCATCGACAAGCAGACCATGCGCGCGTTCGACGACGCCTGCCTGACGCCGGTCGAATCCCTTTCTCCCGAAGCCATCCGCGCTCTGCGCGAGCGCGAGCATCGTTCTCTGCCGGTCTTCGCCCGTTACCTCCACGTGAGCAAGAATCTGGTCTCGGACTGGGAGCGAGGCGTGAAGCGCCCCGGTGGGCCGGCACTTCGGCTTTTGACCGTCATCGAGAAGGAGGGGAATCAAGCGATCGCCTGAGCGCTCAAAGACCAGTCGAGAAGCATCGACTTCTACGCTGGTCATCCTTGCAAATTTAAAGCATTGTTTTAGATATGCAAGGAAATTCCCTGCTATCGGTTTTTCCGCATGCGAAATTTTCCGGAGTTTCGCGTCTCCCAAGGGAACGCCTCTGCGGTGCGTCTGCCACCCCTTCATCCGCCGCGATCTCCTAGCGAAATACGCTGTTTTGGACTAACCGGCGGTCGAGGGCCGACCTTCGCGACGAACTGCTGTCTGCGTCGGGCGCGATCCCCTCAAGATAGCCGGCATTGCTGAGTCGGCCCGCCCCGTCAGGTGCTGCCTTCTCGGCCCAGGATGAAGACCGCGACCAGACCAAGGATGACTGCGAACCAGAGCGTCACGGCTCGGCAGATCACCGTTGCCAGCACGGCTGTTCCAAAGGTCGCGCCGCCGCCGGCAGCCAACAAAGCCACCATGGCCGCTTCAGCGCCGCCCAGCCCGCCCGGCAGAAAGGACAATGCACCGGCCAGCATGCTGATGGCATAGATACCCATCGCCTGCAGTGCGCCCATATCGACATCCAGCCAGACCAGCAACAAGTAGAGCCCCCAAGCCTCAGCGCCCCAAGCGACCAAGCCAATCAGCAGGCCGCCAAGTAAGCGCTTGGGCGCCAACAGCAGTCGAGCGTTGTCAAGCAGTGAAAGGGTTGCATTCCTGATTTGCAACCAACGGCCCCGCTTCGGCGACCAGGCCAGTAAGCGCCGAGCGATCCTTGGGCGTGTCAGCATCAACAACAGCCCAGCGACGATGACGATGACGATCAGCGCGGGAACCGTCCGATCCGCGAAGATCTGCAATGCTAGCGCCGCGAGCATCACCACTGCGGCGAGATCCAGGACGCGCTCCACCGCCAACGCGGCCAACCCCGGCGACCAGGGCACGCCAGCGCTCTTCAGGTAGACCGAGCGCACAGCCTCACCTGCTTTACCTGGCGTGACAGTAAAGGCAAAGCCGGCCAGGTAGATCAGCACCTTCTCGAGCGGAACGGCCGCGAGGAAATCGAGCGCTTCAATACGGAGGGCTCGACCATTTTTGGTCTGGAACTGGATCTGGCCTACCGCTTTGACGAGCACTGGTCCGCCAATGCCGGACTCGCCTACAGCCAGTCCCGCTACGACGAGGAGCAGGAAATTTTTCCCGGCGTCTTTTCCGACCGCTACAACAAGGTGCCGGACTGGTCCGGCCTCCTCCAGGTGGTTTACGACAATGACGACCTTTTCGACGCCTACTTCGCCATCAAGTGGACCGGAGAAATGGAAGTGGCCCGTGAATCAACCGCAACGGTTGAAGAAAGCGCCGACTTCTTCGTGGTCGACCTGGGTATCAGCAAGACCTTCGCTCTCAACGACAGCATCGACCTGACCTTGCGGGCCGGCATCGAGAACCTCTTCGACGACTATCAGGAGGATTACGAGGCCGGAATTGATCGCGACCCGGGCTACATCTACGGGCCGCGCTATCCCCGCACCTTCATTCTCGGTGCGCGGATCGATTTTTAAACATGCCTTTCGTCCATTCTGCATTATTGATGCTGTCGGTCCTCGCGGCCGGCAGCATCTTCGGCTATCCGCTGGGCACCGAGCTCCCCCGTCCTGCGCTCGTCAAAGGGGAGCGCTTTACCCTGCGTCCGGTTCAGCTGGAAACGGAAACCCGCGTCGTTTTGTTCTTTTACTCGGCCTCTTGGTGTGCCCCCTGCCGGGAGACCGGCGAGGCGGTGGTGGCCAAGCTGGGCGAAGGTCATCTGTTCGTCCTGCTGGCGGGCGAGCGGCTGGGGTATCGCGGCGTGTTCCAGGCCCTGATCGAGGACGGTGTCACCTACCGGCAGTATTGGAAACGGATCCGGCGCGCCGAGGGGC
>NZ_CAJXWY010000050.1 GCF_913062725.1 uncultured Thiohalocapsa sp.
GGTTCCGACCTGGGTGCTGACCAGCTTCACTTGAATGTGTCCGTTGCGGTCTTCAAAGGCCTCTTCGACCCGCGTCTCGGGCAAGTCAAGCAATGACTCAAGGGCTTGCCGCAGTGGCTCGTTGTTCGCGCTCATCTTGATCTCCTCGTCGCTCTAACTGGCTGTTATTACAGGATATTGTACACTACTGAGATCCCGAAGAGCCAAGATAACAAAGTAGTAATAGGAGGCAATATGATCTTCGGGAGTATCACACAACCATCATATCGAACGACAAGTGCGGCGATTCAGGAGGTTGCAAAGTCTCATAACTTTCAAGCGTTAGATGTGGCTGCCTCATACATCACTTCATCAGGGCTGCATGATCTAGAAACAACTCTTCATAATCACTTTAATCTCCGCGACGGGAATAGGTGTAAGCGATGGCTAACATCATTTGATTATTTGCGCACCGAGCCAGTGGCATTAGAAGCGCTATTGGCTTTCCCAAACTCTCCCGTGAGAATCCATGAACCAGAATCAGCTCTAGCCAACAAGGGAATCCCACGCCGGCCTTTTCACCCAAAGGCCTATCTGTTTCGATTGGGTGAAAATCTGGAGGTCGGACTCGCAGGGTCGGGAAACTTGTCCAGGTCGGGACTATCAAAGGGAGTAGAAGCGGGGCTTATAATTGGCGTTGATCGCGGCGATCCTGCAATAAATAGTGAGCATTTGCAGAGTATCGATATGCTTCGACTTTGGTTTGAGAATCTATGGGCTGCTGGAACGCCGCTGAATGCAGCACTACTGGACAGATATTCGAGGCTTTATGAAAGTTCAGAAAACCTAGCAAACCCAACCGCTGTCGAAGACGATACGGTCAATAGCGATCCATCCACGGCAGCAATTTCAGCGGCAGATCTAAAAAAGCTTCGTGCATGTCGGAACTTCTGGGTGGACGCTGGTAACGTTACGAAGAATCGGGGCGCAAATCTTCCGGGCAATCAGGTGATGCTTAAGAGGATGAGTAGAGTTTTCTTTGGGTTTGCCGCGAATAATATTTCTGAAAACTCCCATATTGGGGGTATAGAAATTTCTTTTGATAAGGGAGGCTTTAAAAAATATTCTTTAACATTTAGTGATAATAAAATGGATAAATTAGTGTTGCCTATACCGGGCGATGAAGGACCTCAATCATATAACAATAAGATTCTTCATTTTAGAGCTGTCGGGCCAAGAAGATTCGAGCTACAGGTTTTTGAGAACAAAAAACTATCGAGTTTTCGAAAAAAGAGCAAAGCCGTCGATGGCGCATTCAAGATGAAAAGCGGTCGTGAATGGGGGGTGTTCTAATATGACTGTTCCCTCTGTCTCCGTCACCTACGCCCAAAGCGGCGCCTCCACCCAGGCCAACGCCCTGGGCATGCGCCCGATGCAGGAGCGCGTCTACGAGCGCCGGGGCGAGCAGTACCTGCTGATCAAATCCCCGCCCGCCTCGGGCAAGAGCCGGGCGCTGATGTTCGTGGCGCTGGACAAGCTGGCCAACCAGGGGCTGAAGCAGGCCATCATCGTGGTGCCGGAGAAGACCATCGGCGCCAGCTTCAACGACGAGCCGCTGTCCCAATTCGGCTTCTGGGCCGACTGGCAGGTCGCGCCGCGCTGGAATCTGTGCAATGCGCCAGGCAATGACGACGGCGGCAAGGTCCAGTCACTCGGCACCTTCCTGGCCAGCGATGACCCCGTGCTGGTCTGCACCCATGCGACCTTCCGCTTCGCCGTCGATCAATACGGAGTCGAGGCCTTCGATGACCGCCTGATCGCGGTCGATGAGTTCCACCATGTCTCGGCGAACCCGGACAACAGACTGGGCGCCCACCTCGGCCAGTTCATCGCCCGCGACAAGACCCACATCGTCGCCATGACTGGCTCCTACTTTCGCGGCGATGCCGCAGCCACCGAGCAGGCGCTGAAGAAGCGTACCCTGACCAACCTCTACAACAAGCGCCCGACGTGGCTCGACAACGACCACAAGGCGCTGGATACCGCGGTAGCGACTGCGTATGGCTGGGACGACTACAGCCCCGACATGCCCGACCAGGAAATCCTCTCCCGGCTGCTGGCGCTGAACCTGGAGCGCGCCGAGCGCCAGGGGTAGGGCTGCCCGTCGCCGACCCTCTTCCGCACCGCGATCACCAGCCCCGAGCAACCGCGCTGACCAACAACCGCGCTCGGCAGTAGTCTATGGGCCTTGACGCTGCCCGCGGCCGACACCTACCCTGCAATCAGCCAATAATCCTGCCGCGACAGAACCAAGAAAGCGTCCAACTGGACGCATTTCCGGCGGGACCGAGCGACTCGGCGGGCCTTGTGCCCGCCATCCCCTATGCTCGCCCGAGGTTCTGTTATGTCCGCATCCGTTCACGCCATCGACACAAAGCCGCGTACTCGCGCGGATTGGGCCGCCCGCATCACGACGGCCTACGCAAAAACCGTTGAGTCCATCGTCAAGACCGGCGCCGAGCTGCTCGCCGCCAAAGACGCGCTGCCCCGCGGCGCATTCCAGAAGATGGTCCGCCGCGACCTACCTTTTGGGGATCGCACCGCGCAAAAGCTGATGGCCATCGCCCGTAACCCGGCGTTGACGGACGAGGCGAATTGGCCGCAACTGCCCGCGGCATGGACGCAGCTGTACGAGCTGTCGCGCTTCGAGCCCGACGTGATCGCGCAGCTAGTGGCACATGGCGACCAGGTCGGCAAGCGCCTGAACGAAATGGACACCGCGGAAATGCTACTGGCAACCGACCTGCTGCGGCGCCCGCAAAACCGGCAGGCCGATCCTGCGGTTTCTGAGGCGCCAACGAAGGACGACGCGCGACAGGACCGCGCGCCGCTGTGGATTGTTCCGGATGCGCCCTCCAGTTCTGCGCCCGCGGAGACGCCTCACCACTGTGCGGAGCGCGCTTCGCGACCAGCTTGCCCGCCACCTGCTGCGGCTGGGCAGTTTGAGCCTGTGCCTGATGGCGAGTTGGCGTTTCCTGCGGCCGCGCAGCGGTTCTCGCAATCGTTGGCGTCCGCGCTCCCCGATCAACCGCCAACAGGACAAGCGGCATCGGGGCTGGAAGCACTCAAGCAAGCATGGGGACGTGCGACTGCAACGGAGCGCTTGGAGTTTATCGGCTGGGCGTCAAAACGCATGCGATGATGCTCGCCTGAGCGCCCCACAAGCCGTCTGGGCTGCTCAGTCCCTCAGCTGGAAGATCTCCGGGATCTCCACTTCTTCCTCCGGCATCAGGGGCTCCTGCTCGAAGTCCCTGCCGGGCTAATTGAGCGCGAGATAGTTCTCGCGCGTCAGTGGCTTGTTGTGCCGGATCATGTCCGCCAGTACCGGATCTTTTCCAGCGACCAAGGTCAACGCCTCCGGCGAGATTCCAGACGGTTTGTCTTGTCTTCTCAAGGCTTTGCGCTCCTCGTTTGTGCTTGTCCCACTCGGCGTCGATGGCGTCGACGCAAAAGGGGGCACACGATCACTTCAGCGCGCACGCAAAAACCGGCTGCGCCGGGTGTGATTGCGGTGCAGGCTGTATGCCACCCACCGGGAGCGCGTTGCGACGGCCCATCGGCATGGTGTCGCCGCGTCTCACTTCCAACACTCCACAGGGATGGTGTGTTGTCGCGCCTCGGTGGCCACCGCGGTCTGTACGCGGGCCGGGCGCGCGTCCACGGTGGTGAACGGGATGGCGTGGATGCTCAGAAAACTGCGCGCCAGGGCGCCCTTGATGGCGAAGTTGACGTTCTGGGGCAGGTCGCCGGTCGCGTTGGCCATGGTCATGGCGTTCAGTTTGGCGACCACGACGCCGACCACGGCGCCGGAGGCGTCCAGTAGGGGACCGCCGCTGTTGCCCTTTTGCACGGGGGCACTGATCTGCAGGTAGCGGCGGTCCCGCTGCACGCCGCTGGTGGCGGAGACCTCACCGGCTGTCACGTTGATGTCGCCGAGCAGGCCGCGGAGTGGGTAGCCGGCAACCAGGACGGTTTCGCCCAGCTCTGCGTTGGAGCGGCGTAAGGGCGCGACGGCCGCCTGTGTCGCGTCGACGGATAGCACGGCGAGATCGTTCGCATCGTCTTCGGCAATCAACGCGGCTGGTTGCTGGCCACCGGGCAGTTGCACCGCAAGGCTTGAGCAGTCCTCGACCACATGCTGGTTGGTTAGCAGGTGGCCCTGGCGGTTGACGAAGAAACCGGTGCCAGCCAAGGCCGGCCCCTCGGGTGCGGCTGGTGCGGTGACGGCCTCGCGTCCGGCGATCATGGCGTCGAGCAGGGCCGACAGGGTGGTAGAGGCGATGCCGTCGGGCTCGATGTTGGCGTCGCGCTGGAGGTCTTTGATGGCGTCGCGGGTACGGGGGCCCATGCGGCCGTCGACGGGGCCGGGGTCGTAGCCGAGGGCGGCGAGTTGGGCCTGGATGTTGCGGATGGTGGCGCGGGAGACGTTGGGTTGCTGCGGATTCAACACGTCAGGTGCGTCCGGCCGGGGGATACGCCTAATCTTGGACGGGTCAATCTGGTCGACCGGGATAAGGCCTTCAGGGGTTTCTTGCTCGTCCGGGGCTCCCGGCGCACTGGGTGCGGTTGTGGATGTGCCAGGCTGCCATGCGGCGGCGAGGCGTTGGGCCTCGGCGATCTGGGCGCGGGTCATCTGGCGTTCGTCGATCTCGAGGTTATGGCGAGCGGTTTCGTTCCCTTGGGCGGCCGCCAAGCTTGTCCACATGTAAGCCTTAACAAGATTCTTTGTCACGCCGAAACTGTTGCGGTACATCACGCCGAGGTTGTTCTGCGCCCCCGCATGACCCTGCTCGGCGGCCATACGATACCAACGCACCGCCTCGGCATCGTTACGGGGCACGCCCTTGCCAGTGCGGTACATCACGCCGAGGTTGTTCTGCGCCACCGCAACACCCTGCTCAGCAGCCATGCGATACCAGCGTACCGCCTCGGCATCGTTACGGGGCACGCCCTTGCCAGTGCGGTACATCAAGCCGAGGTTGAACTGCGCCCCCGCATCACCCTGCTCAGCAGCCATGCGGAACCAACGCACCGCCTCGGCATCGTTACGGGGCACGCCCTCACCGTCGGCGTACATCACGCCGAGATTGAACTGCGCCTTCGCATCACCCTGCTCGGCGGCCATGCGATACCAACGCGCTGCCTCGGCATAGTCTTGGGGCACGCCGAAACCGCCGTCGTACATCACGCCGAGCTTGAGCTGCGCCGTCGCATCACCCTGCTCAGCAGCCATGCGATACCAGCGTACCGCCTCGGCATCGCTCTGTGGCACGCCGAAACCGTTGTCGTACATCACGCCGAGGTTGTACTGTCCATAGGCGGACCCTGCTTCAGCTTCAATCCGAAACATCTGTGCCGCAGTCTCGTGATCGCCGCGTTTCAGGGCGGCTATCCCCAAATCGAGCGGTGACTGCTCCGCCGTTACATGGTTACCCCATCCGAGCATCAGGATGAGTGCCAGTATCAGGATCGTTCGGTTCTGGTGCATGGCTTGGTCCTCAGGGGTAGGTTGGGTCTTTCGGTCCTCGTCAGGCGCAGGGGGGGGTGCGCGTCCTGTGCCCTCCAACGCGATTCGCGCTGCTTGCGTCAAGACGCAGTGGTTGCCTAACTGAGTCCCGCTCACGGCATTAGCCTGATCGCAGCGCCCGCCCATGGGGCCGGGGCTTAGTTGTGGATAGGGCAATGCGACTGGCGCAACACGCTTGGCTGGCCAGTCGCATCGCTCACATATCCGACGGTTCAGATCTCATCGGCGACCTTGTCATAAAAGTCGTTCACACCATCAATGAAACCCTCGACGAAGTCATCGTCATACTGTTTCCCCGCAGCGTCGAGATTGGTCCAGAAGTCATTAGAGCTTTGACGATCCGGCCCGTCCTCGCCTTCGACAATGGCGACCAGGCGCTCACCCGCACTGAAGGCCTCGCTTGGCCCGCCACCGAAGAGCGTATCCAGGTGCTCATGGTTCACCAGGCGTTTCAGCTGGCCGTAGTCAGCACTGTGTTGCGCCCATTGGAAACCCACCTCGAATCCTTCGCGTTGCGCTGCATTCACCTGCTTCATCTTGCTTGCCCTCAAACGTTGTACCGCGGCCTTCATGGCGTCTTTGTCACGTTGTCGCATAAGTTCGGCCAACCGTTGCTCAAAGCAGACGGCAGCCACCTTGCTCCAATTCTCAGCCTCGAAGTCCGCCATGCGGGCGGCGAGGTCATCAGCGACATAAATGGACTTTTTTGGCATGGATGCACCCTCTGTGCGGATTAGGTGTGCATACTTTGGGTGCATATTGGGTGCATGTCAAGGGTATACGCCAGCAAAGTTTTCCTTGGGGCAGCCGCGTCTGTCGTGTGAGCAGGTGGTCGCGAGGAGTTTGCCCCTTGTTAGGGGGCCTGCGCCGCCCACCGGCCCCGCCGCGCCATCACCGGCACCAGACCCCGCCAACCCCAGGGGCCGGCGGCCGCGACGGGCCGCTGGTACATTAGGCCAGCACCGCCACGCCAAGACAACACGACTCCGGCACTTCGTTTACACTGCGTGCGCATCACTAGACCTGCCCAACGAGACGCCTGCGCACATGAACCCCTCAGATTTCGTCGCCAAGTGGAAGCCCGCGACTCTCAAGGAGCGCTCCGCCGCCCAGGCGCATTTCACCGATCTCTGCCGGATGCTCAGCGAGCCGACACTGGCAGCAGCCGACCCCACCGGCGACAGGTTCTGCTTCGAGCGCGGGGTGAGCGAGTGAGCGACGGTGCCAACCCCCCACGCCCCGTCCCCGCGCCGGACTCGCGCCCGAAGAACGACGTCCCGACCGCGCGCGATCCATCGAACACGAAGGCTTGACGTACGGCAACCCACTTGTCTACCATCAGGTGCGGATCAGCGTAGTGCCCGGAACACTGCACGTGAACTTTTCGGTTCCTGGATTTTTCTTCAACTCCCTCTGTAAGTTGCTGAAAATAAAGGGCCTGTGGCGTCGAGCGGTCCGAACTGAGACCCGATCTGAAGGGGATTGAGACGCTTCGATGTAGCAAACATACCCCCTGTTCCGAGTCCGAACTGAGACCCGATCTGAAGGGGATTGAGACGCCTTGGCGCCCTTAGAAGGCGCCTTAGAGGTCCGAACTGAGACCCGATCTGAAGGGGATTGAGACGGTCACGGTGATCAAAGATATGAAGCGCCTTTGGTCCGAACTGAGACCCGATCTGAAGGGGATTGAGACCGCTTTGCGCACTAAAGTTGTCAACATTTTGGTCCGAACTGAGACCCGATCTGAAGGGGATTGAGACCGGTTTAATGGGCGCGTTTTTCAGTCTGACCGAGTCCGAACTGAGACCCGATCTGAAGGGGATTGAGACGTCCATGACAGCTCTTCGACGTATTCCTTGGCCGTCCGAACTGAGACCCGACCTGAAGGGGATTAAGACCGACGCGAATCTCAGTGGGTGTTGGGTAGCATGCTGTCCGAACTGAGACCCGATCTGAAGGGGATTAAGACTCCTCGGTGGCCATGGGCTTGTTCGCAAGCCTCGTCCGAACTGAGACCCGATCTAAAGGGGATTAAGACCTCACGGACGCACTGATTGCGGCAACCCCAGACTTCAGGACATTGCTGACGGAGAACGTATATCGTGACATCCTCGAAAAAGCAGGCTACGGAGAACAACTCAGAGACCTTGAAGGCGCTAGAACAGGTAATGCGGCAGCAGGAAACCAAGAACCCGAAACTCGCCGCCAAGCAAGCTCGCCTGCTGAAGAAGCTGAAAGACGGCACCTTCTCCGCGCCGCAAAACGACTAGACCGGCTGCGCGCTGAGCGCAACCGCAAGCCGCCGGCTGACATCCGCTTCAGCCGCCGTCCGAACTGAGACCCGATCTAAAGGGGATTAAGACCAAGCTTCGCGGCGAAGCGCGCGCACGGTGCGGCTGCGGACGCTGGAGCAGTCCGTCGCCGCGCTGGTGAATCAGGCTTATGGACTGTCCGCCGACGGCATCGACCTGCTGTGGCGGACGGCCCTCCCACGAATGCCGGGGGCTTAAGCAGGTTGGGATGGTGGCCGAGTCGGCCTGCCCGCCATCCAGCGCAGGTACAACCGATCGACCCCGCCCTGCGCTTGGTCAGTCGCTCGGCGCAGCGCATATCGCGCGCGCTGCGCATTCGATGAGCCGTCGCCGACCCCCTCCCGCATCACCGACACCAACGCCAGCGGTGGTGCGGGCGAATAACCACATTGGCGAGTCAACCTATAGATTTAAGTCGATGGTATGGAAAATGCCAAAGCGCCTATGCGCCTATAGGTTGACATGCCAGTATGGTTATTCCGCCGCGCCGCTGCTGGTGCCTTGGTGACGGGCGCACCGCACCACGTCGGCAACCGCCCTGGTGGCGCAGTGGGTCAGAGGGTAAGACCGAAGCACCCAACCCACTACCCACATACCCAAGCAACCTCGAGCCACGTCGGCGCCGACCTGGTGCGTCGGCATCGGCACGAGCCTCGAGCAGCCGCACGAAGCAATAACCATACTCGGCGGTCAACCTATAGATCAAAGCTGATGGTACGGAAAATGCGAGAGCGCATATTCGTCTATACGTTGATACGCGAGCATGGTTTTTCCGCCGCGTCACCGCTGGCATCAGTGCCCGCCGCACGGCACCGGGTCGGCAACCGCCGTTACTGAGTAACGCCACAACCGGGAGTCCCCATGGCAAGCCGCCGCAACCCGATCCCACGCCAGCAGGTGTTGGCGCACATCATCGAGACCTTTGGGCGCGACTCCTTCACCACCCGCGACCTGGCCGTTGAGCTTGGCGTCAACGAGCACCGGGTGCGGGGCGCCGTGTCCTGGCTCATGCTGGGCGGTGCGTTGGCGAAGGCTGGTCGCGTGGCTCGCAGGGACAAGCAGGGGGGCACCTACCACAACGCCCAATACCGCTGGACGGGCCAGACCGATGCCCCGCGCGTCCCGCACGACCACAAGGTGCGCGCCCGGCACCTGGCCGAGCACCAGCAGGGGGCGCAGCGGGCAGCCATCCGGCAAGCGTTGTCGATGCGGTGGGTGTGAGCCGTTACCCCGCCCCGCTCACCGGGGTAACAAACAGCCGCTTGTCGGCTGGCGTATCGGTGCCTAACGCTGACGAAGTGTTACCCCCATCGTTACCCCGGGCGCCAAAAACCCATAAACGAGCAAGGGGCAATGAGCTCTAAGCCGTTGTTTTGATTGGTGGGCCGCCTAGGATTCGAACCTAGGACCAAGGGATTATGAGTCCCCTGCTCTAACCGCTGAGCTAGCGGCCCGAAAGCATTTGCAGTATCGCGCAGGTGGGTTGTGATGGCGAGGATGGGGCCGGCGCCGTGGCGCGCGCAGGCCCGCCACGGCAGGGTATCGGGCCTGCGCGCGACTCAATCGCTGTCGAGAAAGCCGCGCAGCTTTTCCGAGCGGGTCGGGTGGCGCAGTTTGCGCAGGGCCTTGGCCTCGATCTGGCGGATGCGCTCGCGCGTCACGTCGAACTGCTTGCCGACCTCTTCCAGGGTGTGGTCGGTGTTCATGTCGATACCAAAGCGCATGCGCAGCACCTTGGCCTCGCGGCTGGTGAGGCTCGCCAGCATGTTCTGCGTGGCCTCGCGCAGGCCCGCGGCGGTGGCGGAGTCCAGTGGCGAGATGACGCCGGCATCTTCGATGAAATCGCCGAGGTGGCTGTCTTCGTCATCGCCGATGGGTGTCTCCATGGAGATGGGCTCCTTGGCGATCTTGAGCACCTTGCGGACCTTTTCCTCCGGCATCTCCATGCGCTCGGCGAGCTCTTCGGGCGTCGCCTCGCGGCCCATTTCCTGGATCATCTGCCGGGAGATGCGGTTCAGCTTGTTGATGGTCTCGATCATGTGCACCGGGATGCGGATGGTGCGCGCCTGGTCCGCAATGGAGCGGGTGATGGCCTGACGAATCCACCAGGTGGCGTAGGTGGAGAACTTGTAGCCGCGGCGGTATTCGAATTTGTCCACCGCCTTCATCAGACCGATGTTGCCCTCCTGGATCAGATCCAGGAACTGCAGACCGCGGTTGGTGTACTTTTTGGCGATGGAGATCACCAGGCGCAGGTTGGCCTCGACCATTTCCTTCTTGGCGCGGCGGGCCTTGGCCTCGCCGATGGACATCCTGCGGTTGATCTCCTTGATCTCGCCGATGGTGAGCACGTTCTCGCGCTCCAGGTCTTGCAGGCGGCGCTGGGCCCGGCGCACGTCGCTCTCGACCTCGGCCAGGCGCTTGGACCAGGCATGACCGGCGTCGATCTGCTCGCGAATCCAGTCGGGATTGGTCTCGTTGTCGGGGAAGGTATCGATGAACGCCTTGCGTGGCATCTGCGCATGGTCCACGCACAGGCCCATGATGGTGCGCTCCTGACTGCGCACGCGCTCGATGCTCTGGCGCAGGACTTCGACCAGTTCGTTGAAGACGTTGGCCACGAGCTTGAACTGCATGAAGTCTTCGGAGACCTTGGCCATGGCCGCGCGGGAGGCTTCGTGGTCGCGGCCGTGCTCGCGCAGCAGCCCTACGAATTCATCGAAGTGCAGCCGCAGGGAGCCTGCCCGACGGGAGACTTCTTCGGGATCGGGGCCGGTGTCCACCGTCTCGGCGGTGTCGTCGTCGTCGCTGTCCTCGTCGTCGGCGGCGTTGTTGGTCTCGGCTTCGGCGGCAGCGCCCTTTTGCACGGGCTCGGCGGTTTCGTCGTCGGTGAAGCCCGAGATGACATCGGAGAGCCGGCGCTCTTCGCGCTCGACTTGGTCGAACATGCTCAGTAGCAGCTCCACGGCGCGCGGATAGGTGGACAATGCCGCCAGGACCTGGTTGAGACCATCTTCGATGCGCTTGGCGATGCGCAGCTCGCCTTCGCGCGTGAGCAGCTCCACGGTGCCCATTTCGCGCATGTACATACGCACCGGATCCGTCGTACGGCCGAACTCGCTGTCGACCGAGGCGAGCGCCGCAGCGGCGGCTTCGGCGGCCTCGTCGTCGGCGACCGCCGAGTCGTTGCTGAGGGCGTCGATCTCGGCGGGGGCACTCTCATGCACCATGATCCCCATGTCGTTGATCATGCGCACGATGTCCTCGATCTGCTCCGGCTCGATGATGCCGTCGGGCAGGTGATCGTTGACCTCGGTGTAGGTTAGAAAGCCCTGCTCTTTGCCCTTGGCGATCAATTGCTTGAGTTGCGAGGCTTGCTGCTGCTCTTGATCCATACGGATACCTGTTCGACGGTTGAACCGGGCGGGCGTCCTCAGCGCACGAGTCTTGGACGCAATCAGTGTTGGCGCCGATGCCGCAATGGCACCGGGCGTAGTACATGGGAGTCGTGTGCGACGATGCGACTACCGTTGGCGGTTTGCATGCGCCAGCCACCCAGAAGTGTAGCTGCCGTAGCGAAACTCTCCAACATAACAGATTTGCGCTTTTTTCGGTATCCCAAGGCCCCAGGGGTTACGACCGTGTCTTCACCCATTCGACCCGGCCTGGGCACGCATGCCGAGAAGTCGCTGTGGCATGCACGGTCGCGCACTGGTTGCGCCGGCGACGCCGGTCATCCGGTGGTGTCGCTGTCACCATCGCGGGCGCGCCAACGGCGATCGATGTCCGCAGCCCGGCGCTCGGCGGCCGCATCCCGGTTGAGCCGCGCGATGATGCCGAGCAGTTCCGGCGCCCGGCCGTCTTCGGGGATCAATGCGATGAGCCGGGCGTCGGCGAGCTTGCGCACCGCAGACTCGTCCTCGGTGCCGCGCCAGCGTTCGGCGAGAGCGCCCGTGGTAATGCCCGGATAGGCACTGGCAGTGTCCACCATCTGCGCCAGCAGGCGGATGCCCGGGCGGTCGAGCTCGCGCCAGTCGGCCGGCTGCTCGGCCACCAGTGCCGCTCGCTCCGGTGCGTCCAGCAGCAATGCGACGGCGCGGCGCAGCGGGGTCAGCGACATCGTGCGCGACCATGGCCGCGGCGCGGGTCGCGGCGGGGCCTGCTGGGGGCCACCGCCGTGGCCGGTGCGCCGGGCAAGCGCCGCCGTCAGCTGCTCGCGGTAGCTGCCTGCGGGCATGCTGGCGAGCAGCCCCTGGACTTCATCGGCGAGCCCTGCACGCCCCTCGGGTGTGGCGCTGTCGTGACGTGCCTCGGCGTGCTCGAACAGGAAGGCCGACAGCAGCTTGGCCTGCGCAAGCCGTGCCTCGAAGGCATCTTTGCCCTCCCGACGCACCAGGGTGTCCGGGTCCTCACCGTCGGGCAAGAACAAAAAGCGCATCGGCTGTTGCCCACTGGCCAGGGGCAGCGCCGTTTTGAGTGCCTTCCAGGCCGCCTTGCGCCCGGCATCGTCGCCGTCGAAGCAGAACACCAGCTCGGGCGCACCGCGCAGCAGGCGCTTGATCTGCTCCGGTGTGGCGGCGGTGCCGAGCGCCGCGACGGCGTAGTCGATGCCGAACTGGGCCAGCGCGATGACGTCCATGTAGCCCTCCACCAGCAGCAGCCGTGGCGGCTGGCGTAGTACCTGCTGACTTTCGTACAGGCCATAGAGCTCGCGGCCCTTGACGAAGACCGGCGTCTCCGGCGAATTCAGGTACTTGGGCTCGCCGTCGTCGAGCACCCGGCCGCCGAAGGCCACCACGCGCCCGCGCCGATCCCGGATGGGAAACATGATGCGGCCGCGAAAGCGATCGTAACGGCGGCCGTCGCGCTCGGAGATCAGGCCCGCGGTGAGCAGGCCCTCACGCTGCTCGGCGCTGCGGCCGAGCCCCTGCAGCAGGAAGCTCCAGCCGGACGGGGCGAGACCCAGGCCGTAGCGCTTCACGATGGCGCCGCTCAGGCCGCGGCGCTTGAGGTAGGCCACCGCGGCCTCACGCTCCGGGTGCTCGCGCAGCGCACGCTGATACTGCTCGGCGGCCTGGGCGAGGAGCGCGTACAGCGGTCTCGGGTCCGGGCCGCGCGCCGTGGCATCGTCCTCGGGCAGCGGCATGCCGGCACGCTGGGCCAGTTCTTCGACGGCCTCCGGGAAGCTCAGCCGGTCCAGCTCGATGAGGAAATCGATGGCGTTGCCGTGGGCACCGCACCCGAAGCAGTGATAGGTCTGCCGGGCGGGGGTGACGAAGAACGAGGGGGTCTTTTCGCCGTGGAAGGGGCAGCAGGCCTTGTAGGACTGACCGGCCTTGCGCAGCGACACCCGGGTGCCCACCAACTCGACGAGATCGGTGCGATCGAGCAGCTGGTTTTTGAATTCGGGAGTGATGCGGCCAATCATCCCCCACCTCGCGCTGCTGCGACGGCGCCCTGATCAGAGGCCCCACCGCCGGGTGAGCGCCCACCCGAAGCGACGGGGACGGCGCCGTCGTCTTCGCCGCGGCCCGGCGGCATCGTTGCCGCCGGCTCGCCGCAGGTCTCACCGATGGGTCTCAGCCCGCGAGCCGCGCCTTCACCCGCCTGCTGACCTCGCCCATGTCCGCACGCCCCTGCACCTTCGCCTTCAGCGCACCGATGACCTTGCCCATGTCCCGCATGGAACCGGCACCGGTGGCGGTGATGGCCGCGTCGATGAGCGCATCCACTTCGGCATCGGGCAGCGCCTCGGGCAGATAGGCCTGTAGGATGTCCACCTCGAAACGTTCTTGGGTGGCCAGATCATCACGGCCCGCGGCGTCGTACTGGGCGATGGAATCCCGGCGCTGCTTGAGCATTTTTTCGAGCACCGCCAGCACCTGGGTGTCGTCCAGCTCGGTGCGCTCGTCCACTTCGCGCTGCTTGATCGCGGCGTTGATGAGCCGGATGACACCGAGGCGCACCTTGTCGCCGCCCTTCATGGCGGCTTTCATGTCATCGGTGAGGCGCTGCTTGAGCATGGCTGACCCTGATGGGTGGAGTCGCATTCGGTGACCGCGATGCCGCCACTGCGGATGTCCGGGCGATGATGGTGGTTGGTGTGATCACGGCTTGTCACGGGCCTGCAGGAGATGCAAGCCCCCGAACTGACTGCCCGCCCCAATCGACGGCGGCCACTCGGGGGCGATGAGTCAGGGGCGATGGGCGTTCAGTAGGGCCGCTCCCAGCGCCGCGCCTCGCGAGAGAGCTTTTTGTGATGCCGCTTCACGGCGGCGGCTTTCTTGCGCTTGCGCTCGGACGTCGGTTTTTCGTAGAACTCACGGCGGCGGACTTCGGCGAGGACGCCGGCCTTCTCGCAGGAGCGCTTGAAGCGCCGCAGGGCGACCTCGAAGGGCTCGTTCTCTTTGATACGAACGCTGGGCATGAAGAATCCTTGTGGTTCACGCGGTTGATAGGGACGTCACGGTCAGTGGCAAGACGGCACTGGCCAACGCATGCGTAATCGCGCATTATGCCTTGCGCTCGCCGGCGCTGGCAAGCCCCTTGCGCAACAGCATCGCCGCCGAAGCACACGGCGGCAAGCCGCCGCAGCCCGTTACCCGCGACTCGACCTCATCACTGACCAGCCATGCGCATCCTCGGCATCGAAACCTCCTGCGACGAGACCGGCGTTGCCATCTATGACGGCGAAGCGGGCCTGCTCGCCCACACCGTGCACAGCCAGGTGGATCTGCACGCGGCCTACGGCGGGGTGGTGCCCGAGCTCGCCTCCCGCGACCACGTCCGCCGCCTGACGCCGCTGATCCGGCTGGTGATGACGGAGGCGGGCACGCGCGCGGCGGACCTCGACGGCGTCGCCTACACCGCGGGGCCAGGGCTGGTGGGTGCGCTGCTGGTGGGGGCCGGGCTCGGCCGCAGCCTGGCCTGGGGCTGGGGCATCCCGGCCATCGGCGTGCATCACATGGAAGGTCACCTGCTCGCCCCGCTGCTGGAGGATCCGTCGCCCGCCTTTCCCTTCGTGGCGCTGCTGGTTTCCGGTGGCCACACCCAGTTGGTGGCGGTGACCGCCGTGGGCCGCTACCGCCTGCTCGGGGAATCCGTCGACGACGCCGCCGGCGAGGCCTTCGACAAGACGGCGAAGATCCTCGACCTGCCCTACCCCGGCGGGCCGGCGCTGGCGAAGCTCGCCGAGCAGGGTGAGCCGGGGCGCTATGTCTTTCCACGGCCCATGACCGACCGTCCCGGGCTCGATTTCAGCTTCAGCGGACTCAAGACCTTCGCCCTCAATACCGTGCGCGAGGAATTGGCCCGCCGCGACGATACGGCACAAGCGCGGGCGGACATCGCCCGCGCCTTCGAGGATGCGGTGGTGGAGACCTTGGTCATCAAGTGCCGCCGCGCCGTCGCCGCCGCCGGCGTGGACCGCCTGGTGCTCGCCGGCGGCGTCAGCGCCAATCGCCGGCTGCGCGCGCGGGTGGATGCCATGATGGCGGCACGCGGCGGCCGGGCCTTCTACCCCCGCCTCGCACTCTGTACCGATAACGGCGCCATGATCGCCTTCGCCGGGTACCAGCGCCTGGCGGCGGGGCAACACGAGCCGCTGGCGTTCACGGCCATGCCGAGGTGGCCGCTGGAGGCCCTGCCGCCGCTTTAGAGACCAGCCAGCCCCCCGGGAGAGATCCCAGGGCGCAGCGCGGCTCGCGCCCGGGGTACGCCGATCGATTGGCGCTTTCCGTTCGCGGCAGGATGCTGTGGCGGTTGCAGCGGCGCCTTCTTCGGACCGGCTTCAGATTTGAGCGCCGACCATGCGGGGGTCGGGAGACCGCGTCTTCCGGCACCGTGTGCGTTGTTGGCCAGGCTGGCCATGCAACCGGTGTCGACCTAGGGTTTCGCGCGCGCATCGATGCGGCCTTCCTCGCCGCGCAGCAGCTTGCGAATGTTGCTGCGGTGACGCAGGAACAGGAGCCCGGTCAGCACCAGCTGCATGCCCACCAGCGTCGGCTCCGGCCAGAAGAGCCACACCACCACCGGCGCCAGGGCCATGGACACCAGCGCCGACAGGGAGGAGATGCGCAGCACTTTGGCCGTGAAAAGCCAGATACCCGCCGTGACGGCGCCGATGGGCCAGTAGAGCCCAAACTGCACACCCAGGGCGGTGGCCACCCCCTTGCCGCCGCGAAAGCCGAAGAAGACGGGGAACAGGTGGCCGCCGAAGGCGCTGATCCCCACCAGCGCCAGCGTCATCGGCGCGGCGCCGAAGGCATGCGCCACCAGCATCGGCAACACGCCTTTGAGCATGTCGCCCGCCAGGGTGATGCCGGCCGCCGGCTTGGCCTTGGTGCCGCCGATGCGCAGCACGTTGGTGGCACCCGGGTTGTTGGAGCCCTGGGTGCGCGGGTCCGGCAGCCCCATCAGGCGGCAGACGATGATGGCGCTGGACACGGAGCCCAGCAGATAGGCGCCGAGCACCAAGGCCACGGCAATGATCAATGTTGCGTCCATGGCGCGGCATTGGACTGGTTGTGGCGCCGGCGGTCAAGCAGTGTCTGCCGCGCACCAGCTCTTGCAATGACCGCCACAGCCGCCACCCTAGACGCTCGGTCGGATGGTCAGACAGCGGATGCCGTCGTCAACACCCGTGGCGGCGGTCCCCCTGGTGCCCCTAGTCCTATCTTCGAGCCCCGAGCCCCGTACCCATGGACATCGTTTTTCTACGCCAGCTGCGCATCGAAACCGTCATCGGCATCTACGACTGGGAGAAGGCCATCAAACAGCCGGTGGTGCTGGACATCGAGATGGCCAGCGACAACACCAAGGCCGCCGCGTCCGATCGCATCGAGGATGCCCTCGACTACAAGTCCATTTCCAAGCGCCTGAAACAGTTCGTCGGCGAGGCCAAGTTCGAGCTGGTGGAGACCCTCGCCGAACGCTGCGCGGGCATCATCCGTGACGAGTTCGGCGTGCCCTGGGTGCGCATCAGGCTGGACAAGATCGGCGCCGTCACCGACGCCGCCGGTGTGGGCGTCATCATCGAGCGCGGCGAGCGCCCCGCATGAGCCCGGGCACCGGCGCAAGCCCCGGGCACCCTGCCGACGCACCGCGCCGCTGCTGGATCAGCGTCGGCAGCAACGTCCGGCGCGAGCCCTCCATCCGCGGCGCCGTCGCCGACCTGCGCCGCCAGTTCGGACCCGTCGTGGTCTCGCCGGTGTATGAAACCGAGGCCGTCGGCTTCGAAGGTGAGGCGTTCTACAACCTGGTCGCCGGCATCGACACCCGCCTCGGCGTCGCGGCGCTCAATCGAATGCTACGCGCCATCGAAGACGCCCACGGGCGCGTGCGGGGACCGAACAAATTCGCACCGCGCACGCTGGACCTGGACCTGCTCACCTGGGGCGGGGCCGCCGACACCATCGACGGCTGCGAACTGCCGCGGGACGAAATCCTGAAATACGCCTTTGTGCTGGCGCCGCTGGCGGACGTGGCCCCGCGGGAGTGCCATCCGGTGGATGGTCGCACCTATGCCGAGCTTTGGGCGGTGATGGCGCCGATGGCGCAGCCACTGGTGCCCGTCACCCTTGAGCCACCCCTTTGACCACGCGCGCTGACTGACAGAGCAGTCCCGGCATCGTTATACCCGTCGCCGCTCGGTTTTCGGTTTCTGGTGGCTGGGTAGCGGCTGACGCTTGCGCCGGGCATGGGCGTGCGCCGGGGACATGACTGGACCGACGCCGTGGGCACAGCGGCGGCGCGCCGACGGCGCATGGCCGCGGCGCCGGCGCAGCGCCGATACGCATTCGTGCAGCCCCGGCGACGGCCGATCAGGCGCCGCGCTCGTCGTCGCCGGCGAGCCCGCCGATGTGCAGCAGTTGCTGGACCACTTGCCCCGTATCATCGACAGCATCCAGGCGCTCTGCCGGGGTCCAGGAGTAGTCCGTCTCCAGCCGGAAGGAGCCGGCGAAGGCGTCCGGCGGAGCGTCGTTCCAGTCCGCCGGCGACAGCATCGAGAAGTAGGTCCGGCCGTCGGCCCGGCGGTAAAGATGATAGATCTTGCCGGGGATGCGCTTGAATGCGCACTGGGCATGGGTCAGGGCCTGCTCGTCGCGGGCCTCGTCGAGGACCTTGTGCGCCTCGGCCTGGAGCGCCTTGATCTGGTCGGCGATGACACGGAGCTTGGCGCTGGTGCGCGCGCTGAGCATGGACTCGGCGCGGGCCAACTCCTCCACCAGCTCTGGTGCCTGGAAGGCCGGCGCCAGCCGGCTCATGGGATAGGGCGAGCTGCGCGCGTCGCCGCGGTGCAGCAGGGCCTTGTCGTCGTCGCTCATAGTCTGTCCCGGGTCTGTGGTCGTTGACTGCGGCGGGCGCGGGTCGGGGCCCCGGATCATCCGCCGCCTGCCGGCTCGGCGATGCGTTCGGGCTGCGATCCCGGTGTGGTCTGGCTGCCGGTCCGGATGCCTCGGGTCGCGGGCCGCCGCTCGGTTGGATTTGCCGCCGCAAACGGGGCTATTGCTGAATGGTACGGCCGCCGTCGACGGCGATGATCTGGCCGGTGATGTAGTGCGCATCACACACCAGAAAGCGCACGGTGCGGGCGATGTCTTCCGGCGTACCGGGCCGCGCCAGCGCCGTGCGTGCCAGAATGGTCTCCTTGGCGGCGTCGGAGAGGCCCTGGTCTGGCCAGAGGATGGCGCCGGGGGCGACTCCGTTCACCCGCACCCGCGGCCCGAGCTCGCGCGCCAAAGCGCGCACCATCATCGCATTGCCCGCCTTGGCCATGGAATAGATGGGATGATCGGCGTGCGGGCGCTCGGCGTGGATGTCCACCAGGTTGACGATGCAGCCGCCGGCGGCATCCAACAAGGGCGCCAGCGCCTGGGTGATGAAAAATGGCGCCTTCAGGTTGGTCCCCATGAGCTCGGCCCATTGCGCCTCGGTGGCCTCGGCGACGGGCGTGGGATAGAAGCTCGAGGCGTTATTGACCAGCGCGTCCAGGCGGTTGTGAAAGCCGCGCACGGCGTCCAGCAGGACGGTGGGCGCCCGCGGGTCCAAGAGGTCCGCGGACACGAGCCGCACGGAATCCGGCCGCAGCGCCTCCAGCGCCGCCTTGAGCGCCGCCGCCGCGTCGGCGGAGTGGCGATAGTGCAGCACCAGATCGAAGCCGGCGGTGTGCAGCATCTGCGCAATCGCCGCCCCGATACGTTGTGCGGCACCGGTGATGAGCACTACAGGTGGCGCCGGTGGCTGGCTGGGGCTTGGAGGAGATGCGGACTGAGACAAGGCGTGGATCTCTTTCGGTTGCGATGGTGGCGTTGGTGGGCCGGGCTCGCGGGTGTCCGTGCCCACTGTGCCCGCCGGGGCCGACACGCCGGGGCAGCCATGCTGGGGCAGCCATGCTGGGGCGGACCTGCGGTTAAACTGGCGGGCTGGAATCGCTTGAAGACATCCGCGCCGCCGGACCGATGATGCCATGACACCACCGCCCGCTCCCTCAACACCAAACGCCGCGGACGCCGCCGCAGCCCACAGCGAACGGCTGCGCGCGGTGATTCAGGAAGAGATCACCGCCGCCGGCGGCGCCCTGCCCTTCGACCGCTTCATGGAGCTGGCGCTGTATGCGCCGGGGCTCGGCTATTACGCCTCTGGCACCGTCAAGTTGGGGCCGGCTGGTGACTTTGCCACGGCCCCGGAGCTCTCGCCCCTGTTCGGACGCTGCATCGCCACCCAGGCGGACGCCGTGCTCCAGGCCCTGGGCGGCGGCGATATCCTGGAGCTCGGCGCCGGCACAGGCGCCCTGGCCGCCGAGGTGCTGGCGGCGCTGGCGGCCGCCAGCCGCCTGCCCGAGCGCTACCTGATCCTGGAGCCGAGCCCGGACCTCGCCGAGCGCCAACAGCGCCTGTTGGCCGAGCGCGTGCCCGGGCTGCTCCATCGCGTCGCCTGGGTGCGGGAGCCTCCGGCGGCGCTGCGCGGCCTAGTGCTCGCCAACGAGGTGGTGGACGCCCTGCCGGTGCACCGCTTCTGTGTGCCGCCGGGCACGGCGCCGGCGGCACTCGGCGACGCCGTGCGCGAAATCCTGGTGCGCTGCGACGGCGACGCCTTCAGCGAGGTGCGAGGGGCCCCCGTGACCCCCGGACTCGCCGACGCCGTCGCCGGCCTGGGGCTGTCGCCGGCGTCCCTCGCCGGCGGTCTCTGCGGCGAGATCAACCTGCGGCTGCCGCCCTGGATGGCGCTGCTCGCCGACCGGCTCGCCGCCGGCATGGTGCTCATCATCGACTACGGTTATCCGCGCGGCGAGCGCTACCTGCCGGAGCGCCGCGATGGCACCCTGCTCTGCCACCATCGCCATCAGGCCCACACCGACCCCTATGCCCACATCGGCCTCCAGGACATCACGGCACACGTGGACTTCACGGCGCTCGCGGCCGCCGGCACCGCCGCCGGGCTCAGCCTCGCCGGCTACACCACCCAGGCCAACTTCCTCATCGGCTGTGGACTCGACCGCCACCTGGAGGCAGCAGCCAATGACGCCGAAGCCCTGCTGGATCTCGCCGCCGGCGCCAAGCAACTGGTGTTACCGGCGGCCATGGGCGAGCGTTTCCAGGCGCTGGCGCTGACCCGCGAGCTGCCGGCGCCGGCGGAGGGCTGGTGCGGGTTTCGGCAGCGGGATCTGCGCGGGCGGTTGTGAGCACGGGTCGCGGCCCTGGTACCGGGTCGCCCGGCTGCGGCCCGGGGCCGGTGCCGGTGTGCCTGGGGCGGGCGGTGTCGGCGGCGATGACGATCTGGCGCCCGATGCCGGCGGCAGCCTGATCAGGCGCCGAGGTATGTGGGCACGATGGTGTCGATGTCGGTGGGGTGGATGCCGAGCTGCAGCAGGCCGTTGTGCTCGTTGCACACGCTTGGGGTCTGCATGGACAGATAGTTGTCCAGCGTGAGGGGTGCGCCGGGGAGCTTATCGAACACGCGCGCCATGAGCTGCGAGCGTTTGTCATCCAGACCAATGATCCAGACCCGCTTGCCGAGCCGCCGGGCGGTGTAGGTCATGAGTGCTTGCAGGGTGAGCACGCGGGGGCCGCACAGGTCGTAGCGCTGCCCGACGGTTCGCTCATCGTCGATGCTGCGCACCATGGCATCCACCACGTCCTCGACCCACACCGGCGCGAACTGCGCCTGCGGACAGGCCAGCGGCACCACCCCGGGCGCCATCTCCAACAGGCTGCGGAAGCGGTTGAAGAAGCTGTCGCCGCGACCGAAGATGACCGACGGGCGGAAACTGGTCACCTGCAGGTCGGCGCCGTGGACGACGTCTTCGCCCGCCCCCTTGGAGCGCAGGTAGGCGCTGTTGCCCTGCGCTGCATCCGCATGCAGGGCGCTCATGTGCAACAGCCGCGGCACACCCGCCGCCTGCGCCGCGGCGACGATTTCGCGCACCAGATCCACGTGCACGGCCTGAAAGCTCGCTCCGCCGGACTCGTTGAGGATGCCGGCGAGGTTGACCACGAGCGAGCAATCCGCAAACAGCGCCGCGTACGAGGTCGCATCCTCCAACTCGTGAAGCTCGACCTGCGGGTAGAGCTTGAGGTCGCGATGGCGGAAGGCGCGCCGCGTCGGCACGACACAGTGGTAGCCGGCGTTGCCAAGACGCGTGAGCAGGTGGCGGCCGACGAAGCCGGTACCGCCGATGATGCAGGCTCGCTGTCGCTTCATGAATTGCAGATCCGGTGCTTTGGTGTTGTCTGGGGCGCCGGCCGGGTGCTGCTGCGTCGACGCCGGGGCGGGCGCCGGGCGGCCGCAGTCGGCGTTGGAGCGCGGTGATGGCGAGCGCCGAGGCCAGGTTGCCCGCGCAGGCGCAGGCCTACGGCGCGCTATTATGCCGCAACGCGACGGCGACGGGCGCTGGATCGGCGCGGGCGCACCCGCGCCGATCCAGCGCCTGATAGGCGTCCTCCGCAAAACCCGGGGCTGCGGCCCGCTGCCATTCGACACAGAGAGCCCTGCGCATGGAGCCCATTGCCATCCTGGCCTTCGCCGCCGTCGGTGCCTTCGCCGGAGTCCTGGCCGGTCTGCTCGGCATCGGCGGCGGCGCCGTCATCGTGCCCGCGCTGCTGGTGCTGCTGCCGGCGTTTGGCGCCGGAAGCCCCTGGACGCCGCATCAGGCCGTCGCCACCTCCCTGGCCACCGTGGTGGCGGCGGGCTCGGTATCGGCGCTGTCACACCATCGCCGCGGCGCGGTGCGCTGGGGACTCGTCCGGCGCCTGGCGCCGGGACTGGTGCTGGGGGCCGGCGGTGGCGCGCTCATCGCCGGCTGGCTGCCGGGGTGGTGGCTGCAGCGACTGTTCGCCGTGTTCCTGCTGCTGAGCGGCCTGCGGATGCTGTTGACCACAGGCGGTCCGGTGACCACACGGCCGCTGCCCGGGGGCCGGCCGCTGGTGGCCGCCGGCGGCGGCATCGGCGCGTTATCGGCGGTGCTGGGTATCGGCGGCGGCATCATGCTGGTGCCCTACCTGACCCGCCACGGCGTGCTGCTGCGCCAGGCGGTGGCCACCTCCAGTGCCTGCGGTGTGTCACTGGCCCTGGTGGGCACCCTGGGATTCGTGCTGAGCGGCTGGGGCCGCGAGGGACTGCCGGCGGACAGCATCGGGTTCGTGCTCTGGCCGACGGCCCTGGCGGTGGCCGCCGCGGCGATGCCCATGGCCGCCGTCGGCGCACGTCTTGCGCACCGCCTGCCCACGGCCGCGCTCAAGCGGGTCTTTGCGGTGCTGTTGCTGGTCGTGGGTATACGTTTGCTTGTCACTTGATCCCCGCCACCCAGCCCGCTGATGCCTGCGCCGGACATTGATGGACGCCGGCTTCGCTCTGGTCGGTGGCGGCGGGGCCGCCGCGGTTGTGGCATGCGCCTGCGCACAGCCACACCGCGCCAATTGCTGCGCGTCAAGACCAACCCGTGCTGTGTCGGCACCCCCGCATCGGCACACCCATCTGTCATCAGCGCGCAGGCTCGCCGCCGTCGCCGTAGCCAATGTCGTCGTGCCAAAGACGCCGATACAGGTACACCTGCCCTGAGGGATCGCGGAGCACCAGTCGACCCTGGTGTTGCGCGAATTCGTAGGGGCGGGCAACGTCATGCTCCGGGTCGTACAGGGCGATGCGGTCGCCGCGCTGTTGGATCAGCCCCTCCACGTAGTCGCCATGCGGCGCGTAGAGCCGAAAGCGGTGGGCCTGCACGATGAGGAGGCCGCCGTCGCGGCCCTCCCAGACGCCGTCGAGGCTGGTGCGGCGCCAGCCGGGCATGCTCGGCAACTGCACCATGCCGGGCATTTGCTGCATCCAGGCGCCCATGTCAGGCATGCCGTCGGGCATGCCCGACATGGGCATCTGGCCCATGCCGAAGGGCGAGCCGAAGCCGGGCATGGCGCCCGCGCCGGGGGCCGGCACGTCGACGTCGCCGAACAGGCCCATGGCGTCCATCATGCGGGCCATGGCCTCGGCGAACACCCGGGCGCTGGCGGAGACGTCGGCGCCGAGGGCAGGCTGGGGCGCCGGCAATGCCAGAAGGAGGGATAATACCCAAGCCGGTAGGCAGAGCGGCGCGCTGATCAAGCCCTTGAGCCCGGGCAACGACGTCAGGCGGCGCGTGCGCACGCGGCAGTGCATGGCGTGGCGGCTGAGTCTGTGCGGCTGGAGCATACCTGTCGCAGTTGCGTCTTCGGTTCTTGGCAGCGTCGGTGGCAGCTGGGGTGATGTGGCTGGCGCGGGGTGCGGTGGGGCCGCCCCTGTCGACGGCGCAAGCGCAGCCCCCGAGACCCGGCCGGGCGCCAACCAGCACACCGCCAGTTGCCGCAAAAGCGTCGCTCGTCACCGAGCAGGCGACACCGCTACGGCCACTGGCGACCCGCCAGCATAACAGAGGCGGCGGGCTGCCAGATGCGACAGCCTAAGGTGCGGGCATGAAGACGTCGGCGCCCAGCGAAGCCGCAACGACGCGCCGTGCCGGCGACGCCCACAGCACCGACACCCATATCCCGTGGCCATTGCCACCAGCCACTCCCGGCGGCTGAGCGGCGCGTTCGGTAGACGTGTCCTGCGGCGATACAACTCGCGCTCGGGACGACGCCCGCCTCACTCGGCGGCGGCCGTCGTGGCCGCCGGCGCCGGTGCCACCGGCGCGAACAATGCTCCGAGGCGAAAACCGTCCAGCCCCAGGCGATGGGCGTAGATGACCCGGTAGGTCAGCACGCGGCGCACGTAGTCCCGGGTCTCGCGGTAGGGGATGGCGATGAGCCACAGATCCGCCGGCGTGGTGGTCGCCGGCAGCCAGCGGGAGACCGCCCCGGGGCCGGCGTTGTAGGCGGCGGTGGCGAGCAGTTGGTTACCGTCGAAGCGTTGGCGCATGGCGGCGAGGTAGCGGCTGCCCAAGGCGATGTTGAGCGCTGGATCGATGAGGTCGAGCCGCCCCGGCGATGGTCGGCCGAGCGCGCGGGCCATGTCGCCCGCCGTGGCGGGCATGAGCTGCATCAGCCCGACGGCGCCGGCGTGGGAGGCGACATCTGCGTCGAAGGCGCTCTCCTGACGGATTACGGCGTAGATCCATGCCGGCGACAGCTCATAGTCGGCGGCCCGGGCCGCCACAAGATCTTCGTGCTGCAGCGGGAAGCGCAGATGCATGTCGTCCCAGTATTCGCTGCGCGCCAGGGTGAAAATGGCCTCCGTCACCAAGCCGAGGCGCTCGGCGAGCCGAGCTGCGGTGCGCAGATCTTCGGCGCTGGCACCGCGGGTCAGCTCGCGCCATTCGCGGGTGACGTCCGTGTGCCGGCCCAGGGCCTGTAGCGCGCGGATGCGCTGCACCGTTGCCGTGGCCAGCAGCCGCTCCACCGCCGCCGGGTCAGCCGGCGTTGGCCGATGGCGCAGCGCCGGCGGGCGCCCCAGCAGCTCGGCGGCGCGGAAGCCCCAGAGATCCCGCGCATCGGCGGCACTGGCCAACGCATGGGCTGCCCCGACGAGATCGCCGCGCTTGCCCAGCGCACGCGCGAGCCAGTACTGCCATTCGCTCCGGGCACGCTCCGCCGGCGGCAGCGCCCGCACCCATTCGACGATCTCGGGCCAGGCGCGCAGCCGCAGCGCCGCGTGCAGGCGCTCGCGCTGCAGCGCCAGGGTCTCGGGCAGCGCCCGCAGCCGGCGCAGGTGGACGAGTCCGGTCTGCGCTCCGCGACGGGCGAGCGCGGCGCCGATGGCCGTCACGACACGGTCCCGGACCGGCTCGGGCACGGACTCCCGGGTCTCGAGCGCCGACCACGCGGCGGCGGCGCGGCCCGGGTCGTCCTGCGCCAAACGCTCGAGGCCGGCCACCAGCGCCGCGCTGCGCCGCTGCGGGTCAGCCGGCAGTGCCGCCGCGTTCAGGCGCTCGGGGTTGCGGTAGAGGGCGAGGTGCTGATCCAGCCAGCGTTGATGGCGCGCGGACAGGTAGCGGCGCTGATGGGCGGCGACGCCGATGTTGCGCCGCGCCAGCGCGAGCTCCACCCGCTGCCACACGCGCTCGGGCGTGAGACCGCCGGCGGCGTGCCAGCGCTCGAGCACCGGATCGCAGACCGCCGGCAGCGACGTCCCGGTACGATAGAGGTCCGCGAGCCCGCCGAAGGCATCCTGCTCCCGGCCCAGCGCCAGCAGCCCCCGGCGCCAGCGGCATTCCCGGGTCTCCGAGCCATTATCCGCATAGTTGCGCACGTAGCCCGCATGATCGCCCGCGGCATGCAGTGTGTTGAGCCATAGCCGGCGCAGCGTCTCGCCCGGCGCCGTACCGGCATAGGCGCGAATGAAGCCCTCGATGGCTTCCTGATGCGCTGGCGTGAGGTGCCGGCGCAGTTGCGCAAGGCGCAGGTAAGGCCAGAGGGCATGGTCGCGCAGACCGTCGGCGAGGCCGGCGAAGGTTGCCTCATCGCCGCTGGCGAGGGCCCGCTCGGCCGCCAGGAACGCATGCTGCCAGGCGACGGGCTGCGCCGACCACGCGCTCGATACGACGATCAGCGCCAGGGCCGCAACCGATGCGGCGCCCCGGGCCGCGCGCAGCATCCGGCGCGCGAGCCCGGGCCATCGCCATCCATCGCCCGGTGCACCGGGCGTGCGGCGAGCGGACGAGCGCCGCCATGGACGCGGCGAAGGCTTGGACAACACAGGCGATTCGGGCATGTCGGATCAGCGGCGATGGGGAGAAGCGGCACCGGCGGTGGCAGCGACGGCGGGCTGGCACCATTATCGACCCACAACGGAGAAGACGCAGCGCCGACCGGCACCCTGGGTGGCACGCTCTGGCCAGCAATCTGGCCAGCAATCCAGCTGGCGATCTCGCTGGCACCGGAACCACGCCGCGGACCATCGGCCGCCGCAACCGAGACCACCATCGACGAGAAGCACCCATGCACCCCACCCCAACCACCGCCGATCTCGACGTCCTCAGCGCCCTGTTACGGGAGGCCGCGCAGCAGGAGATCCTGCCCCGCTTTCGCACCGTCACCGCCACCGCCAAGCTCGACGGCAGCCTGGTCACCGCCGCCGACCTCGGCGTGCAGCGCTGGCTGACGACGGCCCTGGCCGAGCGCTGGCCGGACGTCGCCCTGCTCGGCGAAGAGATGGACGCCGCCGAACAGCAACGCTCGTTGGACGCCGGCGGTGCCCTTTGGTGCCTGGACCCCCTGGACGGCACCAGCAACTTCACCTGCGGCTTCCCCGGCTTCTGCATCTCGCTGGCGCTCATCCGCGATGGCCGTTCGGAGCTGGCGCTGATCCTCGATCCGCTGCGCGACGAATGCTTCACCGCCGCCCGTGGCCTGGGCGCGCAGTTGCACGGGACCCCGCTGGCGCCCTATGCCCCCGGACCGAGCCTCGCCGACTGCATCGCCGTCGTCGATTTCAAGCGTATCCCACCGGCACGCGTGCCGGCGCTGTTCCGCCGCGGCGGCTTCCGCTCCCAGCGCAATCTCGGCGCCGTGGCACTGGAGTGGTGCTGGCTGGCCGCCGGGCGCTTTCAGCTCTATCTGCACGGCGGCCAAAAGCTCTGGGACCATGCCGCAGGGCGCCTGGTGGCGCAGGAGGCCGGCTGTGCCACGGCGCTGTTCGACCCGCACACGGCCACGCCCATCGACGCCCCCGCGCTGGGCAAGCATCTGGCGCTGGCCGCCGCCAACGCCGATCTCTACGCACAATGGCTCGACTTCGTGCAGCTCCCCATGCAGGAGTAAGCGCCGCCCTTGTGGGCAACGACGGCGCCGTGGCGGCGACGGCGGATCGATGGCGGTCACGCTGAGCGCAGACAGACCGGGCCGGCGGCGCACAGGCCCGCGCTCGGCGGCGGTGTCTGGCACCAATGCGGTGGCAATCCCGCCCACCTGCCCGCAGTTTTGCGTCCGCAGCCAACACCCGCACGACGAGGACAAACACGCATGACCGACGAGATCAGCAACCAGGACATGGACCTCACCAGCGGCATCGCCGCCTTCGAGGCCAAACAGTTCTCCCGCGCCACCGGTCTGCTGTCGCCGCTGGCCGAGCGCGGAAACACCGATGCCATGTACCGCATGGCCATCATGGCCCAGAACGGCCTCGGCATGGTCCCGAACCCGCTGCTCGCCTACAAGTACATGAAGACCGCCGCCGAGCAGGGCATGGGCCTGGCCCAGCATGGTCTCGCGTTCATGTACATGGAAGGCGAGTGCACCGACAAGAACCCCGAGAAGGCCATCGCATGGTTCAAGCGCGCCGCCGAGCAGGGCCTGACGGGCTCCATGACCACCCTCGCCATGATGTACGAGCAGGGCAATGGGGTGCCCAAGGACATGGACGAGGCACGCAAGTGGTATCACGCGGCGGGGTTCGACGATAAATAGCGCCGGGAGGGCAAGAGCGAGCGGCGCGAGCTGGAAAACCGCCTCACCATCCTGATCGCTCACCTGCGCAAGTGGCAGTACCGGTTACCGCAGTTCGCCGAGCGCTGGCGGGACTTCGACGGCCGCAGCTGGCGCAGCGCCATCATCGAGCAGCGCGACCGGCTCGCCAAGCGCCTGCGCCAGACGCCGAGCCCCCGCACCATCGTCGCCGACATCCTGCCCGATGTGTACGCCGACGCCGCGGAACTGGCCACCAAGGGAACCGGCCTGCCGGTGGCGTCCTTGCCCCCACGCTGCCCCTTCAGCGAGGCCGAGCTGCTGGACGAGTGCTGTTCTCCGACGTCGGGCGGATCACCCGTCGGCTCCCTCGAACGACACGCTGGCAGGCGCCGGCGGCATTTGCCACGGGGCACGCCTGTAGTCCCATGTGCGCCGGGCGCACAGCCATGCCAACCGATGCCCTCCCGAGAGATCGCCCGACGCCATCGACGGCGCGGGTGCACGCCGATCGCCGCTGCGGCCTCAACAAATCCGCGGCAACTGCTCCCCCGCGAGCCAGTCGACGATGCGGTTGCCGCCGAAGGCGGTTTCCATCTGCACGAAATGGTGGGGGTCCTCGAAGACCTCACCGATGATGGCGGCATCGGCACCCTTGGGGTGGGCGCGCATGGCGGCCAGCAGGGTTTCGGCATGCTCGGCGGGGCAGATGGCGATGAGCTTGCCCTCGTTGGCGACGTTCAGCGGGTCCAGGCCCAGCAGCTCGCAGGCGGCGGCCACCTCGGGACGCACGGGGATGGCGCGCTCGTGGATCTGCATGCCAACGCCGGATTGCTGGGCCAGCTCGTTCAGGGTGCTGGCGAGGCCGCCGCGGGTGGGGTCACGCAGGCAATGGATACCCGGCACGGCCTCGATCATGGCGGCGACCAGATCGTGCAGCGCCTGGCTGTCGGAGCGGATCTCGGTCTCGAAGCCTAAGTTCTCGCGCTTGGACATGATGGCCACACCATGGTCACCGATGGGGCCGGAGACCAGAATGGCGTCGCCGGGTCGGGCATTGGCGCCCGAGATGTGGAGATGCTCCGGCACCACGCCGACGCCGGTAGTGGTGATGAAGCAGCCGTCGCCCTTGCCGCGCTCCACCACCTTGGTGTCCCCCGTCACCACGGGCACGCCGGCCTCGCTGCACGCCCGGGCCATGCTCTCGACGATGCGCGCGAGGTCCGCGAGCGGCAGCCC
>NZ_CAJXWY010000051.1 GCF_913062725.1 uncultured Thiohalocapsa sp.
TCTGGCTGGCGAACAACGGCGTGGCACCACGCACGATCCGCGCCTGCTGCTCCAGCGGGCAGTGGATGCGCCCGCCGTGCGAGGTCTGATAGACATAGCGCTCGACCTCGACCGCGCCGTAAGGCGTCTGGTAGCGCTTCGGGTCGCGCCCGCGCGCGGTCAGCTTCAGCGCCCCGACGCGGATCGGGCTGCCGTCGGTGTCGAAGCGCTTCAGCGCCTCCTGCGTCGCGCAGCACCCGAGCGCGTTGGTCGCCTCCCGGATCGCCTCCTCCATCTCCCACAAACTGCCCGCAAGGCGCACTGTCACCGCCACCGTGACCTCTTTGCCCGATCTGCTGATGATCTCTGCCACGACCTCACCCTCTCACGCTGTCTCAGGAGGTTACAGCATACTCCCCAAAACGACATTATGTGAAGGCCGCACCCAGGCTATGGTCGAGGCGGCCGCCTATTGTCTGGTGAAAGGTTGAGCAATGGCGATGACTGACCCCGTTCATGAACGACTGCACCAAGGACCTTTGATAGAGGCACCTGAAGGACCCCGGGTTGACCCTCCCGCTGGACAGCCGGGGCCTCTGCATGAGGATGACCGGCAGGCGCGCCAGCGCGCGATGGATGCCCTGTTTGCGTGGATCGATGCGCAGCCACCAGTACCCCATATGTCGTTCGACGCGTTCGATCGGGAGGATATTTATTGATGGTGTATTGCAGGCGCGATGCTCAATATTGCGTGGGGATGGATCGCCATCCGGGCCAACGAAGCCGCAGGATGAGCGCAGCCATTTTAGCGTCGGGTGGTGTCGGCCCGGTGGTCGTTGATGTGGGCAGCGCCATGCCCGAGAGAAGCTTCCGATGCTGAGAGAGGCCGATTTATGACCCGATTTCTGCGACTGCTGAGTGAAGACGACAAGGGCGCTGCGCTGGCGGAAAGCTGCGAGCGTGTGCGGGCGGGCGAGGCGGAGCCGCGCTGCTTCGAGGTGGTGCCGGGGGCCTTCGATGCGGTGCCGGGGAAGCCGTTCGCGTATTGGGTGAGTGATGACTTACTTGGTACGTTTACAAGATTGCCAAACCTTGGCTCCGATGGGCGTGAAGCTCAACGTGCATTATCGACGAATGACGATTTTCGTTATCTTCGCCTGCACTGGGAAAAGGGTAAAGATTTTGCGATAGATCGACCTGCAAGCGGTTGGCTCTGTTTTGCAAAGGGTGGAGAATTTTCTCGGTTTTATGCTGACATTTATCTTTTGGTTAACTGGATAGATGAGGGGCGCCAAATCGAAGCGGATGCAATCCAAAAGTTTCCTTACCTCAAGGGTAATGCAAGTTGGGTAATGCACCGCGAGTGTAACTATCTCCGCCCCGGCCTCACCTGGCCGAGGCGAACCCAAGGTGGCCTGAGCCTGCGCGCCATGCCCGCCGGCTGCATCTTTGCCGATAAAGGCCCTGCCGCCTTCGTCGCCGATGATGATCCCGAGGCCTTGCTGGCGCTGCTGGCGCTGACTAACAGCCGCGCCTTTGCCTTGCTGGTGTCCTTGCAGATGGCCTTTGGTTCCTACGAGGTCGGCGTCATCCAACGCACGCCCGTCCCCGACCTCAACCCCGCACAACGCACCCAACTCGCCCAGCT
Source organism: uncultured Thiohalocapsa sp. (assembly GCF_913062725.1). Lineage (GTDB taxonomy): Bacteria > Pseudomonadota > Gammaproteobacteria > Chromatiales > Chromatiaceae > Thiohalocapsa. The sequence goes on from NZ_CAJXWY010000051.1 coordinate 1,628, forward strand.
CGCACGCCGGGCCTGGTCGCTGAAGCGCACCCTGGACACCACCACCGAAACCTCCCACGCCTTCCTGCTGCCGCTGGCGCTGCGCCCGCGCCAGGGCGATTTCGATCCGCCCGCCATCACGGCGAAACTGGCCGCCATCCAGGCCGAGATCGATCAGATCGCCTTCGAGCTCTACGACTTTTCCCCGGACGATCGTGCTCTGGCGATGGGTGGGGAGGCGGGCGGCGCTGACACCGGCGCGGCGTCTCCTGCGGACGAGACGGACGACGCAGATGACGCCCCGCCACCCGACACCACAGAGGCCCTGGAGGGCCTGCTCAGCTGGGCGGTCGGCGTCGCCGTCGGCCGCTTCGACTGGCGCCTGGCCATCGGTGAGCGCACCGCACCCGCGGAGCCTGATCCCTTCGATCCGCTGCCCGCGCGCAGCCCCGGCATGCTGCCGGAGGGTGCCGCGCCCTTCCAGACCCACCCCGGCATCCTGGTCGATGATCCGGGCCACCCGCTCGATCTGACCCGCCTGGTCGAGCGCGTGCTGGAGCGGGTGGAGCAGCCGGTGCCCACCGATCTGCGGCGCTGGCTGCAGCGCAAGTTCTTCGCCTTGCACCTGCAGGCCTACTCCAAGAGCCGCCGCAAGGCACCGATCTTCTGGCCGCTGGCGACCGCTTCCGGCGGCTACACCCTCTGGCTGGACTACCACCGCCTGACCAGCCAAACCCTCTACACCGCGGTCAACGACTTCGTCGAGCCCAAGCTCCGGCAGGTCACCGAGGCGCTGGCTGGCCTGCGTGCACGGCCGAGCCGCACCCAGCGCGAGGAGGCCGAGCTGACCGAGTGGTTGGACCTGGAGGTGGAACTGCGCGACTTCCGCGAGCGCCTGCTGGAGATCGCCAAAGATTGGCGTCCCAACCATGACGATGGGGTACAGATCACCGCTGCGCCCTTGTGGTCGCTATTCCGCCTGCCCAAGTGGCGCAACACCCTGCAGGAGACCTGGAACCAGCTGGCGCAGGGCGACTTTGACTGGGCCCACCTGGCGCTCAGCTACTGGCCAGAGCGGGTGCTCGGCAAGTGCCACCAGGACCGCAGCCTGGCGATCGCCCACGGCGTGGAGGCCGACTTCTGGGAGCAGGTGGAGGTCCCGGTGACGCGCGGCAAGAAGACGACCGGTGCCACCAAGCTGGAGTGGCGGCCCAAGGCGTTGACGGCAGCGGCGCTCGCCGCGCTGATTCGCGCGATCATGGCAGATAATGGCATTCAGGGAAGATCAGCATGAGCCAGACCGCCATCGCCGACTTCATTGCGCAGCAGGTGCTGCTGCCGCGTCTGGCCGCGCATCAGGTGCTGGCGCTCTATGACCCGGAGGGTCGCTATCGCGACCTCTGTCTGAATCTGGCGAGCGAGCGCCGGCGGGTGGTGGATGCCAGCCAATCGAGCATCGACAGCCGCCTGGCCGCGCTGGCGGCGCTGAGCGCACTCGGCGACCAGGAGATCGATGAGCTCCTGGTCTATGTCCCCACGGCCAGACCCCTGGACGAGGAGGCCAAGCAGCGCGATCCCTTTGCCATCTATGGCGCCTGCGGCGCGGTCTTCCCGGAGGGCGACGGCGACGGCTATCTGTCGCTCTGCCTCAAGGCCAAGCCGGATTTCGCCACTCAGATCCGCGCAGTCTTCGCCGAAGATCCCGATCCCGCCTTCTCGGTGATCGACGCCATCGGCGCCGGTGGGCTGGGCTGGCCCGCGCTGCGCGCCCTTTTCGCGGTCGATTCCGGCCGGGATCTGCTGCTGGCCCTCCTGGTCCCCAGCACCGAGCAGCAGGCGCAGCTGAAGGCGTCGCAGACCTGGGTTGGTGAAGCGCGCGATCTGCTGCAGGCCACGCTGGGACTCAAGCTCAAGACCAAGGGCAAGACCTGGTCGAGCATCGCCGACGAGCTCTGGCGCTACCTGCTGTTCAGCGAATTTGTCTTCGATCTGCCCACCGATCTGCCCGAAGCCCTGCAGGTCGTCCCGCGCGCGCATGAGGCCTCGCGCCCGCTGATCGAGGATCTTTGCGAGCGGCTGCGCAGCGATTTGCGCACCCAGATCCGCTACACCGAGCGTGCCGAGGCGATTGAGCAGGAATTGGCCCTGCCGGCGGCCTGCGCCGCGCTCCAGGATCTGGGGCAGCGCGAGACCTTTCCCTTCGAGGAGCGGACCTTTCTGTTGCAGGCAATGGACGCCCTGCTGCGCGATGACGGCGACAGGGTGCGGGCCATTCTGGCGCAGCATCAGCACTCAGTCTGGGCCGGCAAGGGCGAGAGCCAGGCGCGCTGGCATCTGCTGCAGGCCGCGGCCAGTCTGATCGAGACCTGCGACGATCTGACCCGGGCGCTGCCCGATCACAGCCGCAATCTGGACACCTTGCTGGAGTTCTATGTCGGCCAGTTGCGCGAAATGGATCGGCTGCATCGGGAGTTCGAGCAGGCGGTCAGCGGCTATGAGTGGCAGGACACCGAGTCCCTGATGGCGCCGGTGATCGATCGGGGCCGCAAGGTCTACGGCAAACTGGCCGAGCGGGTGCAGTTGCTCTTCACCAGGCAGTTGCGGCAGACGGGCTGGCCGCTGCAGGGGCGCCTGTCCAACACCGAGGTGTTCGAGACGCTGGTGGCGCCGTCGCTGCGGCAGAGCGGACACCGGGTCGCCTACATTCTGGTCGATGCGCTGCGGTATGAGCTGGGCGTGGCGCTGGAGCGGCAGTTGGCAGAGGACACACAGACCGAGCTATTGCCGGCGCTGGCGGTATTGCCGAGTGTGACGCCGGTGGGCATGGCGAGTCTGCTGCCGGATGCCCAGGCCGGGCTGCGGCTGGCGCAGGCGGATGGCGATTTCGGAGTCGAGATCGACGGCCAGCCGGTGAACAGCGTCGTGCAACGCATGGCATTGTTCCGCAATCGCTACGGGCAGCGCTTCCAGGAGGGACGCCTGGAAGACTTCGTGCGCAAGCGCTTTGCGCTGGATTCGAATGCGGACCTGCTGGTGCTGCGTGCGGTGGAGATCGACAGCCAGTTCGAGAACCATCCCGACAGCGCGCCGGCGGAACTGACCCATGCGCTCAAGCGTATCCGGGTGGCGGTCAATCTGCTGCAGGCCGCGGGCTTTCGCGAGGCGGTGATCGCCACCGATCATGGCTTTTTCATGAACACCCATGCCGGCGCCGGTGATACCTGCCCGAAGCCGGCGGGTGCCTGGCTGGTGGTTCATGACCGCTGTCTGCTGGGTGATGGTGCGAGCGATGCGCATCATTATGACCTGGCGGCCGAGATGCTGGGGGTGCGCGGAGCGTTCGCGCGCGTTGCGGGTCCGCTGAGTCTGGCGGCCTACCGTCAGGGCCTGCGCTATTACCATGGCGGTGCATCCCTGCAGGAGCTGGTGGTGCCGGTGATTCGTCTGCAACTGCGCCCAGCCGCGCAGCCGACCCTCGAACAGGCCAGGGTCCGGCTGAGCTACAAGCAGGGGGCACGCCACATCACCACCCGGATGCCGGTGCTGGAGGTGGCGGTGGAGACCCAGGACATCTTCTCCCAGGGCGCCGAATTCGAGATCCTGCTCGAGGCGCAGGACAGGAAGGGCCATGTGGTGGGCGAGGCCAAGGCAGGCGGGTTGGTCAATCCAGCCACCGGCACGGTCAGCCTGCGGCCTGGCAGCCGCGAGAAGGTAACGTTGAAGATGAGCCTGGAGTTCGAGGGCAAGTTCAAGGTCAAGGCGCTCAACCCCAATACCCTGGCCACCTATGCCCAGCTGGATCTGGAAACGCGTTATCCGGTTTGAGTGAAGAGTGACGATGAGCGAACAAACCGAATCAGCCGGATCCTTGGGCATCCCCCGTATCGAATCATTGCGGGTGCAGAACTATCGCGCGCTTCGCAAGGTGGAGCTGGACAACCTCACGCCGATGACGGTGCTGCTCGGTCCTAACGGCAGCGGCAAATCCACCATCTTCGATGTCTTCAATTTTCTGTCTGAATGCTTTCAGTCTGGTCTGCGCTATGCTTGGGAGAGGCGCGGGCGCGCCAGGGAGCTCAAGACACGTGGTGCAACTGGCCCCATTGTGTTTGATCTCAAGTATCGGGAGCGTCCTAAAACGCCTATCATCACCTACCATCTGGCGATCGATGAGGGCGAGAAAGGCCCTGAGGTGATCGAAGAATGGCTGCAATGGCGTCGCGGTACGCGCGGTCAGCCATTCCGATTCCTGGACTTCCGGCGGGGTACGGGGCGGGCGGTCAGTGGAGAACTGCCCGATGCTGAGGATCAGCGCAAAGAGACCAGGCTGCGCGCAACGGATCTCATTGCGGTCAATACCCTGGGCCAGTTGGCCGAGCATCCGCGCGTTGCTGCGCTGCGGGAGTTCATCACCGATTGGTATGTGTCTTACCTGTCGATCGATGAGTTTCGTAACCAACCCGAAGCGGGACCGCAAGCACGTCTGAGCAAGCGCGGTGAGAACCTGCCCAATGTGGTCGAGTTCCTAAAAGAACGGCATCCGGACAAGCTCGAGCAGATATTTTCAGTCCTGCGCCAACGAATCCCCCGCCTGGAAGACGTGCAAGCCGTACCCATGCCCGACGGCCGGCTGTTACTGCGCGTCAAGGATGCGCCCTTCGAGCAGCCGGTGCTATCGAAGTATGCTTCGGATGGCACCATGAAAATGCTGGCCTATCTGACGGTTCTTTATGATCCCGAGCCACCGCGTTTCATTGGCATCGAAGAGCCCGAAAACTTTTTGCATCCTCGCCTGCTGCCAGAGCTGGCAGAGGAGTGCCGAGCCGCCTCAGAACGCTCCCAACTCTTGATTACCAGTCATTCTCCCTTCCTGTTGAATGCGATGCGACCTGAGGAGGTGCGCATTCTCTATCGTGACGAGCAGGGTTTCACTCAGGCCGTTCGCGCCAGCGACATTCAGGGCATACCCGAGCTGATCGCGGCCGGCGCCAGTTTGGGGTATCTCTGGATGGAGGGCCACTTCGGGATCGGTGATCCCCTGGTCAATCAGGGTGCGCCTCGCGCGTCCGGCAAGGTGCGGGGTTGATGTTGGAGAGGCTGATCGTTTTCGTTGAGGAATACTCGATGGAAGCGACATTGGAGTCCTTGCTGCCGAAGCTGCTGGGGGATGTGGGATTCCAGATCATCACATTTCAATGCAAGAATGATTTGTGCAAGCAGGCCCCCGATCGATTGAAAGCTTATGCGGCTTGGCTGCCCGAGACATGGCGCATTTTGGTGTTGGTGGACCGCGATGACGACGACTGTCTGCAACTGAAAGCTGATCTGGAGCAGATGGCTGATGCTGCTGGCTTGGTCACAAAGACGGCCGGCACCGATGGGCTCACCTTTCATGTCGTCAATCGGATTGTCATCGAGGAGCTCGAGGCCTGGTTCTTTGGTGATTGGCAGGCTGTGCGAGTGGCGTACCCGCGGGTGCCCGCGACGATCCCTCAGAAGGCCGCATTTCGTGATCCGGATGCAATCCGTGGTGGTACTTGGGAAGCGCTCGAACGCATCATGATCAAGGCGGGATACTTTACCACTGGGTTGCGCAAGGCAGAGTTGGCGCGCTCGGTTGCCCGTCACATGGAGCCGATCAGAAACACATCACGCAGCTTTCAGGCATTCAAGGCCGCAGTCAGCGCCACCCTGGTGTAATTCAGCGACCCGCAAATGTGGAATCAGCGATGGATGATCTCGACAAGCGATTGACGGCGGTTTTCGAGGGTAAGGTCGTGCGCAAGGATTTGGTGCATCGGATTAAGAAAGGCACCAATGTGCCTACCTTCGTACTGGAATTTTTGCTTGCTCGCTACTGTGCGAGTGACGAGGAGGACGAAATCCAGGCTGGGCTGGAGGCGGTGTTGGATACCCTGCATGACAACTATGTGCGCCCGAATGAGGCCAACATGGCCCAATCGAAGGTGGCGACCAAGGGCAAGTACCGCTTCATCGACAAGGTGCATGTCAACTATGTCGAGAAGGACCGGCGCCACTGGGCCGCACTCGAGAACTTCGATTCACGTCGGGTAGCGATCGCCGAGAAGTTTTATCGCGACCATGATCGCCTGCTGCAGGGTGGACTCTGGGCGGAGATCACCATTGCCTTCAACGAGGTCGACGAGGACGACTATACCTTCTATCTCGAAGACCTGCGTCCGATCCAGTTGAGCCGGTTCAACTATACCGACTACTGCGAGGGTCGCGAGGCCTTCAGTCGGGATCAGTGGCTGGACATCGTGCTGCGATCGGTGGGGCTGGAGCCGGCCAAGCTGTCGCATCGGGTGAAACTGCACTTCATTGCACGCCTGCTGCCATTGGTGGAGCCCAATTACAACTTCATCGAGCTGGGGCCGCGCGGGACCGGCAAGTCCTATTTTTTCAGTGAGTTTTCCCCCTATTCGACCCTGATCAGCGGCGGTCAGGCGACCAAGGCCACGCTCTTCTACAACAACCAGCGACGCAAGATCGGCTTGGTCGGCTTCTGGGATACGGTCGCCTTCGATGAGGTCGGCGGCATCAAGATCAAGGATCCGGACACCATCCAGATCATGAAGGACTTTCTGGCCAACGGACGCTTCTCGCGCGGTGTCGAGGTCATCGCCGATGCCGCCATGGCCTTCGTCGGTAATCTCGACTTGTCGGTGGAGCAGGTGGTGCATTCCGAGGTCTACGATCTGTTCCAGCCGCTGCCTAAGGAATTCGATCTGGCGGTGATGGATCGCTTTGCGGCCTATCTGCCGGGCTGGGAGATGCCGAAGACCAGCAGCGAGTTCCTGACCGGGAACTATGGATTTATCACGGATTACCTGGCCGAGGCCTTTCATCATCAGTTCAAGCATATGAGCCGTTATGAGGAAGTGAACCGACGTATCCGCTTGGGCGATGCGGTGGAGGGGCGCGACGAGAAGGGCATCAAGAAGACGGTTGCCGGTTTTCTGAAGATTCTGCATCCCGCGGGACCGGCGTCTGGTTCCGAATTTGATGAGTACGTCGCCTATGCGGTGGAGTGCCGACGCCGGGTCAAGGAGCAGATGAACAAGCGCAAGGCGGATGACGAGTTCGCGCGGATCAATCTGTCCTACTGGAACAGCGAAGATGCGGAGGTGGTGGTGTCCTGTGCCGAGTCCAAGAAGGCGAGGGCCACGCAGGCACCGGCGCGGCGGAATATTCATACCAGGGACGGCGTAAGTGGTGTAGCGGTTGGCGATGGGGGGACGGCCAATGCAGCCTTGGCCTCCGGTGCACCTGTCGGGGTGCCCAGCCTATTCGAAGCGGGCGCGGCAGACTGGGATTCCGGGTCGCTGTCGAGTCTTGGCGCGCAGTCGGGCCCAGAAGATTCAGCATCGCCACCCGTCGCAGGGTCGTCGACTGGGGAGCCGGCCGGACGCCAGCCGCCCCAACGCCAGGAGCAGCATTTCACCATCCACTACGGCGCAACAGGTTTTAGTTACGAGTCGCTGATCACCCCCTATCTCGAGGGCGCAAGGTCGGTGGTGATCGAGGATCCCTACATCCGGCTGACACATCAGGTCCACAATTTCGTGCGCTTTTGTGAAGCGGTTCTGAAGGCGCCGATGGTGCGCCGGATCACGCTGGTGACCGCCTACGACGATAAGACCGATCTGAAGGAATTGAATGACCGCTTCGAGGAGCTCAAACAGAGTCTGCTCGAGATGGATGTCGCCCTGGATGTGCGCATCAACGAAAACCTCCATGACCGGGAGATCCGCATCGATAACGGCTGGGTGATCAAGATCGGCCGTGGTCTGGATTTCTACCAGAAGCCGGATGCCTGGTTTGGTGTCGGGGCCAATGATCTGGGCTTGCGCCGGTGTTTGGAGACCAAGGTGGATATTTTTCGGGGCAAGGTCACGCAAGGCTGATCGTAGACGGTCTGCCGGCAGCGGCGTGATCATGCCAGTGGGGTAGACCTTGCGCCGTCGAGGCCCGTGCGCACACAGCGGAATCGGCGGCACGCGCGGGCTTCGGCGGTCCGGGAGTCAGCGTGAGGGCTTGCATGACAGGGCAAGCGTTTTGGTTGCCCGCAGCCGCTCACGCGCCCGCAGGCTGGGGGGCGGGCTCCGGGTCCGTCGTCGCCTGCGGCGCAGCGCAGGTCACGCCGGCGCCGATCCAGAAGTCCATGTCCTTGTCCAGGAACTCGTCCCAGCGCATGTAGTGCGAGCCGTCGCAGCTGAAGTTCAGAGCGACGATGCCGTTGAAGATGTTGAGCGAGCCCGAGCGGAGATAAATGTTCTCGTCCATGAACCGGAGTGCCTTGAAGGACTGGAATATCTCACCCACCCGCGCGGCGGGGGTTTCGGCTGCGTCGGGATAGGGCCGCTGCGGATAGGCGAGCCGGGTGTCCGGGTTGGTCAGATCCTCGAAGTCCAGCACCCGGAAACGGTAGGGGTCGTCCAGCGACCAGATGGTCGCGCGGGAGCTGGAGAAGTGGAGCTTGCCGTGGAAGACACCGTGGTGGGTGATGAGCTCCGCGAACAACGTCAGCACGCCGTCGATGTGGCTGTCCATCAGGCTCTCCACCCGCTGCTGATAGAACAGGCCGCCGCGGATGGCGGGGTCGCCCTTGAGCTGGAGCCACTGGTCCGACTGGCGGTAGAGCTCGCGGGTCAGCGGCAGCTCGCGCAGGTCGAAGTCGGCGCCGAGAAAGCCGAGCAGACCGCCGTCGGCGGCGGTGATGCGCTGGATGGCCGTGAGCGACGGGCGGCCCCGGTTGCGGCTGAGATAGGCCGGCGACAGGGAGAACTCGGCGCCGGCCAGGGCCTCGGCCATGTAGGGCCGCTGGCTGCGATCGCGTTGGTGGTGCTCCGGCAGTGCGCCCTGGCGCGAGAGGTTCGCCGTCACCTGCCGGGCCTCGGCATCCAGCAGGTAGAGATACTTGCACGCCGGCAGCGCCGCGAGCGCGCGCGCCAGCACGTCCTCCAGTGCGGCGCGATCGCCCCAGGCCGTGCGGCAGGGCGCCACGAGGCGGTCCAGCTGTCCGGCGAGACGGCCCCGGAGCAGCATGCGTTGGCGGGCGATGGCGGCTTGCAGTGCTTCACTCATGACGGTTACCTCGTGGTGGTGGTGAACGGACAAGGCTGATGATCGCCGCCGGGGCGAGTGCCCGCAGCATACGGGCAACGGGCGGCGTCCCGCGGCACCAGGCCGCTGAGCCGGAGGCCCATGGGGGCCGCCGGGGCGGCGGCGGTGCTGATGATGGCGGCGGTTGCAGACATGATCTCCTCGTTGTTAGCGCCGGCGAGCGGGGCACGGCTTAGAAGATAGCCATGGTTGTCACTTAGACAAGAATGAACTTTTGGATCATTAATATAGATCTAAATCTATACATTGTCGCCGGCTCTGCGACGGGCTCAACGAGGATGTGGTTTCGAGGATTGGTGCGATGCGGAATTTTTGTATCGTGAAAATTATTCCTCATTGCGAAAAATGGTCCGGGGCTTCAGGTTGCTGAGCATGCCGTAGCCTCATGCCCGCGGCCCGGTTCGCATCCGTTCACTGTGCATCCCTTCAGCCTGGAGCCCCGCCATGTCCGCCGTCCTGAGCACCGCCGCCCAAGCCTCCGCCCCAACTGCCACCCAAGCCGCCACCGAGGCCGCACCCGGCTTCTGCGAGGGCATGCTGTACTTTGCCGAGCCCGATCCGCGAGACGCCGAGCTCGCCGCGGCGCCCGTCATCGCCGAGGGCGGCACCGCCATCGGCGCCATCGACGCCGCCGCCGTCCACCAAGCCCGCCTCGCCGCCGACGCGTTGCGCTACACGACGCTGCAGCTCTGCGCCTCGAAGCAATCCGGCCACCCGGGTGGCTTCGCCAGCGCCGCGGATGCCGTCGCCGCGCTGACGCTGCTCGGGCACAAGAACCTGGTCACGGAAGTCGGCCACCATGCGCCGGGCTTCTACAGCGCCATGTTCCTGGACGGCTCCCTCACGCGCATGGGCATCGAGACCATGACGGACCTGCAGGCGCGCTTTCGAGAGCGTGACGGCCTGCTCGGGCACCTCTCCGGCGCCATTCCCGGCCTGCTGGCGCCCGCCGGCCCGCTCGGCCAGGGTCAGCACTTCGCCATGGCCGGCGCCTACCTGCACCCGGACAAGCTCTTCCCCTGCACCATCGGCGACGGCGGCCTCGGCGAGCCCTATGTCCTGAGCGCCATGACCCACTTCCACACGGTCTACCCGGAGATCACCAACTTTCTGCCCGTGCTGGTGTGGAACGGCTACAGCCAGGAGCACCACGCCATGGTCTCGCTGATGGACAATGCGGCCATGACGCAGCTGTGGCAGGCGCACGATTTCGAGCGCGTCATCCTGGTCGACGCCAAGGACTACGACGACGCGGGTCAGCCCGGCGCCTATGTGGACAGCACCCGTTTCGGCGACGCCGCCCGCGACGCCTTCACCCGCGCGGTGCTGGAGGCGATGCGCGAGGCGGCCGACGCCGCCATGACCGGCACGCTCACGGTGGTCATCATCAAGCAGCTGAAGGGCGCCGGCGTGCATGCCCACGGCGCCAAGTCCCACAACCTCTACCCCGGCGATACGGCGGAGCAGCCGGCCATCGCCGAGGCCCTGCGGCGCCGCGCGCTGTCGCCGCAGCAATGGGCGCTGGTGCGCCAGAACCTCTCCCGCGCCGGCGGCGGCCCGGCGGCCGAGGTGGCCGTCACCGAGCACGAGCGCCCGCTCGCGGCTGTCGGCGACCTGCCGATGCAGGCCTTTGGGGTGGGTGAGAAGGCGGTGCCGTCCACGGCCATGGCGGAGATGGTCGCGGCGCTGGGCGAGCGCGACCCGGCATTCATCGTCAGCAACGCCGACGGCACCGAGGCGAGCGCCATGAAGGTCATCAACCAGCGCCTGAAGATCCGCCATCCCACCGCCGACGACCTCTACCACCAGGGGCCGAGCGGCCAGGTCTACGAGCCCCTGTCGGAGGACGCCTGCGCGGGCCTCGCCGCCGGTGTCGCCCTCTTTGGCGGGCGGTCGCTGTGGCTCAGCTACGAGAGCTTTGCCATCAACGGCTGGCCCATCGTGCAGACCGTGGGCCAGGCCATGGCGGAGCTGCGCCGGCGCACGCCCGCGGTGGTGAGCATGTTCACCGCCGGCGCGCTGGAGCAGGGCCGCAACGGCTGGACGCACCAACGCCCGGAGATCGAAAACTACATCGGCGCCCAGATGCGCAACGGCAACGTCTACCTGCTGTACCCGAGCGATGCCAACATGATCCAGGCGGCCTATGCTTGGGCGGTGGATCAGTCGAACAAGGCCATCAGCATCGTCGCCAGCAAGTCCGCGCTGCCGGTGTACACCACGCCGGAGCAGGCCGGACGGGCCATCGCCGACGGCGCCGTGAGCCTGTACGAGTCGCCGGCGGGCGACGGCGCGATGGTCGTCTTCGCCGTCACCGGCGACATGGTGCTGCTGCCCGTGTTCGCGGCCAAGGAGCAGCTGGAGGCGGCGGGCAAGCGGGTGCGCATCGTGAGTGTTGCCAACCCGCGCCGGCTGTTCCGCCCGGGCGATGTCGCCTGGCAGCACAGCGCCGAGCCCGACGACGCCTTCATGGACGACGCCGCCTTCGCTCAGCTGTTCGACGGCGACGTGCTGATGGCCGTCAGCGGCGGCGGCAGCACGGCGCTGGAGCCGGTGCTGCTGCGCACCAAGGCTCCGGCGCGCGACCTCATCGCCTGGCAGCGCGGTGAGACCACCGCCAGCCCCGCCGAGATCATGGCGTACAACGGTATCTCGGGCGAAGCGCTGACGCGGCGGGCGCTGGCCCTCTCGGGCGCAGGCGTTCAGCCTTGAGCACGCGCCCCTCATCCCAAATGGCCACCACCAAAATCATCGCCATCGACGACGACCCCACCGGCTCGCAGACGGTGCATGGCTGCCTGCTGCTGACGCGCTGGGACGTGCGCACCCTGACCCGGGCGCTGCAGGACGATGCCCCGCTGTTTTTCGTGCTGAGCAACACCCGCGGCATGGACGCCGAGCGCGCGGCGGCGGTGACGCGGGATATCTGCGTCAACCTGCGGCTCGCGCTCGCGGACCTCGAGGCCGCCGGCGCGCCGGTGCAGCCCGTCATCGTGAGCCGCTCCGACAGCACCCTGCGCGGCCACTACCCGGTGGAGACCGACGTCATCGCCGCCGAGCTCGGGCCCTTCGATGCGCATTTCCTGGTGCCCGCCTTCTTCGAGGGCGGGCGCATCACCCGCGACGGCACCCATTACCTGATCGTCGACGACCGGCCCGTGCCGGTGCACGAGACCGAGTTTGCGCAGGATTCGGTGTTCGGCTTCAGCACCGCCTTCCTGCCGGACTATGTGGCAGAGAAGACCGGCGGGCGCATCCCGGCGGGCGTGGTGGAGCGCTTCGGGCTCGATGACCTGCGCGGTGATCCGGATCGGCTGCAAGCGCGACTCATGGCCCTCGACGGCAACGCCTGCGGCGTCGTCGACGCCGAGCGGCAGGCGGACCTGGATGCCTTCGCCGCCGCCGTGCTCGCGGCCACCGGGCAGGGCAAGCGCTTCCTGTTTCGCAGCGCCGCGAGTCTGCTGACCTCGCTGGCTGCGCTGCCAGCCCAGCCGGTGGCGCCCGCCGACATGGGGCAATTCACCCGCGGCGCGCGCCCCGGCGTCGTGCTCATGGGCAGCCATGTCGGCAAGTCCTCCCGCCAGCTGGCGCACCTGATCGCCAACACCGACATCGCCGCGCTGGAGGTGGATCTGGCTCGCCTGGATGCGCCCGATGCACTCATCGCGGACCTCATCGCCGGCGTCGAAGCGGCCGCGGCCGAGGGCCGTGGCGCGGTGCTCTACACCAGCCGCGGCGAGTACCGCTTCCCGAGCAAGGCCGAGCGCCTGGCCTTCGGCGAGCGGGTGTCGGACCTCCTGGTGCACCTGGTGCAGCGCCTGCCCGCGGACATCGGCTTCCTCATCAGTAAGGGCGGCATCACCTCCAACGACACCCTGAGCCGGGGCCTCGCCCTGACCACGGCCCGCGTACTGGGCCAGGTGCGCGCCGGCTGCTCGGTGGTGCGCTGCCCGGCGGATCACCCGCGCTTTCCGGAGCTGCCGGTGGTGATTTTTCCAGGTAATGTGGGCGGCGATGATGCGCTGGCTGAGGTGTATCGAATCATGGTTGCGGCCCCGCAGTGAGCTCGCCGCCCCAGGGCCCGTCGCGGCGGACAGTCCGCAAGCCCGCAAGCGGCGCGGGCGGGCTTGCACATCCGTCGGCACACCCGCAGCATGCCCGGTGAATGCCGCGCGACAACAATGACCATGCCATGCCCCGAATCCCCGACGAACGCCCGCTGAATCCCAAGCCCGAGATCGTCGACGCCCTGAGGCGCATCCTGCCGCCGGCCTCGGTGCTGTCCACCCCGGCCGAGCTGGGGCCTTATGAGTGCGACGGGCTCACGGCCTTTGCCCAGCGCCCGCTGGCGGTGGCGCTGCCCGAGACCGTCGCGCAGGTACAGGCGGTGCTGAAGCTGTGCAGCGCGCAGGGCGTGCCCGTGGTGGCGCGCGGTGCCGGCACGGGCCTCTCGGGTGGCGCGCTGCCGCTGGCGGACGGTGTGCTGCTGTCGCTGGCCAAGTTCAATCGGCGCATCGACATCGATCCGGACAACCGCACCGCCCGCGTCGAGCCCGGTGTGCGCAATCTGGCCATCAGCGAGGCGGCGGCGCCGCATGGGCTCTACTACGCGCCGGACCCCTCCAGCCAGATCGCCTGCACCATCGGCGGCAATGTCGCCGAGAACTCGGGCGGCGTGCACTGCCTCAAGTACGGCCTCACGGTGCACAACATCGTGCGATTGAAGCTGGTCACCATCGACGGCGAGCTGTTCGAGGTGGGCAGCGAGGCCCTGGATTCGCCGGGGCTGGACCTGCTGGCGCTGATGACCGGCTCCGAGGGCATGCTCGCCGTCATCGTCGAGGTGACCGTCAAGCTGCTGCCGCAGCCCGAGCGCGCCCAGGCCCTGCTCGCGGCCTTCGACAACGTCGAGACCGCCGGCGCCGCCGTGGCGGAGATCATCGGCGCCGGCATCGTGCCCGCGGGCCTGGAGATGATGGACAACCCGGCGATCCGCGCGGCGGAGGACTTCGTGCACGCGGGCTACCCGGTGGAGGCCGCCGCCATCCTCATCTGCGAGCTGGACGGCTTCAACGCCGAGGTGTCGGTGGAGGTCATGCGGGTGCGCGACCTGCTGCTCGCCGCCGGCGCCACCGACGTGCGCACCGCCCGCGACGACGCCGAGCGCATGAGCTTCTGGAAGGGCCGCAAGGCCGCCTTTCCGGCGGTCGGGCGCATCTCGCCGGACTACTATTGCATGGACGGCACCATCCCCCGCAAGGAGCTGCCGACGGTGCTCAACCGTATCGCCGCGCTGTCATCGCAGTACGGCCTGCGCGTGGCCAATGTCTTCCACGCCGGCGACGGCAACCTGCATCCGTTGATCCTCTACGATGCCAACATCCCCGGCGAGCTGGACCGGGCCGAGGAGCTGGGCGGCGAGATCCTGACCCTGTGCGTGGAGGTGGGCGGCACCGTCACCGGCGAGCACGGCGTCGGCGTCGAGAAGCTGAACCAGATGTGCGTGCAATTCACCAACGATGAGCTTGCACAGATGCACGCGGTGAAGGCCGCCTTCGACCCCCACGGGCTGCTCAATCCCGGCAAGGCGGTGCCGACGCTGCACCGCTGCGCCGAGTTCGGCGCCATGCACGTGCACCACGGCGAGCTCAAATTCCCGGAGCTGCCGCGCTTCTGAGCGGAGTCCAAGGCGCAGCGCACCCCAGCACCGAGGCCCATGCCATGGAGAAACCCTCGAGCCCGAAGCCGCAGAAGGTCAACCACGTCCTCATCGACTTCGAGAACGTACAGCCGAAGAACCTGTCGCTGCTGGTGGGCAAGGGCTACCGGGTGCATGTCTTCGTCGGCGAAAACCAGGCCAAGCTGCCCTTCGACCTGGTGGACGCCATGCAGCAGCTGGGCGATGCCGGGCGCTACGTGAAGATTTCAGGCAACGGCCGCAATGCACTGGACTTCCACATCGCCTTCACCCTCGGCGAGCTGGTGCACCAAGACCCCGAGGGCTACTTCCATGTCATCTCCCGCGACACCGGCTTCGATCCGCTCATCAAATACCTGCGACGACTGGGTGTGGAGGCCCACCGGGAGCAGGATCTCGCGGAGATCCCGCCGCTGCGCACGCCGGCGACGGTCGCCGAGGGCGACAAGGTGGGCGTCATCGTCAACAACCTCGCCGGCCGCGGCCAGTCGCGCCCGCGCAGGGTCAAGACACTGGCCAACACCATCGACTCCCTGTTCAAGCCGAAGCTGAGCGAGGGGGAGGTGAGCCAGCTCATCGGCGACCTGCAGGCCCAGGGCTTCATTACCCTGGACGGAGACAAGGTGTCGTACCGGTTGCCGCGGGACTGAGACTCGCAAAAAACCTAAAACCCAGATGCGACGCGTCTATGAACAACGCCGTCAGCGCCGGCCAGGCGCTTAATCCCGATACCGAGCAAGCACTCGCCGCACAGGTGCGCGCCGCCGCCGCCGAGGGTCGCCGGCTCGCCATCCGCGGCGGCGGCAGCAAGGGCTTCTATGGCAACGCGGTGGCGGCGGACGCCGCGCTCGACTGCAACGCGCACACCGGCGTCGTCGCCTACGAGCCCACCGAGCTCGCCATTACGGTGCGCGGCGGCACGCGGCTGGCCGCCGTCGAGGCATTGCTGGCCGAGCACGGGCAGCAGCTGCCCTTCGAGCCGCCGCACTTCGGCCCGGCTCCGGGCGAGTCGACGGCCACCATCGGCGGTGTCGTCGCCGCCGGACTGTCCGGCCCCCGCCGGCCCTATGCCGCAAGCGTGCGCGATGCGGTGCTCGGCGTGCGGCTACTGAATGGCAAGGGCGAGGTGCTGGCATTCGGCGGCCGGGTGATGAAGAACGTCGCCGGCTATGACGTCTCGCGGCTGATGGCGGGCTCCCTCGGGGTGCTGGGGGTGCTGCTGGAGGTGTCGCTCAAGGTCATCCCGCGGCCGCCCGATACCCTGACACTGGTGCGCGAGGTGACCCTCGCCGAGGCGCTGGATCTGCTGCGGCACTGGTCGCGTCAGGCACTGCCCATCACCGCCACCGCCTGGCTCGACGGACGGCTGCATGTCCGTGTGGACGGCGGCGAGGAGGCGCTGGCGGAGACCCGTCGCATCGTCGAAGGTCTGCCGCTGGAGGCTGCCGAAGCGTTCTGGCGCGATCTGCGCGAGCAGCGGCTCGGCTTTTTTGCCGGCGATGCGCCGCTTTGGCGTCTGTCTCTGCCGCCGGCCACGCCGGCCACGGCCACGGCGGACCTCGGCGCCGGCGCGTCCCTGGTGGAGTGGGGCGCTGCGCTGCGCTGGCTGCGCGGCGAGCTGCCGGCGGCCCGGGTGCGGGCGCTGGCGCAGGCCGCCGGTGGTCACGCGACCCTGTTCCGCGGTGGCGGCGGCGGGGCGCCGGCGGACGGGGTGTTCACGCCGCTGGCGGCGGTGCCGCTGCGACTGCATCGCAACCTCAAGCGTGCCTTCGACCCGCAGGGGATCTTGAACCCGGGGCGGTTGTATCCCGACCTGTAACGCCGGGCCGACCGAACCGCACGCCGCCGCGGGCACACGCCCCAACCCCACCCAGCCGCCGCGACCCGTACCCGAGCCATGCAAACCAACCTCGTCTCCACGCTCGCGGGCACCGACGCCGGCCGTGAGGCCGACCGTATCCTGCGCAGCTGTGTCCACTGCGGCTTCTGCACCGCCACCTGCCCCACCTATCAACTGCTCGGCGACGAGCTGGATGGCCCGCGCGGGCGCATCTACCAGATCAAGTCCGTGCTGGAGGGGGAGGCGCCCACCCGCACGGTGCAGACGCATCTCGACCGCTGCCTCACCTGCCTCAACTGCATGACCACCTGCCCCTCGGGCGTGCAGTACGACCGGCTCCTGACCACTGGCCGGGCGCTGGTGGAGGCGCAAGTCCAGCGCCCGCTCGCGGAACGGCTCATGCGCCGGGCGCTGCGGCTGCTGGTGCCGTATCCGGCGCGGTTCACGCCGCTGCTGAAGCTGGGCCAGGCGGTGAAGCCACTGCTGCCGGCGGCCCTCAAGGCCAAGCTGCCCGCCGCCGGCGCCTTGGGCCCGCTGCCGCGGCGGCGCCACCGGCGCCGGGTGATCATGCTGGAGAACTGCGTGGAGCCGGCGCTGACGCCGGCCGCCGTCGGCGCGGCCATCCGGGTGCTGGACGCCGTTGGCATCGACGTCGTTCGCCCCGGCGGCGGCTGCTGCGGCGCCGTCAGCGAGCACCTGGCCGCAGGCGCGGAGGCACGCGGCTTCATGCGCCGCAACATCGACGCCTGGTGGCCCCACATCGCCCCGGAGGCGGCAGATCCGGCGGAGGCCATCGTCGTCACCGCCAGCGGCTGCGGCGCCATGGTCAAGGACTATGGTCATCACCTGCAAGACGACCCGGACTATGCCCACAAGGCGGCGCGGGTATCAGCCCTGGCGCGGGACCCGTCCGAGCTGCTGGGCGCCGAGGATCTGCCCCCACTGCCGAACCCCGGCGCGCGGGGCGTCCCGCGGCGCATCGCCTTCCACCCGCCCTGCACGCTCCAGCACGGTCAGGGGCTCATGGGCCGGGTGGAAGGCCTGCTGCGGCGGGCCGGCTTCGAGCTGTTGCCGGTGGCTGATGCCCACAGCTGCTGCGGCTCGGCGGGCACCTACTCCATTCTCCAGGCGGGGCTGTCCAACCAGCTGCGCGAGCGTAAGCTGGTGGCGCTGGAGCAGGGCGGTCCGGCGCTCATCGCCACCGCCAACGTGGGTTGCCAGACGCATCTCGCCGCCGGCGCCTCGGTGCCCGTGGTGCACTGGCTCGAGCTGTTCGATCCGGCGCCCGCCGCGCGGCCCTGGCCGGATAGCGCCGCCGAGAAAAGCACGCCGACGGCGGTTGCCTGAGCGGCACGGCCCAGCCCGCAGAAACCAAAAAACCGAGATGCGACGGGTATATCATGGGGAGTTCGTGTCTGTCGGTCCGTTTCCACACCAGGGAGAATCCGCCCATGACCCGAACCCGTTGCCTGACGGCAGCCATGCTGACCCAGGGCACGCGCCACGAGGCGCGGCTCGTCTTCACCCGCGAGCAGGTCGACCAATACTGCGATCTGGTGGGCGACCACAATGCCATCCACCGCGACCTGGACGCCGCGCGCATGCGTTTTCCGGATATCCACGATATCGTCGTGCCAGGCGGGCTCATCCAGACCACCATCTCGGCGCTCTTCGGCACCCTGTTTCCGGGTGACGGCACCCTGGGGCTGACCTTCTGCCCCGAGCGCTTCCGCCGGCCTATCTGCCCCGGCGACGAGATCGGCGTCACACTCACGGTCGCGCGCATCCTGCGCGGCGGCCTCGTCGACATGGCCATCGAGGTGCGCGATGCCGACGGCGCGCCGCTGTCCGCCGGCACCGCCCGGGTGCTGGCACCGGACCAGGCCTACCAGGACTGGTGGCGGGAGAACGTGGACGCCACCACCGAAGGCGGCTGCTGAAGCCCGCCCGGCCTGGGGGCGGCTCGCGCGGGACGTTATGGCTACGTCCCCGCAGGCCGCACGACAGCATCTCTGCTGAGGAGCCCCCCGGCCAGCCGCCACCCAGTCCGCCAAAACCGACAATCCGCAGGCGTCGGCTATCCTGCCGGGTCTGCCCCGTCGGGTCTCATGGTAGCGGCCGGATCGATGCCGCCGCCCCCATCTTTTGCAGCAGCACCCGCCAGGCGGCGAGCTTGGCCTCGAAGCGCATGCCCGCATGCGCCGGGCTGGTGGACGGCAGCCGCAGGCGCTCGATATCCGCCTGCGCGCTGGTGAGGGACGGTAATACGCGGCGGCGGAACTCGCGCTCGGCGGTGGCGCCGTTGAAGGCGATGCACGCGATGCTCGGCTGCGCCGCGAGCAATGCGGCGAAGTCGTTCACCTGCACCGTCTGCGGGCGGATGTCCGCATCCAGGCTGCCGGGCCGGGCGCAGGCGGCGATCACATCCCACAGCGCGATGCCATGCTCCCGCAGGGCCTGGGTGCGTGCGCCGTAGCCCAGATCGGCCGGCAGGCCCAGCAAGCGCAACATGATGGGCCAGAAGGCGTTGCGCGCATGGCCATAGTACTGGCGGCGCGCGAGCGAGGCCTCGCTGGGCATGGAGCCCAGGATCAACAGCCGCGGCGCCGCGCCGAGCACCGGCGGGAAGGCGCGGCGGATGGGCAGCACGGGGTCGGCTGACGCAGTCATCGGCCAGCACCGCCGGCGCCGGCCGCCCTCAGCTGCTGACGATGAGAACGACCCCGGCCAGCATCAGGGCGCCGGCGGCGAGATGCGACCGCAGGCCCCGTTCGCCGAACACCAGCGCCCCGTAGAGAATGCCGAACAGCAGGCTGGTGCGCTTGATGGCGATCATGTAGGCCACCTCCACCCGCGCGATGGCCAGAAAATGGGTGAAGGCCATCAGCCCATGCAGGGCGGCCACCACGAGCACCGCCCAGGGCCGGCGCAACAGCCCGCGCGGGCCCCGCAGCGCCCATTGGCCGCCGCCGGCGCCCGCGGCACCCCGTGTGCGCAGCCGCAGCGGCAGCGCCCACACCAGCGGCATCGTCAGCCCCAGCACCAAAAAGTAGAAGGGCCCGAAATAGACCGCCGGCAGGTAGTCCAGCACCGCCTTGCCCATGGTGACCGTAAAGGCATAGAGCAGCGCCACCAGCAGCATCACCCGCGAGCCGGGCTCCCGGACGATGGCGGTCAGCGGCGCCGCCCAGCTGCGCACCCGGGTGAGCTCGGCGTGGCGGCTGTTGAGCAGCCAGGCGCCGGCCACCACCAGCAGTACGCCGAGCATCCCCTGGGCCGACACCCGCTCGCCCAACAGCCAATCGGCGATGACCAGCACGAACACCGGCGTAAAGGCGAGGTAGGGCAGGGTCAGCGACAGGGGGTGATCGCGAATGGCCGTCATGTACAGCAGCATGGCCGCGATCTCCAGCGGCAGCATCGCCGCCAGCCAGCCCCAGAAGGGCGCGGGCAGGGTCCAGGGCGCCGGCATGCCCAGCAGCAGTGGCGACAGCAACAGCCCGCTCACCGAGAAGCGCACGACGCTGATCTCGGCCGCGGAGTAGTCCTGCAGCCAGGCCTTGGTGGCGGCATCGGCGGACGCCAGGGTCGCCGCGGACAGCAGCGCGAGCAGAAACCAGTCCATTTCGGGTGTGACGCATGGCGACGGCCTCAGCCATCGCCGGGGTCGAAGGCATAGCCCAGCAGTGCGATATCGCGGGCGAAATGGCGCGCCACCAGCTCGGCCGTGTCGGTGTCATAGTAGCTGCGGTAGTCGTGGGCGCGGTCCGTAGCCCGGCGCCGGTGCGGGAGCTGGATCTTGCCGAGTCCAATGCGTCGGCAGGCCTCGTCGAAGTCCGCGTCCAAGCGCTCGTAGCGGCCGATGAAGTCCACGACGATGTCGCCGTGCAGGTCGATGAGATAGTCCGTCTGCAGCTCGATGGAGGTATCCACATGGAACTGGTACGGGCGGCCCGGGTCGAGCTTCCAGCGCAGGAAGCCGGCGAAGTCGTCATGGCCGCCGAGGAATTGTGGGCGCTCGCGGCGGATGTGATGAAAAGAGCTCACCTGCAGATCCCAGGGGTTGCGCACGAACGCAAACTTGAACAGTGCCTCGAACCATGCCTTGGGCAGCAATTCCTTAGCGGCGACGATTTTGGCGTGCCGCGGCAGCTTGGTGGCGATGCGGTGCCCGCTCAAGTGGCTGAAGCGACTGCACAGGAACATGGGCCAGTACCAGGGGTCCGCCCAGCGCCGTCGCTGCAGCGCCGCGCGCACACTGGTGCCGCCGGTCTTGGCGATGTGCACGAACAGGAAGCGGTGTTTGGGCGACAGCAGCATGGGATGGCAGTGTGGCGGTGTGATCGCCGTCGATAGATTTACGCAGCGTTGCGAATATCGCCGTTACGCCCGCAGTACAGCCGGTACTTTAGTCCATGGGGACGGTCCGCCGTTGCCGCCGGCAAGGCCCAATCATGCTCAAGCCGCCAGGCCCCGCCCCCGCAGCTCCTTGATCTGATCCCGGATGGCCGCCGCGCGCTCGAATTCCAGATCGCGGGCGGCGCGGTACATGTCACGCTCCAGCTGCTTGACCCGGGCGGCCATCTGCGCCGGTGTCAGGTCGGCGTACTCGGCGATCTCTTCGGCCGCCCTGGCGTACTCGCGGGCGCTCTTGGGTGCGCCCGGCACATGCGCTTCCATGATATCCGCCACGGCCTTTTTGATGGTTTGGGGCGTGATGCCGTGCTCGTCGTTGAAGGCGATCTGCTTGGCGCGGCGGCGCTCGGTCTCGTCGAGGGCGCGCCGCATGGAGCCGGTGACCGTCTCGGCGTAGAGAATGGCCTTGCCATGGGCGTTGCGGGCGGCGCGGCCGATGGTCTGGATGAGCGAGCCCTCGGAGCGCAGGAAGCCTTCCTTATCGGCGTCGAGCACCGCCACCAGACTCACCTCCGGCATGTCCAGGCCCTCGCGCAGCAGGTTGATGCCCACCAGCACGTCGAACTCGCCCAGGCGCAGGTCGCGGATGATCTCCACCCGCTCCACCGTGTCGATGTCGCTGTGCAGGTAGCGCACGCGCACGCCGTGCTCGCTCAGATAGTCGGTCAGGTCTTCGGCCATGCGCTTGGTGAGCGTGGTGGCCAGCACGCGCTCGTCGGCGGCGACGCGCTCGCGGATCTCGCTCAGCAGGTCGTCCACCTGGGTCAGGGCGGGGCGCACTTCCACCTCCGGGTCCACCAGACCGGTGGGGCGCACCACCTGCTCGATGACGGCGCCGGAGTGCTGGGTCTCGTAGTCGCGCGGGGTGGCCGACACGTAGATGACCTGCGGCTGGCGGGATTCGAATTCCTCGAACCGCAGCGGGCGGTTGTCCAGCGCCGACGGCAGCCGGAAGCCGTATTCCACTAGGTTCTCTTTGCGCGAGCGGTCGCCGCGGTACATGCCGCCCAGCTGCGGCACGGTGACATGGCTCTCGTCGATGACCAGCAGGGTGTTGGACGGGATGTAATCGAACAGGGTCGGCGGCGGCTCGCCGGCGCCGCGGCCGGACAGGTAGCGGCTGTAGTTCTCGATGCCCGAGCAGTAGCCCACCTCCACCATCATCTCCAGGTCGAAAATCGTGCGTTGCTCCAGGCGTTGGGCCTCCACCAGCTTGTCATTGGCGCGCAGCCATTCCAGGCGCTCGCGCAGCTCGTCCTTGATCTGCTCCACGGCGTTGAGAATGGTCTCGCGGGGGGTGGCGTAGTGGGTCTTCGGGAAGACGGTGTAGCGGGGTACCTTGTGCTTGAGCTCGCCGGTGAGGGGATCGAACAGCGACAGCGCCTCCACCTCGTCGTCGAACAGCTCCACCCGCAGGGCCTCATCGTCGGACTCCGCCGGGTAGATGTCGATGACGTCGCCGCGCACCCGGTAGCTGCCGCGGCTCAGCTCGATCTCGTTGCGGCGGTATTGCAGCGCCGTCAGCCGCCGCAGGATGGCGCGCTGGTCGATGCGCTCGCCGCGGGAGAGATGCAGCACCATTTGCAGGTAGGCTTCCGGGTCTCCCAGGCCGTAGATGCTGGAGACCGTGGCCACCAGAATCACGTCCGGGCGCTCCAGCAGGGCCTTGGTGGCGGACAGGCGCATCTGCTCGATGTGCTCGTTGATGGACGCGTCCTTCTCGATGTAGGTGTCGGAGGCCGGCACATAGGCCTCGGGCTGGTAGTAGTCGTAGTAGCTGACGAAGTACTCCACCGCGTTGTGCGGGAAGAATTCGCGCATCTCGCCGTAGAGCTGGGCGGCGAGGGTCTTGTTGGGCGCCAGGATCAGGGTGGGGCGCTGCACCTGCTCGATGACGTTGGCGACGGTGAAGGTCTTGCCGGAGCCGGTGACGCCGAGCAGCGTCATGCCGGCCTCGCCGTCGCGCAGGCCCTCCACCAGCTGGCGGATGGCGGCGGGCTGATCACCGGCGGGTGGAAACTGGGAAGCGAGCTGGAACGGCTGGGACATGGTGCTGTGGTTTGCGCGGGCGACGGCGGTCCCGACGGATGTCAGGGCCCTGGATCATTGACTATTATTCGGGCTGCATTCGACACTTGCCAAGCCGCCGGGCGACAAGGCACCGACCGCAGCACCCATGCATCAGCCGCGCCCCGCAGCCTGGGGCACAACACATCCACCCGCAGCCGCACCCCAGACAATCCGATGACCATCAAGCTCTCCGCCCGTGTCCAGGCCGTCAAGCCCTCGGCCACCCTCGCCATCACCGCCCGCGCCGCCGAGCTGAAGGCCGCCGGCAAGGACGTCATCGGCCTCGGCGCCGGCGAGCCGGACTTCGATACCCCCCACCACATCAAGCAGGCCGCCATCGAGGCCATCAACGCGGGCTTTACCAAGTACACCGCGGTGGACGGCACCCCGGCGCTCAAGCGCGCCATCATCGCCAAGTTCCAGCGCGACAACGGCCTGGACTATCAGCCGGCGCAGATCCTGGTGTCCTGCGGCGGCAAGCAGAGCTTCTTCAACCTGGCGCAGGCGCTGCTGGACCCCGGCGACGAGGTGGTGATCCCGGCGCCCTACTGGGTGTCGTACCCCGACATGGTGCTGCTGGCGGGCGCCACGCCCGTGATCGTCAACGCCGGTGCCGATCAGCGCTTCAAGATCACCGCGGCGCAGCTGCGCGGCGTCATGAGCGAGCGCACCCGGCTGGTGGTCATCAACAGCCCGTCCAACCCCACCGGCATGGCCTACAGCAAAGACGAGTTGGCGGCGCTTGGCGAGGTGCTGCGGGACTACCCCGACGCCCTCATCGCCACCGACGACATGTACGAGCACATCCGCTGGGACACGGCGACCCCCTTCGTCAACATCCTCAACGCCTGCCCCGATCTCGCCGACCGCACCCTGGTGCTGAACGGCGTCTCCAAGGCCTACAGCATGACCGGCTGGCGCATCGGCTACGCCGGCGGCCCCGCCGACATCATCAAGGCCATGAAGAAGATCCAGTCCCAGAGCACCTCCAACCCCACCTCCATCAGCCAGGTGGCGGCGCAGGCGGCGCTGGAGGGGCCGCAGGCGTGCATCGGCGAGATGCTGACGGCCTTCAAGGCGCGGCACGACTTCGTCGTCGAGGCCCTGAACGCCGTCCCCGGTGTCGACTGCCTGCCCACGGACGGCACCTTCTACGTCTTCCCGGAAGTGAGCGGGCTAATCGACCGCCTGAGCGGCGTCAGCAACGACCTGGAGCTGGCCGAATACCTCATCGAGCAGGCCGGCGTCGCCCTGGTGCCCGGCTCGGCGTTCGGGCTCGATGGCTGCGTGCGCATCTCCATCGCCACCAGCCGCGACAACCTGGAGCAGGCCATGGCGCGCATCGCCGCCGTCGCCGGCTGACCAGCCCCGCACAGCCCTGGCTACCGGGTCGCGGCGGGCGTTGCGGCTGGCACGCCAACCCCTGCCGCCGCCGCGCCCGAGCGCATGTCGACACCCGGGACCTGCCATGACCATCCGCGCCGCGCCAAAGCCCCAGCAAGGCATAACGCTGGTCGAGCTGCTGATGAGCATGACCATTGCGGTGATCGTGCTCACGGTGGGCGTCTCGGGCATGACGACGCTGGCCAAGCGTCACGCCCGTGCGGTGGAGGTGAACGCCCTGGTGGGGCACCTGAACTTTGCGCGGGCGCAGGCGATCATGCGGGCGCTCAACATCCGGGTCTGTCCCATCGCCCCCGGGCATGCCCACGAAGGTTGCAGCGCCACACCAAGCGACGACGCCTGGAGCCACGGCTACGCCGTCGTGGCGCTGGACGCGGCGGGCCGGATGACGTCGGTGCTGCGCGTGCAGCAGCAAGCCCGCACGATGGCCATCGTCGGCAACCGCCCCTGCTTCGAGTTCGAAGACGATGGGACGCTGCAGATGGGCGGTTGCTCAGGCCCCGGCAGTCTGCGCGTCTGCGATCCAAGTCCCAACGGCATCGACCCCGCCCGCATCGTGATCTCGGCCATGGGCCGGGTCAGGCTCGAGGACACCGGCGTCGCCTGCGCAGCGGGCTGACACCGGCCCAAGCGCATCGCCGCATCGCTCAGTCGCCGTCGCAGCCGGGCACCGCCGCGCCCAACGCCTGCGCCCGAAGCAGGCCTGCGCCCAACCGCCTGCGCCAGTGCTCCAGCGCTTCCGGCGGTTGACGCATCAACGTAACACCGGCTATAGTTCTCGGCTCACTGATCCCCGATAGCTCAGCTGGTAGAGCAACTGACTGTTAATCAGTGGGTCACTGGTTCGAGTCCAGTTCGGGGAGCCAATAAATACAAGGGCTTACGGGATTCCGAAGCCCTTTTTCTTTGCCCGCCAAAAAGTCCATGCCACGGATATGCCACGGGTCAGCGATGACGGCCCGCTGGCACCAGAAACCCACTGCGCGGGCGGCTCCAGGACAGGCGCCGACGTGGTGCGATGCGACGAACACCGGGCGCAGCAAAGGCGGGATGGAATAACCATGCTGCCATATCAACCTATAGACGGAAACACGCAAAGCATTTTACATACCATCGACTGAGAAATATAGGTTGACTCGGGAGTGTGGTGATTCGCCCGCGTCAGCGCTGGCGTCGGTGTCGGTGATGCGGGAGGGGGTCGGCGACGGGCAGTCCTACGCCTGGCGCTCAGCGCGCTCCAGGTTCAGCGCCAGCAGCCGGGAGAGGATTTCTTCGTTAGGCATGTCGGGGCTGTAGTCGTCCCAGCCATACGCAGTCGCAACCGCGGCATCGAGCGCCTTGTGGTCGTTGTCGAGCCATGTCGGGCGCTCGTTGTAGAGGTTGGTCAGGGTGCGCTTCTTCAGCGCCTGCTCGGCGGCTGCATCCACCGGCAGGCTGCGGTCTGGCTGGAAGCGGCGGTAGATGCGTGTGATGTCCTCCGCGTCCAATGATTCGACCCAGGCGGCATAATCGAGCGCGTGGGCAACCACCTCGCGCGGCGTGCGGTCGCGCTTGAGTTCGATCAGCACCAGACTGCCGTCCGGCGCGATGGCGAGCAGGTCGAGGCGCCCACCCTGGCCGGTCTCCACCTGGCGGCCAATCAGCATCCACTCGCTCGAGAGGATTCTGGGCTCGGCAACGATCATGTCTTCGAGCAGTTGCTCGGAGGGCAAGATGCCTTGGGTCACTTCGGAGGGATTTCCCGAGACGGTCCAGAGGCTGTGTTGAATGGGCACGGTCAGGCGGCTTCCGGGATCGCGTCCGAGGGTTTCAGCGCCTCGTGGATAAGGGATTCGAGCAGACGGGTGCGGGTGGTATCGGCGGTGCTCAGCGCGGCCTCCAGTCGGTCGCAGAGGGCCATGAGGGCATCCACCTTGGCGACGATGCGGTGTTGTTCTGCGAGGGGTGGGATGGGGATCGCGATCTTTGATATTTTCCCGACGCTCAGGTTGTAGAGGCCTGCGGATGTGATGGCCAACTCCGTCATCTCGGCCATTCCGAGCGGAGAATTAAGTGTCAAGTCCCGGGAGATTATAGGGGCGCTTCTCTGTACAGTACAAATTACGGCAAACTCATTCCGCTATGGCCAGACCAGCCGCATCTCGCAGTCTATTGAGGGATGGAGCTCCAAGGGCTGTCCATCGAGGAGGAAGCCGA
>NZ_CAJXWY010000052.1 GCF_913062725.1 uncultured Thiohalocapsa sp.
GCCGGTTACCTCGGCGTCAGCCGGATGACGGTGAGCCGCGCGGTCAAGCGCGACGAGAAGGCTGCCGTTACATGTGACCCCTGACCCTCTGACCCTCTGACCCCCGACACTCATCGCGGCAAAGCCGGACCCCACGAGAGCATCGCCCTCGCCCGCCTGCGCCAGCGCCTGGAAGAGGTCGAAGGGCGCAACCAGCTGCTGGTCGCCTCGCATCGCGCCATGCTGAGCGCCGTCGGTGAGCTGGGCGGCACCCGCGCCTGGCTGCGATTCTTCGCCCACCACCCGCTGGCCCTGGAGAGCCTCGGCCAGATGGGCGCGCTGCCCGAGAACGTTCTGCCGATCCGGCACGCTGCCGCTGACGCCGCCGACGGCGATATGCGGTGATCCTGTCCGGGACAGGCGAGGCTACCGATTCATCGCCGCAACCACAGCCTCGGACTGCCTCATTGCCCCTCTTTTTTCCTATTGTCTTCGCGACGAGGCCGCCGCGATTCGGCGCCGCTGGGCAGCCAACCCACGGGCGGACCTTCCCCTACATCGCCCTTCCAACGGGCGTGCATCGGGGAACAAGTATGATATGTTCATACCCATGAACACCATGGAACGCATCACCATCACCCTCACCCCCGAGATGGCCCAGACCTTGCGCGGCGCCGTCGAGGCGGGCGAGTACGCCTCCAGCAGCGAGATCATCCGCGAGGCCCTGCGCGACTGGCGCCACAAGCGCGCACTGCAAGCACAAGAGCTCGCCGACCTGCGTGCGGCGGTCCAGGAGGGCCTCGACGACATCGAGGCCGGGCGCGTGCGCGACTTCGACGCCGAGCGCATCATTCGACGGGGAGAAGAGCGATTGCAGCGCCGCCCAAGCCCGTCCGAATGACAGGCTCCGACTGACCGAGAGCGCCGAGCAGGACCTGATCGAGATCTGGAGTTTCATCGCCGCCGACAACCGCACGGCGGCATCGAAGCTGGTCCGGGAGATCGAGGCGCGCTTCGAGACCGTCCAGGACCACCCGGAGATCGGACCACGTCGGGATCAACTGGCCGCGGGCCTACGCGTCCACTTCCATCGCGACTACGCGCTGTACTACCGCTTCACCGACACCGACGTCATCATCGTGCGCGTCGTGCACGGTGCTCGCGACGTGCGGGCGCTGCGATTCGGCGAGCCATGACCTGCGGCCTGCCGCTGACACTCGTCAGGCCGCGGCGCTGACGACCGCGAGCAGGTCCCCGACGCCAGCGGCGCAGACGGCCAAATTTTGGTGCGCACCAGTGTAGGCGCAATAGAGTGACGTCCGGTTTATGCAGAGTAGAAATGTCTGCTTGCGCCGCATCCGGCCTCCCTCGGAAGCCCGATTCTTCGCCTTCCGGGTGTCCAGCTCATGGGGTCCACATCAGGGTAGATGCGACCGGACGGGCCAAGCGCGACGCGCGAACATGAGACACCGAGTGGACGTAACCAGGAGCGATCATCGTGGGTGAGCCCCAGAGATGGGACAGCGGCAGCCTGGGCCGCGCCCAGTGCTGCTATGGCACCAGAAGGGCGGCACCGGCAAGACGACGCTTGCCGTCGGTTGTGCCGCTGCTCTTGCTGGCCTCGGGCGGCGTGTGTTGCTGCTCGATCTTGATCCCCAGGCCAGCGCTGCGGCTTGGGGGGAGCGATATGCCGACGGGCTCGGCGTGCAAGTGCGCTGCGACAGCGGCCTCGGCCTGGCCCGCCGTATCGGCGTCGATGAACCGGGTCTCGGCGCAGGTTTCGACGATGTGTTGATCGACTGTCCGCCGATGATCGGTGAGCATACGCTCGACATCATCTCCGCAGGCGACCTACTGTTGATCCCGACCCGGCCGGCTTGGCCGGACATCTGGGCGCTGGAGCGAGTTGCAGTCCTGCTTGACGATCTTCGGGCGAGGGGTGGCGCACCTCGCGCCACCGTGATTTTTAACCAAGTGCGGGACGAGGACCTCCGCCCATTTCAAGCGGGGGCTGCCGAACTGGGGTTCAATGTGAGCGCGATTGCGATTCCGGCCGACGCGGCTTGGCCGGCACTGTTCGCGGATGGGCTGCCGCCGCCGTTGATCAGAACACTGCTGATGGAGATCTCGCCGCATCTTCGCCCCTTATTCAGCGCGGACGCTTGATGGGGGTTCCGCGATCAACGGAACGAAAACTAGCGGAAGGCCATGTCTGATGTCTTGTCAGGTGCCTCGTTCGGCGCACCATTGCGACGATCGGGTTCGGCTCCGCTATCATCGGACCAATGAAGCCCTGGCGAGTGCCAGACCACGGGAGCCGCAGATGACGACCATCACGATCAACCTGCCCGACGCCCTCGCCGAACGCGTCGGCGGCGCGGCGCGCGCCGTGCACCGGCCGCTTGAGGAAGTGCTCACCGCGATGCTCGACGGCGTGGTGCCATCGCTGGACGATGTGCCCGAGGACATGCGCACCGAGCTGGTCGACATGACCTGGTGGGACGACGCTCGGCTCATGGAAGCCGCGGACGCCATGATGTCCGAGGAGGACCAGGCGCGGATGGTCGAGCTCAGCACCGACGGACCGTCCTCGCCGGCGGCGCAGCAGGAGTTGGAAGCCTTGCGGGCGGCATACGGCCAGATCACGCTGCGCAGGTTGCGGGCAACAGCGCTGCTCAGCATCCGCAGCGGCAAGCGTGTCCTGGCTGTCGCCATTGCTGATCCGCCACCCCAGCCGGTCTGGGACACCGGCCCCGTTGGAGCAGCGTTGTCATGATTCAAATCACGGTCGACATCCCCGAGGGCTCGCTCGCGTCGCTGCATAAAGACCCGGAGTCCTTCGCACGTGAGATGCGCATCGCCGCGGCCGTTCAGTGGTACGCGAAAAGGGAGCTGAGCCAGGAGCGGGCCGCGGAGCTTGCGGGCCTGTCGCGGCTGGCCTTCGTCGAAGCCTTGGGTCGCTGCGGGGTGAGCCCGTTCCAGGTCACCGCCGCCGAGTGGATCGAAGAGTCCATGGATCGCGGCCCATCGACCAGCTAATCGGCCTCGGACCCTGGGAACATGCCTCGTCGTCTGCCGCCTTGGACCCGATAAAACCCGCCATGACCCTAGCAGCCCACACGCCACCTGACGCCGCGACCATGGCTGCCTTGCGCATGTTCGCCGAGAGGATCGGGGCCAAGTACGACGTGGCGGAACTGCTGCTCTTCGGCAGTCGCGCACGCGGTGATCACGCGCGGCATAGCGACGCCGATGTTGCCGTGCTGCTCCGCGGAAGCCACCAGCGCCTGCTGCCAACCAAGCTGGCCATGGCAGACGATGCCTTCGACGTCTTGCTTGAGACCGGCGTTCGCATCCAACCGCTTCCCATCTGGGAAGACGAGTGGGCGAACCCGGACCAATACGCCAATCCCGCACTGCTGAAGAACATCGCCCGCGAGGGCCTGCGGCTGTGACCCAATCACAGCACGCGACACAGCTGATGCAAAAGGCCGCTCGGGCGTTGGCGTCAGCACGGCTGTTGCTTGATGCCGGCGATGCGGACGGCGCCTGCAACCGCGCCTACTACGCCATGTTCGATGCAGCGCGTGCCGCGCTCGCGAGCGAGGCCGAACCCGAGGCCACGCGCACCCACAACGGGCTCATCGCGGCCTTTGGTCTGCGGCTGATCAAAACCGGGCGCTTGCCGAAGGAACTGGGGCGGATGCTCAATCGAGCGGAAGAGATCCGACTGCTCGCCGACTATACGGGCGGCGCGGTGGAGCCGCAGGATGCCAGGGAGTTGCTGTCTCAGGCCGAAGCCTTCGTCCGCGCGGTGCGCGACTATCTGAAGGGGGCCGCTACTGATCCGGATGTTTGACGCGACAGGTTATGTGAAGTCCGGCCTGCCTCCACCGCCTGCTTTCCAGGCAGCGCGACTTTACATAACAAGGATTATACGCACAAGTCGACATCTGGATAATGGTGCGCAACCTGGCCGAACCTGCTGTGCTGACGCACCAGCGCGGGTACCCTAGCGTACGGTATTGCGCAATTTCCGCTCTCGCGAGGTTTCCGCTCAACGCTTGTCCATCCTCCATCTCCGCGATGCTCTCGTGCCGCCGGCGCTGCGACGCTGTACGGTTGTCGGTGCCAGTGGCGTTCCGCGCTTCTGGGCGACGATCCACGAGCTGACTCAGATGTCGGCCCTGGCCGAGAGCTCGCGTCGAACTGTGCTCGCCGGCATCGATGCCTTTTACCTGCATGTCGAAGAGATGCACGGCGCCG
Source organism: uncultured Thiohalocapsa sp. (assembly GCF_913062725.1). Lineage (GTDB taxonomy): Bacteria > Pseudomonadota > Gammaproteobacteria > Chromatiales > Chromatiaceae > Thiohalocapsa. The sequence goes on from NZ_CAJXWY010000052.1 coordinate 4,246, forward strand.
ACGTGCTCGACCAACTCCTAGCCAGGCTCGATACCGATGCGGTCTCCTGCGCGCTCGAAGCGTTCCTGCTCCGCGAGCAGAACCTGGCCGCGATCGAGCAACGCGCCGTCAGCGGCCGTTGGCATGCCGCGAGCCGGTTCGTGCTGAGCACCCTGCGCAACGTCGCCGCTGCCCGAGGGTCGCTGCAGGAGGTCGAGGATGTCCGTCACCGGCTGCAAGACTTGGAGCGGCGCGTCCAGCAGATGACATTTGCGCCGGCCGCACGTGAGCAAACCCTTCGTGCGCTCCCGAGCGGCGTGCTTCAGGACCTCTACGCGATCTTCGACCCGGAGGGCGAGCGCAACCCGTTCAAGAGCCGGACCGAGCGATTGCGCAACTACACGCTGTTTCTTGTGCTGCTGCACTGCGGCCTTCGCGCCGGCGAGGCCCTGCTGCTGCCCGTGAACTGCGTGCGCTCCCAACACGACCCAAGCCTCATTCGGGATCGCCACTGGATGACGGTGCGCAACCTGTTCGAGGAGCAGACCGAGATCGATCCGCGGGCGCTGGCACCGTCTTTGAAGAACGCGTATGCGCTGCGCCAGATCCCGGTGACCGATCGGGTCGCGACGCTGGTAGGGGACTTTGCGTCGGCATGTCGGCGCGCGCATTGCGGCACCCACGCCTTGTTCGTGAGCAATCGCGGCCGTCCGCTCTCGAAACGGATGCTGGAGCACATCATGGCACGCGCCGATGCCGCACTTTCCCGGTCGGCCCGAGACCTGCTGGTCGATCAGCGCGGGATCGAGCATGCCAAGTTCACCGCTCACGATTTGCGCCACACCTGCGTCGTGACCCGGCTCAACGCCTTGCGCAAGCATGGCGTCGGTGAAGAAGAGGCGCTGTCGAAGTTGCGGGTGTTTTTCGGCTGGTCGCACGGCTCGCAGATGCCGCGCCACTATGCTCGGGCGTACTGGGAAGCCGAGCTCGGCCGCGTCTGGAACGACGCATTCGACGAGCACGTGGAGGCACTGCGGGAGATCGAATGTCACGAGTGTTGGGTCTACCCCGACGGGGCCTGAATTTCCTCAAAGGTGTTGGCGATGCCGGTCGAAGCGTCTGTCAGCTGCAACTCTCGCATGCCGGGCGTGTCCAGCACGAGACAGCTGAAGTGAGAGCGGCGCCAGGGTCGGCTATGATGCCGCGGTTATGTCGTTCCGATGCAAAGCAGCCCTGGGCCGGCCCCTAAAGTTCCTGTACGACATCGTGCATCCAGCCGATGTGCACTTCTTCCGCCATCTCATCGATTTCCAGCAGAAGCGCGGCGATGCGGTCCTGGTGACCAGCCGGTACAAGGACCTCACGATTCCGCTGCTGCAAGCCTTCGGTATCGAGCATCGGGCCATCACCCGCAAAGGCTGCGGCTTGGGCGGCCTGATGCTGGAGTTGGCATTGCGGGACGGGCGTTTGCTGCGCGCGGCGCGGGACTTCGCGCCCGACGTCGTCATCGCCAACAACAGCCCGAGCGCGGCGCATGTCGGCCGCTGGCTGGGTGTTCCTTCCGTGGTCTTCGACGACACCGAGATCCACCGGTTGAACCGCTTGCTGTATCTGCCTGCGGTGACCGAGGTGCATTCACCGGACTGCTATCGGGGACGGGTCGGGAGCAAGCACAGGCTCTATCCGAGTTACCACCCGCTCGCGTACCTGCATCCTGACCAGTTCGAGGCAGACCCCGGAGTATTGCGTGATCTCGATATCGTCCCCGAACGACGACGAGTGCTGGTTCGATTCGTCGAAAACAACGCCTCCCACGACTTCGGCGTCGAGGGACTGTCGGATACCGCCAAGCGGGACTTGATCGCAGGCCTGGGCAGATGGGCGGACGTCCTGATCAGCGCCGAGTCGCAACTGCCGCCGGACCTGGCGGCCATGAGCAGCCCGGTCCCGGTGGACGCGCTGCACCACCTGATCGCCTTCTCCGAGCTACTGGTTGCCGATAGCGCCACCATGTGTGCCGAGGCGGCGGTGCTCGGCGTCCCGGCCATCTATATCGACGACCGTGGGCGCGGCTACACCGACGAGTTGTCCGAGCGCTACGGCTTGTGCTTCCGCTTCTCGGCCAACGCGACTCGCGACGCACTGGAAACCGCCGTGGCGATCTTGCGTGGAGATCGACCCAAGGCCGCCTTCCGTGCAGCCCACGCGCGACTGATGGCCGAGAAGATCAATCCTCTGCCTCATCAAATCGACACCCTGGACCGTCTGGCATCGAGCCAAAGTGGCAGATCGCGAATCTGACCCGCGCACCACCGTGGTCACCGCCCGAGGCATCGACTTGCGAGGCAACGCGCCAACGCCGCATCAACCCCCGCAAGGATCTGGCCCCAATCGAAACGGGCCTCCACCGCGCTGCGCCCCGTTCGACCTAATCGTGCCCAGGCCGCACGCTGCCGTGGATCCGCAGCCGCACACAGCAGGGGACCAAACCCCTCCAGCGGCACAATCATGACCTGCTCCCCGGCAACAAGATCGAGGCCACGCGCACCGAAGGGCGTCGAAATGGTGGGCAATCCGAAGGCGAGGTATTCCAACAGCTTGATGTTGGAGCCGCCGCCCGAGCGCATTGGATTGAGTGCCAAATCCGCCGCCTCCAGCCATGGCCGGATGTCGTCCACTGGGCCGGTCACCCGAACGGTCGCCAGCGTCGCATCCAACTGCAGGGCTTGTCCAACGGCTCCGGCGATCACGAACTGCAACGGCGTGTCGGCCAGCTCTGCGGCCAGCCGCAGTATCTCTCGGGCGGCCTCGACGTTCGGCGGCCAATCGGCGCCGACGAAGAGCGCCACTGGTCCATCCTCCAATCCCAAGGCCCGTTTACGCGCTTGCCGCTCGGCCTCGGTCACCGGCTGCAACGCCGTACAATCCACGCCGTTGGGTGCAACCCACAACCGCTCGGCTGGCACGGCGTAGTGGTCTCGGGCGGCGGCCGCATCCTGGTCACAGACCACCAACGCAAGGTCGGCCTGGCGGAACGCGAAGGCTTCCAGATCCCGGAGGCGGCTGGCAGCGCGTCGCCCGATTGGCCCGGCGGCGCGTGCGGCATAGAGCGGATATTCGATATTGTGTGCATCGAGTACCCAGCGCGTCTCCTTTCGGCCGCCGGCGCCATACAGGGCGCGGAACAACCAAGGATGCTCGGCGATGACCACATCGGCCTCGTCCAGCAGGGCGCGCAGGGCCGGCTCCAGCAGGAGCCCGCGAGGGCCGAGATCCGCTGCGAGCGGCGGCAGCCTCAAGTGATTCAGCAACCAGGCGAGGGGCTTCAGGGCGACGCCGCGGGCGTGCTGCTCCTGCCATCCCGAACCCGGAGATCGGGATGGCCCCGACGCGTGTAGGAACCGCTGCGACAATGACGGAAAGGCGACGTACTGCGTCACCTCCCAGCCGAGCTCGCCAAGCCCCCGATTGATGGCGGTCGTGCGGAGCGCGCCGCCCGAGCGCGGCGGGCAAATATCGAAGGCGCTCAACGATAGGATCTTGGTGGACATGCTCGAAACGGCTCCCGGCAGCGACTCCCCATGCTCACACCCGGCATCGGTCTACGTTGTTATCGTGAACTGGAATGCGTGGGCGCACACCCTGACCTGCCTGGAGAGCCTGTCCCGCCTGCACACACTCGCGGCACGGGTGGTCGTCTGCGACAACGGCTCCACCGATGGGTCCGTAGAGCGGATCATCGCCTGGGCGCGGGGCGGACTCGACGCCCTCCCCGCCGACGGCCCGCTGCGCAGCTTGAGCCATCCGCCGGTCCCGAAGCCCATCAGCCACCGGCTACTGCGCGAAAACGAACCCTACGGACAGGACCAGCCGCCCCGTCTTACCCTGATCCAGGGTTCTGAGAACCGCGGCTTCGGCGCAGGGTGCAACCTCGGAATTCGGTATGCGATGGCGCACCCCGATTGCCGCGCGATCTGGCTGCTGAATAACGACACGGTGGTCCATGCCGACGCCCTGGACGCCCTGTTACGCCGCCTCGATGAACCGAACATGGGCCTCTGCGGCTCGACGCTGCTGCATTATGACGCGCCAACGCGCATCCAATGCCAGGGCGGTGCGCGATTCTACCGAGCTGCGTCCTTGTCCCGCCTCATCGGCAAGGACCGCCCCCTGCAACACGCCCTCCCCGCCCGACAGGTCGAGCGGATGCTGGACCACCTCTACGGCGCGTCCATGCTGGTCTCCCGAGGCTTCATCGAGCAGGCCGGCCCGCTGCCGGAAGGCTATTTCCTCTACTACGAAGAGATGGACTGGACGCTGCGCGGCGGCGAGGGCTGGCGGCTCGGCTATGCGGCGGACAGCCTGGTTTACCACCGCAAGGGGGCCAGCGCCGGCACCGGCACCCGAGCGAGCCGGAGCGCCCGCGCGAGCTACCAGCTCGGGCACAGCCGGCTGCGTTTCACCCGTCTCCACAATCCGAGCATCCTGCCCGTGGTGTACGTTTTGTTGCTGATGGAGGCGTTGCTGCAGGCGCTGCGCGGTCAGGGGTCGCAATCCCGGGCAGTGTTTCGGGCACTGACCGGAACCCAGGCCGACGCAACCTGCGGCGAAGAGGCGCCGGAGCGTCGCACGTCGGCGTGGCGCTCCCACCCGTGGTCCAAGCCGACAACAACAGACGACCACGACGCCGCAAAGCGCTGACGCGAGACTAACGCTCGACGCCCTCGCCCGCCTCTCCCTGCAACGGCCAGCGCATGCCTATCCCGACCGTCAGCATCATCGTCCCGACCTACAACCGCGCCGCGACCCTCGAGCGCGCCCTCGGCAGCATCCGCGCCCAGACCTATCGCAACCACGAGACGATCGTCATCGACGACGGTTCCACGGACGAAACCCCCGCACTGTTGCAACGGTTGGCCGGGCATCCGGCCCTTCGCTGCGTTCGCGTGCCGCATGGCGGGGCAGCCGAAGCACGCAACTACGGCATCAAACTGGCCCGTGGGCGTTGCGTTGCCTTCCTCGACAGCGACGACGCCTGGACCCCGGACAAGCTGGAGCGACAACTGGAAATGCAATCGCAGAGCGGCGCCGAGGTCATCCACTGCGACATGCTGCGTCGGCTGCCCGACGGACGCACCCGCCTGATGGCGACGCCCACCATCGAACGGGGTCGTATCCTCCGCAGGGGCGGGCTCGATTATCAAACCAAAGGGCTGGGCATCCAGTCCGTGCTGGTCGAGACGCGCCTGTTGAAGCGCGTCGGAGGCTTCGACACATCCCTCCCGGCGCTGGAGGACTTGGACCTGCTGCTGCGCCTCGCGCAGGTCGCGGACTTCGCGCCCATCCATCGACCGCTGGTGCACTATCACGCCGGCCCCGGCATCTCCACCGCTCGCCTCGCCGTCGCCCAGGCGCGGCGGCGGTTGCTGCGCAAGTATCGAGACCAGCTCGGCGCATCGAACCGGGCGCGGGCCTACCAGTACCAGAAGGCCGCCCTGGCCTACCTGCGTGCGGACCAGCCCCGTCCCGCGCGTCGCTTCGCTCGCCTGGCGTTGCAGGCCGCCCCACTATCGCCGCGCGCCGCCATCCCCACGCTGCTCCCCTTGCTGGCGCAACATCGGTTGCTGCGGATGCTGCTGCGCCTCGAGCGGCTGCTCGCCGCCGACTGAGGGGTAAGCATCGGTAGCCAGCACAGTCTGCTCAGTGCGTCTGATCGGCGGCCTCGATGACGGCCGCAAGCTCGCGCGCGACCAGATGGTTGGCGTAGCTGGTGGGGTGTCCGTCATTGGGTAGCGCATAACGAAACGGATCATGCTCGCCACCTCGGCGTCGCACGTCTACCGTGCGCATGTCTTCATCGAACAGACACTCGGCACCATGACGCTCACAGGCTTCGCGCAGAAACACGAGTCGCCAATCGTCGGCGCGATGGTGCTGAGGATGGAAAACCAGGATCACATGCTCGATCTCCTCGTCCTGGAGTCTTTCGAGCACGCCCTCGAGTATCCTGGCGTTCAGAGACTTGCTTCGGGCCTTGATCGCGTCCGCACGATTAGCCCTCGGGAACATACCAAGCAGACTGTTTCGAAGCAAATTCAATAGATACGACCTGATTTGCGGCGGATTTCGATCCACATGGTCCGCGGTGGACAGCGTGATGGGCGTTCCTTGCAGTGACAGCCGATCCCCTTCAAGCACGAAATAGGGCTTCTGGGCATCGCGAAACGACAATAGACTCCGGTCGAGATCGGTCGTCAGCAGGCTGAAGATGACGAAAGGGGCGTCTAAGCGATCAACTGTTTCATCAAACAGCAAAGCGATCTGATCAAGACCGAACCCCCCGACTCCATAGTTGAGTAGGAAGTGGTCCTGCGCAAAGCCCTGATCGCGGTTGAGGATATCCTCGAAGCATTCCTCACTTTCGACACATTGCGCGAAAGAGTCCCCATAAAGCAGCACCGGTCGCCGACCGTCGATCTGATCCCTTTCGTGGTGTTCGAGCGTCCGCGGGTCGAAGAACCCCCACCAGCCCAATAGCGGCTGAGGTTCCTGGATATTGTGCTTGTGTTCGAAGATCCAGCGCAGCTTCCAGTAATCCTCTCCGTAGAAGTCGCCATCTCGATCCGGCACCCGATGAGAGAACAGCGACGCATCACGTAGGCCGGCGAAGAGCGGGGCGTCCGAGAACAGCATCCCGCGCAAGGCGAACTCCGCCATCACGAGGGCACAGAGCAGCGACACGAGCATGAGCCCGATGTTCAGCGCATGTTTTAGCTTGGACAAGCCGTCCCCCGGTGAGTCCAGACGGAAAATGGCCAGCGCTGGACGGTGGCGAACTGCGCGAGCTGCACCGCCGCGGGCGGCCGATTCGGACGCAGGCGCTCCCGCACGGCGAGCCAACGATCGCGCAGGGCATCGATGTCGTCCATGCGCTCGCATTCACGCCGACCGCCCCGCTTTTCTCGCCCATACGGGTTGCGCACGGGCACCGCATCGATCACGGCGAATGGGGCATCCGGTCCCCAAACGTGATGCGTCAACAGGATATCAATGCCCCAGCAGGTGAGCAGGTCCATGTGCGGCTGGATTACTTCAACCAGCTGTTCTAAGGATCGACGCGACAGCACCGGGCAGGTGACCTCAACGAAGTTGGTATAGCGCAGCAGCGACCAGCGCCCGCCAAGGCCCGTGACCGGGTGGCAGACCTGGCCTCGGAACGAGAACGCTGGCTGTGATGCCGCAAGGCCATAGTCATCGGTGATCTTGAACAGCTTCTCAATGCGCGCCGGACTCAGCGCAATGTCGTCGTCCACCACCCAGACGTAACGATAGGCCAGTGCCGCGACCGCGTCGAGATGCCGCAGCAGGTTCTGGAATTTGCTGCCCTTCGACCAATAGATCCGATCCGCGCGAGCGGCGAGCGCCGCGAAGCGCCCGGCATTATCGCCGTAGTAGACCAGCGCGATGTCGAAACGGCGCGAGTGTCTCGGCCAGGCACCGGGGTTCCAACTATCGACCGCTCGGTCATAGTTATCCCCGACGGACGAGAACAGCAGGTAAGGCCGGCGGCTCATCGCGACCCAGAGCCCGTGATGGCGGCCATCCAACGTCGCACTCCATCGAGTCGCCAGCGCGGCGGTCTGACCACGGGCGCGCCGGGGTTGGGACGCCACCAGGACCCGTCGTGCCAGTGCATACCATAGGCCTGGTTTAGCCTCGCTCGGATCGCGGCACTGGGGGCCGAATTGGGAGCCGAACCGGGTGCCGTCGACCGCAGTCGATCGGCCTCACCCATGGACAACGGAAACAAGTTTGCCGCATTGAGCACCGTCACCTGCGCATCGGCCCCCAGTCGCTCCACGACGCGTGTCAGCATCATCGGTCCGGTGGTATCTAAGACGATCCGGTCCGGCACCCGCTGCCTGGAGCGGTGGTGCTGGAGGTCCTCCATCACTGCGGCGAACAGCAGATGTCCGGGCTCCGCTGCCATGAAGGCATTGCTGATGATTCGGTGTGTACAGTGAACCGCGTTGTGCACGGCCGCTTCCTCGGATAACACGCAATGGCGGCCGTCGAGCAGCGGGGTGATGTCCTTGAAGCACTCGAAGTCGAGGTCGACGTACAGGCCGCCGTAGCGGTACAGGATCAGATAGCGGATGAGATCGACGCGTTGGATGGGATAGGGATAGTCCAGATAGAGGCCGAGCAGACTGGGGAATTCCTGTTCCACGAGGCGCAGGTTGTCTGCATCCGTCCACAGGCGCCACGCCCACTCCGGATGCGCGCGCCGCCAGGTGTCTGCGAGCGTCGCGTATTGGGGCGGCAGTCGATCGTCCTTCCAGGTCTGGTGGATGACACGAGGGATCATCATGCCTGCCAGTCCGTACCGATGCGGCTGAGCATCGCATCCAGCGCGGCCGATCCATCGGCAACCGAGCGCTCCCCGTCCAATATAGCGCGGATCTCGGCGGCATCGGCCGCATTCAGGGCCCTCGGGCTGCGGCTCAGGATGTGGCGCTGCCAGTGGTCGTAATCCCACACATTGGCACTGTGGTAGACATAGATGTAGAGCGCCGGGCGCACCAGCTCCGCCAGGGTCCGCCGCTGGATCAGCGCCTGCACGAAGGGCGTATCCTCTGCGCGCTCCACGCTCGCGTAGCGAAGCTTTCCGTTGAGCACACGCTTATCGCAGAGGATGCTCCCCTCCCAGTGCCAGCGCGGTGAGATGTAGGCGCGGCCGGTGCTGCCATCGAACACCAGCCAGTGCAGCAGCACACAGGCGTCGGTGCGATGCCCGAGCAGCGCCGCCCACTGCGCCGAAAGGCGATCGGCGTGGTACCAATCATCGTCGTCCCACTGGCAGAACCAGCGCCCTCGGGCGGCCGCGATGGCGAGATTGCGCAGCTCGCCCAGCGTCTTCTTCGGCGCAGACGGCACCTCCATAGTCCGGATCATCGGGTCAGTCACTGTGCGCAAGTAGGCGCGCGTGGCGGCATCGTCGTCCTCGTAGACGATCAGCAGTTCACGCTTCGGCCAGCGCTGGGCCTGGAAACAACGGATGCTGCGCGCCAGCAGCCTGGGGCGCTTGCGGGTGACACAGAGGCAGGAGATCAGCGGCGCGGCGGGCAGGCGCCGCGGCAGCAGGCGGCGCATGGTCGCCTCCAGGCCGGGCCTGAGTCGCGGCAGGCCGGCGGCGTCCCTCAGCGTCACCGCCGTGCGCCAGAGCAGCCTCAGCGGGGCCGTGACCCGCCAGGACAGGCTCGCGCGCAGCCTGGCGAGCTCGGTGTCGCGCTCGGTGACGCCGCGCTGCGCGCGGTGCAGCGTCTCCTCCAGCCCGGCGATTTGGTCGCGGCATTCGGCAAGCGCCGCATCGGCGGCGCGCAGCTCCGCGTCGCGCTCGGCGATCACCCGCTGCAGGGCATCCGCATCGCCCTCCGGGCGCGACAGCCCCAGGCTGCGCTCGCTCCAGCGCCGCAGCTCCTGCACGACCTCCAGCAGCTCAGGCCCGATCTTGCCGTCGGCGTCCGGCTTCAGAGCGATGATCGCATAGTCCTCCGGGCCGTGGAGGGCCCGGACCAGGTCGCACTCCAGGTCGGTGCCCGCCTCGGCGAGGCGCCGCGCGTGCAGCTGGCTCGGATTCAGCCGCACGACCTCGGCCGCGGCAAAGCCCGCCTGCTCGAGTATGAAGACGGCGAGGCGCGGCGGCAGCGGACGGTGGTGGGTGGGGTCGGTGTAGAAGTCGCAGCCGGCGACGCGCAGGTTCTCCGGGTTCGGCGTCTCGAGGATCAGCACGCCATTGCCCGACAGCACCCGGAATGCCTCCCGCACCAGGGCCTGCGCCGAGCCGAGGTCGAGATGCTCGATGACATGAAAGGCGGTGATGCCGGCCCGGCTGCCGGCATCCTGGCTCCGCAGGTGCGCGAGGCCGTCGCCCTGTGCGACATCGAGGCCGAGCCCGCGGGCTAGGCCTGCCATGTCCGCATCCGCATCGCAGCCGCCCGCGACTAGGCCCGCGTCCCGCATCAGCTCCAGCCACTCGCCGCGCCCGCAGCCGATGTCGAGCAGCGGCCTGCCGGCGGCCAGGTGCGATGCGGCCTGCACCAACGGCAGATAGACACCCAGCCGTGTGCGTACCGACGCGCGCGAGCCCCGGAACCGGTGTTCGAAGCCGGGGTAGCCGTCGCCCGCGGCAAAGTCGAAACCGCCCGATCCGCTCATCGCTCGATCTCCAGTCTGGGCTCCAGCCAGCTGGAACCGACGAAGGCCGCGTGCCGGGGATTGACGACCTTGAACAACAGGGCGCGATCACGCCAGTCGAAGCTTCGCTCCAGGTGGGTCTCGGTGGCGTGCAGCGCGACCGCGATGGAATAGCTGCCGGCGCCGATGCGCAGGTCCATCGCCGCGCGCAGCGTGACGGACTCGCCGGCGCGCAGCCCGCCCACCGTCTGCGACTGCTGCGCCGTGTTGGTACCGTAGATCGGCTGGCCGAAGCGGTCCTTGATCAGGAACCCGACCACCAGGCTCGGCACGTCCTCGCTGGCCCGTGCCCTGACCTGCAGCACCACGCCCGCGCCGACCTCGGCAACGGCAATTGGACTACCGCCCCAATCGGTCAGGGACACGTCATCGATGCGCACCTCCCCGGAGCCGGAGACCGTCATGGTACCGCCCCCAGGGGCCTCGACTTGGCGAATCTGCTGCTCGTCGTCACCGGCCAGCAGTGCGTTGTAGACGTCGAACACCGTCTCCGGGTCCGCGTCCTTGATCAGACGTCCCCGCTCCAGCAGCACAGCCCGGTCGCAGACGCTCATGATCGACTGCCCGGCGTGGGACACCAGCAGCAGCGTCGTACCCTGCCGGCGGAATGCGCGGATGCGGTCAAAGCTCTTGTGCTGGAAGGCGTCGTCGCCCACCGACAGGGCCTCGTCCACAATCAGGATGTTCGGCCGACGCGCCGTGGCCAGGCTGAAGCCGAGCCGTGCCTGCATGCCCGTGGAGTAGGTGCGCAGCGGCGCGTCTATCGCCGTGCCCAGTTCCGCGAACGCGGCAATGGCAGGGATCAGCCGGTCGATCTCGCGGGTGTCCATCCCGGCGAGACGCCCAGCGAGGCGGACGTTCTCGCGCCCGGTGAGGTCTTGATGAAAGCCAAGGCCAAGCTCCAGTACCGCGTTGACCTGGCCGCTCACCGACAGGCTGCCGGTGGTGGGCTGAAGCGTCCGCGCGACCAGCTTGAGCAGCGTGCTCTTGCCCGCGCCGTTGCGCCCGACGATGCCGAGCGCTTGACCGCGCGGGACGGCGAGATCGAGGTCGTTCAGCACCCAGCGCAGCGCATGGCGCGGGCCGCGCCACGGCAAGACCCACTCCGACAGCCGGGCGCGCGCGCTCGGATAGGCGCGATAGGCCTTGCCGAGCCCCCGCGCCTCGATCGCGCTAGCGCCCGTCACCTTGGGCCACCGTCGGGCACTCCGCGCGCTGCCGCGCCAACTGCGCGCATCCACCGCCGGCGACCCAGCGCGCCGGCGACGCTCGCCCGCAGCCGCCTCCACTGGGCGTCGCGAAACCGCCCGACGTCGACGAAATCTTTCCGCGCGACCCGCTCGCGGTAGATCCCGCAATCAGAACAGATTGTGGGAGCTTCGCCCACGTCCTTTCCGGCCAGCATCTGCTTCGCACGCCGAAACTCAGTCGCACGAATCGCCTTGCCGAGCCCGACCTCGAAGACATTATGCTGAAACGGCTGGGTGTTGACGCAGCAGCCGAGCAAGCGCCCGTCCCAGTTGATCTGCACCCGCTCCCAGAGCCCCGTGCAATACCAGCCGGCACCCGCGGTACCACGGCCAGCTTGCTCGCGCTCCGCCATCGAGGCGTAGCCCATCTCGCGTGCGACGAAGTCCGGGTCCTTCAGCGGCGCATAACCGGGCTCCACGTTCGGCAGCAGCTCGAACGCCATATTCAACCCTTCCGCCATACGTCGGGCCGCGGGAATCTCATGCTCGTTGTGGCCGAAGACGATGAAGCGCCACTTCAGCCGAGGCTCCTGTGACCCGAAGGCCGCCTTGCACGCGTTGATCTTCCTGACGTTCTCAATGACCCGGGAGAATGAGCCGCGCTTTCGATAGATGGCGTAGGTCTCCTCCGAGGCGCCGTCGATCGAGACATTGATGGATTTGAAGCCGAACCGGACGAGCGCCTCGATCGTGTCGTCCCGAATGTGGTTCAGGTTGACGCCGTTTTCCGCCCGGAGCGCGATCTGCTTGCTGTGCGCGTATTCGATGATCCTCGTCAGATCCGGGTTCAGAAAGATCTCACCGTTGTTCGATAGCTCGATCCGGCGGAAATTCTCGTAACGCTCGACGAAGGCGCGAAAATCCTCGAACCGAAGATAGCCTCCGCCGACACGGGCCTTGAGATCCCATTCCTGGCAGACCGGACAGCGCAACTGACAATGGGAGGCGGCATCGATGCGCACCTCATCGCCGAAGCGGATGTAGTTCAAGGTTCGCGAAAACCGTCGATGTAAGTCCATCAAGCGCATGATTCACTCTGGATGAGCAACGAAGTAGTATTCGCTGCCGAGACGATAATGCTCGCAGAATTGGACCTCGCTCAGCGGCGGGCCGCCCAGCAGAAAGTCCGACAGCAAGGAGACACGCAGCGACAGGGTTTGCGTGATGAAGTCGACGCTCGGCGATCCGGCACGCTGCAACACCGCGTCGAGCCGGTCGGTCTGCACCCTGAGCGGCACGATTCGCTCGTTGGGCCGGTCATACAGGCGCTGCCGCAGACCGCTGTAGCCGGGATTCGACACCACGTGGCTGAAGCTCGATTGCCCGCGCCCGTCCGTCAGCGCCAAGTCGTAGATTCGGGTGTTTGCGTCCGCGAACTGCCGCACCAACCCCGCATGGAGCTGTGGTATGGGCTCGAACGCGAAGAAGTGCCCACGGGGCGCATGTCGTTTCATGACGCGCAGGATCGTGCCGCAATGGCATCCCACGTCGACGCACACCGAATCCCTGGCCACGACACGTTTGATGATCTCGTGCGTCAGCGCGTTGTAGTAGTCGTCCTTGGCAATACGCCCCTCGCGCAGGTCTCGCTCAAGCCTCCGCACACGCGCATCGCGAGGGCGGAACAGTGCTCGGCTGAAACCTCGCAATCCTGACAAAGAGGCACGCATCAGCTTCACCTCGGACCGCTCCCCATAGCGTGCAGACGAGCGGCCAAATCGGGCGCGTACAGGCGCGCCTCATCCGGCCCATCGGCATCGCCGTAGAAGCAAAGACCAAAGCCCTGGACCACGGCGTGGATGCTGGACACCTGCGCCGGACTGAGCACCTGCCTCCAGCCGTTGAGACCGCGTATTCCCGCGCTGCTGACGGTCGATGACGGCTGGTCCATGGTGGCCATTGCTTTCTCCATGTCGAACCGGACCCCCCAATGCTCCCCGATCCGCGTCAAGGCGGCCCGTGGCTGGAGCAGCAGCCCTTCATAGGTCAATAGGAGCCAGGGCGCAGGCTGCGGCGTCAGAAACGCGGGCAGATACTCCAGACACCAGGACGCGGCCAGATGGGCCGCTTGGGTGCCGGTATTCGCGAGCACCGCCCGGAAACCGGGGTATGGCGCCAGATACGCGGGGCAGTCGGGCCGTAGGGTACCGCGCCAGCCGTAGCCGAGTTGGGAGGCGACCACGGCACACGGATGCCGGATCAAGAGAATGGGCGCAGGCAAGCGAAAGCGCTCACAGAGCCAAGGAAGCAACTGGTTTGCACGGACGAACTTTACGATAAGGCGTTGGGCCCGAACAGCACTCGACAATGACAGCTCGCGGGCGGTCCAAGGATTGATGATCCGGCCCTCGAAGACACGGCGGAGGAATATCTCCCCGTCGGACCAACGGGTCCCGGGCCCGCGATAGGTGCTCCAATCGAATCCGGCGGCCGCCGCCTCGGGCACGTCGCGCAGGTTCAGCGGTTCGAACAGCACGGACGCCGAGCCCATGGACGTCAGCATGCGCGCTAACAGGGTGCTGCCCGAGCGGGGTGCGGAGGTCACGACGAACGCCCGCGTCGGATCGAACCGACCGCCCAGCAGCCGGCGAAGGAGCCGGATTCTGACGTCAGTGGCCCGGTTCCACAGCCGCAGCCGCATCAGACGGCTCCAGCCGGGCGAACGGCGCCGGTTGAGCAAACGACACGGCAAACGCGCCGCGGCGATGCGAATCCGGGACGAGGCGAGCTACAGCTCATCGATCATCTCCCCCGCGCGCGCCCGGTATAGGCTCAAGCCCATCAAGACCGCCATGGCGGCCGCAACGGTGGGCAGCCAGAGGGTCGACCACTCCGGCCATTGGTGAAGCAACAGGATGCGCTGGTAGCCACCCACCAATGGGGCCATCGGATTCAAACTCTGCACCCAGAAGCGGACCCAGTCCGGCAGAATCGTCACCGGATAGACGATGGGCGTCAGCCAGAACCAGAGCCGCAGCGCGATGGCCGTGATGTGCCCGAGGTCGCGGAAGAAGACGTTCAACACGGCAACCAGCAGCCCCAGCCCCGTCGCCAGCGCGAACTGCAGCGCGAGCAACGGCAGGAGCGCCGCGAGCACCAGGCCCGGCAGGCTGCCGGTGATGGCCATCAGCAGCAGCAACACCGCGAAGATGAGTCCGAAGTCCAGTAGCGCCGTCAGCACGACGATGGCAAGCAGCGTGGAGGTCGGAAAGGCCACCTTCTTGATCAGATTCGCGTAACCGATGAAGAGCCCGACCGAGCGGGTGAGCACGTCCTGGAGCAGGCCCCAGGTCAGGAGCCCGGCGCAGACATAGATGGCGTAGGCGAAGGGGCTGTCGAGCGCCGGCAGCCGCGCGCCCATCAACTGCGAGAACACCAATGTGTAGATCAGGATCGTCGCCAGCGGATTCAGCAGCGTCCAGGACACGCCCAGCGCCGAGCCGTGGTACTTTGCCCGAAACTGCCGGGTGACCTCAGCGGCGACGAAGTCCCGGTAGCGCCACAGCCCGGCCAGGGCGGTGCCCTCCCTCACGGCCGGGTCCAAAGTGCACGCATGGCTGCACCAATGGCCACGCCCCTGGCCGCGAACGCGCGCGAGCGCGTCGCCGATCGACTGCCGGACAGGGCGCTCCCCGGCGGGCCAGAAACTGTATGACGTGACATGGAGAAGCTCGATCAAGACGCGCGCATCTCGGTGGTCATGCTGACGCACAACGACCACCAGCGCACACGCCGGTGTCTGGCGTCGATGCTCGCGGTGCTGCCGGATCCGATGTTCGAGGAATTGATCCTCCTCGATAACGCCAGCACCGACGAGACCCGCGCGCTCGTCCTGTCACTGGCCGGCGTCGACAAGGTCCGGGTGATCGGCAGCGAACGCAACCTTGGGGTCGCGCGCGGCCGTGAGCGCCTGTTCGCCCTGGCGCGGGGCGCTATCGTGGCATCCCTGGACAGCGACGTGGAGATTGCGGGGACTCGCTTCTTCCGCGAGGCGCGCGCGCTGCTGGTGCGCCATCCGCGCATTGGCATCTGCGGCGCGTCCGGCTACCGGGTCCACTTCAGCGGCGACCAGCTCCACTTAAAGCCCTACACCCGCAACGGCAGCGTCGACTGCGTCTCGGGCTTCTGCCAGGTGTTTCCGCGGCAACTGCTGCAACGGGTCCACATCGATACCGCCTTCTCACCGTTCTGGTGCGAGGATACCGATTTTTGCTTCCAGGCCAAGGCCCGGGGGTTCCGCATCCATCGACTCGCGTCCGAGCCCGGCCTGCGCCACCGCTACCGCTCCATCGACACGCGCGTCGGCGACCCGCGCAAGGCCCGCCATGAGGCACTGCTGGTGCGGAAATGGGCGGGCCGGGTGAGGCTCATCGGTGATGGGCCGGGGCCGCGGCTGCGACGCTGGCTGCGCCAGTCGCACCAGCGCGGCGCGCGGCTTGCGCTGCGGGTCGTTGGTCGAGTGGCACGGCGGCTGTCATGATTCCCCCGGCTTGGGTGGCACCCTCGACTACGAGGCGCAGCATTGACTGCGACGGCCCATCGAGCGGCGTCGATAGGCATCCCGCAGTGCGTGTCAGCATGTGTTGGGACGGTTGGCGCGGCGTACGGCAGGCCGCTGCGCCGCCGAGCGTTCAGTCCGCCGGGGCCGACCGGCGGCGGCGCAATGTCGTATTTTCGCGCTGCGCGCGGGTGGGGGGGGCGATGCCGGATGGAATTTGGCTGGGGGACTAGGATTCGAACCTAGGTTAACGGAGTCAGAGTCCGCTGTCCTGCCGCTAGACGATCCCCCAGGAGTCACTGTTGCGTTGCGGGCCAGGTGTCGGCGCTGCGAGGCCCCGAGATGGCCGAGTGATGACGACAGGCCATTGCGGCGGGGCGGCGACGTCGCTGACGCGTGGGATTGCGCAGCGTTCCCACATCGGCGCTCGCACGTCGCCAGTCGATACTATCGCTTGGAGTATTGTGGCCGCTTGCGCGCTTTGTGCAAACCGACCTTCTTGCGCTCCACCTCGCGGGCATCGCGGGTGAGGAAGCCGGCGCGGCGCATGGGCATGCGCAGATTCTCATCGTAGTCCACCAGCGCCCGGGCAATGCCGTGGCGGATGGCACCGGCCTGACCAGACGCACCGCCGCCGCTGACGGTGGCGCGTACGTCGACGCGGTCGCCTAGCTCGGCGGCCTCGAGCGCCTGCCTGACCACCATGCGGGCGGTCTCACGCCCGAAGAAGTGATCCAGGTCACGGTTGTTGACGGTGATGCGACCGCTTCCGACGCTCAAGAAGACCCGCGCGGAGGCGTTCTTGCGGCGCCCGGTGGCGTAGTGATGCTCCGGCATGATTTCGGTGTCCGTTGTTTGATGCGATCTGCTGGGTGTGGCAGGTCAGGAGACCTGTGCTGCTGGGCCGTCGCGCCCAATCCCATGGACCCCTCACAACTCCAGCGGTTGTGGCTGTTGGGCCTGATGGCGGTGGTTGGGGCCGGCATACACCTTGAGCTTTTTGAACATGGCGCGACCCAGCGGGTTATGCGGCAGCATGCCTTTGACGGCGGCCTCGAGCACCCGCTCGGGGTGCTCGTCGAGCATCTGCTGCAGCGAGCGGGAGCGCAGATGGCCCACCCAACCGGTGTGGCGATAGTACATTTTGTCCTGGCGCTTGTTGCCCGTCACCCGTACTTTTTCGGCGTTGACCACCACCAGGTAGTCGCCGGTGTCCACGTGTGGGGTGTACTGGGGCTTGTGCTTACCGCGCAGGCGGCTCGCGATCTCGCTGGCCAGGCGGCCCAGCGTTTTGCCGTCGGCATCGACCAGATACCAGGTCCGCCGCACCTCTGCCGGTTTTGCGCTCGCTGTACTCATGTCCGTCACTCCGGTCCATCACTCCGCAGGGCGTGACTCGGGTGCGCAGGGATGCGTACAAGCCCGAGAAAGCCGCGCATTATACGAGGCGCTGACTGTTTGATGCAATACCTGGCTGCCGCAGTTTGTCGCCCTGCCTGCCGGGTTCACGGGTCGTGCTGGACAGACCAGTCTGGGGCGCACCCGCTTGGGCGCGCGCAGGCCGATGGCCATCAGCCTTGCAGGCGCAGACGCGCCACCGGCTCGCCGCCGAGGAGATGGCTTTGCAGGATCTCCTCCAGGTCCTCGTTGTCGACGTAGGTGTACCAGGTGCCCTCGGGGTAGACCACCGCCACCGGTCCTTCGCCGCAGCGGTCCAGGCAGCCGGCGTTGTTGATACGAATGCCACCGGGGCCGGTGAGACCGAGCTCCTTGGTGCGCTTTTTCAGGTAGTCCCGGGAGGCCTGGGCGCCGCATTGTGCGCAGCACTGGCTGCCATCGCCGCGCAGATTGGTGCAGAAGAAGACGTGGTACTTGTAATAGGGTGTGGGTGTGGACATGCTCTGGCGCTCCGTCGGCGCGAATCATTAAGATTGCAAGAGATGCGGTCTTGCCGAGCCCTACAGGTGGCGCCCGGCGGCCGTCGAGCCAAGTTGCATGCGTGGGGGGGCACGGGCCCGCGCCGCGCATCATTTTTCGTCAGTTCCCGCACAACGCTTTGAACCAACGCGAATTGCTGCGCCTTGCGGACCAGTGCGTCAAGTGCGGTCTGTGCCTGCCGCATTGTCCCACGTTCCGGCTATGCCACAACGAAGCGGACTCGCCGCGGGGGCGCATTGCGCTCATCCAGGGGCTCACCACCGGGCAGCTCGACGACACGGCGCGTCTGGGCGCGCACTTGGATGGTTGTCTGCAATGCCAGGCCTGCGAGTTGGCCTGCCCGTCGCTGGTGCGGTTCGGTACGCTGATGGACGCGGCGCGGGCGGCGCGGGTTGCCAAGCTGCCGCGGTGGCGGCGTTGGTGGCGGCGGCTGCGCCTGGATGTGCTCAGTGGGACACGTCTGCCGCCGCTGCTCGGGCCGCTCGCGGCGGCCTACCGGCGACTGGGCGTGGGCGCCGTCGTGCGCCGGGCGGGGCTGTTGCGGTGGCCGCGGCTGCGCGTGCTGCACGGACTCGCGCTGCGCCTGCGCCGTGGGATGGCGCTCCAAGCGCCGCAGACGACAGCGGCAGACACCGACGCTGCGCCGGCGCCGCTGGCGCTCTTTCGCGGTTGCGTGGCGCGCACGCTGGAGCCTGAGGTGATGCGGTCGGCACTCGCCGTATTCCGCCAGCTCGGGGTCCCTGTAGAGGTGCCGCAGGGGCAGGGCTGCTGCGGTGCGATGCATCGACACAATGGTTTTCCGGATCGCGCCGACACGCTGCTGGCGCGCAATCGGGCGGTGTTCGCCGGGACTTCGGTGGTGGGCGGTGCCAGCGCCTGTGTCGCCGAGCTGCGCCCGGCGCTGACGGCCATCGAGCTGTGTCGGGCCGTGCTGCAAGCCCCCTGGCCGGCGGCGCTCGCGCTGCATCCACTCACCGGCACCGTTGCCGTGCACGAGCCCTGCTCACACCGCAACCAGTTGCGCGATACGACGGCCGTCTACGAGCTGCTCGGACGCATTCCGGGGCTGCGGGTGGTGCCGCTGCCGGGTAATGCGATGTGCTGCGGCGCCGCGGGCACCTATCTGCTGGATCAGCCGCAGACGGCGCTGGCGCTGGCGGCGGACAAAGTGGCCGTGCTTCGCCAACTTGCGCCGCGCTGGCTCGTCACCACCAATACCGGCTGTGCCGCGCACCTGGGAGCGGCCGCCCACGCGGCGGGGCTGGAGCTTGAAGTGCTGCATCCCGTGGTGCTGCTGGCACGCGCGCTCGCTCCCCGCACCTAGTGCCATGCCGGTGTCTCGGCTTTTCTGGCGCAGCGGCAAGCGCTTGCCTTTGCGACCGTCGCCAGCAAATCGGCGACATCACCATCGACCTGAAGCGCTACGAGTCTTATGAGCAGCAGAGAGTACACCCCGATCGATCAGGCCCTGATGGGCCTCGACCAGGCCATCCGCACCGTCTTCGGGCGTCCGCGCGTCACCGAGCGCGCCAATCCGGCCGAGCACCACGCTGACGTGGATCTGGGCGAAGACGAGCGCCGCCACGTCGGCAGGTTGATGCGCGTGAATCACACCGGCGAGGTCTGCGCGCAGGCGCTGTATCAGGGGCAAGCGCTGACCGCCCGGCTCGCCGAAGTCCGCGACAGCCTGGAGCGCTCCGCGCTGGAAGAAAACGACCACCTGGCCTGGTGCGAGCAGCGCCTGGACGAGCTCGGCACGCGCAAGAGCCTGCTGAACCCGCTCTGGTATGCGGGCTCCTTCGCCATGGGGGCGGCCGCCGGGCTGGCCGGCGACAAGTGGAGCCTTGGCTTCGTGGTAGAGACCGAGCGGCAGGTGGAGAGCCACTTGGATGAGCATATCACCCAGGTGCCGGGGGACGACCAGCGCACCCGTGCCATCCTCGAGCAGATGAAGGCCGACGAGATCCACCACGCCGACGTCGCCCAAGCCGCCGGTGGCGCCGAGCTGCCGGGGCCGGTGAGATTCGCCATGCAGGCGGTCTCGAAGGTCATGACCCGCGGGGCTTATTGGGTTTGAAGGACGGGCGATCGGTGGCGGGCGTATCACCAGGCGGGAACGCCGCTGGGCTGCAGGCCCCGCACTTTGCCCCTCTTTTCTAGGGTCGTTGCTCGTTCCAGCCCGCGATGTCGCGGTTGAGGTTGCGGCCGTAGAAGATTTCCATCATCTCCCGGCGCACCAGGCGCTGCAGGCGCCGGTATTCCTTGTCCGACAGGTCTTTGCTGTCGACACAGAACAGATAGTCGTCGAGCTGGAAGCGGTTGACGACCATCTTGGTGTGGAACATGTTCTCCTGATAGACGTTGACGTCCATCATCTGATAACGGTTCTTAGTGTCCCGGCTCAGATAGTTCTGGATGGAGCTCATGTTGTGATCGATGAAATGCTTGCGCCCGCGCACGTCGCGGGTGAAGCCGCGCACCCGGTAGTCCATGATCACGATGTCCGACTCCAGGGCGTGGATGAGGTAGTTGAGCGCCTTCAGCGGTGAAATGAGCCCGCAGGTGGACACGTCGATGTCCGCCCGGAATGTACTGATGCCATTGTGGGGATGGCTTTCGGGGTAAGTGTGTACAGTGATGTGGCTCTTGTCGAGATGAGCGACCACGGCATCGGGCAGCGGACCGGGTGTCGCCGAGTTGGTCAGCCCGCCGTCCGGGCTGTGCTCCTCGGCGATGAGCATGGTCACCGAGGCGCCTTGGGGCTCATAGTCCTCCCGGGCGATGTTCAGGATGTTGGCGCCGATGATGTTGGCGACATCGGTGAGAATCCCGGTGAGTCGCTCGGCGTTGTAGGCCTCGTCGATGTAGGCGATGTAGGCCGCCCGCTGCTCGTTGGAGTCCGTGTAGCAGATGTCGTAGATGTTGAAGCTGAGCGACTTCGTGAGGTTGTTGAAGCCGTGCAGCTGCAGCCGTTTGGATGTCTTCGCCATGGTGTATCGTGCTGGTCCCGGCCGCCGGGTTGCCGTGTGGGGCAGTGAGGCCCACGGTGGTCGCGCACGCGTGCGGGGACGATGACGGCGCCGGGCCATGCCCTGGCCGGCCGTCGCCGCCAGCCGGCTGCGCGGTGGGAGCTTGTTGCGATGCGAATGCCCGCAAAACCCATCACGCTACGCCCGCGACGGGGTGCATTGCAAGGGACTTTGCACAGCGGGCCGGGGATGGATCGACGGGCGATGCGGCTCACCCCGGCACGATGCTTCGGCGCCGCCGCAACGCGCGCCGGACAACCCCGCGGACGCCATCCGGCGGGGTCACCGGCGGTGGTCCCGTCAGGCCCGCCAGGCTAGGCTGGGCGGATCTCGAAGTCGTGGGTCACCTCGGCGGCGGCCGCGAGCATGATGGATGCGGAGCAATACTTCTCGGCGCTGAGGGCGATGGCGCGCTCGACCTGCTGCGGCTTCAGGTCGCGGCCGGTGACGATGTAATGCACATGGATACGGGTGAAGACCTTCGGGTCGGACGCCGCGCGCTCGGCGGACAACTCCACCACGCAGTCACTGACCTCGGCACGTCCGCGGCGCAGGATCAGCAGCACATCGAATTGTGTGCAGCCGCCGAGCCCGAGCAGCAGCATTTCCATGGGCCGCACACCGAGATTGCGGCCACCGGCTTCCGGGGGGCCGTCCATGACGACCGCGTGTCCGCTGCCGCTCTCGCCCACCATGGCCGTGCCCTCCAACCATTTGACGCGCGCTTTCATGGCCGGGGCGCGCGGTCGGTGGAATACTGTGGGGCGGTCTGGAACTTATGATCGTGTATCGTCAGTGCTCGCATGGTGGCTTCCGTAATGGTGGTGGACCCGGTGGCGTCGCGCACCGGGTGCACGGCACCGGGGCGACGCTGGACAGGCACGACAGGCTACCACGTCGACCGTGGCGCCATGGACGATGCGGTGGCTTGACGATCGTCGTCTAAGGGGCCCGGTGAGCGGCGAGGATCGCGTCACGCGTCGCGCCGCTGCGCGAACAACTCCGCCAGCTTGGCGCCGGGGTCCGCGGCGCGCATGAAGGATTCACCCACCAGGAAGGCATGCACGCCGTGGCGGCGCATCAGGGCTACGTCGTCGCAGCTGTGGATACCGCTCTCGGTGACCAGCAGCCGGTCTGCGGGCACCTGCGCCAAGAGATCCAGCGTGGTGCTCAGGCTGACCCGGAAGCTGCGCAGGTCGCGGTTGTTGATGCCGATGAGGCGCGTGGGCACCGCCAGCGCCCGGTCCAGCTCGGCGGCGTCGTGCACTTCCAGCAGCACGTCCATGCCGAGGGCGTGGGCGATGTCCGTGAGCTCCGCCAGCGCGGCGTCGTCCAGGCAGGCGGCGATGAGCAGGATGCAGTCGGCGCCCATGGCGCGGGCTTCGTGGATCTGATACGGGTCGATGACGAAGTCCTTGCGAATCACGGGCAGGCCGCAGGCGCCGCGGGCGTCGCGCAGATGCTGGGGATCGCCCTGGAAGAAGTCGCGGTCCGTCAGCACCGACAGGCAGGCGGCGCCGCCGGCGGCGTAGGACACGGCGATGTCCGCCGGGCGGAAATCGGACCGCAGCAGCCCCTTGCTCGGGCTCGCGCGCTTGATCTCGGCGATGACGCCCGCCGCGCCGCCGTCGATGTGTGCGGCCAGGGCGGCGGCGAAGCCGCGGGTGGGGCCGGCCGCGGCGACGGCGTCGGCGAGCGCGGCGAGGGGGCGCTCGCGCCGGGCTACGGCGACCTCGTCCGCCTTGCGCGCGACGATGCGCTTGAGGATGTCCGGGGTCGCGCTCACGCGGTTGCCGCCCCGAAGCCCTGGGTGAGCGCCGCGAGCCGCTCGAGCCGCTCCGTGGCCTGGCGCTGCTCGATGGCCGCACGGGCGGCCTCCACGCCGTCGGCGAGGCTGTCGGCGACGCCGGCGGCGTAGATGGCGGCACCGGCATTGAGCAGCACGATGTCGTGGGCCGGCCCCGGCTCGCCGGCGAGGGCGGCGCGCACCAGCCGCAGGCTCGCCTGCGGACCGTCCACGCGCACGGCGTCGAGGGGGGCCGTCGGCAGGCCGAAGTCCGCGGGCTCGATGCGGTAGCGGCGAATGGCCCCGTCCTTGAGCTCGGCGATGTCGGTGGGTGCGGCGATGCTGATTTCGTCCAGACCGTCGGCGGCGTGCACCACCAGCACCTGCTCGGCGCCGAGATTGGCGAGCACCGCCGCCAGGGGCTCCAGCAGGTGCTCGGCGAACACACCGAGCACCTGCCGGCGCACGCCGGCGGGATTGGTGAGGGGCCCGAGCACGTTGAACAGGGTGCGCACGCCCAGCTCCCGGCGCGGGCCGATGGCGTGCTTCATGGCGCCGTGGTGTGCCGGGGCGAACATGAAGCCCACGCCCACCTCGCGCACGCATTGGGCCACCTGCGCCGGCGTCAGGTGCAGATTCACGCCGGCGGCCTCCAGCAGATCCGCGCTGCCGGACTTGGATGACACCGAGCGGTTGCCGTGCTTGGCCACGTGGCAGCCGGCGGCGGCGGCCACGAACATGCTCGCGGTGGAGATGTTGAAGGTGCCCGCGGCATCGCCGCCGGTGCCGACGATGTCGAGGGCATGGGGCAGATCACCGATGTCGACGCCGGTGGCGAGCTCGCGCATCACCGCGGCGGCGGCGGCGATCTCGTCCACCGTTTCGCCCTTGAGCCGCAGGGCCACCAGAAAACCGGCGATCTGGGCTGGGGTGGCGCCGCCGGTCATGATGGCGCGCATGCATCCGGTCATCGCATCGGCGCTGAGATCGTGCCCGTCGATGACGCGGGCGAGGGCTTGTTTGATATCCATGGGGGAGCCGCTGCTCTAGGAGCCTGTCCGACTTAGGCTCAGGATTCGGTCTCATCCGTGTGCTACTGCCAAAAAATATACGAATCGGTTT
>NZ_CAJXWY010000053.1 GCF_913062725.1 uncultured Thiohalocapsa sp.
TAAACCGATTCGTATATTTTTTGGCAGTAGCACACGGATGAGACCGAATCCTGAGCCTAAGTCGGACAGGCTCCTAGCATTTTTATCGCCCGACGGCGGCCGGGTGTCCCTCCTCTCCCGCCAGCTCTGCAACCGCCGTGACGGTTGGCCCGTGCGCTGCTCCGAACATCTGCAGCCGGCGTCGGCTCGCCTGCCTGCGGCGACTGTGGCAGCATCCACCGGCACACGACTGCCGTGGAGAACACTGCGCATGCGACTTGGCATCGACCGCCTCCTCACCGAGCCCGAGCTGCGGAAGCCGCTGGCCGGGCGGCGCATCGCCCTGCTGGGGCATCCCGCCTCCGTGAACCACGTGGGCCGGCACAGCCTGGATGCGCTGATGGGGCTCGTCGGCGATCACAACGGAACCGGGGCCGGGCTGCGGATCACCGCCGCCTTCGGACCCCAGCACGGCATGCGCGGCGATAAGCAGGACAACATGGTCGAGTCCGAGGACTACCTGGACCCGATCCATGGCATCCCGGTGTTCAGCCTCTACGGCGCCGTCCGCTATCCCACCGACGCCATGCTGGATCGCTTCGACGTGCTGCTGGTGGATCTGCAGGACATCGGCACCCGGATCTACACCTACGTCACCACCCTTGCGTATGTGCTCGAAGCCTGCGCGGCCAAAGGCAAGGCGGTCTGGGTATTGGACCGCCCGAACCCGGCGGGGCGGCCCATCGAAGGCAGTATCCTGGAGCCCGGTTGGGAGAGCTTCGTCGGCGCCGCGCCGCTGATGATGCGCCATGGTCTCACGCTCGGCGAGCTGGCCGGATGGCTCGTCGCCGAGCAGGGCCTGGATCTGGCGTACAAGGTCATCGCGATGCAGGGCTATGATCCCGCCAGGGCGCCGGGCTACGGCTGGCCCCGGGATGAGCTGGCCTGGGTCAACCCGAGCCCCAATGCATCCAGTCTGAACATGGCCCGCTGCTTTCCCGGCACCGTGCTGCTGGAGGGCACGACGCTGTCGGAGGGCCGCGGCACCACGGTGGCGCTGGAGGTCATGGGTGCGCCCGACCTCGACATCTGCCGATTGCTGCAACGCATGGAGAGCCTGAAGGCCGAGTGGATGCGGGGTGCACAGCTGCGCTGCTGCAGCTTCGAGCCTACCTTTCACAAACATCAGGGCCAGCTTTGCCACGGCTTCCAGATGCATACGGACTGCGTCCACTATCAGCACGACGCCTTCCGCCCCTATCGCCTCACAGCGCTGTTTCTGAAGGCGTTACGGCTGGAGTGTCCGGACTATGACCTTTGGCGGCAATTCCCCTACGAGTACGAGACCGAGCGCCTCGCCATCGATCTGCTTGCGGGCGGCACCTACCTGCGCGAGTGGGTGGACGACGCCACCGCCGAGCCCGGCGACCTCGAGGCGCGGCTCGCACCGGACGAGGCGCGCTGGATGGAGGCACGGGCGCCCTTCCTGCGCTACTGAGCGGTGGCCTCCGAACACCCCCCGGTGGGGGTGCCTGACACGCTGCATGACGCCGCCGGAGCGGCGTCACGGGCGACCGGGCGCACGACATCAACGCCGCTCCGTGACGCCCGTCACCCTCGGTGCCCGTCCCTGGAGCCCGGGCTTCATCCTGATCGATATCGATGCCCATGGGTGGGCGACGCCACCGATCACGAGGACGCCTTCGGGTAGGATGGGCGCACCCAAGCGAGCCCCCTCGGTCGACTCGCCGATCCGACGGGCTTCGCGGCGAGCCGGCGCGCGTTGCCGGCGCGCGTGCTCGACACTCCCTCGACGCTCAACCAGCCCCAACGAGGTCCCGGTTTGTACCGCCCATCACTCCTGCTCCTGCTCCTGACACTGCTGGTCGGCGCCGACGCCATGGCCCGCGATCGCGTGCTCATCGTCGGCTCCTCCACGGTCTTCCCATTCGCCACGGCCGTGGCGGAAGCCCTTGGCGAGACCACGGCGTTGCCGACACCCCAGGTCGAGGCCATCGGCTCCGGCGGCGGCATCAAGCGCTTCTGTGGCGGCGTCGGCGTGGATTACCCGGATATCGCCACCGCCTCGCGGCTCATGACCCCCGCCGAGATCGCCCGCTGTGCGGCCAATGGGGTGACCAAGATCGCCGAGGTGCGGATCGGCTACGACGGTATCGTCATCGCCAATGCCAAGGACGCCGAGGCCCTCGCGCTGAGCCCACGCGATATCTGGCTCGCCCTCGCGCGGCGCGTGCCCGATCCGGCCGGCGGCGAGGGCCTCGTGCCCAACCCCTACCAGACCTGGCAGGCGGTCAACCCGGCGCTGCCCAATGTGCCCATCGAGGTGCTCGGGCCGCCGCCCACCTCGGGCACCCGCGACGTCTTCGCCGAGACCGCCATGGACGCGGGCTGTCGCAGCTTCGATTGGATCGCAGCCATGCGCGACCAGGACGCCGACGCCTACCGGGCTGTCTGCCAGGCGCTGCGCGAAGACGGCGCCTACATCAGCACCGGTGAGAACGACAACCTCATCGTCCAGAAGCTGCAGGCCAACGCCGATGCCGTCGGCATCTTCGGCTTCAGCTTTCTCGACCAGAACCGCGATCGGCTGCAGGGGGCCACCATCGACGGCGTCGAGCCCACCTTCGAGCATATCGACAGCGGCGCCTATCCCCTGTCCCGGCCGCTCTATTGCTATGTCAAGGGCGAGCACGTGGGCAGGATCCCGGGCATCGCGGACTATCTGCAGTCCCTGACCCGCGAGTCCGCCTGGGGCGAGGCGGGCTATCTGGCAGACAAGGGGCTGATACCCCTGTCAACCCAGGCGCGGCGGCAGTGGCAGGCGGGATCGCTTGCGTGTGCCGAGGGCCGCGCGCCCTGCACCATCGCCGATCAGCCCGCCTGTTGCGTGATCATGCCGGCCCCGGCCCCGGCCCCGGCCCCGGCGCAGCCGTAAGCCCAGGCCGTTGCAGGCGGCGGTGCGCGCCGGGATGAGGCCACCGACGCCGCCGTCATGATCCCGTGGATCAGCACGTCTGTGCCGCCTCCAGTGCCGCCAGATCCTGATCGCGCATGCCAAGCAGGTAGAGGATGCCGTCCAGTCCCACGGCGCCGATGGCGTGGCGGGCGCGCTCCTTGACCACCGGCTTGGCCCGGAACGCGATGCCGAGCCCGGCGATGGACAGCATGGGCAGATCGTTGGCGCCGTCGCCGACGGCGATGACCTGCTCCAGGCGAATGCCCTCATGGGCGGCGAGCTCGCGCAGCAGCTCCGCTTTGCGGGCGCCGTCGACGATGGGCCCGGAGACCCTGCCGGTGAGCTTGCCATCCTGGAACGCCAGCCGGTTCGCATGTACGTCGTCCACGCCCAGGCGGTGCGCGAGATGCTCGGCGAAATAGGTGAAGCCGCCGGACAGAATGGCGATGCGGAAGCCGAGCGCCTTCAGCGTCCGGATGAGTCGTTCGGCGCCGTCGGTGATGGGCAGACGCTCGGCGATGCCGGCGAGCACCGACGCCGGCATGCCCTCCAGCAGCGCCATGCGCTGGCGGAACGCCTCGGCGAAGTCCAGCTCACCGCGCATGGCGGCCTCGGTGATGGCGGCCACCTGCGCGCGCACGCCGGCGGCGTCGGCGAGCTCATCGATGACCTCCGTCTGGATCAGCGTCGAGTCCATGTCGAAGCACACCAATCGGCGGTTGCGGCGGAAGACATCGTCCTCCTGGATGGCGATGTCCAAGTCCATGTCCGCCCCCAGGCCCAGGAACTGCGCATGCAGTGCGCCCACGTCCGGCACCGGCCCCTTGAGCCAGAGCTGGATGCTGGCATGGCCGGTGCTTGCCGCCTCCGGACGGCGCGAGACGCGCCCGGACAGCCGCGTGATCTGCTCGATGTTGAGATCGTTGCGGGTGACCACGGCTGAGACGCGGGCGATGTGCTCGGCGGTGATGGCGCGCCCGAGCAGCGTGACGATGTGCCGGGGCTGGCCCTGCTCCCCCACCCAGTCCTCGTAGTCGGCGGCGGCCACCGGCGTGAAGCGCAGGCTGAGCCCCAGCTCATGGGCCTTGAACAATAGCTCCCGAAACACGGGACAGCCGGCGGGGTCGTCCGGCAGCTCCACCAGCAGTCCCAGCGCCAGTGTGTCGTGGATGACGGACTGGCCGATGTCGAGCACCGTCACGTCATAGCGCGCCAGCACCGCGGTCAGCGCCATGGTGATACCCGGGCGATCGGGGCCGGCGATGTCGATTTGCAGGATTTCGGGCATGTTGATTGCACTATTGGCTGTTGGCGTTGGCGCACAGTTTAACGGGCGCACACCGCCATCGGCGGCATGGGCGCACTGCATCAACGCACCGCCATGTCCACGGGGTCCGAAATGACATGCCGCCGCGGCCGGATGGGTAGGCGCCCGTTTGCGGACAACGGTGCGATGGTTGCAACCGCAGTCGCCCGTAAGCGGGCCTCTGGGGCGTCGGCGACTGGTGCTAACCGGCTTCGTCCGTGGGTTCGGCTCCCGCCGCCAGTGGGGGCTCGGACTCGCAGAGCCAACGATTGGTACCGCGCCCGGCGTCGTGACGGCCCTCTGCCGCTTAAGGCGTGATATGGTCGATGGGTGTACAGGTGTCGAGCTTGGCGGCGCGCGCGGCGAGCAGCTCGACGAATCTCGGATGCTCGCCGATGAGCCCGGTGATCCGGACGTCGAGGCCCGGGTGGTCCGTCTGCGCCGCAGCGACGATCTCGGCGATGTCGCCGCCGGCGCCCGCGTGCCGGCCGGGTGAGATAAATTGCATCGCGAGCACCACCCGACGCGGCCGCTCAATGGAGGTGGCGGCACCCAGCGCGGTGAGGGCCTCCGCCAGCAGGCGCCCGTTGAAGGCGTACTCGGCGCCCTCGCGGCGCTCCATCACCGCTTCGCCGACGCGCATCTCGGCAGCGGCCGTGTCGGCCAGCGCCGCCGCCAAGCCTTCGGCGAGCCAGTGGCGCACCGCAGTCACCGCCGGCAACGGCGAGCCGTGGTCCACCAGCAGAACGTCCACGGCGTCGCTGCTTCGCTCCGGCAGGGCCCGGCGCACCTGGTCGGCCAGTATCTCCACCAACAGCGGCTCCCCCGCCGGCAGCGGACAGAGCGCATCGGCGACCCGCACCTGCAGTGGACCCACCTCGGCGGCGACCCGACCCGCCACCTCCGGCACGAAGGCGCTGATGGCCCGGCTCGGCCCGAAGAAGAGCGGCACGATATCGAAACGGTGCTCGCCGGCGGCCACCTGCTCGCGCAGGAAGGGCTCCAGCGTTTGCGCCGGCACGCCGTCGAGTGCCTCGGGCGGGATGCGCGAGGCGTGCTGGGCCGAGACGGGCTGGACCTCGGTGCCGAGCAACTCTCCCAAATGATGGGCGAGGCGGCGCAGGTTGCGGGTGGCGTCGGGGCGGCGGGAGCCGTTGTCGAGGAGGAGGAGCATGGCGGAGACGCGTTGAGCTTGGACGTGTGAGCGGTTATGGAGGCATTGGCCGGGCGATGCCAGTGCGGGCGGGGAGATCCGTCTCGCGCCGAAACCTCGCCCTGGCAGGATCAGTCCGCCGGCGGCAGGCCCTTGCCCGGGTTCAGAATGCCGTTCGGGTCGAATTGGCGCTTGATGGCGCGCATCAGGCGCATGGCCACCGGGTCCAGCTCGCGGTCGACGAAGTCGCGCTTCTCGAGCCCCACGCCATGCTCGCCGGAGAGGGTGCCGCCGAGTGCCACCACCAGATCGAAGACGGCGCTCAAGGCAACGCCGGCGCGGGCCATCTCGTCCGGGTCGTCCGGGTTCACCAGCAGGTTCACATGGATGTTGCCGTTGCCGGCATGGCCGAAGTTCACGATGGTCATGGCGTGCTCGCGCGAGAGGTGCTCCAGCCCATCGATGAAGGCGGCGATGCGCGCCACGGGCACGACCACATCCTCGTTGATCTTTTTTGGTGCCACATGGCGCAGCGCCGGCGACAGGGCTTTGCGGGTGCGCCATAGGGCGGCGATCTCGTCCTTGTCGGCGGCGACGGCCAGCGCCATGAGTCCGTCGTTGCGCGCGGCGGCGCCGACGGCCCCGGCGGCGGCGTCGACGCAGTCCGCGGGGCCGTCCACTTCGATCATCAGCAGTGCCCCGGTGCCGTCGGGCACGCCGAGGTCGGAGAAGCGGCGCACCATGTCGATGGCGGCGGCGTCCATGAACTCCAGTGCACAAGGGGTGATGGGCTGGGCCATGATGGCCGCCACCGCGGCGGCGGCGCTGTGGATGTCGCGATAGGTGGCGCGCAGGGTGCGCTTGGCCTCCGGCAGCGGCGTGAGCTTGAGCGTCGCCTGGGTCACCAGGGCCAGCGTGCCCTCGGAGCCGATGATGAGGCGGGTCAGGTCGTAGCCCACCACGCCTTTGCTGGTCATGACGCCGGTGCGCAGCCGCTCGCCGGCGCCGGTGACGGCGGTGAGGCCCAGCGTATTCTCCCGCGGAGTGCCGTATTTGACCGCTTTGGGGCCGGCGGCGTTGTAGGCGAGGTTGCCGCCGATGGTGCACACCGCAGCACTGGTGGGATCCGGCGGCCAGAAGAAGCCGTGCTCGGCCGCGGCGCGCTGCAGGTCTTCGTTCACCACGCCAGGCTCCACCACCGCCAGGCGGTTGGCGGGGTCGATGCGCAGGATGCGGTTCATGCGCTCGAAGGAGAGCACCAGACCGCCGGGCTCCGGCACCGTGGCGCCGGTGGTGCCGGTGCCGAGGCCGCGGGCGGTGAGCGGGATGCGGTGCTCGTTGCACACGTGCACCACCGCGGCCACCTGCTCGGCGTCGGTGACGAAGGCCACCGCCAGGGGCAGGCATTGGCGGCGGCTGTTGTCGTAGCCGTAGGGCCAGCAGTCGGCGGGGTCGGTGAGCAGGTCGCCGGCGCCGAGGGCATCCACCAGCGCGCGGCGCGCGGTCTCAGGCAGGCGCGGCGGCGCGGTTTGGGCGTTTGGGCTCGATGTATTCAAAGATTTTCACCACGCGCTGCACACCCGGAATACGGCGCACTTTCTCGGCGGTGGCATCGCCTTCCGCCGGCGTCACCAGACCCATCAGGTAGACGACGCCGTTGTCGGTGACCACCTTGACCCGCAGGGCGTCGAAGCCGGGGAGCTTGATGGATTGGATGGCCAGCTTGGCCCGGGAGGTGAGCATGGCGTCCTTGCCCAACTGGCCGAGACTGATCATGGGGCCGATCTCGGCTTCGTTGTAGACCTGCTTGACCTTCGGCAGTTGCGCCACCAACCGCGCGAAGCGATCGGCGATCTGCGCCGACTCCGCCTGGCCGGTAATGAGAACGCTGAGGTTGTAGCTGGTGGCTTTGAGCTGACTGTGCTCACTCAGCTGCGGGTGCTTGAGGTAGGCGTCGCGGGCCCGCAGTTCGATGATCTCGTCATCGAGGACGACGTCTGCACTGCGTCGGTCGTAAGCCACGGCGGCGCCGTAGGTGGCGCCCGCCACCACCATGGGACCGCAGCCGCAGAGCGTGAGCAGCGTTGTCGCCGTTGCGACCAGCCAGGCCATGCGGTGGCGGATGCGCCGGCGTCGGGCTGCGTTCATGCTTAATCTCCGTCGAACGCCTGCCGGATCCATTGCATCCGCCCGGGGGCATCGATGGCAATGACGTCGAAACGGCAGGGCAGATCCGTGGGATGGCGGCTCAGATAGTAGCCGGCGGCCGCCAGCAGCCGCGTCTGCTTGCGCCGGTCGACACTGGCGGCGGCGCCGCCGAAGCGATCGCTGGCACGGTAGCGGACCTCGACGAACACCAGGATATCGCCATCGCGCATGACCAGATCCAGCTCGCCCCGCCGGCAGCGGACGTTGGCGGCGACGAACCGCAGTCCCTGCGCCTCCAGGTAGTGGCGCGCGGCCTGCTCCTGCTTGGCGCCAATGGCGCGCTTGTTGCTATGTTCTACGGGCATGTGTGGGCATGTGGATCTGTAGGCGATGCCTGAGCGGCGTCTCTGGTGCTTGTTACACCCGTCACAACGCCAGCCAGCCCCCGGGCATCGGCAGCCGAACGTTGCTGTAGGATGACTATACAGGCATCACGTGGCGGTCGCTTCGGGGCCGCGTATCGGTGGGCTTGCCCTGATCACGCCCTCCCAGCACACTGGCGGGCGTGGTGGCTTCGCCCAGTGCGCGGGGTGCGCCGGCCCGATACAAGACCCCCCAGCCGTGCCAAGCCGCCACGATGTGGCGTCAACCGAATGATTGGGGCGACAGCGCCAACGGCGTGAGAAGTTTGGCGATCTTCGTACATATTAGGTGGCAACTGAGCGGGGTGGCAGGTGGCCGAAGACGCTGGCGTGCTCTATGTGGTGGCGACGCCCATTGGCAATCTGGGTGATATGAGCCTGCGCGCGCGCGAGGTTCTGGCCGCGGCGGATGTCGTCGCCTGTGAGGACACCCGGCATAGTCGGCCGCTGCTCACACACTTCGGGATTGCGACTGCGCTGGTCGCCTACCACGAGCACAACGAAGTGGCGCAGACGCCCAAGCTCCTCGCACGCCTCACGGCGGGGGCGTCCATTGCTTTGATCAGTGATGCGGGGACCCCGTTGGTGAGCGACCCTGGCTATGTGCTGGTGCGCGCCGCGCGTGCCGCCGGTGTCCGGGTGGTGCCCGTGCCCGGTCCGAGCGCGCCCGTCTGCGCCCTGTCGGCGGCCGGTCTGCCGAGCGATCGGTTTCTGTTTCTCGGCTTTCCACCTCGAGGCGCGGCGGCGCGGCGCGAATGGATCGGCGCCGTGGCGGGCGAGCCCGGCACGCTGATCATGTTCGAGGCCGCCCGACGCGTTGCGGCGACCCTGGCGGATCTGAGTGCGGTGCTGGGTGCGCGACCGGCGGTGCTGGCGCGGGAGCTGACCAAACGCTTCGAAACCTTGCTGGACGGCCCGCTGCCTGAGCTGGCCGCACGGGTCACCGAAGAATCCGGGCAACGGCGGGGCGAGGTGGTAGTGCTGGTCGGTGGGGCGCGGGATGCGGATCACAGCGATGGCGAAGGCGAGGAGCGACGCGTGTTGGATATCCTCGCCGCTGAGCTACCGCTGAAGCAGGCCGTCGCGCTCACCGCACGCATCACCGGCGGTCATCGCAACGCGCTCTACCGGCGCGCGCTCGCAAGGCGGGATGAGCGTGCTTGATTTCGCCGGCAAGCGGTGAGGGCCGGGTATACAATGTCACTCAGGGGAGTCGGCCAGGCAGTCGCGCTTGCGAGCACGGCGTCGTCGCGCTCGGAGGGGAGGAAAGTCCGGGCTCCACAGGGCAGGGTGCCAGGTAACGCCTGGGGGGCGCGAGCCCACGGAAAGTGCCACAGAAAACGAACCGCCGAGCCTGCCTGCGGGCAGGTGGCAAGGGTGAAAAGGTGCGGTAAGAGCGCACCGCGCCGGTGGCAACACGCGGCGGCACGGTAAACCCCACCCGGAGCAAGACCAAATAGGGGAGCGTACGGCCCGGTCTCAGCATCGAAGCCGTGACCTGCGGCCCGCAGGGGCTCCCGGGTAGGTCGCAAGAGGCGTACGGTGACGTGCGTCCCAGATGAATGACTGTCCACGACAGAACCCGGCTTATCGGCCGGCTCCCCTTTCTGTCCCGCCCATACCGGCATGGGCATGCGACGCTCCGGTGTCCGCTCTCGTGTGGGCTACCGGCCAGAACCTGCTGCGGTCTGTCCCGTACGAGCATTGCGGTGACGCACAGCCCGCCCGCATGACTGCGCTGCGGCGCGTCGCCATGGCAGCCACCCTCCCATCTGATGTGGCGCTGCGTCGATGTGGACGCAACCTGCGCCACAGTTCCCCACGCATCTCCCCCTGCTCGCGCCGGCCATGCCCGCCCCGACGGTCGCCGCACCTGTCATCCTTCGCCGCATGTCGAGCTGAGTCCAAGCTTTAAGTGGAATCACTATGTCGCTGAAAAAAGGCATCGTTGCCAGTCCTGCCCTCATGTTGAGGTTCGCGGTTTAAGTTTCTGACATAAAAGCGAAAAAGAGAGATGGGAAGTCCTTGACCCTCAAGTCTCCCTTACCTAAACTGTCACCCGGTGGGAAGAAGTGGGGAATTTTGGGGCTGCAGTAACGGGGAGGTGCATCACCGCTCCAGGCGAGGGTCATGAAGTTCTACGGAACCTTCTTTCTGAACCTCGACGCCAAGGGGCGTATTGCCATCCCGGCCACGGAGCGCGCGAAGCTTGAGGCATTTTGCGGCTCGCGCGTCGTCGTCACGGCAGACTTGGGAGATCGCCTGCTGGTATATCCGGAGCCCTTCTTCGACGCGCTGGCGGATCGGCTGAATCAGCTGCCGAGCCTGAAGCCGACCACCGAGGCCTTGCAGCGTACGCTGCTCGGATACGCGAGCCATGCCAAGCTCGATGCGCAGGGTCGGGTGCTGCTGACGCCTGCGCAGCGCGCCTTGGCAGGGCTAGAGAAAGAAGCGGTCCTGATCGGGATCGGGAACCGCTATCAACTCTGGCGTAAAGACGCCTGGGCAGAACAACAGCGGCGCGACCGCGAGATCGCCGCCGCCGCCCTGGCCGAGGAGCCGGAGCTCTCCGACTTCCGGCTGTAACGCCCAACGCTGCGCCAGAGGATCGTGCCCGTGGGCAACGGTCACCTCGATCCGCAGCGGTTGCGGTGACAACCAGATCAGATCAGAAACGCATGGACTTGCGAGCACATAGACCGGTCCTGTTGGGGGGAAGTATGCAGGCCTTGGGGGTAAGAACGGATGGTGTCTACGTCGATGCCACCTTCGGTCGTGGTGGACACGCGCGCGCCATCCTGGCGCGCCTTGGCCCCGGCGGTCGCCTGCTGGCGACCGATCGGGACCCGGCCGCCATCGCCGCCGGTGCGCCGCTCGTGGCCGCCGACCCGCGTCTGACGCTGCGCCAGGCGCGTTTCGGCGAGCTTGCGGAATGGCTGGCGGGCGCAGGGCTTGCGGGTCGGATCGATGGCCTGCTCGCAGATCTCGGCGTGTCTTCGCCACAGCTCGACAGCCCGGAGCGGGGCTTCTCGTTTTCGGCGGCGGGTCCGCTTGACATGCGCATGGATCCGAGCGCCGGCACCAGTGCCGCAGACTGGCTGGCGGGCGCCGATGAGCGCGAGATCACCCGCGTGCTCAGAGACTACGGCGAGGAGCGCTTCGCCAAGCGCGTCGCGCGCGCCATTTGTACGGCCCGCCGTGAGTCCCCTCTCACGACGACCGCGCAGCTGGCTGCCCTGTGCGAGCGGGCGGTGCCCACCCGCGAGCCCGGCAAGCACCCGGCGACGCGCACGTTCCAGGCGTTGCGTATCCAGGTGAACGCCGAGCTGGACGAGCTGCGTGCCCTGCTCGCCAATGTCTGCGAGCTGCTCGCCGTCGGCGGCCGGCTGGTGGTCATCAGCTTCCACTCGCTTGAGGATCGCATCGTCAAGCGTTTCATCCGCGACGAGTCCCGCGGCGGCGCCCTACCGAAAGGGCTGCCGGTCACCGACGATCAAATACCGCGGCGTCTCAAGCCCATCGGCGGTGTCGTGCGCGCCAGCGACGATGAGGTGCGCGCCAACCCGAGGGCCCGCAGCGCCGTGCTGCGGGCCGCGGAGCGCCTGGCATGAGCGCACGGCAGTCCGCCAGCGACGGTCGTGGGTCGCTCATTGTGGCGCTCATGCTCGCCGCCGCCGTGCTGGCGTCGGCGGTGGCGGTGATCCATGTCAAGTACCTCACCCGGGGAGCGTTCGGGACGCTGCAGCAAGTACGTGCACAACGCGATGCACTGGATGTGGAATGGGGCCGTTTACAGATACAGGAGGCTGCGCTGACATCGCATACGCGCATCGAGGATAACGCGCGCACCCAGCTGGACATGATCATGCCCGCCGGCGGCGAGGTGCGCGTCGTGGAGGTAGCGCTACCGGAGGATGACGATGCGCTTTGAGCCGAATCGAACCCGTGAGCGCATGAAGGCACGCATGCGCCGCGTCGAGCTGGCGCGCCGGCGGCCGCCGAATTTTGCGGTGCGCCGGGCGATGCTTGGGGTCATGCTCGCGGCCGCTTGCCTGTCCGTGGTGGCGGCGGCCTTCCACCGTCAGGTGCTGGAGCATGAATTCCTGCGCCACGAGGGCGAGAAACGTTTCCTGCGCGAGCGCGAGATCGCCGCCCGTCGCGGTATGGTGACCGACCGCAACGGCGAGCCCCTCGCCATCAGCACCTCCATGTCCACCCTCTGGGCCGATCCGAAGCTGCTCGCCGACCGCCGCGAGACGCTGCCGGCGCTGGCGTCGGCGTTGGAGGTTCCGCCCGACGACCTCGCGGCGCGCCTCGACGCCTACGTCGCACAGGGGCGGCGCTTCATGTACCTGCGCCGACGCGTGGAGCCCCACTGTGCCGAAGCCGTGCGGGCGGTCATCGACAGCCATCGCCTCGCCGGGATCGGCGCCGACGCGGAGTATCGCCGCTTCTATCCGGGCGGCGAAATGTTCGGTCAGGTGGTGGGCTTCACCAATGTCGACGATATCGGCCAGGAAGGCGTCGAGCTGGTGTTCGAGGACACCTTGCGCGCCGATCCCGGTAAGCGCCGGGTGATCCAGGACGGTCGCGGGCGCGTGGTGGAAGAGGTCGAGCAGATCAAGCCGCCCGCCCACGGCGAAGACGTGGTCCTGAGCCTGGATCGGCGCCTGCAATTCCTCGCCTACCGCGAGCTCAAGCGCGCCGTGACCGAGCACCGCGCCAAATCCGGCACCGCCGTGCTGCTGGACGTGAGCACCGGCGAAGTGCTCGCCATGGTCAACCAACCGGCTTTCAACCCCAATGCCGCGCGCAGCGAGCCGGTGGAGAATCGCCGGAACCGCGCCTTGACGGATGTCTTCGAGCCCGGCTCCACCATGAAGCCACTGGTCGTGGCGACCGCGCTGGAGGCCGGCGTCATTGACCCGCGGACGCCGGTCAACACCACTCCAGGCATACTCCGGGTGGGCGCCAACCGCGTCCGCGATATTCGCAACTATGGCCTGCTCGATGCCACCAGTGTGGTGACCAAGTCGAGCAACGTCGGCGTTGTGAAGATCGCCCATCAGATGGATCGTGCGCTGCTTTGGCAGGCCTACGGGCAGCTCGGCTTCGGGCGCATCACCGGCGTGGAGTTCCCCGGCGAGCGCAGCGGTTTCCTGCCGCACTACGACGGCTGGTCGCGCTTCGAGCACGCCACCCTGGCCTTTGGCTACGGCCTCAACGTGACGTCCCTGCAATTGGCACAGGCCTACGCCGTCATCGCCAACGATGGTGTGCGTCTGCCCGTGTCACTGCTGCGGCGCGATGCCGTGCCGCCCGGCGAGCGCGTGTTCTCGGCGGAGACGGCGCGAACCGTGCGCGCCATGATGGAGACGGTGGTGTCGGATCAAGGCACGGCGCGCCGGGCCAGGATTCCGGGCTACCGGGTCGGTGGCAAGACCGGCACCGCCAAGAAAGCCACCGCCCGCGGCTACGCCGCTGGCAAGTACCAGTCGGTCTTCGCCGGCATGGCACCCATCTCGCAGCCGCGGTTCGTGATGGTGGTGATGGTGGACGAGCCCCGCGGTGATTCTTACTACGGCGGCATCGTCGCCGCGCCCGCCTTTGCCAAGGTGATGCAGGCGGCGCTGCGGCTCTACAACGTCCCGCCCGATGGTCCGCGGGCGGAACTGCTGCTCGCGGGCCTCAAGCGCGGAGACGAGCGCGGGGACGAGCAATGATCCGCGCCGGTCTCGAGTGCACGACGGGGCCGTCGAGCCGGACCCCGGCCGGGGCTTCGACGTGCGGGCGCCTCATGCTGGCTTGCGCCGGCGACCTCGACGTCGGCGGGCGCCCGGCCACGGCAGCCGTCGTCGAGGGACCTGCGCACGTCGTCAATCCGATGCGACACCGAATCGCCACGGTCCAGCCTGAGCGCAGGCCAGCGGGCGGCTTCCCTGGCCGGAGGACAGGCTGATGCTGCTTTGGCTTACCGACTGGCTCGGACAGCTCGACAGCGGCTTCTATGTCTTCCGCTACCTGACGCTGCGTACCATCCTGGGTGTGCTGACGGCGCTCGGCATTTCGCTGTTGGTGGGGCGGCCGTTGATCCGCTGGCTCAGCAGCTATAAGGTCGGGCAAGTGGTGCGCACCGATGGCCCGGAGAGCCATTTCTCCAAGGCTGGCACGCCCACCATGGGTGGCACATTGATGTTGGTGGCCATCGGCGTCAGCACCCTGCTGTGGGCGGATCTCAGCAATCGCTTCGTTTGGGTGGTGCTGCTCACCACCCTGGGCTTCGGGGCCATCGGCTTTATCGATGACTATCGCAAGCTCGTGCTGAAGGATCCCAGGGGCCTGCCGGGGCGTTGGAAGTATTTCTGGCAGACGCTGCTCGGGCTATCAGCGGCACTCTATCTTTATCTCAGCGCCACGACGCCGAGCGAGACGGCATTGCTGGTGCCCTATCTGAAGGACATCAGCATCCAGCTCGGCCCGGTTTTCATTGTCTTCGCGTACCTTGTCATCGTCGGCGCCAGTAACGCGGTGAACCTGACCGACGGCTTGGACGGGCTTGCCGTGGTGCCCACCACGATGGTGGCCGGCGGTCTCGGTATCATGGTCTATGCCGCAGGCCACACCGGGATCGCCGATTACCTGCGTATCCCCTATGTGCCGGATGTCGGCGAGGTGGTGGTCTTTTGCGGCGCTATCGCCGGCGCAGGCCTGGGCTTTTTGTGGTTCAACACCTATCCGGCGCAGGTGTTCATGGGCGACGTCGGCGCACTGGCATTGGGGGCGGCCCTCGGCGCCGTGGCGGTGGTTGCCAAGCAGGAATTGGTGCTCTTCATCATGGGCGGGATTTTCGTGCTGGAGACCGTCTCGGTGATGCTGCAGGTGCTCTCCTACAAGCTCACCGGCAAGCGTATCTTCCGTATGGCCCCGCTGCACCACCACTACGAGCTGAAGGGATGGCCGGAGCCGCGTGTCATCGTGCGCTTCTGGATCGTCACCGTCGTGCTCGTGCTCATTGGCCTTGCGAGTCTGAAGATCCGATGAGCGTCAACGCAGCGACAGTGCCGGACTTGATGCCGGCGGCCCTGGCGGGCATCAGCGCTTTGGTGGTGGGCTTGGGGTCCACCGGCCTCTCCTGCGCACGCTGGCTGCATCGACATGGTGCGCAGGTCGTGGTCACGGATAGCCGGGATGCGCCGCCGGCGCTGGCGTCGCTGCGCGCGGAGCTTCCGGATGTGGCCGTGATGCTCGGTGGCTTTCACGATGCCGCATTCGCCGCCGCGGACCTGATCATCGTGGGTCCGGGGCTGGCGCTGACGACACCCGCGGTGGCCAGGGCTGCGGCCGCTGGCACGCCGGTGGTCGGGGATATCGAGCTCTTCGCCCAAGCGCTGCGAGCGCCGGCGGTGGGCATTACGGGCACCAACGGCAAGAGCACGGTCACCACATTGCTCGGGCAGATGGCGCTGGCGGCGGGCAAGCGCACAGGCATCGGCGGCAACCTCGGTGAGCCGGTGCTCAATCTATTGGCTGACGACATCGAGCTTTACGTCATCGAGCTTTCCAGTTTTCAGCTGGAGACCACCTATTCACTGCCATTGCTGGCGGCGACCGTCCTGAATCTCTCGCCGGACCACCTCGATCGCTATGCGGACATGGCCGCCTATGCTGCGGCCAAGCAGCGCATCTTCGCCCATGCGGCGAGCGCGGTTGTAAACCGCGACGATGCCAACTCGCCGCGGCTCGCAGCCGGGGTGGCGCAGCAAACCGGCTTCACATTGGGCCCACCTGTGCACGCCGATGACTGGGGCATTGGCTCCCATCGCGGCAGCGAGTGGCTCTGCCGTGGCCGCGAGCCCGTCCTGGCGGTGGACGAGTTGGTGCTGCCGGGCACTCACAATCTGGCCAATGCCCTCGCCGCGCTGGCCCTCGGTGAGCGCTGCGGGCTGGCGCGTGCGCCCATGCTGGATGTGCTGCGGCGCTTTCGCGGTCTCGCCCATCGCAGCGAGCTGCTGGCGGACCGCAACGACATCCGCTGGCTCAACGACTCCAAGGGCACGAACCCCGGTGCCACCGTGGCGGCGTTGTCCGGGCTGGTTGCGGATCCAAAGCGGGGCATGGCTGTGCTCATCGCCGGCGGCGATTGCAAGGATGCGGATTTCTCGCCATTGCCGGCGGCGGTGAAGCGAGCCGCGCGCGCCGTGGTGCTCATCGGCCGCGATGCCGATGACCTCGCAGCCGCGCTTGCGGACACCGTGCCCCTGCACCGCGCCAGCGACATGGACGATGCCGTACGCCAGGCCGCCACACTGGCGCAGCCGGGCGACTGCGTGCTGCTGTCGCCGGCTTGCGCCAGCTTCGACATGTTCGACGATTATCGCCATCGCGGACGTGTCTTCGCTGAGGCGGTGGCGAGGTGGGTGCCATGACACACGTACTGACAACGGAGGCGAGCCACGGCGCCCGGCGCCGGCGCCGGCAGGACCGCCGCCCGCCGATGCTCGACGCGGGCCTGTTGGTGGCTGTGCTCTTTCTTCTGGGGCTCGGGTTTGTCATGGTCACTTCGGCGTCCATGCCGATGGCCGATCGCAATTACGACGACGCCCTCTTCTTTGTGCTGCGTCACGGTGTGGCGATTGCGCTGGCGCTGTTTTGTGGCGCCTTCTGCTTTGCGGTGCCAATCAAGACCTGGGAGCGGGCCGGGCCGGTGTTGATGCTGTGCGCCATTGCCCTGCTGGCGATATTGCTGGTGCCGGGGATTGG
Organism: uncultured Thiohalocapsa sp.; assembly: GCF_913062725.1. Taxonomy (GTDB): domain Bacteria; phylum Pseudomonadota; class Gammaproteobacteria; order Chromatiales; family Chromatiaceae; genus Thiohalocapsa. The sequence continues at coordinate 16,746 of NZ_CAJXWY010000053.1, forward strand.
CCGTACCGTGAACGGCGCCACACGCTGGATTCCGCTCGGCGTCATCACTTTGCAGCCGTCCGAGCTGGTCAAGTTCACGGTGGTCATTTACCTGAGCGGTTACCTGGTGCGAAGGGAATTGGATGTGCGCACCAGCGTGATGGGCTTCCTGCGGCCCATGCTATTGGTGGGGGTCGCCGGCATGTTGATCATGGCGCAGCCGGATTTTGGCACCACGGCGGTGATCCTGGCGGCGAGCATGGCGCTGTTGTTCCTCGGCGGCGTCAGTGTGCTGAGCTTCGTTGTATTAGGGCTATTGCTGGCCGGTGGGCTCGCGGCGCTGATCATCTTGGAGCCGTATCGCCTGCAGCGCGTGACCTCATTCGTCAAGCCCTTCGATGATCCGTTCGATACGGGCTACCAGCTGAGTCAGGCGCTGATCGCATTCGGCCGCGGTGAGTGGCTGGGCGTCGGGCTGGGTAATGGCATCCAGAAGCAGTTCTACCTGCCCGAGGCACATACGGACTTCCTGCTCGCGGTGGTGGGCGAGGAGCTCGGCCTGCTGGGCGTGCTGGTGGTGGTGCTGGTATTCGCCTTCATCACCTGGCGTGCCTTCGGCATCGGCGCCGAGGCACGGCATCAGGGGGACCTCTTCGGCTGCTATGCCGCCCATGGCTTCGGGCTCCTCGTCGGCTTGCAGGCGTTCATCAACGTGGGTGTCAACACCGGTCTGCTGCCTACCAAGGGCTTGCCACTGCCGTTTATGAGCTATGGCAGTAATGCGCTGATCGTCGCCCTCATGGCCGTGGGCGTGCTGTTGCGCATCGACTTCGAGCTGCGGCGGCGCACGCTGGGGCGTATCCCCGAGGGCGGGTTACACCGCGAGCGCCCCACGCCGCCGGAGCGCCCGGCGCGGGAGCGGCACCGACGCGAGCGGGGGGCCACATGGCGGCGCGCATCGCAGTGATGGCCGGCGGCACCGGTGGGCATGTATTTCCGGCGTTGGCGGTGGCGGAGCTGCTGCGCGCCCGCGGCGCCGAGGTGTTCTGGATCGGCACCCGCACCGGCATGGAGTCGCGTTTGGTGCCAAGCCATGGCTTCGACATGGAATGGGTCGGCATTCAGGGTGTCCGTGGCAAAGGCCTGAAGGCGCTGGCGACGGCACCGTTGAAGCTCGCCACCGCCGTGCATGCCGCCGCCGGCATCCTCGGGCGCCGCGGCGCCCAGGTGGTGCTGGGCATGGGCGGCTTCGTCGCCGGCCCGGGCGGCTTGGCCGCCAAGCTGCAGGGACGGCGGCTGGTGATCCACGAGCAAAACAGTGTGCCCGGGCTCACCAACCAGTGGCTGGCGCGGCTGGCGGACGCCGTCTTCGAGGCCTTCCCCGGCAGTTTCCCCGCGGCGCGTGGTGCCATCGACAGCGGTAATCCCGTGCGCGCAGACATCGCCGCGCTGCCGGCGCCGGCGGAGCGGTTCGCCGGGCGTAACCCACCGCCGCGGCTGTTGGTGGTGGGAGGCTCCCTGGGTGCCAAGGCGCTGAATCAGGCGGTGCCGGCGGCGCTGGCGTTGCTGCCGGCGCCGGCGCGTCCAGACGTCCGCCACCAGGCCGGCGAGAAGACGCTGGAGACCGCCCGGCGGGCCTACGCCGACGCCGGTGTCAGCGCCGAGGTCACGGCCTTCATCGACGACATGGCGGCGGCCTACGCCTGGGCAGACCTCGTGGTGTGCCGCGCCGGCGCACTCACGGTCTCCGAGATCGCCGCCGCCGGGCTGCCCGCCATTTTCGTGCCTTTCCCCCATGCCGTCGATGACCACCAGGTGGGCAATGCCCGCTGGCTGAGCGATGCCGGCGCCGCCCGGCTCATCGTCCAGCGGGAGCTGACGCCGGCGCTGCTGGCTACGCAGCTGCAGGCACTGCTGGCGAGCCCGGACCAGCGGCTGGCCATGGCCGAGGCCGGCCGGGCCAGGGCCAGGCTCGATGCCGCCGAGCAAATCGCCGCCACTTGCCTGGCGCTGGCGGCGGCCGCGGAGGGGCGCTCATGAGCCCGCACCGCACCCACAGTGCCAGTTACATGGGCCGGATGCGGCGTATCCATTTCGTCGGCATCGGCGGCGCCGGCATGAGCGGCATCGCCGAGCTCATGGCGAACCTGGGGTACGAGGTGCAGGGCTCGGATCGTCGCGACGGCGTGGTCACGGATCGCCTGCGCGGGCTCGGCGTGGAGATTCATATCGGCCACGAGGCCGGCCATGTCGCCGATGCCGATGCCGTGGTGGTGTCCACCGCCATCGACCCGGCCAATCCGGAGGTGCTCGCCGCGCGCCGGGCGCGTATCCCCGTGGTGCGGCGTGCGGAGATGCTCGCCGAGCTGATGCGCTTCCACTATGGGGTGGCCGTGGCCGGCACCCATGGCAAGACCACCACCACCAGCCTGATCGCGAGCGTGCTCGCCGAGGGCGACCTGGACCCGACGTTCGTCATCGGTGGCCTGCTCAACAGCGCCGGGGCCAACGCCCGGCTGGGTACCAGCAAGTACCTGGTGGCCGAGGCCGACGAGAGCGACGCCTCCTTTCTGTTTCTGCAGCCGATGCTGGCGGTGGTCACCAACATCGACGCCGATCACATGCACACCTATGGCGGCGACTTCGATCGGCTGCGCAGCACGTTCCTCGAGTTCCTGCACCACTTGCCCTTCTACGGCCTGGCGGTGCTGTGCGTGGATGACGACGAGGTGGCCTCGCTGCTGCCGCGCATCGCCCGGCCAGTGATGACCTACGGGACCCGCGCCGACGCCGATGTACGCGCTGCCAATGTGCGTCAGCAGGGCACGCGCATGCTCTTCGACGCCCATCTCCCGGGCGGGGCGGTGTTGCCGGTGGAATTGAATCTGCCCGGGCGACACAACATGCTCAACGCCCTCGCGGCCATCGCCGTGGGCCTGGAGCTGGGGGTCGATGAGGACGCCATCCGCCGTGCGCTGGCGGCCTTCCAGGGCGTGGGGCGGCGCTTCGTCGTCACCCACTGCCACATCCGCGGCGAGCGTGACGTCACGCTCATCGATGACTACGGTCATCACCCCACGGAGCTTTCGGCGACCATGGTCGCGGCCCGCGGCAGCTGGCGCCGGCGCCGGCTGGTGCTGGTGTTCCAGCCGCACCGCTACACCCGCACCCAGGAGCAGTTCGACGACTTCGTCCATGTGCTCTCCGAGCCCGATGTCTTGGTGCTCTGCGAGGTCTACCCCGCCGGCGAGCAGGCCATCCCCGGTGCCGATGGCCGCGCTTTGGCGCGCGCGATCCGCGCCCGCGGGCGTGTCGAGCCATTCTTCGCACAGGATTTGGACGAGGTCGTGGAGCTCTTGGGCACCACCCTCGCCGACGGTGATGTCGTGCTGGTCTCCGGTGCCGGCGATATTGGTGGCCTGGCCGCACGGCTGCCGAAGCTGCTGCTGGCGGAGACAGAGGATGCGCACTGAATGCGTACCTGTCGTCAAGCCCTTGCTGCGCAGCCGCCGCCTCGGCGGCCTCAGCCTGCGGCTCGGCTGCGGCGGGCCGCTGCACGGCCGACTGCGTCTGCCCGCCACGCGGCGGGCGTCGTCGGAGCCGTCATCGCGAGCCGCGGCCTCGGGGCGGGCGGGGGCATGACGACCGTCGCCCACACCGGCCTGCGTGGTGAGCTGCGCCATGACGAGTCGCTGGCGAAGCACACCAGCTGGCGCGTCGGCGGCCCGGCCGCGCGTCTGTACCGACCGGCGGATCAGGCTGATCTCATTGCTTTCCTGCGTACGCTGGCGGCCGATGAGCCCCTGCTCTGGCTCGGGCTCGGTAGCAATCTGCTCATCGCCGATGCGGGCTGGCCCGGCACCGTCATCGAGACCCAGGGCTGCCTCACGGCGATGACGGTGCTCGCGCCCGGCAGGCTGCGCCTGCAGGCCGGTGTCTCCTGCGCCAAGGCGGCCCGCTTCGCGGCTCGTGAAGGCCTGGTAGGACTCGAATTCTTCGCCGGGATTCCCGGCACCGTGGGCGGTGCGCTGGCGATGAACGCCGGCGCCTGGGGTGGTGAGACCTGGCCGCATGTCGCCCTGGTGCGTACGCTGGATCGCGGCGGCACGTTGCGCGAGCGCGATCCACAAGACTTCGAGGTGGGCTACCGGCAGGTGGTGATCCCCGCCAGCGAATGGTTCCTCGAGGCCGAGCTGGTGCTGGCGCGCGGTGATACGCAAGCCGCCCAGGCCCGCATCCGGGACTTGTTGGCGCGTCGCGCGGCCACCCAGCCCACCGGTCTACCGAGCTGCGGCTCGGTGTTTCGCAATCCACCGGGCGATCACGCGGCCCGGCTCATCGAGGCCTGCGGTCTCAAGGGGTTGCGATTCGGCGGTGCGGAGGTCTCGCCGCAGCACGCGAACTTCATCATCAACACCGGCGGCGCCAGGGCGCGGGACATTGCGCGGCTCATCGACCATGTGCGCGCGCAGGTGGAGCGCCGCCACGGCATCCGGCTGATACCTGAGGTGCGTCGGGTGGGGGATTTCGAGTCATGACCCATGATCCGGCCGACTTCGGCAAAGTGGCGCTGCTCCTGGGCGGGCAGGCCGCCGAGCGTGAGATCTCCCTCAAGAGCGGCGCCGCCGTCGGCGCGGCGCTCCGACGCGCGGGGGTGGACGTGCACGACATCGATCCAGGACCGGACATCCTCGAGGTGTTGCGCGCGGGCGACTTCGACCGGGCCTTCATCATCCTGCATGGGCGCGGCGGCGAGGACGGGCAGATCCAGGGGGCGCTGCAGTGCATCGGCACGCCCTACACCGGCTCCGGGGTGCTCGGCTCCGCCATCGGCATGGACAAATACCGCACCAAGTTGCTGTGGGCGGGCGCCGGTATTCCCACGGCGGACTTCGCGCTGCTGTGCGCTGAGGCGGATCTGCGCACCGCCGAGCAGCTCGGCTTCCCGCTCATGATCAAGCCCTCCCAGGAGGGGTCCAGCCTTGGCATGACGAAGGTCGAGAATGCCGCCACCCTGGTCGAGGCCTGGCAGGCTGCGGCGCAATACGACCGCACCGTGCTCGCCGAGCGTTGGCTGCCGGGCGCCGAGTACACCTGTGCCATTCTCGGCGGCGAGGCCCTGCCGCTGATCCGCCTCGAGACGCCGAACAGCTTCTACGACTACGAGGCCAAGTACTTCTCCAACACCACCCGCTACCACTGCCCCTGCGGCCTGCCGGCGGCCCAGGAGTCGGTGCTCCAGGCGCTTTGCCTGCGCGCATTCGACGCCGTCGGCGCATCCGGCTGGGGGCGCGTGGACTTCATGCTCGACGCCGCAGGCGAGCCGAAGCTGCTCGAGGTGAACACGGTGCCGGGGATGACAGACCATAGTCTGGTACCGATGGCTGCGACGGCCGCCGGCATCGACTTCGAGGCGCTGTGTCTGCACATCCTGGCCACCAGTCTGTTGGAGGTATCGTCGTGAGCAGGCGGCCGGCGAGCACCGAGCCAGTGCCGGCGGCGCAGCTCGAGCCGAGCAGTGCTTCGCTCGTCGCCCGGCTGCTCACGGCGCTGGCCATCATCGCCGCGATGATCGGCGCCGGCGCTGTGGCGTTGGACTGGGAGCCGCGTCTGCTGCCCATTCGCATCGTCACGGTGGACGGCGAAATGCACGGTCTGTCACGGGAGTCGCTGCAGCAGACCGTCGCCGAGCACATCGACGGCGGCATCCTGACCCAGGACCTGACGGCTTTGCGGCAGCGGGTGCAGGAGCTGCCCTGGATTCATCGCGCCAGCGTGCGCCGGGTCTGGCCGGATCGGCTGGTCTTGACGGTCAGCGAGCACGAAGCCATGGCGCAGTGGGGCGATAACGGGCTGGTCACCGAAGACGGCATCGTCTTCCGTCCCCGCGACGGCCGGCTGCCCGCCGGGCTGGTGCGGCTCGAGGGTGCCGACGCCATGGCGCCCCAGGTGGTCGAACGCTACCACCGCTGGCACCCGAAGCTCGCCCAGCTCGGGCTCATCATCGAATCGGTCGTGCGCAATGCCCGGGGCGACTGGACGCTGACGCTGCTCGGCGGCACGGAGCTGTATCTGGGCACGGGTGACATCGATGCCCGCTTCGAGCGCTTGCTCGCCGCCTACCCGCAGGTGGAGGCCATCGGCATTCCCACGCGCATCGATCTGCGCTACAGCAATGGGTTCGCGGTGCGTTGGGTTCCACGCACCGATGCACCGCGCGAGCGTGTAGCGGCAAATATTTCACGGGAACGGAGCTGACAGGCATGCCCAGACGTAGTGAGAAGAGCCTCCTGGTGGGGCTCGATATTGGCACCTCGAAGGTGGTCGCGCTGGTGGGCGAGCTGAAGGCTGACGACACCATCGAGATCATCGGCATCGGCACCCACCCGTCCCGCGGCCTGAAGAAGGGCGTGGTGGTGGATATCGAATCCACGGTGCAGTCGATTCAGCGTGCCGTGGAAGAGGCGGAGCTGATGGCCGGCTGTGAGATCCATTCGGTGCATGCGGTCATCGCCGGCAGTCATATCCGCAGCCTGAACAGTCACGGCATTACCGCCATCAAGGATCACGAGGTGGTGCAGGCGGATGTGGACCGGGTCATCGACGCGGCCCGCGCAGTGGCCATTCCAGCGGATCAAAAGATCCTCCACATCCTGCCCCAGGAATTCATCATCGACGACCAGGAGGGCATCCGCGAGCCCATCGGCATGTCCGGCGTGCGCCTGGAAGCGCGGGTGCACATGGTCACCGGCGCCGTCAGCGCGGCGCAGAACATCGTCAAGTGCATTCGCCGCTGCGGACTGGAGGTGGACGACCTGGTGCTGGGCCAGCTCAGTTCCAGCTACGCCGTGCTCGGCGAGGATGAAAAGGAGCTCGGCGTCTGCCTGGTGGATATGGGGGGTGGCACCACCGACATGGCGGTATTCACCGATGGTGCCATCCGTCACACGGCCTGCATTCCCATCGCCGGTGACCAGGTCACCAACGACATCGCCGTGGCCCTGCGCACCCCCACCCAGCATGCCGAAGACATCAAGGTCCGTCATGGCTGCGCCCTGTCTTCTCGCGGTATGACCCAGGATATCGAGGTTCCGAGCATCGGCGAGCGTCCGGCGCGCCAGCTCCCGCGTCAAACCCTGGCGGAGGTGGTGGAGCCCCGTTATGAAGAGTTGCTGAACCTGCTCCAAGGCGAGCTCCGGCGCAGCGGCTTCGAGGATCTCATCGCCGGCGGCGTCGTGCTCACCGGCGGCGCCGCGACCATGGACGGGCTCCTGGAACTGGCTGAGAACGTCTTTCACATGCCCGTGCGCCTGGGCATACCGCAGTACGTCACCGGCCTCGAGGACACCATCGCCGACCCCGTCTACGCCACCGGGGTCGGTCTGCTCATTTACGCGCAGCAGCACCGCTTTGCCGCAGGCTCCGAGTACGCGGAAGCGCTCGGCCTCTGGGGGCGGATACGGCGCTGGTTTGGCGGATAAGGCGGCACTCAGAACCGTCGCCGGTGGCCAACCGCCAAGGTCGGGTGGTGCCGGCACTCAGGGGGACGCAAACAAGCGCGGGGCTCCTGCCCGCTTGCCGCAGGATGGCGAAAGTGCATGTCGCGGGACAATACGCGGCTACGACAGGAGGCGGGCGTATCGACCCTGCGGCCCGAGGGGACGGCAGATCCGGCAGGCAACAGCCAGTCGCAACACGAGAGGCAACCCATTATGTTCGAGCTCATGGATACCCAGACCCAGACCGCAGTGATCAAGGTTATCGGCGTCGGCGGTGGTGGCGGCAATGCGGTCAATCACATGGCCGCCGCCAACATCGAAGGCGTGGATTTCATTTGCGCCAACACCGATGCCCAGGCGCTGGATAACGCAACCGTCAAGACGATCCTTCAGCTCGGAGCGGGCATCACCAAGGGTCTCGGCGCCGGTGCCGACCCCGAGATCGGCCGCAAGGCGGCGGAGGAGGACCGAGACCGCATCAAGGACGCGCTGGACGGCGCCGACATGGTGTTCATCACCGCAGGCATGGGTGGCGGCACCGGCACCGGTGCCGCGCCGGTGGTGGCGGAGGTGGCCCGCGAGCTGGATATCCTCACGGTGGCCGTGGTCACCAAGCCCTTCCCGTTCGAAGGCGGTAAGCGCGGTAAGACCGCCAGCACCGGCATCGAGGAATTGGCCAAGCACGTCGATTCTCTGATCACCATCCCGAACGAGAAGCTGCTGCAGGTGCTCGGCAAGGAGATGACCCTGCTCAGCGCCTTCAGCGCCGCCAATGACATCCTGCTGAACGCGACCCAGGGCATCGCCGAGCTGATTACCCGCCCCGGCCTCATCAACGTCGACTTCGCCGACGTCAAGACGGTCATGTCCGAGATGGGTGTATCCATGATGGGCTCGGGTGCGGCCAGCGGCGAGAACCGGGCCCGTGAGGCCGCCGAGGCCGCCATCAACAGCCCCTTGCTGGAAGATATCGACCTCGCCGGTGCCCGCGGCATTCTGGTGAACATCACCGCCGGCCTGAGCCTGTCCATCGGCGAGTTCGACGAGGTGGGCAACACGGTGCGGGATTTCGCCGATGACGATGCGACGGTCGTCGTGGGCACCGTCATCGATCCGGAGCTCGAGGACGAGCTGCGTGTCACCGTCGTGGCCACCGGTCTCGGCAGCCGCCGCACGGCTGTGTCGACGGAGGAGCCGAAGATGCGCCTCGTGAACACGCGCGGCTCTGATGCCATGACGCCGGATTACAGCGATATGGATCAGCCGGCCTACATTCGCAACAAGCGGGCCGCCGCCGGTGGCGGCGGTGACCAAGACACCGACCTCGACTATCTGGACATTCCAGCCTTCTTGCGGCGTCAAGCGGACTAAGCGCCAGCGCGTGATTGCGACCGGCCGGGTGCATGTGCGCCGGCCGGTCGCGCAGTCTTAACGGGCCTGAAAAAACAGGCACTTGTCTCACTGTCGCATTCAGTGCTTGCGAATAATCCGGGAAAACCCTAACCTATGGCCTAGGCATGGGTGGCGTGACGTACCTTGCGGGTCTGGCAGGATGTCAGGCGTCAAATGCCGGGCGCCTACCGGATCCGGTCCGGGCGATTCCACACCTGGGCAGCCCGGCGCGGCACGCTCAGGTCACGCGACACGAGGGGAAGCGACAGTGATCCGTCAACGCACGTTGAAGAATGTCATCCGCGCCACCGGCGTCGGACTACACACCGGTGCCAAGGTGTACCTGACCCTGCGTCCAGCGGCACCCGACACGGGTATCGTCTTTCGGCGCATCGACCTCGATCCACCGGTGGATATCGCCGCATGCCCGGCACGGGTGGGAGATACCCGTCTGTCGACGACCCTGGAAGCCGACGGTGCCCGCATTGCGACCGTCGAGCATCTCCTCGCGGCCTTCGCCGGACTCGGCGTCGACAACGCCTACGTGGACGTGAGTGCCGCCGAGGTGCCCATCATGGACGGTAGTGCCGGTCCGTTCGTGTTCCTGCTGCAATCAGCGGGCATCGAAGAGCAGCATCGGCCGAAGCGCTTTATCCGCATCAAACGCACCGTCGTCGTCGAGGACGGGGACAAGTTTGCCCGCTTCGAGCCTTTCGACGGATTCCGCGTGGGCTTTTCCATCGATTTCGAGCATCCGGCGTTCACGTCACGTGCGCAGTCGGCCGTGGTGGATTTCTCCAGCACCTCCTTCGTCAGAGAGGTGAGCCGGGCACGGACCTTTGGCTTCCTGCGCGACATCGAGGCCCTGCGCGAGCAAAACCTCGCCCTCGGCGGCAGCTTGGACAATGCCGTCGTGGTCGACGATTACCGCGTGCTCAACGATGACGGGCTACGCTACGAAGACGAATTCGTCAAGCACAAGATCCTGGATGCCATCGGTGATCTCTACCTGCTCGGGCGTCCGCTCATCGGTGCCTTCACCGGACACAAATCCGGACACGCCCTCAATAACCGGCTGCTGCGCACACTGCTGGCACAGGAGGGCGCGTGGGAGGAGGTGACGTTCGAGGATATCGACACCGTCCCTATCCGCTTTGGTCAGCCCATCCTTGCGGCGTAACGTCACGCCGCGGGTTGCGGGCGCATCGCATTAGCTCGCGGCCTGGCGCAACGTCGCGGCGAGACGGCACAGGCTGGCGGCGAGGGGAGAGTCACCCAGGACCGACGCATACTGCTCGACGACCCGGGCCGCGTCAGGATTGACCGCCCGGGGTGAGTCGCCGGCGGCATGCGCCCGCGCCACCGCGGGCGCAGCAACCACTTGCGGCTGCACCCGAACGCGGCAGGCGGTAACCGCCCGCCCGCGTGCCGCAAGTGCCGGCAAGAACTGAGGCGAGAGAAACCTCAGTCGATCCACCCAGGCAGGGGAATCACAAATCAATGTCAGCTGACCCTCATCGAGGGTGGCCTGTGTGCAATGACGGGCGACTGTCGCCGGCAGCAATGAGCGCACATGGGCGAGCAGCGCGTCGCGTCGCTCGATTTCGGCAAGCAACGCCACGACGGCGTCGCTGCCCTGGAGGAATCGGCAAACATGTCGAGCGCGCAGCGGCATGAATCGCTTCCCGGTGGAGTGGCTGTCAGGTGTGTCTGAACGGTACGTCCCAGCGCATCCGACAACAAGACCTTTGGGGGGTGGGTCGTCGTCATGACGGCGCCCGCGAACGAAACGAAATGCGATAAGAGCGTTACAGCAGATGCGATATGCAATGACACGGCGCCCCGCCCGGGCGGCCGGCATGGCCTCGGTCTTCCTTCTGATGATGATGATGACGGCGTTGGTGGCCGGTGGTATCGGCTTCTGGCTGGGTAAATACCGCATCGCTGACGCGGATGTAGCCGTCCTCACGCGCACGACGCCAGCGGTGTCTGATCCCTCCGCAGACCGTGCCGCCGCTGACATCGACGCCGTCGCCGCCCGCGTCGGTGTGATGCAGGCCGAGATCATGCGCATCAACGCCCTCGGACAGCGTTTGGTGGAAATGGCCGGTCTGGACGAAGACGAGTTCGATTTCGCCAACCCGCCCCCCGCGGGAGGGCCGGACGAGGCGGCGCTGCAAAAAACCAACGTCGATGATGTGGCGCAGGATTTGGCCAAGGTGCTCTCGGATCTGGATGATCGCAAGCGCAAACTGGTACTCTTGGAAACGCTCATCATGGACCGGGACCTGAAGCGCCACAGCACACCCGAGGGCTGGCCGTTGCGCGTCGGTGGCGTCGTGACCTCTGGGTTCGGCTACCGCCGCCACCCCATCACCGGTCGTCGCAGCATGCACAAGGGCATCGATAT
>NZ_CAJXWY010000054.1 GCF_913062725.1 uncultured Thiohalocapsa sp.
AAGTTGTTGAATACGGACATCAGCACGATGGCGATGACCACCCAGAGAATCAGATTTTTTGCCATGTCACTCACGGCCTATGCCTCTTCAGTCGCGGACGCGCGGGGCCTGATGCAGAACCTGGAATGCAGGACCGGGGCACCGCCGACGGCGTGGTTGCTGTGGGCTGTATCGGTTCGTTGGTGAACCCTAACCGACCCGAAACCCTTTTGCCACAAAATAGGTCTCTCGGCTCTGGCTGCGGGACGCCTCCGGCTTGCGGCAGACGACCTTGTCGAAACGCCCGCGTAGATGTCCCAATGTGGCGTCGAAGCCCTCGCCTTGGAAGGCTTTGACGACCAAGTTGCCGCCGGGTTTCAGGGTCTGCTCGGCGAAATCCATGGCCAGCTCGACCAGCAGCATGGATCGGGGCTGATCGACCGCCTTCGTTCCGGACACGTTTGGGGCCATGTCGGAAAGCACAAGGTCTGCCCTGCCCCCCGGGTCGCCATCGTCGAGCCAGGCCAGTGCCTGCGCCAGCACGGTTTCGTCGTGGAAATCGCCGGTGATCATATCGACCCCTTCGATGGGGGGCATCGCGAGCAGATCCAATGCCAGTACCCGGCCGCGGTGGCTCAGGGCCTGCACCGCGACCTGCGACCAGCCCCCGGGGGCGGCACCCAGATCCACGACACAGAGTCCCGGACGCAGCAGCCGATCTTTTTGATCGATTTCCAGGAGCTTGTAGGCCGCGCGCGACCGATAGCCATCGGTTTTGGAGCGACGGACGTAGGGGTCGCTGGCCTGGCGCTGGAGCCAGCGCTGACTGCTCTTGGAGCGTTTCATCGACACGAGGTGGCAAGAGGGGCGGCAAGCGCACGGGCGATGGGGACTGACAGCGACGGTGCGCACGACGTTCTAGAGTGCGCCCGTGCAGGCATCGGCGCAAGCGCGGATACCATGTCAAACGCGATCCACCCAATCGAACTCGAACAACTCCAGCAGACCACCGGCCACCGCTCCGGCGAACATGGCGGCCACCAGCGCCGCCGGCAAAACACCCGTCACCCGCAGCAGGGCGTTGGTCAGTGCACCCGTGTCGGCGACGGCGAAAATGCCGGCGAACGCGGCGAGACCGTTGGCGGCTGCCACTGCGATCACGGCAATCACCAGCCCTTCGCTGACATTACAAAAGCGCCCGCGGCCACGCACACGCACAGGCCTCGCCACCAGGACGCTCACATAGAGCACACCCGTAACGGAGACGAGGAAGGCCGTATCCGCAGCCGGTGGCAGCCGTATCGCAAGCCAGTGCTCCGCCGCCAGTAGCAGCGCCGCCGAGAAGGCGCCCGTTGCGAGACCGGCCAACGCCTTGATGCCCACATCGGCTGTGCAGCGATGCGGAAACTGCACCAGAAAGCCCACGGCGAGGCTCAGCAGGGCGGCCGCGAGACTCAAGCGCCAGGGCCCGACATCTGCACCGGCGATGGCCATGGCCACCACCGCACAGCCAGTACCAATGACGCTTGCGGTGAGCGCGAGTTGTCGGGCGCCGTAGAAGACCGCGCCGATACCGCCGGCGGCGGCGGCGGCGGCCACGCCGGCAAAACCGTCGAGCGCGGGTGCGAGCAGTTCGCGCAACACCAGGTACAACGGCGTATAGATCATGCCGATGAGGCTCCAGACGGCGGCGCGAATCAGCACGGGAGACAGGCGCAGGGGTACAGCTTGGCCCATGGTTGCGAAACTCCGGAGATGGATCCAGCCGATAGCGCGCCGAGCCGACGGTGGTGACGACACGACGGCCTGCGGCGCCGGCGACATAATTTAGTATTCGATGATACGACCGACATCGCCGCGGCTAAAGGGCTCGCCCGTCGTTTGTGCTGCGCTGCATCAATGCCGGCGGCAGCCGTCGGCGGGCGGCTCGTCAGCGGATGGGTGCGCGCGCATGTGCGTCGGTGCGCAACGCCCTGCGCTGGGCGGCGTGGGCTTGGGAGTCAGCGCCCGGAGGCGGTGGCGGACGGTCGGGATCAGGGTCGTGGCGTCGTCCTGGTGCCGTGGCCGCGGGCCGGATGGAGCCAGCCGCGCCGAAGCACGCGCCGAAAGCATGGGCGGGAGGGTGCCGCGGTGGGATGGTGCGGCCGTCGGTATCGGTTGTGGGTGTGCCGGCCCGAGCGGGCCGGCACGTGACGGCGAGCCGGGCGTGATGCCCGGGCGCCGCGGCAACTGTCGGGCCTGTTAGGCGTCAGGCCTGCTTGGTCCAGGAGGTGCACCAGCCCCCGGCGGCGACCTTTTTGCCGGGGAACAGCGTGCAGGCGACCCAGCCGTCTTCGGCATAGGCCTGATGGAACTGACAGTTGTTGCAAACCTGCTCGGCCGCCGGCAAACCCGGGCGGGCGGCGCCGGCGCGATCGGCCTGGGTTGCGTCGGCAACGTACTTGAGCGCTTGTGCGGTCGGGTCCGTTGCTGGATCGACGGCCGGCAGGTCCTGCGCGTAGGCGGCGGCGGTGGCGACCAGGTTCATCACCGGCACGGCAGCCAGGCCGCCGAGCATGGTCTTTACGGCGTCGCGACGGCTCTTGTTCAGTGGCTTATCGGACATTCTGACGTCTCCTTCTGACGTGGATGGAAGCAGTGATCGGGGGTGCGGTGACCAGAGATTCGCTGGCTGGCGCTTGCCGACCTGTGGGGCGCTCGCCCCAGTCCGCCGCGCATTTTGCAACAAGCGCCCGAAAAAGGCGAATCCGTGCACCATCTGCCCTGGCGGTCTGTGGGATATGACAACGCGACTGGGCTTGGGTTGCAGCGCAGAGGTCGCCGCCGGGTACTGCCGTGCACTGCGGCGCATGCGGGGGCTCACAGATACGTGCCCGCACCCAAATAACGCCGGCGCCAGTAGTCGTTGGACAGGCTCGCCAGGCGTACGCGCCGCTTGGACGTGGAGGCATGCACGAAGCGCTGGCCATCGATCATGAGGCCAACGTGATACTGCGACGGTCCGGTCCTGAAGAACACGAGATCACCGGGTGCCGGGCTGCGGCGAACCGGCCGCGCCGCCGCGCGCTGCTCGGTGGAGATGCGGGGGATGCGCACACCCGCGGCGGCATGGGCGAACTGGGTCAGGCCGCTGCAATCCAGACCCTCGCTCGGGTCTGAGCCGCCATAGACATAGGGTGTGCCCACCTGAGACAGCGCTGCCGTGACGACGCTGACACGCTGCTCATCCAGCCCGGTGAGATCCAACAGCTCGCCGCCGATGCTCACCGTCCGCGACGGCGTAGCGCCGCAGCCACCCAACAGGACGAGCAGCGCCAGGACGACCGCTCGCTCGACGAACGTCGCCGGAACGTCAGACTGCAGCATTGAAGTAACTTCCCCACAGTGTATTCTAAGTCTCTAGTGCTTATGACTATTAGTGGGAAATGCAGTGACTGTCAAGTCCGGTTGGGCGGTGCGCCGCACGCGGCGACGGCACTCGAGCCGCCGTCACACAGCCGTCGCGGCGCTCAATCTTCGGTCCAGCTGAAGCGCACGATGAGGTCGTCCCAACTGCCTGGGAAGTCGCCCCCGTCCTCGCAGTTGATGACGACCCGACGCTCCCCCTCTTCGCTCTCGGCGCAGACGTTGAGGTCGCTCACCACCCAGTGGTCGGTCTGCAGCGCCATGCAAGCGACGTTGATCGGCGTGTGCTCAAAGGTCCGCGAGCCGGCGCCGATGGTGCGCTGATCGCCGCGGCCCTGCCACTCGAAATGCATGTGGCCGGCGGCATCCCAGATGCGGCACTGCTGGAGCATCTTGGCGTTGACCAGCGCGTGCACGGTCACGGGACGATCGGTGGGCACTGCGACCTGCACCATACGGGTGCCCGGGCGCATGTCGGTCTGAGCGTGGAGTGCGTCGTCGACATGGATGATGCGTACGTCGTTCATAGTGTTGCCCTCTTGATGAATCGTCTACATTAGCATCCGGCACCACGGCGGTGGTCCATCGTTGTAGTCAGCTCGCGCCTCGCCTAATCTTGTGGCGCATCGCCCAACGGAGCCGCGCCATGCCCGTCGCGCTGAAACCCCGTCGTCTTGGTCTCGGTGGATCGAGCTTTCTCGAGCTGACACCCGACCCGGACTGCCCCCGACGCTATCTGGTGCGCTTCTGCGGCTTCGACCGCGACCGTCGCGCCCAAGCCGTCA
Source organism: uncultured Thiohalocapsa sp. (assembly GCF_913062725.1). Lineage (GTDB taxonomy): Bacteria > Pseudomonadota > Gammaproteobacteria > Chromatiales > Chromatiaceae > Thiohalocapsa. The sequence goes on from NZ_CAJXWY010000054.1 coordinate 4,170, forward strand.
CGGAACGCGCACGCGTGCGCCTGTTGCTCGCCAGCCAGCGCGGCCAGGCGGCACACCCCTACCCCCTCCCCGCCCGCGTGGTCATCGGCAGCATCGACAGCCGGGGCTGGCACTGCGGGCGCTCGCCCTACGCGGCAACACTGGCGGCGCTGCCCGCGGTGCAGGCGCACATCGACCAATTGCTGGAAGATCTGTCCCTGCGGGTGGCGCTCGCCGCCGCCGCCAACGAGCGCGCAGCGCCGGCGCACGACTGAAGCCGTTGGCGCTGACCAGGCCCAGACTGCGACCTTGCCGGCCCCCGCATGCGATGATATCGCCCGCCCAAGCACCGCCACCCCGTACCCCAGCGAGCCGGAGCCGAGACCGTCATGGCCCTTTTCGACATCGTCGCGATCCTGATCACCCTGTCGGCGGTGTTCAGCTGGCTCAACCATCGCTACCTGAAACTGCCCACGGCCATCGGGCTGATGCTCATCGCGCTGCTGGTGTCGCTGGCGCTGCTGCTGCCCATCCCCGGCAGCGACGGCCTGGAGCGCGACGCCCGGGTGATGCTGGACGGCATCGACTTCGACGTGGCGGTCTTGCACGGCATGCTGAGCTTTCTGCTCTTCGCCGGGGCGCTGCACGTCAACCTGTTCGACCTCGCCGAGCAGAAATGGGTCATCGCCACGCTGGCCACCGTGGGTGTGCTCGTTGCGACCTTCCTGGTGGGCACGGCGGCGTTCGTGCTGTTCTGGCTGCTGGGACTGGACGTGCCCTACATCTATTGTCTGCTGCTCGGGGCCCTCATCGCACCCACCGACCCCATCGCCGTCCTTGGCATTCTCAAGCGCGCGGGGGCGCCGAAGAGCCTGGAGGTCAAGATCACCGGCGAGTCGCTGTTCAACGATGGCGTCGCCGTGGTGACCTTCCTGGTGCTGACGGAGATCGCCTTCGGCGGGGAGCAGCTGACGATACCGGGCGTGCTGGCGCTGTTCGGCAAGGAGGCCATCGGCGGGCTGGCGTTCGGCCTCGCCGCCGGCGCGCTGGCCTACCTGATGCTGCGGCGCGTCGACAACTATCAAGTGGAAGTGCTTATCACGCTGGCGCTGGCCGCCGGCAGCTACGCGGCGGCGGAGCACCTGGCGATTTCCGCCCCCATCACCGTCGTCGTCGCCGGACTGCTCATCGGTAACCATGGGCGCAGCGGCGCCCTGTCGCAGCTGACGCAGGAACACCTGGACAACTTCTGGGAGCTGGTGGATGAGGCGCTCAACGCCGTGCTCTTCGTGCTCATCGGCCTGGAGGTCCTGGTGCTGACCCTAAGCGCGCAATACGTGCTGGCGGGCGTGCTGACCATCCCGTTGGTGCTGCTGGCGCGGGCCGTCAGTGCCGGCCTCCCCATTGCCATGATGCGCCGCTTTCGCAGCTTTTCGCCCGCGGTGGTGACCATCCTCACCTGGGGCGGGCTGCGCGGCGGTATCTCGGTGGCCCTGGCGCTGTCCCTGCCGGAGGGCGAGACCCGCGACCTGCTGGTGACCGTGACCTATTGCGTGGTGGTCTTCTCCATCCTGGTCCAGGGCCTGACGCTGGGGCCGGTGGTGCGCGCCATGGCCGGGCGCGCCGAAGTCGAGATGGGGCGCACCGCGCGAGCGGCGGTGATCACCGGCGACACCGCCAACCCGGTCCAGCCATGACCCGCCCGGACACCGCGCCCGATCCCAGACCCTACGCCGATCTGACGCCGGATCGGGTGCTCGACGCCGTGGAGTCCATCGGTTTCAGCGTCGACGGACGCCTGCTGGCGCTGAACAGTTACGAGAATCGGGTCTACCAGGTCGGCCTGCACGAGGCGGCGCCCGTCATCGCCAAGTTCTATCGCGCCGGGCGCTGGACCGACGCACAGATCCAGGAGGAGCACGCCTTCGCCCAAGCCCTGGCGGACGCCGAGATTCCGGTGGTGCCGCCAATCGCCCGCCAGGGGCGCACGCTCTTTCGGCATCAGGACCTGCGCTTGTCACTGTCCCATCGCCGCGGCGGCCGTGACCCGGCGCTGGACGATCCGGCGGTGCTGCGCCGGCTCGGGCGTCTGCTGGCGCGGCTGCACAACGTCGGCGCCGCCGCGCCCTTCCGCCACCGCCCCACACTCACCATCCACAGCTTCGGCGAGGCCCCCGGCGCCTACCTGCTGGACGCCGGCTGGGTCCCGCCCGAGCTGGAGCCCGCCTACCGCTCGGTGCTGCAGCAGGCCCTGGGCGAAGTGCACGCCTGCTTCGAGCGCGCCGGGGCCGTCACCCAGCTGCGCCTGCACGGCGATTGCCACCGCGGCAATATCCTCTGGACCGACGCCGGCGGCCATTTCGTGGACCTCGACGACGCCCGCACCGGCCCCGCCATCCAGGATCTCTGGATGCTGCTGGCGGGCGAGCGCGCCGAGATGGCCGGCCAGCTCGGCGCCGTGCTCGCCGGCTACCGGGAATTCCGCGACTTCGACCCCCGGGAGCTGCACCTGCTGGAGGCCCTGCGCACCCTGCGGCAGATTCACTTCGCCGCCTGGCTCGCTCGTCGCTGGGAAGATCCGGCCTTCCCCGAAGCCTTCCCCTGGTTCGCCGAGCCGCGCTTCTGGCAGGATCAGGTGCTGTCCCTGCGCGAGCAGATCGCCGCGATGCAAGAGGGGCCGCTGGCGCTGCTCGATTGACCGCGACGGGGGCGTCGACGTCATCGGCGGGGCCGCCTCACCCATGCGTATGCTCGCAAGTCTGCTCTCCATCGCCGCCCAGATCGCCGCCGGTGCGCTGCTTCTGGCATTGCTGGTGTGGCTGCTGCAGCCGAAGCTCCTGTTCCGTCCGTTCCCGGTGCTGATCGGCAATCCCGCGCATTGGGGCATGGACTATGAGGATGTCTGGCTCACCACCGCCGACGGCGAGCGCCTGCACGGCTGGTTCGTGCCCGCGCAGCCGCCGTTTGCGCAGCGCCGGCGGGCACGCCCGCAGACGCTGCTGTTCCTGCACGGCAACGCCGGCAATGTCTCCCACCGGGAGGCGTCGGTGGCGATCTTCGCCGAGCTCGGGCTCGACGTGCTCATCATCGATTACCGCGGCTACGGCCAAAGCGGCGGACGGCCCAGCGAGGCCGGACTGTATCAGGACGCGGATGCGGCCTGGCACTGGCTGACCCACGACCGTGGCATCGCCCCCGCCGACATCGTGGTCTTCGGCCGCTCCCTGGGCGGGGCCGTCGCCGCCGCCCTGGCGGCACGGGTACGCCCCGGCGCGCTCATCGTCGAGTCCAGCTTCGCGGACCTCCGGGCCATGGCGAAACGGCACTACCCAGTGCTGGCCCGCCTCGTGCCCCTGCGCTACCACTTTCCAACGGCCACCCGCATGGGGCAGGTACAGGCCCCGGTGCTGGTGCTGCACAGCCCGGACGACGGCGTGGTGCCCTACGACCAGGGTCGGGCCCTGTTCGCCGCCGCCAATGCGCCGAAGCGCTTCGTGGACCTCACCGGCGGCCACAACGAGGGCTTCCTGGACAGCCAACCCCACTACCAGCGGGCGTTGGCCGACTTTCTCGACTGGCGACCGCCACCGCCATGAAGCATGCCAACGCAGAGGGGTCGATCGGGCTCCTGCGAAGCCCCGCCCGAGGTTGGGGCACCGCCCTCGGCTCCCGGCTGAGCGCCGGCCTAAGCCCAAGGCCGAGCCATCCCTGCTGTGCCCAGGCGCCCGCGGCCCTGGGCCTGGCCCTGGCCCTGGCCGCCGCCTTGAGTCTGTTCGGCTGCGCCAGTCCACGGCCCCTGAGCACCGTGGAGCCGGTGCTGACACCGGCGCTCACCGCGGCATCCGTGCGCATGCCGGATGGCTTTCGCCTGCCGCTGCGCCGTTGGGGGCCGCCGGTGGACGCGGCAACGGAGACCGTCGCACTCGCGCTGCACGGCTTCAACGACTATGGCCATGCCTTCGCGCCGCTGGCGCGGCGCTTGTCCGCCGACGGCGTGCGCGTCTATGCGGTGGACCAGCGCGGGTTCGGTGCCGGGCGGCTCACCGGACGCTGGCACGGCGCCGGGCAGCTGACCGCGGACCTGCGTGCGCTCATCCGCGCCCTGCGGCGGCGCCACCCGCAGGCCAGGCTGGTGGTAATGGGCGAGAGCATGGGCGCCGCGGTGGTGCTCGCCGCCCTGGCCGACAGGCCGCTGGACGCCGACGGGCTGGTGCTGATCGCACCGGCGGTCTGGAGCCGCGACAGCATGCCCTGGTATCAACGACTGGCGCTGGACACCGCGGTGCGCATCGCACCGGGCAAGGTGCTCACCGGCGAGGGCGTACCGATCCACCCTTCCGACAACATGGAGATGCTGCGCGACATGGGCGCGGACCCACTGGTGCTGAAGGGCGCGCGCGTGGATGCGCTCTGGGGCGTGACCAATTTGATGGACCGGGCGGTCGCCGGCGTCGAGCGGTTGCATGGCCCGGTGCTGCTGCTCTATGGCGAGCATGACCGCATCATCCCGCCGGCCGCCTTTTGCCGCATGCTCGAGCGGCTGCCGGCGAACGCCGACGGCCTCCAGCTGGCGCTTTACCGCCACGGCTGGCACATGCTGGCGCGCGATCTCCAGGGCGCCAGGGTGCGCCACGACATCGCGCACTGGATTCGCGATCCGGCGGCACCCCTGCCCTCGGACGAAGCCGTCGGCCCCGATGCCCCCCGGCTGCAGCGCTTCTGTCGCAGCCCGGGCAGCTGAGCGATGCGGTGTCGCCCGCGGCGATGAATCTCGGTTATAGTGATGTATTTTCCGCGCCCACCCAGTCCCGAGCCCGAGCAACCGAGAGCATGAGCAAAGGCAAGCGCACCATCACCGAGCGTTTCAGCATCGCCGGCCACGAGCTGGTGGATTTCGTCAAGCAACTCATCGCCGACGGCAATGTGCGCCGGCTCATCATCCGGCGCCCCAGCGGCGAGGCGCTCCTCGAGGTGCCGCTCACGGCGGGTATCGCCGTCGGCGGCGCGCTGACATTGCTGGCGCCGGTGATCGCCGCCGTCGGCGCCATCGCGGCACTGCTGGCAAAATTCGAAGTGGACGTGGAGCGCATCGACGAGCCGCCCCCCTACCTGGATGAAGGCGAAGACCGGCACTGGGACCGCCTCGAAGACGACGAGCGCCGCTGAGCCTGGCCCGGTGCCGACCCTGTTCTCAATCGTCGAGGCGCCCACCCACCCGCGCCTGTCGGACCTCTACCGTCGCCTCGGTCTCGCGGAGATGCGGCTGCCGTCGCAGCGCAAGGCCATCCAGGCGCTGAAGCGGGTGACACCCGCATGGGTGGTCGCGGAGTTCTTTTACGGCTTCGGCAACAACTACGCCGGGGCCAATGTCAGCAACCTGGATGTGTTTCTGTCGAGTCTGCAAAAGCATGCACCGGCGGCGCGGGTGATCGTACTGGTGGCGCCGGACCAGGCCCGCTACGTGCCGCTGCTCGCGGCGCGCTTTCCACTGCATGCCGTGCTGACGCAGCCCGTGCGCGCGACGGCCATGGAGACCATCCTGCATGCACCGGACGCCGCCACGGCAGCGCCTGCCTGATCCGTGCCAGCGCACATCTGGCCCACCCAGAACCCAGCCCAACCAGAACCCAGCCAAACCAGAACCCAGCCCAACCAGGATTCACCCCGGCCGGGACCGGCCCCACCCAGTCACCTCAGCAATCATCCCAGCAGTCATCCAAGCGAGACCGACGAACGATGGAACAGCTCAAGAAGACCGACACCCACCGCATCTACAAAAAACGCTCCGGGCGGCATGCGGTCAAGGACATGAAGACCAAGCAATGGGTGAACGGCGACGACAAGGCCGCCATTCTCCGCGCCGAGGGACTCGTCGAGCCGCCGAAGCAGAAGGCGCCGGAGCCCGAGGCCGACGCCGCTGAAGCCGGCGCCGACACCGACCAGCCCGAGCAGTAAGCCCGGCAGGTGCTGCGGCGGCACGGGCATGCCGCCCATGGCGACTCCTCGGAATCTCAGTAGAGTACATGCGGCCCGTGCCTTCCGCCGGGCCATCGCCTGAATACCCCCGCGATTCCATACATCCAGCGCCCACGACAGCACTGACTTGCCAGCGCCCAGTCTATGCTCGCGCTAAGGGGCTCATAGACCGCGTCCTTCCGGCCGGAGGGCACCGAACCCGTCAACAACGGGAGTGGCGGCGGGCTCGCGCTCATCGGCTGCGGCCTCTGACTGACGCCGATGCTGCGGGCCGAGCATCTCTGGACTGAGACCCGCCCAGACATCGCCCCATTGGTCCGTCCAGCCAGCGTAGGATCTGGTTTCGGTATCCACCGAGGAGCAAGACGAGGTCGAGCTCGCGGGGATGGGATACGCCGTCAACGCCCGACCGCGAGGCTGACGGACGTCGTGCACGGTGCGGGGCGCGTGCATGTCCGGGTGCTGGGGTGAGAGCGCCGGCGCCGCTGGCAGACGAGCAGGGCTGCGCCGTTGTCTGCGGGACAGAGACCTCACTGGACGCAACCGGCCGGACGCACCAGCACACCCACCGCGGTCTGCCGCGGCTTCGCTCGCGGTTATCGCTCACATTGCGGACAGCCGTCACAAAACTGCGCAGTGGCTACCGCTATGCTGAAGACAGCGGAGCCAACCGAAGGCGTGTACGAATATCGAGGGCCCGACGAGCCTCCGCGATACCCCGCCGAACGAGCGCGTCGCAAGGCAGGCAGCGCCACAGGAAAGGCGCATCCAGGAATATCCTCTAATGCTTGGCAGCCACGGGAACGTTTCTCCGCGGCGACAGCGGCAGCGACGCCTGCGGCCTCGCCGCAGATCGTCCCCGGCGCCTGCCGCCAGCGACCGCCGCCGCCCGGGCGGACGCCGGCGACGGGCCACTCCCCGGCCAGGATCGACAGACCTGTCACATGGCTCCACAGCCCCCCATACAACCCGATCTCCAGTCGGCCGAGGCTCTTGCGGTGGCAACCTCTATCGCCGAGATCCAGCCGGACGGTCGCATGGCCTTCAGCTTCGTCAGCGACCGCTGGCTTCAGCTGTACGGCCTGAGCCGAGCGCAGTTCATGGCCGATCAGGGCTTGGCCATTGAGCGTATTCATCCAGACGATCGCCAAAGCGTGTTCAATAGCCATCGGCGAGCCTTGGCCGAGCGGGTCGCGTTCAGCTGGGAAGGCCGGCTGCTGGTGCGCGGCGAGATCGTTTGGGTGGCAATCGAATGTCATCCTCGCAGTACCGAGACCGGACAGCTCGTCTGGCACGGCGTGATGATCGATGTCTCGGCCCGCAGGCGGGCCGAGATCCCATCGCTGGCCGTCCAAAACCAGCAGCGCGCGCTGTTGGAACATCTGCCAACGGCCGTTGCCGTCACATCGCTCACGCCCCCACGCCGCGTGTTGTACGTCAATCGACAGTTCCTGCGCGCTTTCGGCTACACCCTCGAGGACATACCGACCGTCGCGGATTGGGCGAGGCTTGCCTATCCCGACGCGGCCGACCGAGCCGAGGCCATGGCCTCCTGGGACGCCGCGATCGCCGAGGCCACAACGGGGGATGGCCAAATCGACGGGCGCGAGCTCAAGGTGATCTGCAAAGGCGGTGCGGCGCGCGATGTGATGATCAGCGCCTCAGTCATCGATGACATGCTGATTACCGCGTTCGTCGACATCACCGCGCGCAGACAGACGGAGCGGCGGTTGCTCACCGACCGCGTGCGCGCCGAGCAGGCACTGATCGCCGCCAAAGAGGAGGTGGAGATCGCCAATCAGGCGCTCAAGGCAACCAATTTGGAACTGAAGGCGCTCGCCACCACGGACCGACTGACGGGCGTCCACAATCGCTGGTCGTTCGAGCAGGCTGTCCTGACCGAAGCAGAGCGCCTGCATCGCTACGGCGAACCCTTGTCGCTCATGCTGTTCGACATCGATCATTTCAAATCCATCAACGACACCCACGGACACCAGGCGGGGGATCACGTCCTGGCGGAGCTGACCCGGCGCATCCGTGCGCACCTGCGAGCGATTGATGTGCCCGCGCGCTTAGGCGGCGATGAATTCGCCGTGGTGCTTCCCCACTGCGATATCGCACAGGCCCAGGAGGCCGCGGAGAGACTGCGCGCGCTGATCGAAGGGGAAGAGTTCCAGGACGTCGGCCGCGTGACGTCGAGCTTCGGCGTCGCGCAGTTCGTGCCCGATGACACCCTCGATACCGCGCTCAAGCGGGCCGATGACGCCCTCTACGCGGCCAAGGCGGCCGGACGCAATGCCGTGCGCGCGGATCACCATCCAGCATGATGGGCATCGGCGCCGGCGGGCCCTTGCCCCGCCAATGCTGGGGCTGAACAGCGGCGCGAAGCCCCGTGGCCCAGGCACGATGCGGGCACGATGCGGGCATTGTCCCCTCCAGGCAGGGTCCGCACTTTGCTAGATCTGAGCAAATGAGTCGGGAATAGCCGCCCGCAGAAGCCAAGGATCCTTCATGACCAGACCGAGCACCGCCGCCGCGCCCGCTCCCTCTCCGCTGCCAGCCTTCGAGCACAGCTACGCCGGGCTGCCCGGGCATTTCTATGCCGACATCGCACCGACAGCCGTCGCCGAGCCCGCCCTGCTGCGCCTGAATCGGGCGCTGGCGGCGGACCTGCAACTGGACGCCCACTGGCTGGCGAGCGCCGACGGCGTGGCCATGCTCGCCGGCAACCGGCTGCCGGCGACGGCCCGCCCCATCGCCATGGCCTATGCGGGGCACCAGTTCGGCAACTTCGTGCCGAGCCTGGGCGACGGCCGCGCCATTCTGCTGGGCGAAGTCATCGACCGCCACGGACACCGCCGCGACGTCCAGCTCAAGGGCGCCGGGCGCACGCCCTTTTCGCGCTCAGGTGACGGCCGCGCCGCGCTCGGCCCCGTGCTGCGCGAGTACATCTTGGGCGAGGCCATGCACGGCCTCGGCATCCCCACCACCCGCGCCCTCGGCATGGTCGCCACCGGCGAGCCCGTGTTCCGCGAGCGCCCGGAGCCCGGCGCCATCCTCGCGCGCGTCGCAGCGAGCCACATGCGCGTCGGCACCTTCGAATACTTCGCCCGCCGCGGCGACACCGACGCCGTGCGCACCCTCGCGGACTACCTGATCCAGCGTCACTATCCCACGCTGGCCGACGACGCCGAGCCCTACGCGGCGCTGCTCGCCGCCGTCGCCGCCCGCCAGGGCGAGCTCATCGCCCGCTGGCTGCTGGTGGGCTTCATCCACGGCGTCATGAACACCGACAACATGGCGCTGTCCGGCGAGACCATCGATTACGGCCCCTGCGCCTTCATGGACGCCTACGACCCCAACCAGGTCTACAGCTCCATCGACCGCTTCGGCCGCTACGCCTACGGCCAGCAGCCGAGCATCGGCCTGTGGAACCTCACCCAGCTGGCCAACTGCCTGCTGCCGCTGCTGGACGACGACATGGACGCCGCCAAGACCAAGGCGCGCACGGCCCTCGACGCCTACGGCCAGGCCTTCGAGCCCGCCTACTACGGCGGCCTGCGCGCCAAGATCGGCCTCACGGACGACCCCGGCACCGACACCGGCGCCGACGATGAGCTGGTGACCGACCTCCTCGGGCGCATGGCCCAACACGGCGCGGACTTCACCAACACCTTCCGCCTGTTGAGCGACGCCAGCCCCGACGACCCGGGCACGCTCGAGCCCGTCCGCAGCCTGTTCGCCGAGCCCGCCGCCTTCGACGACTGGGCGAGCCGATGGCAGGCCAGGCTGACCCCGCACAACGAGCTCGACGCCGAGCGCCAGGCCCGCATGCGCGCGCTGAATCCGGCCTATATTCCGCGCAATCACCGCGTGCAGGCGGTCATCGACGCCGCCACCCAGGGCGGCGACCTGACACCGCTGGAGCAGTTACTGGCGGTGGTCTCCCGGCCGTACGAGGATCATGCCGAGCACGCCGAATACCGCAATCCTCCGGCGGCGCATGAAGTGGTGCACCAGACCTTCTGCGGTACCTGAGACGCCGCCGGCGCCGCGGCCGCGGGGCGCGCGCGGCGGGCGGGCGCTACACGCCGGCGTCCATCACCCGCTCACCCCACTGCGCCAGCGCCGCCAGCAGCCGTTGCTTGGCCGGGTCGTCGGCGTGGGCCTCGGCCAGCTCGGCGAGGCGCCCCTCGAAGGCGTCGATGGCGATGGAGGCGCCCTGTTCGGGGTCGGTCAGGCGCTCGAAGCGCCAGGCATCCCAGTCCTCACGCTCGGCCTCGGTGAGCGTCTCGGGCCAGTTGCGCGCGCGCATCCGAAACAGCAACGTCGCCAGCCGCGGGTCTTGGAAGCGGGGGTGCTCGCCGGCGAGCGCCTGCGGGCTCAGGTCATGCAGCCGGGCCATTTCACGGACGTCGGCGTCGGCGAAGAAGCCGCCGCCGTAGAGCATGCGCTCGGCATCCCGCGGGCCCGTATCCGGCTCGCGCCGATGGACTTCGCGCACCTTGGCGGCGATGGCATCGGCATGTTGGCGAATGACGGCCGCATGGGCGCTGACCGTGGCGACGTCGATGTCCCAGCGCGCCGCGGCCTCGGCATCCAGGGTCTTGATGGGTGCGAGCATGGGCACGGCGTTGGTCTTGAGCCCCTTCAGGGGGATGCGCTCGACACCCTCGGGCAGCGCGTCGCTGGCGGCAAAGACTCGGGCGCGAATCTCATCCGCGGACAGGTCCAACAGCAGCGTCGGGTCGGCGCGCAGATCGAAGCACCAACGCTGCTTGGGGTTGTCCTCGGCGCCGGCCACCATCAGCACGGGTGCGATACAGCCCTGCGCGGCGGGAAAGCGTTGGGAGACGTGCAGCAGCGGCTCGCCGCGGTCGATGAGGTCGTCCACCACCTTGCGCGAGCGCAGCGTCAGCGCATAGTCGAAGAGCCGCGGCTGGGCGGCCTTCAGCAGGCGCGCCATGGCGATGGTGGCGCGCACGTCGGCCAGCGCATCGTGGGCGCCCGCATGCGCCACGGCGTTGGCGGCGGTGAGATCTTCCAGCTTGAAGGAGGTAACGCCGGGCTCGCGTTCCGGCCACTGGATGCCCCCCGGGCGCAGGGCATGGGCAAGACGCAGGACGTCGATCAGATCCCAGCGGGAGTTACCGTTGCGGTGCGTGTGGGCGTAGGGCGGCAGCAGGTTGCGGTAGAACAGGTGGCGGGTGATTTCGTCGTCGAAGCGCAGGCTGTTGTAGCCGACGCCGCAGGTACCCGGCACGGCCAGCTCACGCTCGATGGCGCGGGCAAACACCGCTTCCGGCAGGCCCTCCTGCGCCGCACGCTGGGGTGTGATGCCGGTGATCAGACAGGCGTCGGGCTGCGGCAGCAGATCATCGGCGGGCCGGGCGAAGATCACCAGGGGCTCGCCGATGGCATTGAGCTCGGTGTCGGTGCGCAGCCCGGCGAACTGACAGGGGCGATCGACGGCCGGGGCGCTGCCCCAGGTCTCGTAGTCGTGCCAGTAAAAGGTCTCGGACAAAGGTTGACCCACGCAGATCGGCGGTGGCGGCGGGGTGGCGGCGGCGCACGGGCAGCGCCACCCGCCACGGCCGCCGGTGGTCAGCTGCCCGCGCGGGGGCCGACCTTTTCTTTGATACGCGCCGCCTTGCCGGTACGCCCGCGCAGGTAGTAGAGCTTGGCACGTCGCACATCGCCGCGGCGTTTCACCTGGATGTCCGCCACCGCCGGGCTGTAGGTTTGGAATACCCGCTCCACCCCCTCGCCGTGGGAAATCTTGCGTACCGTGAAGGCAGAGTTCAGCCCGCGGTTGCGCTTGGCGATGCAAACGCCCTCGAACGCCTGCAGGCGCTCGCGGTTACCCTCGGTGACGCGCACCTGCACGACCACCGTGTCGCCGGGGGCGAAGTCCGGCACGGACTTGCCCATCTGCTCCCGCTCGAGCTCTTCGATAATGTTGCTCATGTTCGCTATGGCTCCTGTTCCGCAGCCTGTTCCGGATCGGGACCGCCGCGGTCCCGCATGAAGTCGTCCAATAATGCCTGGTCTGCCGCGCTCAAACCGCGGGCCCGCAGCAAATCCGGGCGCCGCTCCCAGGTGCGCCCAAGGGCCTGCCGCCGCCGCCAGCGGGCGATGGCGGCATGGTCGCCGCTCAGCAAAACCGCCGGTACCCTGTGTCCATCCACCATCTCAGGGCGGGTGTAGTGCGGACAGTCCAGCAGGCCATCGCCATGGGAGTCCTGCGCCGCCGAATCCGCATGACCGAGTGCCCCGGGCAGCAGCCTGATCACCGCATCCATCACCACCATCGCCGCCAGCTCGCCACCGCTCAGCACATAGTCGCCGATGGACCATTCCTCGTCGACGCAGGCCTCGATGAGGCGCTCATCGACGCCCTCGTAGCGGCCCGCAAGCAAAATCCAGCCCGGTGCGGATGCGATGTGGCGCATGTCCGCCTGGGTCAGCCGTCGCCCCTGTGGACTCAGGTAGGCGACCCGGCTGGCGCAGCCCGCCGCCGCGGCGGCCGCTTTCGCAGCGTCGATGGCCGCCCGCAGCGGCTCCACCTTCATGACCATGCCGGGTCCGCCGCCGTAGGGGCGATCATCGACGGTGCGCTGCGCATCCGTGGCGAAGTCCCGTGGATTCCAGGTTGTCAGTGTCGCCAAGCCCCGGGACAGGGCGCGGGCGACGACACCCTCGGCACTGAGGATGCGAAACTGCGCCGGGAATAAGGTGACGACGTCGAAACGCATCGATGACCCCGATTTGGACCCCGACCCGGGGCCCCGATCTGACCGCCGGCGCCGGTCGCAGTCCAGCATCGGCGTTAGAAATCAGGATCCCAGTCCACCAGGATTCGACCCCCTGCGAAATCCACGTCCCGAACGACCTGTTCCCAGACGAAGGGCAGCAGCCGCTCGCGCTCGCCCTGGACCACCAGCACGTCGTTGGCGCCGGTGGCCAGCAGGTGACTCACCCGGCCGAGCTGGACGCCATCGCAGGTGCACACGGCGAGTCCTTCCAGATCCACCCAGTAAAATTCGTCTGCCCGCGGCGGCGGCAGCTGCTCGCGCCGCACGGCGATGGTCTGACCCTTGAGGGCCTCCGCCGCATCCCGATCGTCGCAGCCGGCCAGCTGCGCGATCAGCGCCTTGCCATGGCGATGTCCGGCGACGACCGCGACTTCGCGCCCGCCCACCAGCCACGGCTGGTACGCGAGGATATTCTCCGGCGGCGCGGTGTCTGAGAACACCCGCACCCAGCCCCGTACCCCGTGCGGTGAGCCGATGCGACCCAGCGCGATGCGCCGATGCCCGGCACTGGGTTGGGCACTGGGTTGGCCACTGGGCGCAGCACCCGAGCCATTGCCCGGTCCTTCGCTCGCCCCGGCGCCCCGTTCGCTCCGCGGCTCGTGGGTGTCTTGGGCATCCAGCCCGCCGCCGGCATGCTGCCCGGTGCCCACAGCCGAGGCCATCGCAGCCGCAGCGCAAGCCGACGCCGAGCGCGGACCCTAGGCCTCCAGCGCGGACGCCTCCGCCTGCTTGGCCGCCTCTTTGATCAGGTGCGCCACGCGCTCGGTGGGCTGCGCTCCCTGGCTGATCCAGTGCTGGGCGCGGGCACGATCGAGACGCAGGCGCTCGGCGCCGCCCTTGGCGCAGGGGTCGAAGAACCCGATGCGCTCGATGTTGCGACCGTCGCGACCACGGCGAATGTCCGCGACGACGATCTGGTAGAACGGCTTCTTCTTGGCGCCGCCACGGGAAAGGCGAATCTTGACCATCTTGTGATGTCCGGTTGAGCTGCTTGTTGGACTGCTGAAGATCCTGGCTCCGCACCGCTCGATCCGCCACCGCTGGCGCGAGCAGGCGTAGCGCTGCGCCGGGCGCAGGGAAACCCGCAATAATACACGAACGACAGAAAACGGAAAGGGCCTTTGTGAGCCGCCGGTCTGCTCCGGTTGGCTGCGGCGCCGGCTTGGATGCGATTGTCGGGCGACCGGGGTGCCCCCTACGGCTCCACCACCGACGGCGGCGGGAACCAGGTGGCGGCGATCTCGTCGTGCAGTGCCGCGATGCCGAGCTGCACATCGTCGACGAACTGGTGGAGCTGCGCCTGGCTCAGCGCCGGCAGGTCGGCCCCATCCAGCAGCCGGGCGATGCGTCCCACCTCGCGCAGCGACGTGTCGTTGCGCGGCAGACGCTCCAGACCCGAGCGCGCGTGCTCGATACACCAGCGCACCGAGCGCGGAAACTGCGGATTCTTGAAAATGAACCGCAGCACCGGGCCGCGCTGCACACGGATCTGCTCGCTGCGGCGGTACATTTGGTAAGCGGTCATGGACTTGAGCACGCTCACCCACTGAATGTTGTCGTAGGGACGCCCCTCATCGGTCTGCGGCAGCAGGTTGGCGGACTGCACATCGGCGATGCGGGTGGTCATGTCGGCGCGCTCCAGATAGCGCCCGAGCCGCAGGAACTCGAAGCCCTGGTCATGCAGCATGGTGCCATCGAGCAAGCCCGCCAGGGTCTGGCAGCGCAGCACCAGCTCGCGCAGATAGGCGTGACGACCGGTCTTGGCCAGGCCCTTTTGCAGCTCGCCGGCGGCGAACAGGTGCAGCCCGTTGATCTGCTCCCAGAACTCCCGCGGTACACTGTCCCGGATGGTGCGGCAGTTCTCGCGCGCGGCGGCGAGCACGGTGACGATGGAGCCGGCATGACGCTCGTCGCCGAGCAAAAAGCGCACCACCTGACGCTCGCCGTAGTCCTTGTAGTATTCCTCGAACAGGGCATTGGCGCCGGTGATATCCACCAGCGGCCGCCAGCCGGGTGCCACGCCCTTGGGCAGGTCCAGCAGGAGGTTGGCGTTGACGGTGACAATGCGGGCAGTGTCCTCGGCGCGCTCGACATAGCGGGCGAGCCAATAGAGGTTCTCGGCGACGCGGGAGAGCATGTGCGGGTTTCCTGCTGATCTGGAGGCGCGGTCGGGCGACTGGCTCAGGCGACGGCTGCCGATCCGTCAGTCACCGCAGCCGAGCCCAGCACTAGGTCTTCTGGGTCTGGGATTGGGATTGGGATTGGGATTGGGATTGGGATTGGGACTGCGCGAACGACTGGGCCTCGGCCTGGGACTGTGCGCCGGCACCCTCGGGGATGATCCAGGTGTCCTTGCTGCCGCCCCCCTGGGAGGAGTTCACCACCAGCGAGCCCTTGCGCAGGGCCACGCGGGTGAGCCCACCCATGGTCACACTCTGCCGGTCGGCGGAGAGGATGAACGGACGCAGATCCACGTGGCGCGGCTCCAGGGTCTGTTTGACGATGGTGGGCACCGTGGAGATGCCGAGGGTGGGCTGGGCGATGTAGTTGCGCGGGTCCTTCTTCACCCGCTGGACGAATTGGCTGCGCTCGGCCTGGGTCGCCGCCGGGCCGACGATCATGCCGTAGCCGCCGGACTCGTTGGCGGGCTTCACCACCAGCTCGGCGATGTGCTCCAACACATACGCCAGCGCCTCGGGCTCCATGCAGCGGTAGGTCGGCACGTTTGGGATGATCGGGTCCTGATCCAGGTAGTACTTGATGATCTCAGGCACGAAGGCGTAGACCACTTTATCGTCCGCCACACCCGCACCCGGGGCGTTGGCCAGGGCGACGTTGCCCGCTTTCCAGGCCCGCAGCAAACCCGGCACGCCGAGGATGGAGTCGGGCTGAAACGCCTCGGGGTCCAGAAACAGGTCGTCGATGCGCCGATAGATGACATCCACCCGCGCGGGGCCGTCGACGGTGCGCATGTAGCAACAGTCGTCATCACCGACGAACAGATCGCGCCCCTCCACCAGCTCGGCACCCATCTGCTGGGCGAGATAGGCATGCTCGAAATAGGCGGCGTTGTAGATGCCGGGCGTCAGCACGACGACTTCGGGATATTCCGCCGGCCTGGGTGACAGCGCCGCCAGGGTATCGAACAGCTGGCTCGGGTAGTCATCCACCGGCAGCGGGGCGTAATGCTCGAACAGCTCCGGCAGCACGCGCTTGGTGACCAGCCGGTTCTCGAGCATGTACGACACGCCGGAGGGCACCCGCAGGTTGTCTTCGAGCACATAGATGGTCCCGTCGCGGTCGCGCACCAGGTCCGAGCCGCAGATGTGCGCCCAGATGCCGAGCGGCGGGTCCACGCCCACGCATTGGGGCCGGAAATTCACGGATTTCGATAACACCGACTGCGGAAAGACCTTATCGGCGACGATGCGCTGATCGTGGTAGAGGTCATCGATGAACAGATTCAGCGCCTGCACGCGCTGCTTGAGCCCCGCTTCCACCCGGCGCCACTCCTGCTCCGGAATCGCCCGCGGGATCACGTCGAAGGGCCAGGCCCGGTCGATCATGCCGCCCTCTTCGGAGTACACCGTGAAGGTGATGCCCATTTCCTTGATGGTGGCCTCCGCGGCCCGCTGGCGGGCGGCGAGCTCGTCGCCACCGAGGGCCTCCAGGTCAGCCGCGAGCGCCTCGCAGCCGGTGCGGGGCATGCCGGGGGCCTGCATCAACTCGTCATAAAAGCCTTCGCAGGCGTAGTGGTCCCAAGTGCCCTGTGTCGTCACCGTAGCCCCCAGTTCATCGTCAAGCCCTACCTTGCCCGTCGTCGGAATCCCCAGCGCCGCGCGACCCGCCGTGCCGGCCGCCGGCATTGTGCGCCCTGTCAGGGCCCCACTCAAACGCCGTGCTGCGGCGCGCTGTTGCGCTGCGATTGCGGATCATCAATTACCCACACCCAAAGTGGTGATAATGTCCGTCACGAAACCATCCACTCCTCCTTTCGCCGCCCCGACCCGTCGGCGCGGCGTTTCTTTTTGCTCGCTGCTCACACGCGATCGCCCTTACTCCGTTTCCCCGGCGTGCTTCCCCAGCGCGTCCTTCCAGCGTGCGCCTTCAGTCGGCGCATCTTCCGCCGCAGGCGTCACCGCGGTCACCGTCGCACGCAACGACCCATGACCGAGGCGCAGGCTGATGTGCTCGCCGTCGGACACCTCTGCGGCTGCGCGCACCACGACGTTATCGCGCTGGCGCGTGACGATGGCGTAGCCACGACGCAGCACGGCCAGCGGACTCAGTGCCTCCAGGCGGGCACCCGCATGGGCCAGGCGCTCCCGGCGCCGCGCCAGGGCCTGGCCCGCCAGCCTGGGCAGGCGAGCAGACAGCCCGGTGAGCCGCAGCCCGGCCTCGCGCAGTCGGCGCTGCGGGGCCACCGCCTGCAGCGCCGAGCGCTGATGCGCCAAGGCGACGGCATGCCGCTGCAAATCCCGGCGCATGGCCAGGTCCAGACGCTGCCAGGTCCGGTCCAGCGTCTGCGCGAGCTGCCGCAGCCGCGTCAGCGGGTGACGCAGCCGCAGGCGCCGGGTCAGGGCATCGAGCCGCTGGGTCGCGGCGCTGTGACGGACGGCGAGCCTTGCGCGCAGCCGCTGCTCGAGCGCCGTCAGGCGGTGGCCCAGATCCGCCTGGGAGGGCACCGCCATTTCCGCCGCCGCCGAGGGCGTGGGGGCGCGCTGATCCGCGGCGAGGTCCGCAATGCTGAGATCGATCTCGTGGCCGATACCGGTGAGCACGGGAATCGCCGAGGCGCGAATGGCGTGGGCGACGCCCTCCTCGTTGAAGGCCATCAGGTCTTCCAGCGAGCCGCCGCCGCGGGCGAGGATCAGGAGGTCGCATTCGGCGCGGCGATTGGCCAGGGCCAACGCCGCTGAGATCGCCGCCGCCGCGCCCTCCCCCTGCACCGCCACGGGGTAGATCAGCACCGGCACCAGCGGCAAACGCCGCGCCAGCACGGTGAGCAGATCATGCACTGCAGCGCCGTTGGCCGAGGTAATGAGCCCGATGCGCGCCGGCAGCGTCGGCAGCGGGCGCTTCTTTTGCTCGTCGAACAGCCCCATCGCCGCCAGGCGACGCTTGCGGCGCTCCAGCTCCAGGCGCAGCGCCCCCTCGCCGGCGGGCTCCATGTGCTCCACACGCAGCTGGAAATCGCCGCGCGCCTCGTAGAGCGTCAGCCGTGCCCGCACCAGCACCTGCTGACCATTCGCGGGCCGAAAACCGAGCAGCTGGCGGCGCTGACGGAACAGGGCACAGCGCACCTGCGCACCCGGGTCCTTGAGGGTGAAATAGCAGTGCCCCGAGGGCGGCTCGGCGAGGTTGGAGATCTCGCCCTGCACCCAGAGCAAGGGCAGCGAGCCCTCCAGGATGGCACGCGCCTCCGTGTTGAGTCGGGAGACGGTCCAGACATCTCGCTGGAAATCGACGGTTTGCTCGGCGCCGGCGGCGAAGGACATGACTGGGTGTTGACTGGACTTGTTGGTTGGGCGAAGGGCAGCGCCGCTTTCCGGGGGCGCCCACGACCGAGCGGTATCAGTTTACCGCGTCGCGTTGAATTTCTATGATAAGAGGTTAACTGATCGGCACCCGACTCCCGCCGGAGACCCGCCATGCGCCTGCTCGGTGAAGCACTCACCTTCGACGACGTCCTCCTCGTGCCCGCCCACTCGCAGGTGGTGCCGAGCGAGGTCGACCTCTCCACCCAACTGACCCGCGGCATCGCGCTCAAGATCCCGCTGCTGTCGGCGGCCATGGACACCGTCACCGAGGCCAGGCTGGCCATCGCCCTGGCGCTGGAAGGCGGCATCGGCATCGTGCACAAGAACATGTCCATCGAGCGCCAGGCGCGCGAGGTGCAGACGGTCAAGCGCTACGAGAGCGGCATCATCCGCGATCCCATCACCGTGGACTCGCAGATGAGCATCGGCGAGGTGCTGGCCATCACCCGCGCCCACAACATCTCCGGCGTGCCGGTCACCGAGGGCGGCCATCTCGCGGGCATCGTCACCGGCCGCGATCTGCGCTTCGAAACCCGTATGGACGCGCCGGTGTCGGCCATCATGACGCCGCGCGAGCGGCTGGTGACCGTCAAGGAGGACGCCAGCCGCGACGAGATCCTGAGCCTGCTGCACAAGCACCGCATCGAGAAGGTGCTGGTGGTGAACGACGCCTTCGAGCTGCGCGGACTCATCACCGTCAAGGATATCCAGAAGGCGGCGGACTTCCCGAAGGCCTCGCGCGATAACCACGAGCGCCTGCGGGTGGGCGCCGCCGTGTCCGTGGGCACGGGCACCGAGGAGCGCGCCACGGCCCTGGTGGAAGCCGGCGTGGACGTGCTGGTGGTGGACACCGCCCACGGCCACTCCCAGGGCGTGCTCGAGCGCATCCGCTGGATCAAGGAGCACTTCCCCGACGTGCAGGTGGTGGGCGGCAACATCGCCACCGGCGAGGCGGCGAAGGCCCTGGTGGAGGCCGGCGCCGACGCCGTGAAAGTGGGCATCGGCCCGGGCTCCATCTGTACCACCCGCATCGTCGCCGGCGTCGGCGTGCCGCAGATCACCGCGGTGGCCAACGTGCACGAGGCCCTGGCCGGCACCGACGTGCCGCTGATCGCCGACGGCGGCCTGCGCTACTCCGGCGATGTGGCCAAGGTGATCGCCGCCGGCGCCAACAGCGTCATGATCGGCAGCCTGTTCGCGGGCACCGACGAGGCGCCGGGTGAAGTCGAAATCTACCAGGGCCGTTCGTACAAGTCCTACCGCGGCATGGGCTCACTCGGCGCCATGGGCGGCAAAGAGGGCTCCAGCGACCGCTACTTCCAAGAGCAGACCGAGCCCGGCAAGCTGGTGCCCGAGGGCATCGAAGGCCGCGTGCCCTACAAGGGCAGCGTGCTCAACGTCATCACCCAGCTCATCGGCGGCCTCGCCTCCAGCATGGGCTACACCGGCTGTCGCACCATCGGAGAAATGCGCACCAAACCGCAGTTCGTGCGCGTCAGCGCCGCCGGCATGCGCGAGTCCCATGTGCATGACGTGCAGATCACCAAGGAAGCGCCGAACTACCGCATCGATAACTGAGCTTCGCAGCCCGCGAGCACCGAACACCCGGATGCGACGGGTCCATGGCGTCTCCAGGCTGGTGACCCGCCGATGCCGCATGCCCTGGCCCTCGAACCGCCTGCGTCGAAACGCCCATGACCAACATCCACTCCGATCGCATCCTGATCCTGGACTTCGGCTCCCAGTATACGCAGCTGATCGCCCGCCGCGTGCGCGAGGCCGGCGTCTACTGCGAGCTGCATCCCTGGGACATGCCATCGGCGGCGATCCGGGACTTCGCGCCCAGCGGCATCATCCTCTCCGGGGGGCATCAGTCGGTGCATGTCTCCGAGACGCCGCGCGCCGACCCCAGCGTCTTCGACCTGGGCGTGCCGGTGCTCGGCATCTGCTATGGCATGCAGACCATGGCCGCGCAGCTCGGCGGCCAGGTGGCCGCGGCATTGGCGCGCGAATACGGCTACGCCCAGGTGCGCGCCCGCGGCCACTCCCGGCTGCTGCGTGACATCGAAGATCACACCACGCCCGAAGGCTACGGGCTGCTGGACGTCTGGATGAGCCACGGCGATCGGGTGGAGACCCTGCCGCCCGGCTTCAGCGTCATCGCCGAGACCGCGAATGCCCCCCTCGCCGGCATCGCCGACGAATCCCGCGGCTTCTACGGCGTGCAGTTCCACCCGGAGGTCACCCACACGCCCCAGGGGCGGCGCATCATCGCCCGCTTCTGCCATGAGATCTGCGGCTGCGGCAACCTGTGGACGCCATCCAACATCATCGAGGACGCCATCGCCGCCGTGCGCCGGCGGGTGGGCGCCGAGCATGTGCTGCTCGGGCTCTCGGGCGGCGTCGACTCCGCCGTGGTGGCCGCCCTGCTGCACCGGGCCCTCGGCGATCAGCTGACCTGTGTGTTCGTCGACAACGGCCTGCTGCGTCTCGGCGAGGGCGATCAGGTGATGGCCACGTTCGCCCGGCACATGGGCGTGCGGGTGATCCGCGTGGATGCCGAAGCCCGGTTCCTCGAGCGCCTCGCAGGCGTCGAAGACCCGGAAGAGAAGCGCAAGGTCATCGGCAACACCTTCATCGACGTGTTCGACGCCGAGGCCGGCAAGCTCCAGGGCGTCAAATGGCTGGCCCAGGGCACCATCTATCCCGACGTCATCGAGTCCGCCGGCGCCAAGACCGGCAAGGCCAAGGTCATCAAGTCACACCACAATGTCGGCGGCCTGCCGGCGCAGATGAATCTGGGCCTGGTCGAGCCGCTGCGGGAACTCTTCAAAGACGAAGTCCGCAAGCTCGGCCTGGAGCTCGGCCTGCCGGCGGAGATGGTGCAGCGCCACCCCTTCCCGGGGCCGGGCCTGGGAGTGCGCATCCTGGGGGAAGTCAACAAAGACCACGCCGACACCCTGCGCCGGGCCGATCACCTCTTCATCGAAGCGCTGCGCACCGCCGGCCTCTACGACCAGGTCTCCCAGGCCTTCGCGGTCTTCCTGCCGGTGCGCTCCGTGGGCGTCATCGGCGACAACCGCCAATACGCCCATGTCGTCGCGCTCCGCGCCGTGGAGACCGTGGACTTCATGACCGCCCGCTGGGCACAGCTCCCCTACGACTTCCTCGACCACGTCAGCCGGCGGATCATCAATGAGGTGGACGGCGTCTCCCGCGTGGTCTACGACATCACCGGCAAGCCGCCCGGCACCATCGAGTGGGAGTGAGCCGCACGGCCTGCGCGCACCGCCCTACCCCCACCGCCGTCGCCAGACGCGCCGCCGCTCTCGACAACCGCGACGGCGAAAGCCCCGGCTGATGGCGGACCCGGCGGCACAGGACCAGCACTGGATGCGGCATGCGCTGCGGCTCGCGGCGCGGGCCATCGGTACCGACAAAGGGCTCAGCGCTTACGCCAGGAGCTGCTGGCTGATCCCTACTTCAAGGGTGTCCCCTCGATGCAGCTGGAGAACCGCAAGACGGCGTTGGCCTTCCATGCCAAGGATGATGCGCCAGAGGTGCGACGGGAGGTCTACAAGCTGCTGATCCAGGCTGAGGTGCGCTTCTATGCGGTGGTCCGCAACAAGACCGCGCTCGCGACCTATGTGCAGCAGCAGAATGCGCGTGATCCCGGCTATTGCTATCGCCAGAACGAGCAATATGACCTGTTGGTGAAGGAGCTTTTCGACAAGCTGCACCACATGGCCAGCCAGGTGCGTGGCTGCTTCGCCAAGCGCGGCACCAAGCCGGGGAACGATGCCTTGAGAACGGCGCTGGAGCAGGCGGCGGCTTCGTTCGCCCAGCGCTTTGGCTTTGCCCATCCGGCGACGAACGAGGTGATCTCGAGCACGCCACCGCAGTGTGTCGGGCTCCAGGCAGCGGACGACTACCTGTGGGCGCTGCAGCGCTTCTACGAACGGCGAGAGGAGCGTTATCTGGGGCTGATCTGACAGCAGATGGGCGAGATTCACGCCCCGGATCAGCTCAACGACGGTCGACGTGGGGCCTTCTACCACAAGGGTAAGCCGCCGACGTTGGCCAGTCTGGAGAAGATGGGAGGGCCGGGGGTATAGGGTCTGCGGATCGAAACCCGCGGACCACACGGCATGAAGCCGAATTTCGTCCCTAGCCGGCCGAGAGACTAGAACCTAAGCCACTAGAAATCAAGGTTTGCTTGGAGGGCGTTCCTCGCTGAGCAGGCGTC
The DNA here is from genome assembly GCF_913062725.1 of uncultured Thiohalocapsa sp. Lineage (GTDB taxonomy): Bacteria > Pseudomonadota > Gammaproteobacteria > Chromatiales > Chromatiaceae > Thiohalocapsa. Next base: position 26,726 of record NZ_CAJXWY010000054.1, read on the forward strand.
TTCAAACCAGACGAGGTGACCGATGACGGATCGTATTCTTAGCATTCTCGAGCAGTTGGAGCAGACCCGGGAGGACTTGCTCGCCCTCTCGGACGATATCTGGCTCAGCATCGACCACAACGACAGCCAGGCTTTGGAAGAAGGCGTCGCCTTCAAGAAGCAGTACAACGCCAAGGTCGCGGCTTTTGATGTGTTGGCCGGCGAGCTGTCGGCGCTGGTGCAGCAGTTCACGGCGGTCAAGCTCGATGCCGAGGAAGCAGACTTGGACAGCAACACGCCGCAGGGGCACGAACGCAAAGTCCATGCGCTTGATCAACATGAGCCGCATGGACTCGATGAGGACTTCACCTTCAAGCGACCTTATGGCTTTCAGCTAGAAGAGGTCGCCGAGTCCAACATCAAGACCTGGCGGCGGCTTTATGAGCTGTTCTGCCGACACCTCGCCGAACGCGACTCGGCCCGCTTTGCCGGGTTACCGGATGATCCGCGCTTCATCACGCGGCGAGGTAATCCAATCTTCAGCCGTGATCCGCAGAGCCTGCGCTCAGCGATGTCGTTGCCGGGTGGTCTCTATGCCGAGGTCAACCTCTCCGCCAATCATCTTCGAGATCAGATGAAGTCGCTACTGGATGCCTACGGGATCAATCGGCAGGCGCTGCGGTTGTATCTGCGCCAGGATCGCGACGCTGCGCCTGAACTCTCTCTCTAACCTTCGCAAAGACTGATCCCATGAGTAAACTTGCCGTGATTACCCCAGCGGGCACCGTGCCGCGCGTTCCTGAACAGCCGCTAAGGTCATCTCGTTGCACACAGCTCCGTACGCTCTGGCTCGGGCTGCAGCGGGTGCGGGACTTCGCCGAAGGCATGCAATTTGCCCAAAACTTACAGGGCACTTAGCAGATTTGTGTGCAAAGGGATGCGTTAACGCATCCGGCTCCTCGGCCTGCACATTCGCTACCTAGCTTCAACACTGTGAACCACGCGCGCGGGCGGGAGAGGATAGCGCTTCAGAAGACGTTTGAAGGCCGACCAGTCGAGGCGTGTCGCGTGGGAGCGACGGTTGAGCCACTTGCGCCAGCGCCGTAGTACCTCAAAACGCAAGCGACAGCGCACGCGCGCTGCCAGTGATCCCGTAGTAGGCATCATGGC
>NZ_CAJXWY010000055.1 GCF_913062725.1 uncultured Thiohalocapsa sp.
GCTGCACACTCGCGTCTGCGTGAACCCGGACCTATTGTACCCGGCCTGCGGCCCGATAAGTCGGACAGCCTCCTAGCGCTCGGCGACGCGGGGCGAGCACCTCGCCCCCAGACCCTAGACCCTAGACCCTCTCTCCGCCCGATACAAGTCAGCGTCACACGGGGATAATACCGGCCATGAGCACCGACCAACCCCGCCTCTGGTCCGGAGCCGTCGCCCGACCGGCCCGGGAGTTCGCAACCACCAGGCTGCGGCCGACGCGGGGTGCGGTGCCCGCCGGCCTGCGCGGCACGCTCTACCGCAACGGGCCCGCACGCCTGGCGCGCGGCGGCATGCACGTCGGTCATTGGTTCGACGGCGACGGGGCGGTGCTGCGGGTGCGCTTCCAGGACGGCGCCGCCGAGGCCAACTATCGCTATGTCCGGTCCGACGGCTTCCGCCGCGAAGAGGCCGCAGGCAGGCTCCTCTACGGCAACTACGGCATGACCGCGCCCGGGCCCATCTGGAACCATTGGCGCCGGCCGCTCAAGAACGCGGCCAACACGTCGGTGATCGCGCTCAACGACCGCCTCCTGGCCCTGTGGGAGGGCGGCGGTCCGCATGCGCTGGACTTCGAGACCCTGGCCACCCGAGGGCTGGCGGATCTGGCGGGTCCCGGCGGCGAGCGTCAATCCTCCGAGCCCTTTTCGGCCCATCCGAAGCAAGACCCGGCGACGGGCGATATCTACAATTTTGGTGTGGCCATCCCCGGCCCCAGGGCCCGGCTGGTGCTCTACCGCTGCGACCGCGGCGGGCGACTGCGGGCCAAAGGCCACTTCGACCTGGACGCTGTGCCACTGATCCACGACTGGATCCTGGCGGGCCCTTATCTGGTGTTCCTGGTGCCGCCGGTGCGCGTCTCGGTGCTGCCGGTGCTGCTGGGGCGCAAGTCCTACGGTGAGGCGATGCGCTGGCGCCCGGATCTCGGCACCCAGATCCTCGTGTTCGAGCGCTCGAGCCTCGACCTGGTGGCGCGGGGTGAAACCGAGCCCGGCTACCAATGGCACTTCGGCAACGGCGCCTGCGCGGACGGGGGCTGGGTGGTGCTGGATCACGCGCGCTATGCGGACTTCAGCACCAACCAACATCTGCGCGAAGTGGCCAGCGGGCGAACCACGACGCCGGCCGAGGCGACGCTGTGGCGCATGACGCTCGACCCGAAGACCGCCCGCGTCGAAGAGCATGCGCAGATGAGCCCGCGGTCGGTGGAGTTCCCGATGGTCTTGCATGGCGAGACCGGCCGCCCCTGGCGGCGCACCTACATGGCCGCCCACCGCCCCGGCACGGAGACCACCGCCGAGCGCTACGACACCCTGGCCTGCTTCGATCACGTCCACGACCACCTCACCCTCGCCGACCTGGGCGATGGCCGGTATCCTTCCGAGCCTGTGGTGGTGCCGGATGCCGAAGACCCATCCCGGCACTGGCTCATCAGCGTGGTGTACGATGGCCGGGCCGACGCCGGCGAGGTCTGGATCTACGATGCCGCCGCCCTGGCGGCGGGGCCGGTGTGCATCCTGGCCCTGCCGGACGTGGTGCCGCTCAGCTTCCATGGCTGCTGGCGGCCGGCATCAACGCGATAATGGATCTCCTGAACAGCCTCTTCCAGTCCGCCCCCTGGGGGCCGCTGCGCCTCGGTTTGCATGCGGTATTCTTACTGGCGGCAATCTTCGTGCTGAAACGGGTCTTGGACCTGCGCGCCGTCGTCGGACTGAAGCACCTCGCCAAGCCGCGGGCGGGCTTCGCACTCGCCGGCATGCTGATGCTGGCCGGCTTTGGCGCCGTGCTGGCGTACCAGGCGACCTGGCAACTCTCGGGCACGGCACGGCCGCAGTTCATCGCCTTCATGCAGTTGCATGACCGCCGTCAGTTCAACCCGGCGCATTGGATCGAGCGCGGGCGCATCCTGGATGTCGCCGGCACCGTGCTCGCCGAGAGCCGCGTGGTGCAGACACCGGCCGGGCCGACGGCGCAACGGTACTATCCCTTAGGTCCGGATTTTGCGCATGTGGTGGGCTATGCGGACCCACGCTTCGGCGCCGCCGGCATCGAGGCCGCCGCCAATATCCAGCTCAACGGCGGGACGCCGGATTCACTGGCGGACTGGGGCGCCCTCGGCCGGCAGCTTCTCACCCAAGGCAAGCGCCCCAAGGGCAATGACGTCACCCTGACGCTGGATGCGGCCCTGCAACGCCTGGCCATGGAGCGTTTGGGCGAGCGGGCGGGCGCCGTCGTGCTGCTGCGGCCGCAGGATGGCGCGGTGCGGGTGCTCGCCAGTAACCCGTCCTTCGACCCGGGCCGGATCGAGGCGGACCTGTTTCTGCGGGCGGACCCGCAGGCGCGGCTGCTCAACCGCGCCACCGCCGGGCTCTATCCGCCGGGGTCGACGTTCAAGGTGGTGCTCGCCGCCGACGCGCTGGACCGCGGCTTCAACGGGCTCATCGAGTGCCCCGCGGACGGCTGGACCACGTCCCGGCACTATCGCAAGATTCGCGACCACGACTACTACGAGGCCCGCCGCGCCGGGCGCACCTGGCAGGGTTACGGGCGCATCGGGCTGACGACGGCGTTGGTGGAGTCGTCCAATGTGTTCTTCGCCCAGCTCGGCGTCCACCTGGGTCACGACGCCTTCCGGGCGACGACGGAGCGCTTTCTGTTCAATAGCCGCATTGCTCTCGGCGCGGGGAACAGCCGCCCGCAGTTCATGCGCACCGGGCGTATCCCCCGCATCGCGAACGCCGACCGCTACGGGCTGGCGCAGGCGTCCATCGGCCAGGGCAAGGTGCTGGCGACGCCGGCGCAGATGGCGCTCATCGCCGCCGCCGTCGCCAACGACGGCGTCGCCGTGCGCCCGTATCTGATCGCCGGCGAGCAGCCGGCCGCCGTCGGTCGTTTCATGCAGCCCGCCACCGCCCGGCAGCTGCAGGTCATGCTGCGCCGCGCCGTCGCCGAGGGTACCGGCCGCGGCATCGAGACGCCCGGGCTCGCCATCGCCGGCAAGACCGGTACGGCGGAGAATTCCTTCGGTGCCTCGCACAGCTGGTTCATGGGCTTCGCGCCGGCCGATCGCCCGGCGCTGGCCTTTGCCGTGCTGGTCGAGCACGGCGGCTACGGCTCCACGGCGGCGGCGCCCATCGCGCGGGATCTGCTCCTATTGGCCGAGCAGCGGGGCCACTTGCCGTGAGCTCGAGCCGGCGCAGCGCTGGCGGAGTCCGGGCTGCGCGCGTCACAGCGCCGCCGTGGTGTCAACCCTGCCCGGGTGCTCCCGCGCCCGGTGTGGCGCGCCGACGCGCGGGCTCACACCCACCCGGGCCGCGGCCCATCGCCGACTCGCTTACGCCCTGAACTGCAGATGGCCAAGCCCTCTCGTCCCGAGACCCTGGCGGAGCGTTGGGCCGCCCGCGCGCCGGAGCGACAACTGCTGCTGTGGGTGCTCTTCGCCGTCGGCGTCGGCTTCCTGATGGTGCTCGGTGCGCTGCCGAAGGAAGGGATTGCCGTGCGCTGGAGCGATCTGGTGCCGCCCCTGGGCTTCGGACTCGCGTTCTTCGGCGCCCACCTCGTCTTCGTCGCCGCCGGCTTCCGCGGCGATCAGCTGCTGTTGGCGCTGGTGACCTTCGTCGCGGGCATCGGGCTGCTGGCACAGGTTCGCATGGGTGTCTACGCCGGCGACGGGCTGGTGCCCGCCCACCTGTTGCTGCCAGCGGCGGTCATGGTCCTGGCGCTGGTGACGGTGGCGCTGCTGGACGGGCGCTATCGCTGGCTGGCCGCGGGCATGTGGCTCTGGGCGGCGCTGTCGCTGGCTGTCGTGGCTTTCGTGCTCTTGACCGGTCAGCGCTTTCGCGGTGCGGTCTATGGCGCTGGCTTCATCACTCCAACGGAGGTGCTGAAGCTCACCGTCATCGTCTTCGCCGCGGCCTTCATCGACCGCCACGCCAAGGCACTCGGTAAGTGGCGGGGGCGGATTCCGCTGCCGCCGCTGCGCGCCCTGTGGCCGCTGGCGCTGTTCGCGGTGCTGCTGCTCGGGCTGCTGCTGGTACAGCGGGACCTGGGGCTGGTACTGATCCTGGGGCTGGCGCTGCTGCTGCAGCTCGCCGCCGGCAGCAGGCGCGTCGGCTATCTGGTCTATGGCGCCCTCGCAGCCGGCGCGGTGGGGTACGCCGTGCTGCAGTTCTTCAGCCACGGCCAGCGCCGTGTCGCCAGCTGGCTGGACCCCTTCAGCGACCCCACCGGCGCCGGCTGGCAGGTGCTCCAGGGCCTGTCCGGTATGTACGCCGGCGGGCTCTGGGGCGAGGGCTTCAGCCAGGCGCGACCGCGCTACACGCCAATCGCCGAGTCGGACTTCATCTATGCCGTGGTCGCCGAAGAGCTTGGCTTCATCGGCAGCGCGTTGTTGCTGGTCTTCTTTGCGCTGCTGTGCTGGCGTCTGATCCTGATCGCCTCCCGTGCCAAGTCCCCCTTCGGCATGCTCGCGGCCACCGGCATCGCCGCGGTGCTCACGGTGCAGACCCTGCTCAACGTCGGCGGCGTCACCAAGGCCATGCCCATCACCGGCGTCACCCTGCCCTTCATCAGCCAGGGCGGCAGCAGTCTGCTGGTGACCTCCGTCGCGCTGGGGCTGGTGCTGGCGGTCTCCGATGGGGAGCCCAAGCCGGTGCGGAAAAAGAAGGCGTCGGCCAAACCGGCCGGTCAGCCGCGGCGGCGGCGAAAGGTCTGAGTGATTCACACACCCTGGAACAATTCCGGCGCGAGACCCACGAGATGGTGATATCGAAGCGTGGCGCGCCGAGCAGAAATCCAACAACGAACAGAAAGCATAAAGCGCTGAGATCCCATCCGCGACATTCGCCCAATGGAGCGATACCGCCAGTCCATCAGACAACGATGATTGGGCGAAATTACAGTGCATCGGGCGGTCCCGACAAGGCGAGCTCACCTACAGAGGTCTCTTCGTAATAGCCGGTGCCGACGGCGGCGGCGAAACGGTCCGAGTGACCGGCACCGATCGCGCAGGGGCTGAGTCCCAGCGCGGTGGCCACCAGGTAGCACTGCTGATAGAGCACCCCGACGTGCTTGAGGATGGCCGCATAGGCCATGCTCTCGTACTTCCAGCTCATGCGTGCGACGCGTGCGGCGAGTGTGATGACGACATCCGGCGGGGTCTCCATCGCAGCGGCGCGCATGGTGTCGCGCACCAGGCCCGCGCTCTCTGCGCTCGGCGCGGTGATCCACTCCAGCGCATGGGTCAAGGGATCGTAACGATACAGGGCCGGCTCCAGACCGCGGCACCGGGTGACGGTCAGATACAGCTCCAACTCGTGCATGGCCCCGCCGCCGGCGACCGGGCGCAGCGTGGCTGCATAGTGACGCGGGTCCTCGGGATCGGCCGGGCGGTGCTGCTGCACCCGCGCCACGTGCCAGAGCAGGTGCCCCAGTTGTGCCAGGGTCAGGGGCTGCGCGCCTGGCTGACGGAGCGAGCGGCGCGCCTCGACCACCGCGAAGAAGTCCGGCCCGGTGGACCCGGCATCCGGTTGCGGGAGCGCAATCCGCGCGCCGGCGCCCGCGGGCTTGATGGCCGGCGCATGGGGGAGGTCGTCGACGAAACGGAAGGTGGCGCCGAGCGGGTAGTCGTGCCGGCCCATCCGGCTGCGGGCGTGAAAGCGCAGGTCATGCGCCTCCCATTGCCGCAGCGCCGGGTCGTGATCCTCGGGAAGCAGGCCGGCGTCGTCACAGGGGAAGATGGCCGGGAGGCTCAGCAACAGACGCAACAGGCCGGCGACGGTGTCCGGGTCCAGATCCAGCGCGGCGTCCGCCAGCCCGGCCGCGGTCTGGGGGCGGGCCAGCAGCCCCACCAGGGCGGCCAGACGCCCATCATGCAGACGCAGCCGGGCATGGCCGAGCGGACAGTCGACCAGGGTCGCCTCGCCATCGCGGCTCAGCGCGGCGAAGCGCGAGAGCCGATAGGATGCCGCCGCATCGACCTCCGGCGCGAGCGCGCGAAACCCCGGGGTCATGGGCTCCAGGGTCGCCAGCCGCCGGCCGTCCTGATCCAGCCCATAGGCCAGCAGACCACGTTGCTCCAAGGCCATCAGCAAGTAGTACAGGGACGCGCCCATGACCTCGGGCTCCGTCGCCTGGGCCTGCGTCATCAGCGCATCGGCGCGGCCACCGCTGCCAGCGAGTGTTTGCAGCAGGCAGCGCGCCGCCGGGCCGGACCCGCGATGGCGCAACACCGAGTCCGCGCCGCGCACGATCAGCCAGTCCTCACCCTCGGTCAGGAGACGGGCGCCGGGGCACAGGTGCAGATGGAGCGCAGGGTGCATCACGGTCTTGCCTTCAAAAGAAGATGGAAATCGGATTGAGCGCATCCTCGGTGAGTGGGCGCTCCAGCCAACCCATGGTCACCGGCACCTCGTACAAACGCCCCGCGCCGTACCGCGCCCAGAAATGTCGCAGCCCCGGCACGATGACCTTGGCCACCGGCATGCCGACATCGGCGCGGGTCTGGTCGAGCACCAGCACTTCCATGCCCAGCGACTCGATGCGCGCGCGGCAGACGGCCAGATCGGCGAGCAGATCGCCGCTGTGACGCACGGGGAAATCCGCCCGGGTGCGCGGGGGAACCGCTGGATCGGGGGCCAGGTAGGGCTGCGTCTCGAGCGTCGCGGTGGTCAGCCAGGCGAGGGTCTCGGCGTCTTCAAGCTGGAGATCGTCGGTCTCCCGGCCGTCGCGTGCCATCCCGAGCATCTGGTTCATCTCGGCGAAGGCGCGTTGCAGCGCAATGCGCGCGTCCAGATGACAGCCCAACCCAAACAGTAACCGCTCCTGCGGTCCCTCGCGCCGCCGCGACACGGCGACGAAGGCCGGAATATCCAGGTCGCTGGTGACGTCGAGCGCCCAGGTGTCGCGCCCCAGTCCGTCGTAATACTCGGCCAGATCCAGCAGCCAGGGCTCGCCGAAGCTCGCAATATCCACCCCGGGCTTGCGCAAGCGGTTGTACCACCAGAGTGCCACCGCGTCGCGCTCGACCAGCTCGAGCAGGCCCTGCAAGACGGCCTCTTCCAGATTGTTGCCGGAGGCATTGCCATTGGAGCAGCCCATGGCCAGGAAGCGCGCACAGTCGGCGCTGGCGGGCGCCTGGTAATAGAGCAACTGGGTCGGCAGATAGCGCTCGGCGTCGTGGGTCAGCGACCACACCGGCGTCCAGTCGATGGGCAGGTCGTCATCGAGCGGCTCGGGGATGCGGTTGAATTTGGATGGCCTGGCATTCCAGGCATCGCGCTCGGCGAACTGGCGCTCGCTGTAGCGCATCACGGTGTTGGGGTGGATGACCGCCGCGCCCCGCTCGGCGCGCATCCGCCGATAGCTGGCGGTGACGATGATCTCATCGCCCTGGCGCTCGCCGCTGTAGCGCTCGATGGCCTCGCACAGGGCGCTGGCCCTGGCCTGGCTTTCGGTGACACCTTTGCCGGCGCTGGCGTGGCGCAGGCTGCGCTTGAGATGGTCGAGGCGGTCGAGCCGCAAGGCTGGGTTGTGCCCAACGATCACGACCTGCGCGAGACCGTCGGCCGCTTGCACCGGCACCAACTGGCTGACCACCCCGGTGATGGGACTGATCAGATGGTCGTAGTCGCGCAGGGTCTTCTCCGGTGTGACGCTGCGATGGCCGCCATCCTGCATGAAGCGCGCCGGGCGTGGGACCAGCCGCACGGGTCGCCGTGCCGGCGTCACCGGCTGACCGCACGCCGGGCAGGCCGGATCGACCAACAGGCGATGGGTGCGCGTCGTCAGACTGCTGGTGTCGAGACTGAGCACTGCGCCGTCGACCGCCGCCGAGACGCCCACCAGATGCTTGGCGATCTCGAGCACCGCCAGCTCGGCGGCCAGGCGTTGGGTCGCCGGCAGCGCCGCGCGGCCCGTGACCAGGGGTTCGCTCAGGGCCAGCCGCCGGGCGGCGAAGGCCTGGACGGTGCGGTGGCGCACCAGGCGCTTGAGCAGACAGACATGACAGCCGGGTTGGTCGGGCCGATAGAGCGGACCGAGCCAGGGTTCGTAGCCATTCGGTTTCAGCAACAGCCAGGGTTGCCCGGCGGCGCGCAGTTCGGTCGTGATCGCGGTCAGTTCCGGGCGTTGGTAATCGTCGGTCAGCACCACGACCAGGGCCGGCGCTGTGGAGGGCGCATGTCCCGGCGCCCCGAGCGGGATGGCCAGCTGCTCCAGCGCCGCCCGCAGGGGCGCGGGGTCGCTGTTGCCCAGCGCGCGCAGCTGCACCGATGTCTCGGCAAGCCGCGCCTGCGCCACCGCAGCCGAGACGCCGAGACGCGACCAGAACGCGTCGATATCAGCGGAGATCGCCGGCGCGGCGTCCTCGAGATGGCCGTTTTTCTCCAGAAGAAGCAACGCATAGTAGACGTGCGCGGCCTCGAATTCGTCGGCCAGCGCGGCCACCAGGTCGTCGGGCGTGCGGGTGCCGTCGAGCAGCGGGGCGAGGCGTTCGTAGGGCCGCCCGTGCAGGGCGCGGGCGCCCTCCTCGGACAGCAGCAGCACGCCCTCGTCGGGGATGCGTGCAGGGGTCAGGTGGGGCTTGAAGCGGGGGCGTTGGAGCATGGGTTGTGGTTCGGCTGCGGCGGATGCTTGGTTGTCGTTGCCGACCAGGTCAGAAATTGCCAACCGCCGCACCGTCCATCGACCGACAGACAATAATGGTTGAGCCGGTAGCCCATCGCCAGCGGCTCGGACTGTCCGTACGACCTTGGTATGGTCGACTGTTCCGCGGGTTGCGCGCTCGGGTCAGCGTCCTAGTCTGACCCAACGACCGCTTTAGGCGCAGATATAGCTATTTTGGGTGAGGTAATAAGTCGGTTCGCTAAAACCACCGCCGCTTACCCCACTCACCGCCTCATCCGACAGCTCTGTCGGTTTGGCTGGTATCACGAGCGTGAGATCCTGCGCCGTGTTCTCAGCGACCCGGACGGTGACGCCTTCCGGCACTGTCATGCCCTCCGCCGCCAGCGTCCCGGCGGGATCGGCCATGAGCTTCTGCTTGAAGGCCTCGTCGGCCCAGCACTTGGCGATGAGTTGTTGGTACTGATTCGATTGCTCGTGCATTTGGCGTGCTCCGTTGGTGAGGGCGCCTGAGTCAGGTGCCGATGCCTGAGCGGCGCGTGATGATGCATGGCCCGCAGGCAGCACGGGCTGCGGGTCTCAGGCTACGCCAGGGTGACCACATCGGCTTTACCGAGAGTCCACAAGGCTTGTCTGTGCGTCCATGTGGTTGTGGGGATGCCGGTGCGACCGGCGCCCGCCGGGCGAGTCGGGAACCTGCTTGTTGTGAGGGCGGAGCGGCGCAGCGCGGCGCCGGCCGTGCGGATGCCCAAGGCGGCGCTGGGCGGGCTCGACCGTCACCACGCCATGGACGCACAGACAAGGGTTATGGATGCTCAGTCAAGCCGGTATGCCCACGCTTCTGTATAAACTGGGGGGCGGTGTCGGTTCGCAATCGCCTCGAGCGAGGGCCTGAAGCGCCATGCGCCCGGCCTGCGCCCGCTGCGGCAGCAGGGTTGACAAGGCCTTGGCGATACGGGTCACGGGGTCATGTGTTTCGTCAAGGTGAGCTGGTTCTGGTTACCTGCACGGACGTAGCGGATGTCGTCCATCATCTGGCGCACGAAATGCACGCCGAGACCACCGATCCGGCGCTCCTCGAGATCGGCATCGAGGTCCGGCTCCGGCGCCTGCAGCGGGTTGTAGGGGATACCGTCGTCGACGACCCGCGCCCGGAGTGAGCCGGCCTCGGTCCAGAGACTGACGCTGAGCCAGTGCTCCGCGTCATCGGGATAGGCGTAGTTGATGACGTTCGTGACCAACTCATCGAGCGCCAGGTTGAGGTGCATGATGGTCTTGGTGGAGAGCCCCCGCTGTTCGCCAAAGGACTCGACGGCCGCGGCGAGATGGCTCAGCTCGGAGAGATCGTTTTTCAGGTTCAGCAGCAGTGGCTCGTTCATGTCACCCTCGGTGGTGGGTCTTGATCATCGCGCTGTCCACCTGCCCTGATGGTCCCACAGATGAAGACAACAATACGGATGCTCAGGCATGAGAGGGCCATGGGTGAGCGAGCGACAAGTGTTTGGACGCGGCGATGATGACGGTCCCACTGTGTAAGCTTTGGTGGTGCGACACAAGCGTGATGCAAGAGCCTCCTACGATGACGGACACAGCAGCTTGGCGCCGGCAGGTCTGCGCGCATGGCGCTGCGTTGGTGGCGAGCCGTGATCTCGCGCCCGGCGAGCTGGTCGGCGGCTTTCAGGGCAAAGTGTCGCGCGCGCTCGGACAGCACACGCTGCAGATGCTGCCGGGGCTGCATGTCGAGCTCGGCCATTCGGTGGGCCTGCTTGCACACGGCTGTGCGCCCAATTGCGTGCTCGACATGCACGCGCTCGAGCTATTGGCCATTCGCCCGATTCGCTCGGGGGAACGGCTCACCATCGATTACGCGCAGACCGAAGATCGGCTGTTCAGGCAGTTTCCCTGTGACTGCGGCGCGCGCGAGTGTCGGCGCTGGATCAGCGGGCGCCGCGAGCCGGTCAACGCCGCGGGCTTGGCCTACCTGGCGCGCCTGAAGGCGGATCGCAAGGCGTGGTCGACCCGATGATCGCCGCGCTGCGTGCGGGATGATGGCCGTGCCAGAGACTGCCAAGTCGCCGGATGGCCGCGCCTGGTGGACGCGCGCGGACCTGGGCTTTCGTCATGGCCAGCTCGAGCTGTCGGGTCGGGTGCTCGCCGAACTGCACCGGGCCGCCGGCGGCCCCCTGCATGTCCTGTCCTGGCCGCGCGTGCGCGCCAAGCTCGCTGCCCTGCGCGGGTCGCTCGAGGCGGCCGGGCTGGACGCGCGTATTCTGTATGCGATGAAGGCCAATCGGCTCGAGCCGCTGTTGACGGCGCTGGCACTGGAGGACGGCTGTGGCATCGACGCCTGCTCACCGGGCGAGGTCGCGCTGGCGCGCGCCTGCGGTTTCGCGCCGGAGGCGATTTCGGTCACCCTGTGCGCACCCAGCGATGCGGATCTGAGGGCGCTGCTGGCGCATGCCGGGCTCTGGATCAACTGTGACGGACTCGGTGTGCTCGAGCGTGTCGGCCGGCTGAGCCCGGGGCGGGCGGTGGGCTTGCGGGTCAATCCCGGGATCGGGCTCGGCTATGGCGACAATCCAGCGCTCGACTACGCCGGCGGGCGCACCACCAAGTTCGGCGTCCTGCCCGAACAAATCGAGACCGCCTGCGCGATCGCTCGTCGTCATCGGCTTGCGATCACGACGCTGCATGTCCACGCCGGCTGCGGCTATCTCAACGATCAGCTCGATCGGTTGGATCAGTTGGTCGCCGCCGTGCTCGACCTTGGCGGGGCGCTGGAGGCGCCGCTGGAGCGGATCAATATCGGCGGCGGGCTGGGCGTGCCCCTGACACCGGGAGACCGGCCGCTCGAGCTGAGCGCCTGGGCCGCGGTGCTGGCACAACGCCTGGCCGGGCGCGGGCTCAGGCTCGAGGTCGAGCCGGGCGCCTACCTGGTGCAGGATGCCGGGGTGCTGGTGTTGCAGGCGGTCGGCAGCGATTGGCGCGGCGGACGCCGCGTGGTCTATCTCGATGGCGGTTTCAATCTGGCCCCCGAGCCGGCCTTCTACGGACTGCCCTGTCAGCCGGTGCGCTGTCGCGCCCTCGAGCCGGATGAACCGCTGTATACCACCGATGTGGCGGGTAATATCAACGAGGCCCTGGACCTGTGGGCATCGCAGCAGCCGCTCCCCGAGATCCGCGACGGCGAGTCCGTGGCCCTGCTCAATGTCGGCGCCTATGGCGCGGCCATGGCCTCGGATCACTGTCGGCGCGGCGCCTTCAGCCACTGGCTGCTGACCGCTCGCTCGGCGTCTTGAGGCGCGCGATCAGAAGCGCCCCTCCGGGCCCGTCCTCCTCCGTCAACAGACGATCCAGCTCATCGGCGAGTTGCTCCAGCTCGCAGTCGGCAGCCGCATTGGCGCACCAGTCGATTGCCAGTCGGGCCGCGACGGGCTCGAGCGCGGCCTGACAAATGAGACCATTCGGATGCCTGATCGGTGCTGGATGCGCCGTCACGCGCCGCGCCGCGAGTGGCTGCGGAAAACGCTCAACCATGACCTCGGCCCCCGCGCCGAACAATGCGCTGAAGCGTTCCCGCACAGCCGGTAGCCAGACCTCCGACGGACCCAGTCCCCAGGCCAGGGCGCGCGCCCACCAGGTCGCCGCGTTGCAGGCCTCGGCATCGCTCGTGACCCGCCCCAGCGCGACGAGCAATGAGCAGCCGCCATCGACCTGGACCTGGAAGGCGCCATCGGCGGCGCCGACCAGTGTGGTCAGGACCTCCCAATCGCGACAGGCGGTGAGCGTCTGTGGCATCAAGACCCGTCGCCGGGCGCGCGCCTCTTGTTCCAGACGCTCACCCGGCGCCTCGGCGAGTGCGCGTGCGATTGCGGTGCGCTCCAGGTGGTCCATCAGCGCGACCGCGCGATCGAGCTCGGCGAATTCCCGCATTCGGGGCGCTGCCTTGCGTTGCTGCGGATCTTCATCCGCGATGCGCGCCTGGAGTCGCTGACCGAGACGGTCGAGATCGCCCCGGATGATCGCGTTCAGATAAAACGAGAGCCCCAGGCCGAGCGCAACCGCACCGAGGATGGCGAGCACGGCTTGATGCCACTGACGCCGCATCGCTGCGAGCGCGTCATCGATCTCCAACACCACGCCAATGAACTGCTCTGGTGCCTGGCGCGTCGGCATGGGGGCCATCAGCGCGTACCAGGCATGCTCGGGGAGCAGGCTCAGCTGGATCTGCTCGCCGTCGTCGGTGCGTAGCCTGCGCGCCGGGTTGAGCCAGCCCCAACCCCGGGCACTGGTCGTTGCGTCCGGGTCGAGGAGTGACGCCGGTGGCTGATCGAGCCAGACGGCGAGCGGACGCGATGGCGCTTCGGCATCCACCAGGAACAGGCTGCGCGCATTGGTTGCCGCCAGCGCGCGCTCCAGTGGCGCCCGATGCGACTCCAGAAATTCGCTGCCCCGATACCGCAGGAACTCGCCCGCCACCGTCGTGATGGCCTGCGCCTCCCGGCGCAGGTTGTCGAGGCGATGGTTGCGTTCGAGCATGCCATTGAGCAGCGATACCAGGCTCGCGAGTCCGACGAACAGCGCGAGCGTGAGCGCGCTGATGATGAAGCGCAGCCGCATCTCAGGCGCCCCGGAGCCGGAAGGGTAGTGCATCCACGCCCGGCTCGATGGGATCGCCGGCCAGATGCATGACACGGCCATCGGTCTCCACCGCCAGCAGACGGCCCTCACCGGGCAACAGGAGACGCGATGCTGTCTTGCCGAACCAGGCCGGCCAATGCTCAGGCTCCTCTGGGCTTTGCTCCCAGAGCCGGCGCATCAGGTTGATGAGGTCGATGCGCTGGCGCCAGCCGACCAGGTCGTCCGCGTCGGGGCGGCTGGCCGGGCTGATCACCCAGAGCAGACGCCAGCCGCAACGATGGCCGAGCACCAGTGCCTCGCGCTCTGGATCATCGAGCGCTTCGGTGCCGGTGTCGGTGGCGACGCGCGTGTGCAACCAGTGGCGGGTCGCGTCGTGGAGACGGCGCGCACGCAGCGCCCCGATATCATGGCGCGCCGCGTCGTGGCTGCGTTGCAGGCGCGCGCGCAGGGCATCGATCGCCGCGGCGACCGGGCGCAACTCGGGGATCAGCCGGGTCGCGTCGGAGCGTTGCGCGCTCGACCCGGCGGTGGCGCGCGCGGCGAGCGTCTTCAGTTGTTGCATCGGCTGGCTCAGCCGCTGTGCGATCACCCAGGCGATGATGAGTCCCGCGCTCAGGGCCGAGAGGCCGATCACCAGGACGGTCAACAACGCGATGCGGGTGCGCTCACGGATGACCGTGACATTGACGTCGGCACCGGCGGCGGCGACCGCGTTTCCGTTGGCATCGCGAATCGGGGCGAAGCCGGATTTCAGTAGCCCCCACTCCTCCCATGCCTCGATTGGTGAGACTGCGTGCGGCGCGCCGCCGAGGATCTTGTACATGGCGTCGACCGCGTCGCTCGGTAGCAGGTCGATTGTTCCGATCGGCGTGAAGTCCTCGGCGGGGCTGGTGTCGATCACATAGATGACCTCACGCTCGCCGTTGCCCAGGACTTGGGTGTAGAGATAGGTCAGCCCCAAACGCTCGCGGATTGCCCGCATCGGCGTCACCAGATCGTCATAGCGCGGGTCGACCTTGAGCTCGAGCGCATCACGTCCGAGCCCTTGCACCTCGTCGAGCAATGACTGATGCGGTTCGGCCTCGATCAGGGCGCCGGTCACCGCGCTGGTGGCGATCAGCAGACGATCGAAGCCATCGTTGATGGCCCGGTTCAGGTCGTGGTGGAGGAGCAGGCTGAAGCCCAGGGTGACGCTCACCACCGCCGGCATCAGCACGCTCAAGACCCGCTGCGCCAGGCCGGGTGTTGGGCGCTGGCTCTGGCTCATGCGCGGCTGGCCTCGAGGGTACCGGCGATGCCGCCGGCCTTCGCGGAGTCGCCGGCTGCCGCTGCTGCGCCATTCTCGCTGAGCGTGATCAGTGCCAGCCGGGCCGCCTTGCGCAGCGGGCGCGTCGGCGCCGCGAGCGCCAGGCGCCTGGCCAGCGCCGGCGCCTCGGGCAGTTCCAGATCGACCGCCGCGAGCAGGGCGAGTGCCTGCTCGCCGGCGCTGATGTCGTGTGATTCGAGCAGTTGGCGCAACACCCCGGGCAGGTCGGGCCGCGGTGCGCTGCGGCGCTGGGCCATCCGCGCCGACCCCTCGACGGCGAGCAGCTGCCTGAGGCTCTCCAGGTGGCGACGGCTCAGGCCATGCTCGATCGATTCGAGCGCATTGGCCCGGTCCTTGGGATTGGTCGAGGAGAGCGCCTGATCGAGACTCTGGTAGTCGGGGACACGACCGGCGAGGGCCGCGATCTCCAGCGCGCGCAGCCCCGCCTGCTCGGCGCTGAGACGGCGCAATGCAGCCAGTGTCGCAAGCGCCAGCCGCAGGCAGGGTGTCCCGGCGACCCAGCCCTGCAGGAGTTCTTGCAGGCGGGCGGTCTCGGAGGCATGCGCCTCATCGGTTGGATCGGTGTCATATGACCGCGGCTCCGAGGCCGGTAGCCGGAGTTGGAGCGTTTCGTCGAGGACGGCATCGAACAGCGCGATCGCCGGCGACTGACCGAGCCAGTCGTGCCCGCCATCCTCGGGGACGCCCTCCAGCAGTGCATCCAGCATCGAGGCCTGTTCCAGCGCCTCGCGACCGCGCGCAAATTCGGTGTCGAGCACCTCATCGAAGAGGGCGATGGCCTGCCCCAGATCCACCCGCGCCGCCAGGTTTGCCGCCAAGCGGCGGGTGGCGTGACCGAACCCCGGCTCGGCGAGCACGCGCATGGCTGGCAACAGTGCGCGCGCGCCCCAACTGGCCAGGATGTCGGCGAGCCACTCACGCTCGACCGGGCCGAGGCGCTCGGCGCGCTCCAGCACCGGCACGATCAGGCGCGCGTCGGCCAGCACCCCCAGACACTCCAAGGCCAGCCAACGCGACTCGTCGTCGCTCGATTCGAGTATCGCGAACAGGCGCGTGACCAGCCCGGGAGGATTGAGGTCGGGCGCCAATGCCTGACGCAGACCGCCGAGCGCGGCGCGGCGTACCTGGCAATGGTCATGATCAAGGTGCTCGGTGAGGATGCGCAGTCCGATCGGGCCGCCGATGAGGCCGTAGCCGCGCAATGCCAGGCAATGCTCGTCAAGGCCCCCCTGGGTCAGGCGATCGAGCGCCAGAGTGGCCGCACGCACCTGCGCCACGCCACCGAGACGCCAATAGGCGATCGCGGCCGCGGCGCGCAGATGCGCTTTGGGACTCGCGAGCCAGTCACGCGCCCGCACTTCCGAGACCAGGCCGGCGCGCGCGGCGGCCAGCGCCTCCTCTGGGGGGGGCTCCTGGAAATGTGCCGCCATGTCGGGCGTCCAGGCATGCTCCCCGGCCGCCGCCGCGTCAGCGCTGCCACCGCCGGTGCGCGCGCGCGGGGCGAGGCGCGACAAGGTTTGGATATTGAGCGCCAGCGCGCCGCGATAGGACTGACGCAGCAGCAACGCCAGCGCCAGCAGTCCGACCGCCAGCAACAACCCGATCCCGGCGATACTGCGCGGGTCCAGCCAGGGCGCGATCAGCAGCAGGAAGAGTCCGGAGAACAGGCTGGCGCTCGGCTCGGCGAGGCCCTCGAGGTAGGTGCGGATGGACTGTTTATGCGCGCCCGGAACCGCATTGAACAGGAGATTCTGGGTGTTGTACTCCACTGAGGTCAACACGCCGTGATAGACCCAGAAGGCCAGAATCGCCGCCCAGACCTGATCGGTGATGAACAGCACGGCGAAGGTGCCGAGATAGACCAGCGGCATGACCAGGGTCAGGGTGCGCACCCCGAGTCGCGCGACCAGCCAGCCATAGACGAATAAATTCATGACCAGGTTGAAGATCGCCGCGGCGACGAAGAGCCGGCCAAAGAGTGCGGCCAGCTCGTCGAGTGCATAGTCGCGCTCAAGGATCGTCAGATACTGATATTCGGCCAGGTTGGTCAGCAGCAGGGTGGTGAATAGCACGGCTGCGAGCGTCAGGCTGAACGGTGAGGTCAGTAACGCCTTCAGCGCTGACCCCCTGGGCTCCGGATGATCCGCTTCCCGGACGCCGGTATCGGTCAGTCGCACCCCGTGTCGCCCCAGCACCCGCAGCAGTGGCCAGGCCGCGAGGGCGCAGCCAGCCCAGGCCAGGAAGAATGCCGCCATCGGCAGACGGATTGCGAGCCAGACGACCAGCCCTGCCCCCAGGGCGCTGCCCAAGGCCAAGCCGGCGCTGAACACCGGAAACAGCCGCTTGGCCGCCTGGATGGTGAAATAGCTGTCGGCGACATTCCAAAACAGCGTGTATAGCAAGATATAGCAGGCCGCCGTGTAAAGCTTGATGGCGAGGAAGAACGCCTGCTGCAGGGGCTCGACCCAGTGTTCCGGGATGCTGAGCGCCGCGAATACTGCGGTCGGCGCCCGCCAGCCGGGCCAGAGAGCGTGGCCCTCGTGCAGCCACAGCAGGCCGGCGATCAGCAGCCCGAGGACGAGCAGGACCCACTGCATGCCCTCGGCCAGCCGGTTGATGCCGCGACGCTCCAACCAGCGCGTGTAGCCGGGCGTGATCAGCGCCATGAGGATTGGGGTCGACACGAAGACAAGCCACAGCGAGCCCGAGCCCACCTCGGTGAGAAACAGGGCGTCGCCCGCGGCCATCCCCATGGTCATGCCCGCCTGCAGCAGCACCGCGAAGCTCAGGATCACCAGCACGAGATGCGCCTCGCCGGGCCAGAGGCGCGCGCGACCCGCCCGGCGTGGCCGGCGGATGCTATTGTGTTTCGATGTTTCGCCCAAGCGTCGCTCTATGGTTGGTCGTGCCATTCAGCCTGAAGCGCGGATCGTACCATCGCCAGCGGATACCGACGCCGTTGCGATGCGACTCGGGCTGCGTTCAATATGTCGGTTGCGACGGGGTTTTTCGTGAAGTTTACAAGACGCTTGCGGCTGCTTTTCCTGGCCCTCGGGGCGGTGATCTCGATCGCGTTCACGATCGGCGCCTATCAGAGTCTGCGCTTCGCCCTACTGGCGGGGGCCGACGAGCAATTGCGTGCCGCCGCCTATGCCGTCGATGAATTGTTCTCGGATGACTACCATCGCGCCATCAGCGGCCCGGCGTCGGTCTCCCCGGAACGCTTTCTCGAGGGCATGCGTCGGCTGTCACGCTATGCCGATCGGGCGGGCTTTGCCTACGTCTACACTTACATGCGCGTCGATGGCCAGGTCGTGACCACGGCGACTTCGGCCACGCCCGAGGAATGGCGCGATGG
Organism: uncultured Thiohalocapsa sp.; assembly: GCF_913062725.1. Classification (GTDB taxonomy): domain Bacteria; phylum Pseudomonadota; class Gammaproteobacteria; order Chromatiales; family Chromatiaceae; genus Thiohalocapsa. Next base: position 17,988 of record NZ_CAJXWY010000055.1, read on the forward strand.
CACGCAGGATGTCTTTTTCAATCTGTATGACACGGCGCCACCGGAAGTTGACCTGTCCTTCGATGATGGACAGACCCGATTTTTGAGCTACACCGACGGCTATGGTGCATTCCGGTCGATCTTCATGCCCATGGACACCGGGGATGGCCGTCGTTATCTGATCGGCGCCGATCTCAGCCTGGACAGCTTGCATGCCGAGCTGCGTGAGTTGCTCTGGCTGTCCCTGGCCATCGGTGGCGGGGTGTTCTTGCTGACCCTCATCCTCTCCGAGCTCGGCTCGCGCCCGCTGGTGCGTCCATTACTCGATCTCACCGGACTCACCTCGCGTCTGGCCGAGAGCAATTTCCAGATCGATCATATCGACGGGCAATCGCTTCGCACGATGAGCGAGCGCCGCGACGAGGTGGGGACCCTGGCCCAGGCGCAGATGGAAATGCTCAGCCGGCTGCAGGCATTCCTGGTCGAGCTCGAGCGCGAGGTGGCCAAGCGCGAGCACACCGAGGGCGAACTGGCCGTCGCGCGCGCCATCCAGCTGGGCATGCTGCCGCAGCTGGGGCTCGACGAGCGGGCCCGGCGTCGTTGCCATCTCGAGGCGGAGATGATCGCAGCACGCGAGGTGGGGGGCGATCTCTACGACTACTTCATGCTCGATGAGCGGCGTCTGTTCATCGCCATCGGTGACGTCGCGGGCAAGGGGCCGGGCGCGGCGCTCTTCATGGCCGTAACGCTGACGCTCATCAAAGCCCATGCGCAGCATAGCGGCTGTGAGAGCCCGGCGGCCTTGCTTGAGCGGGTCAATGACGAGCTGGAACGGGACAATCCGCAGCAGCTATTCGTGACCATGATCGCGGGGGTGCTGGATCTCGACACCGGGGTCCTGGTCTACGCCGATGCCGGCCATGACGCTCCCCTGATCGTGCGCGCCGGTGGCCTGATCGAGGATGTCGAAAAGCTGCCTGGCATGGCGCTCGGTGTCTGGCCGAGCTTCCAGTTCGCCGAGGCGCGCCTGCAGCTCGAGCCTGGCGATGTGCTGGTCTTCTTCACGGATGGGGTGACCGAGGCCATGGACGCCAACGAGGCCCTGTTCAGCCGCGATCGACTCAAGCGTACCCTGGCCGAGATCAAATCGCGTCCCACCAACGCCCAAGAGGCGCTCGACAGCATTCTGGCAGCCGTCCAGCAATTCGCCGCTGGCCAAGATCAGGCCGATGATATCACGCTGCTGGTGGTGGGGCGGCGGGAACCGGGCAGTGATTGCGAATCCGTCAACCGGCAGGCGCATGCGCTCCCGACGGATCAGTGATGAGATGCGATTTGAGGGACGCATCCGTGCCGTATTTGGTGGCGCGATGGATGTGCTGAGCGCATGGCGATAGGGCGATGGGGCGATGGGTGTCTCGATCTGGCGTCATATTTCAATTGGCTCGCAATAAGTGTGAAAGGAGATGTAGGCGCCGGCAGCAATAACTTCGAGAGCGTCATCCGACAGCTCCGTCGGCCGTTGGGGGATCACGATGCACAGCCGGGTGTCGGTATTCTCGTGGACCTCGACACAGACGTTGGTCGGAATTTCGATCCCTTCCTGCTTCAGTGTTTCCGCCGGCTCGGCCATGAGACGCCGTTTGAAGGCCTCATCCGCCCAGCATTTGGCGACGAGTTGCTGGTATTGCTTGGGTTGGTCGGTCATGCGGTTTACTCCATCAGTCCTGGTGCATCATACGTGCAGCGACAACGCCGGGACCGCACGCTCTATTGCATCGTCAACTGATCGTCATCAAAGCAGCTGAGCCCGCCCGCGGCGGATGTTGGTACCTCATCCTCCAGCGCCGTCGGCTTGACGGATCAGGCGTCAAAGATAGGGGGAGTCGGCACACTTTGGTACCCACCAAGGTAACCCCACCCCGGCGCCGACAGCGCTTATGGCATCATCCGATAACTCCGTCGGCCGTTGGGGGATCACGATGCACAGTTGGGTCTCGGTGTTCTCGTGAACCTGAACATTGACGCCGGTCGGGATTTCGAATCCCTCCTGCGTCAGCGTCTCCGCCGGCGCGGCCATGAGCCGCGCCTTGAAGGCCTCGTCCGCCCAGCACTTGGCGATGAGTTGCTGATACTGGCTCGCTTGCTCGTTCATGCGGCGTTCTCCGTCGGTGATGGCGCCTCAGGTCACGCGGTGATGCCTGAGCGGCGCCTGATGGTGCACGGCCGGCGGCTTGCGCAGACCGTCACCATCCAGGCTACGGAAGGGCGGGCACTGCCGCTTGATTGAGCGTCCAAAACGCTTGTCTGAGCGTCCAGGGATTGGCGAGGACACCGGTACGACCGGCGGGGGGCGGGCGGCGGATGGCGACGATGCATCCCAGGTCAGCGGTGGCTGACGCCCGAGTCGGGAGTGAGCACACGGGCAGACAGGTAGCAGCGCGCGTCGGGGCGCCTCCGGTCGGAGTCGTCGCCATACGGTCTGCGGCGCACATCGCCCAGCCTCCGGCGCCCCGGGGCACGTCGGGCACCTGCCGCTTGCGATGACGGCGCGCAGCGCTGGGCTTACTCGACGATCGCTCGGCCACCATCGCCGGCCGCGCCGGGGGGCGAGGGCCGTGATCGATTGGATGCCCCTCACCTTTATGGACGCACAGTCAAGCGTTATGGACGCTCAGGCAAGTATCTGCGCCCACCCTTGCGTACCCTGTGCGAGTTCGGCCATCCGCAGGCCATGCGCCTTCACAATCCTCCTCGCTCCGGGGTTCCCTTCAGCTTACGGGCCGAAGGCCTGATTCGACGCCCTTGCCATGAACCCGCTGTTCCGTCCTCAGGTACTCGCCAAGGTCACCAATCCCGACCAGCTCGATCAGTCCATGCGCCTGGTCCGGCCGCGGCATCTGCTGGGCTTTGGCGTCGTGGCGGCTGTGTTGGTCGCCGGCCTGCTCTGGAGCCTCATCGCCACCGCTCCGGTCAAGGTCGCCGGCCAAGGTGTGCTGCTCTCGCCCGCCGGGGTGGCCACGGTCACGGCCCGCGACGCCGGCCACATCGATCAGATCCTGGCGCAGCCCGGTGCGCATGTCAGCGCCGGGCAGCCCGTCGCCCTGATTCGCAACCCAGCCCGGGTCGACGAGCTGCGCGCGCTGGAGGCGGAGCTGGGGGAGGCGCAGGCGCTTTTTGAGGCCTTGGCCGAGGAGTTCGCCGCCCAGGATCGCCTGCAAGCCGACCTCCTGCAGCGCATGCGACAAGCGACTTCGGAGCGTGTCCGCACCCTGGAGGCGTTGGTCGCGTCACTGAGCAAGCGCCGGGCGGGCGAGGCGGGCCTGCGCGAGCAGGGCATGCTCAGCGATCGGCAGTTTTTCGACACCGAGACCCAGCTCGCGCAGACTGAGCATGAGCTTGCCCTGGCGCGCAACCAGATCACCGAGCTGGCCCTGGAGCACGAACAGCAGGCGGCGCAGCGTCAGCAGGAGCTCGCCGAGCAGCGCATCCGCGTGCAAAATCTCAAGCGCCGCGCCGAGAACCTTCGCCTCGACGCCGGGCGTAATCGCCGGGCGCTCGCCAGCGCCGCCGGCACCCTCGCCGAGCTCACCGTCGATCTCGATGACCCGGTGAGCGCCGGCCAAGTGATTGCGCGCCTGAACCTCGATCAGCGCGAGGACGGCGGGCTCACCGCCATCGCCTATCCACCCGCCGGCGACGGCAAGAAGGTCAAGCCCGGGATGCTGGCCCACGTCTCGCCCGCCACCGTGAAGTTCGAGCTCGAGGGCTATGTGCTGGGGCACGTGGTGCAGGTGGCCGAACTGCCGGCGAGCCGCGAGGCCCTGCTGCGCCGGCTGCGTAACGCGGTGCTGGTCGATCAGATCCTGCAGGCCGGCACCCCCTTCGAGATCGAGGTCGCGCTCGAGGTGGATGCCAGCACGCCGAGCGGCTATGCCTGGACCTCCGGCACGGGACCGGACATTCGGCTGGAGCCCGGCACGCTTGCGCGCACCGAGGTGGTGGTGGAGCGCGTGCACCTGATCAGCCTGCTGTTCCCGGCCATGGATTACGTCTACGGCTGGCTCAAGTCCCGATGAGCGCCAAGCAACCGGTCATCGGTGTGGTGCGCACCCCCACCATCCTGCAGATGGAGGCGCTGGAGTGCGGGGCCGCCGCGCTGGCCATGGTGCTCGCCCACTATGGGCGCTGGGTGGCGCTGGAGGAGCTGCGGGTGCTCTGCGGCGTCTCGCGCGACGGCAGCAAGGCGGTGAACCTCCTCAAGGCCGCGCGCACGCTCGGGCTCAAGGCCGGCGGTAAGCGTCAGGAGCCCGCGGATCTGGCACAACTCCCGGTCCCGGCGATCCTGTTCGTCAACATGAACCACTACGTCGTCTTCGAGGGGGTGACCAATGACGGGTTTCAGCTCAATGACCCCGCCAGCGGGCGACGCACCGTCTCGCCGGCGGAATTCGACGGCATGTTCACCGGGCTTGCCCTGGCGTTCGAGCCGACACCGGACTTCCAGCCCGGCGGCACGCCACCGGCCATCCTGCCGGGGCTCTGGGCGCTGGCGCGTCAGACCCGCTGGCCGCTGGCCCTGCTGACGGCGGCGGGACTGCTGCTGGCGCTCTTCGGCATCCTGCAGCCCGGGCTGCAACGGGTCTACCTCGACCGCATCCTGATCGAGCAGCTCGACGGTTGGGTCTGGCCTCTGATCGGCGTGCTGGCGGTCCTGGTGCCGGTGATCGCCGTGCTCACCTGGCTGCAGCAGCGGCTCATGGCCGCCATCACCGCCAAGCTGGCCATCGCGCTCTCCAGCCGCATGGTCTGGCGCGTACTGCGCCTGCCGGTGCTGTTTTTCAGCCAACGCTACGCCGGCATGATCAGCAACCGGGTCGCGCTCGCGGATCAGCTGGTGCTCAGCCTCACACAAGGGCTGTCGCAGATCCTGACCAGCCTCGCATTGCTGCTGCTCCTGGTCGCCCTCATGCTGCAATACAGCATGCCACTGACCCTGATCGCCGTCGGGCTCGCGCTCGGCAATGCGCTGCTGTTCAGGCACATGAGCAAGGCCCTCGGCGAGGCGTCGGAGAAGGTCAGCATGCAACTGGTCAACATGGGCAGCAAGGCCATGCAGGGGCTGCGCATGATGGAGACGCTCAAGTCCACGGGCACCGACGAGGTCTTTTTCAGTCAGTGGTCGGGGCTGCAGACGCTCTTCATCAACGCCCAGCAGGACATCGCCCAGCGCGAGGCCCTGCTCGCTGCACTGCAGGTCTGGCTGGCGAGCCTGACCGCCGCCGCGGTGCTGGTGATCGGCGGTTACTACACCATGACCGAGCGCTTTTCCATCGGCATGCTGGTCGCCTTTTCGACCATCACCATCCTGTTCAATCAGCCGGTCAATCAACTGGTCAGCCTCGCTGGCATGCTGCAACAGACCAAAGGCCTGCTGGCGCAGGTCGATGACACCCTGCGCTACCCGCCGGCGCGCGAGTTCGACCAGGCGCGCACGGCCGAGGCGGATTCGTCGCCAGGCGTGCCGGCGGGGCGCGTCGCCACCGCCCCCCTCCGACGTCTCAGCGGCGCCGTGCAGCTCGAGGCCCTGAGCTTTGGCTATGCGCCGCTGGAGCCGCCGCTGATCCGCGAGTTCTCGCTCAGCATGCACCCCGGCAGCCGGGTGGCCCTGGTGGGTGGATCGGGGAGTGGCAAATCCACCATTGGTAAGCTGCTGACAGGACTGCTCGAGCCCCAATCCGGGCAGATCCGATTCGACGGTCTTCCCATTTCCGCGCTGCCGCGTGACATTCTGCGCAACTCGCTGGCCGTGGTGGACCAGGAGATCATCCTCTTCGAGGGCAGCCTGCGTGAGAATATCAGTCTTTGGGACGAGACCCTGCCGCAGGAGCACCTGATTGGGGCGGCCAAAGATGCCCTGATCCACGATCTGATCCTGAGCCGCCGCGGCGGCTACGAGGCCAAAGTGGAGGAGAACGGCCGCAACCTGAGCGGCGGGCAACGCCAGCGCCTGGAGCTCGCCCGCGCCCTGGCCGGCAACCCGACGCTGCTGGTGCTCGACGAGGCGACTAGCGCGCTCGATGCGGTGACCGAGGCGGCCATCATGGCCAACCTGCGCCGGCGCGGCTGCACCACACTCATCATCGCCCACCGCCTGAGCACCATCCGCGACTGCGACGAAATCATCGTGATGCACCGGGGGGCGATCCTGCAGCGCGGCACCCATACCGAGCTGATGGCCAGCGACGGCCCCTACCGTCGTTTGATCGAGACATGAGCGCCCCCTGTCCGCCCTGGCCCGAGCGCTTGTGCCGCCAGGCCAGCCACGCGCGCCGCGGCGGCCACCAGCCGGTGCGACTCGATCAGCCCGCACAGGCCTGGGTCATCCTCGAGGGTCGGGTCGAGCTTTTTCTGGTCAGCCAGGGCGCGGACGGCGCACGGCATCATCTGGCCAGCGTCCCCGCGGGCGGCCTGCTGCTCGGTATCGACGGCGCCGAGGCGACGGACTTCATCCTGCTTGCGGTGCCGCATGTCGACACGGCGCTGATGACCCTGCCGTTGGCCGCCCTGCGGGCGGAGTCCATCCGCCCCGACGTGCTTGCGGTGCTGGCGCCGGCGCTGGAGCTCTGGCTGCGCGCCCTGAGTCAGGGCATGGCGCGCTGGGCTGCACCGCGCCCCGCGGTGGGCCATGGGCTCGAGGCGGGCGCGCGGCTCGATATCCCCTCGGGCCGCCGCCTCAGCGCCAAGCAGACCCTCGTGTGGCTGCGTCTGGACCCGGCAGCAGCAACCTATCTGGACTTGCAGGACCTGCCCGCCGGTGAGCCAGGCGACGACCAGGGCAGCGACCAGACGATCAGCTTTCCGCTGGCACCCGAGGCCTGGCTGCTCAGCGCCTGCGCCCTCGAGTTGCACGGCCGCTCCACCGCGCAGGCGCTGACCGATGGCGATGCCTGGGCCGGGGCGACCAATCTGCAGCACATCCTGTTCGAGACCGCCGCGCTCAACCTGCGCCTCGCCAACGTCGATGAGCACAATCGCCTGCGGGCCCGGCGCCGCGCCACCGAAGCCGAGCGGGACCATGCCTTCCACCAGCTCACAGCCACCGTCGGGGAACGCGGCCAGCCCGTGGCCGCGCCACCACGCCGGGAGCCATCCCTGGTCAGCGCCCTGCGCCTGATCGGGCGGGACGCCGGCTTCAGCGTTCGCCTACCGGCTGATGTCAAGCCCGAAGACAGTCCCAGCCTTGCACACCTGGCCCGCGTCAACGGACTGCGGCGTCGGGCCATCGTCCTGAGCGATGACTGGTGGCGGCACGATTTCGGCACCCTGCTCGCCTTCGATGCGCACAGCGGACAGCCGCGGGTCTTGCAGTTCGTCGGCGGCCGGGGGCCGCGCCTGATCGATCCGGCGAGCGGCATCGAGCTGACCTTCTCCCCGCAGCAGGTGGCCGCACAAGCCTGGGAGCTGACCGGGCACCTGCCCCTGCAGCCGCTGGGCTTGAGGGCGCTGTTTGGCTTCGCGCTGCGGCGCGGCTGGCGCGACCTTGTGCCGATGCTGGTGATGGGAGCCATCACCTCCGCCATCGCGCTCGCCACACCGGTGGCCACCGCCTACATCATCGACAGCATTCTCCCGAATCACGATCTGGGGTTGCTGCTCCAGCTCGGCGTCGTGCTGGCGGTGCTCGGCGGCGCCGGCTTCGCCGTCAGCTATGTCGGCACCCTGTCCTACAGCCGCGCGGAAAGCCGCATCGGTCAGGCGCTGCAGTCCGGACTCATGGACCGTGTGCTGCGCCTGCCCATGGACTTCTTTGAAGACTATTCCACCGGCGACCTGAGCACGCGGCTGCTGGCCATGAGCAAGGTGCAGACGTTGGTGTCGAGCGCGAGCGTCAATACGCTCCTGGGTGGCATCTTTGGCCTGTTCAGCTTTTTGTTGATGTTCGCCTACGATGTCCGCCTGGCCCTGTGGGCGGCGCTGGTGACTGCGGTCTATGTCTGCCTGAGCCTACTCCTGGCCTACCTGCGCCTGCGGCGGGAGCGAGTGCTGGCGGAGGTCACCGGGCAGGTCAACAATAGGCTGCTGCAGCTGATTCTCGGGGTGGCCAAGATCCGACTGGCCGCCGCCGAGGACCGTGCCTTCGCCCGCTGGGCCAATCTCTTTGCCCAAGGCCGGCGCCAGCAACTGGCCGCCCAGCGGCTCGGCGCCTGGCAGGGGGCACTCAATCAGGTGCTCATGCTCTCGGGGCTGCTGGTCTTCGTGCTGCTCATCGGCAAGCCGAGTGAGCGCCTGGATCTGGTCGCCGTCGGCGCCTTCTCGGCACTGCTGGTGGCCTACCAGAATTTCGCCAGCAGCCTCACGGCCATGCTGCTGACCGTCACCCAGTTGCTCGCCGTGCACCCGCTACTCGAGCGCGTGCGCCCGCTGCTCGCCGCCGCCCCCGAGATCGCCGACGACAAGCCAGACCCTGGTCCCCTGTCCGGGGCCATCGAGGCTACGCATCTGCGTTTTCGTTATGTGCCGGATGGACCGCTGGTGCTCGATGACGTCTCGCTGAGCATCGCTCCCGGGGCGTTCGTTGCCCTGGTCGGCCCATCAGGATCGGGCAAATCGACCCTGCTGCGGCTGCTGCTCGGGTTCGAGTCGCTGGAGGCCGGCGGCATCTTCTTCGATGGTCAGGACCTGGCGAGCATCGACGCCACCGCCGTGCGTCGGCAGATGGGTGTGGTCATGCAGCACGCCCAGCTCATGCCGCGCTCGCTCTACGAGAATATCGTTGGCACCTCGGGGGCGAGCCTCGTGGACGCCTGGGAGGTGGCCGAACAGGTGGGGCTGGCGGAGGATATCCGCGCCATGCCCATGGGGATGCAGACGGTGGTGCTGGAGGGCGGCGGGGCGCTCTCGGGCGGGCAGATGCAGCGGTTGATGATCGCGCGCGCCATCGTCGGCCGGCCGAAGATGCTGCTGCTCGATGAGGCGACCAGCGCACTGGACAACCGCACCCAGGCCGTCGTCACCGAGAGCCTGGATCGCCTACGCGTGACCCGTCTGGTGGTGGCCCATCGGCTGAGCACGGTAATCCATGCCGACCGCATCCATGTCATGGAAGCCGGGCGCATCGTCGAGTCCGGCACCTATGCCGAACTCATGGAGGCCGATGGCCCCTTCGCACGGCTTGCGGAGCGTCAGCAGGCTTGAGCGGATGGTGGCCGACGGATTGAGAACAACGATTAGACGTCGGACTTCCGGTGACGCCGGATGACCTGACCGCCGAGCTCACGCGCGATCTCAGCGGTGATCTCGACGCGGCAGGGCATTGAGCTCCGACGTCGGTCGCGCCCGACAGTGAACAACGGCGCTTTCCCGACGCCCGTGCTGCCCCCTAGGAGCCTGTCCGACTTAGGCTCAGGATTCGGTCTCATCCGTATGCTACTGCCAAAAAATATACGAATCGGTTTATTTGGGGCGAAAATTCGGGCTTTTTTCGCGAAAACGCGCGCTTTT
>NZ_CAJXWY010000056.1 GCF_913062725.1 uncultured Thiohalocapsa sp.
AAGATCTCAAAAAGCGACTCGTTTCAGCGCTTAAACGAGTCGCCACCGATGCCCACACACTTGCTTCATACTTTCGGTTGCCGGACACGAGATACGTAATCACCAATTAGAGATCGTGTCGGGATGTCAAATGAAAAGACCATAGCTTCATAGTCCGACTCGCCGTCGATCTGCACCGGCGGCGAGCCGCCGAAGGTACCCGAGCCCGGGCCCAAACCAAAAGACCAGGTCAACCTCACCGATGCCGAGTCGCGCGTCATACCCACCACCGGCGGCGGCTTCGAGCAAGCCTATAACGCACAAGCCGGGGTCGATACGGCAACGCATCTCATCGTTGAGCAGCACGCCACCGACCACACCAATGACAAGCAGGAGATCGCCCCGGCCCTGGAGCGTCTCGATGCCCTGCCCGAAGTCCTGAGCGCGGTCGATGCCCTGTTGTCCGACACCGGCGATCACAGCCAAGACAAGCTCGAGCGCTGCGAGGCCGCCGGTGCCGAACCGTACATCGCCGAGGCGCGCCAGCGGCACAACCCGCCGCTGGCCGAGCGGCTTGCCGACGACCCACCGATCAGCCCACAGCGGCCGCGCTCAATGCGCACCGGCCGCGCACGCGCGCGGGCAAGGCCCGCTACGCCCAGCGCAAGTCCACGGTCGAAACCATCTTCGGCATCATCAAGCACGTGCAGGGCTTCCGGCAGTTCCTGCTGCACGGCCTCAATGCCGTGCAGGGTGAGTGGGCGCTAAAGCGTTACGTGTATTTATTACGCAGCAGAACACGGCCGAGACCGAATCCTGAATCCAAGTCGGACTGGCTCCTAAAGAGCAGGTTGGCAAAGGCACCTGGGCTACAGCGAGCGTCCCATCATCAGTGCATCCTCGCGCCGGGATGGATCACCCCCGGCGCTGGGATAGTAGCCCCTGCGGACACCGATCTCGTCGAAGCCCTCGCTGCGATAGAGGGCGATGGCGCCGGCGTTGGAGGCACGCACCTCCAGGAAGGCCGAATCCGCCCGCTGGCGGCGCGCCAGGGCCAGCAGGCGGCGCAGCATGCGCCGGCCGATGCCGAGGCGCTGGAACAGTGGATGGATACAGAGGTTCAGCAGGTGGCACTCGCCGGCGGCGACGGACATGATGCCGTGGCCCACGACCATGTTCCGCGTTTCCGCCACCAGACAGCAGTAGCGCACCCGCAGGCAGTCGCGGAAGATGTCCTCGGACCACGGTGCCGTGTAACTGGCGTTCTCGCAGTCGAGCACCGCCGGCAGATCGTCTGCGCGCATGGCGCGCAGCGCGACGGACATGTCTGTGGGGACGGCAACCATGGCCGCTTCATACCGACCTCGGTGCGAAAAAGCAAAAGGGCCAGAATCCGCTGATCCCACCATCGCCGCCCGCCGATGGCTGGGAGCCGCATCCGTGCCACGCCGCTGAGGACGACGCGCGCGGGGTCTGCAGAGCGGTACGTCAATGCTCTGTATGGAGCCATTTGGCGCTTGGCTGACCCGGATCAGCCCCTGCTGCGATTATCGCCGGCCCTTGGACTTGGATCAGTCGCCACCGCGGCCGTTACGGATATAGTCGACGGCAATGGCACGGTCAGGGACCGGCGCCGCATCCGCCGCGGCGCGTCCTCCTCCGCCCCGAGCCCGTCCCCCGACGCAGCAACCTTTGCAGCCACCCTCAATCGCGGGAAGTATCCATGTCGCAGCAGCAAATGGTCACCCTCGACGGCAACGAAGCCGCCGCCTATGTCGCCCACATGACCAACGAGGTCATCGCCATCTACCCCATCACGCCGGCCTCGCCGATGGGCGAGTGGTCGGATGAATGGTCGTCGCTGGGCATCAAGAACCTCTGGGGTACGGTGCCCGACGTCATCGAGATGCAGAGCGAGGCCGGCGCCGTTGCTTCGCTGCACGGTGCGCTGCAGGGCGGTTCCCTGTCGACGACCTTCACGGCATCCCAGGGCCTGCTGCTGATGATCCCGACCATGTACAAGGTCGCCGGCGAGCTGACGCCGACGGTACTGCATGTGTCGGCGCGCTCGCTGGCGGCCCAGGCCCTGTCGATCTTCGGCGATCACTCCGACGTCATGGCCTGTCGCGCCACCGGTTATGCCATGTTCTGCTCGGCGTCCGTCCAGGAGATCATGGACTTCGCGCTGATCTCCCAGGCGGCGACGCTCGAGAGCCGGGTACCCTTCCTGCACTTCTTCGATGGCTTCCGCTCCTCGCACGAGGTCAACAAGATCGACAAGCTGCCGGTGGAGACCATCCGCGCGATGATCGACGAGGCGCTGATCCAGGCCCACCGCGAGCGGGCCATGAACCCGGACCATCCCATCATCCGCGGCACCTCCCAGAACCCGGATGTCTACTTCCAGGGCCGGGAGACCGTGAACCCCTTCTACGCCGCCCTGCCGGATATCCTGCAGGCGCAGATGGACAAGCTCGCGCAGCTCACCGGCAGGCACTACAAGCTCTTCGAGTATGTGGGCGCGCCGGATGCCGAGCGCGTGATCGTGCTGATGGGCTCGGGCATCGGCGCCGCCGAGGAAGCCGTCCGGCACCTCGCCGACCACGGCGAGCGGGTGGGTCTCATCAAGGTGCGGCTGTTCCGGCCCTTCAGCCCGCAGCACCTGCTGGCCGCCCTGCCCGTCACCACCCAGAAGATCGCCGTGCTGGACCGCTGCAAAGAGCCCGGCGCCAACGGCGAGCCGCTGTATCAGGACGTGGTCACCGGCCTGGCCGAGGCCGTCGCCGAGGGCACCATGGCGACCATGCCGCGGGTGGTGGGCGGCCGTTACGGCTTGTCGTCCAAAGAGTTCACGCCGGCCATGGTCAAGGCCATCTTCGACGAGCTGGCCAACGACAAGCCGAAGAACAAGTTCACCATCGGCATCATCGACGACCTGAGTCACACCAGTCTGGCATGGGACCCGACCTTCAAGCCGGAGGCCACCGAGGGGGTGACCGAATGCGTGTTCTACGGCTTGGGGTCAGACGGCACCGTGTCCGCCAACAAGAACAGCATCAAGATCATCAGTGAGGAGACGCCGAACTTCGGCCAGGGCTACTTCGAGTACGACTCCAAGAAGGCCGGCGCCGTTACGGTCTCGCACCTGCGCTTCGGCCCCAAGCCCATCAACAGCACCTATCTCATCGGCGACAACGAGGCGAGCTTCGTCGCCTGTCACCAGCCGACCTTCCTGACCCGCTACGAGATGCTGGATAAGGCCAAGCAGGGCGCGACCTTCCTGCTCAACTCGGCGACCCCGCCGGAGCAGGTGTGGGACGATCTGCCGCAGTCCATGCAGCAGCAGATCATCGACAAGGGGATCAGCGTCTACGTCATCGACGCCTACGACATCGCCGAGAAGACCGGCATGGGCAGGCGCATCAACACCATCATGCAAACCTGCTTCTTCGCCATCTCCGGCATCCTGCCCAAGGACGAGGCCATCGCGCATATCAAGGCGGCGGTGAAGAAGACGTACGGCAAGAAGGGCCAGAGGCTGCTGGAGCGCAACTATGCCGCCATCGACGCCGCCCTCGACGGCCTGCATCCGGTGCCGGTGCCGGGCCAGGTGAGCAGCAGCTTCGAGCGCCCGCCGGTGGTGCCCGCCAATGCGCCCGACTTCGTGCAGCGCGTCTCGGCCACCCTCATCGCCGGGCGCGGTAACGAACTGCCCGTGAGCCTGATGCCGCCGGATGGCACCTGGCCCACCGGTACCACCCAGTACGAGAAGCGCAATATCGCACTGGAGCTGCCCAAGTGGGAGGAGGACCTCTGCACCCAGTGTGGCAAATGCCCGCTGGTGTGCCCGCATGCGGCCATTCGTGCCAAGATCTTCCCCGCCGAGATGGCCGAGCATGCCCCCGGCGACTTCCAGCACGCCAAGGTCAAGGGCAAGGATTTTCCGGCGGACTACCGCATCAGCTATCAGATCGCGCCGGACGACTGCACCGGCTGCGGGCTGTGCGTGGAGGTCTGTCCCATCCGCGACCGCAAGGATCCCAAGCGCAAGGCGCTCAACATGCTGCCCGCCGAAGCGCGCCACGACATCGAGCAGCCGAACTGGGACTTCTTCTTGGGCCTGCCGGAGTACGACCGCACCAAGCTCGACGGGCATAAGATCAAGCATGCCATGATGATGCAGCCCCTGTTCGAGTTCTCGGGGGCCTGCGTCGGCTGCGGTGAGACGCCTTACGTCAAGCTCGCCACCCAGCTCTTCGGCGACCGCATGTTGATCGGCAATGCCACCGGCTGCTCCAGCATCTACGGTGGCAACCTGCCCACCACGCCCTACACCACCAACCCCGAGGGCCGCGGCCCCACCTGGAACAATTCCCTGTTCGAAGACACCGCGGAATTCGGCCTTGGCCTGCGCCTGGCCGTGGATGCCCAGAATCAGCAGGCGCGGGCGCTGGTGACCCTGCTCGCGGACCAGATCGGCACGGATCTCGCCGACGGTCTGCTCAATGCCGATCAGTCCAGCGAGGCGGGGATTTTCGAGCAGCGCCAGCGCGTCGGTGCACTGAAGGAGAAGCTCAAGTCCATCAAGGCGCCGGAGGCGGGCAACCTGGCCAGCGTCTGCGAGCAGTTGGTCAAGCGCAGCGTCTGGATCGTCGGCGGCGACGGCTGGGCCTACGACATCGGCTACGGCGGTGTCGACCACGTGCTCTCCACCGGCCGCGACGTCAACCTACTGGTGCTCGACACCGAGGTCTACTCCAACACCGGCGGGCAGAAGTCCAAGGCGACGCCCATGGGCGCCGTGGCCAAGTTCGCCGCCGGCGGCAAGCCGACGTTCAAGAAAGACCTGGCGATGATGGCCATGGCCTACGAGAACGTCTATGTCGCGCAGATCGCCTTCGGCGCCAAGGACGTGCAGACGGTGCGCGCCTTCCTGGAGGCGGAGTCCTATCCGGGGCCCTCCGTGCTCATCTGCTATTCGCCCTGCATCGCCCACGGCGTGGACATGTCGAACAACCTGCGCCAGCAGGACATGGCCGTGAACTCCGGTCACTGGCCGCTGTTCCGCTACGATCCGCGCAAGATCGACGCCGGCGAGAACCCGCTGCACATGGACAGCAAGCCGCCGAGCATCCCCTACCGGGATTATCTGGCCAGCGAGACCCGCTTCAGCGTGCTGAACCGCACCCACCCGGACGATGCCGAGCGCTTCCTGAAGCTCGCGCAGAAGCACGTGGAGAGTAAGTACTCGCTCTACGAGCAGCTGGCGCATCTGGCGTGGCAGAAGGCGGAGAAGCCGGTGACGAGCGGCGACTGACGAGGCGCGCGCAGCGACGGGTTGCCGACCCGTCGCTCCACGACTCGACCCGCGACCTTCGGTAAGCGATTCTCGAACCCCGACCCTGGAGCCCCCATGGATCTCACGACCAACTACCTCGGTCTCGACCTCAAGAACCCCATCGTCCCGTCGGCGTCGCCGCTGTCGAAGAGCGTCGACCAGAGCAAGCAGCTGGAGGACGCCGGCGCCGCGGCCATCATCATGTACTCCCTGTTCGAGGAGGCCATCACCGCCGACACCGAGACCATGAGCCGCTTCCTGCACCACCAGGACACGGGCTTCGCGGAGATCGGCGAGAGCATGCTGCCGGACTGGCAGGACTTCAGCACCGGCACCGAGCCCTACCTGGAGAATCTGCGCGCGCTGAAGGAGGCGCTGGACATCCCCGTCATCGCCAGCCTGAACGGCGTCACACCGTCGGGCTGGGTGGAGCATGGACGCGAGCTGCAGGCGGCGGGTGCCGATGCGCTGGAGCTCAATGTCTACTATGTCGCCGCCGACATCGACCAGCCGGGTCATGTGGTCGAGGAGCGCTATCTGGAGATCCTGCGCACGCTCAAGAACAGCATCTCGATTCCGATCAACATGAAGCTCTCGCCGAGCTTCAGCTCCGTCGGCAACATGGTGCAGCGGATGGCCGCCGCCGGCGCCGACGGCGTGGCGCTGTTCAATCGCTTCTACCAGCCCGACATCAACATCGACAGCCTGCGCCTGCAGCCGAGCCTGCACCCCTCCAGCTCGGCCGAGGCGCTGCTCGCCATGCGCTGGATCGCGATCCTCTACGGGCGCATCGACAACCTGTCCCTCGGCGCCACCGGCGGCATCCACACCGCTGACGACGCCATCAAGCTGCTCCTCGCAGGTGCCGATGTGGTGCACCTGTGCAGCACACTGCTCAAGCACGGCGCCGGGCAGACGGCGGTCATTCTCAAGGGCATCGAGCAGTGGATGGAGGAGCAGGGCTTCGAATCGGTTGCGGATGTGCGCGGGCGGGTCAGCGCGCTGGCGGTGCCCAATCCGGCGGAGTTCGAGCGCGCCAACTACGTCAATATCATCGACAGTTACAGCTTTTCGCCCGGCGTGATGGTTTGAGGGGCGCGGCAGGACCGAGGCTTGGGCGGCATGAGCCGCCCCACGCGCGGGCCGGCGCTCAGCCGCCCTCGCAGGACGGCAGCGGACCTGCGCAGTCGCCGCCGCGGCGGCAGAAATCGAAGCAGGTGACGAGCCGGCCCTCGAAGGTGGCATCCACGCTGAAGTCCGAGCCGTCGTTGTGCACATCGAAGCCGGGCTGTGTCACCGGCGACTGACCCACGATCTGGATGATGTCCGCCGGGAACTGGACATCGAGCCTGACGCGCATGGGGTAGTAGCCATCGAGGAAGCGACGCATATAGGGGCCATTGCGCAGCCGATAGTGACCGTCGCCCAACTCTCGTAGGGCCCGGCTTTCGGCGCGGATACAGAGCACGGCGTCCCGACCCACGTCTTCGAGCTGCACGCTGTGACCCTCCACCCAGGCGCGGGCGATGTTGCGGCTGGATTCGATGGTGAGATCGCGGATGCCGCCGGCGCGGAACACGATCTGCGCCGCGGGCACGGCGTCGATGTTCTCATGGCACTGCTCCAGCGCCACCCAGCCGCCGTCGAGGCTGTCTTCGGTGATGCGGATTCGGTTCAAGTGCGCGTGCTCGCCGTCGGTGTCGGCGGCTGGCAGAAAGCGCAGCTCGCCGTCACTCACCGCCGCCACCTGCTCCATCAGATCGGGCCCATCGGCCCAGTCGGGCCAGTCGTCGTCCGTGTCGGCGACGCCGGGTGAGACCACCGCCCACTGCAGCAAAAACAACAGGAGCGCCGCACGCGGCAGAGACAAGGGTGCGTATCGCTGAACCATGGTTCCCCCTGGGTTGGAATCGAGGTTGGTGGCCGGCGCCCCCCGACGCTTGGCAGGGCGGCACCGGCGCGCGTTCAAGTGGGCTGGCCGCCCTGATACAGACACGGATACAGACACGGATACAGACAAGGATACAGACACAGACACGAGTGAGCGGTCCGCATGCGATTGCCGTTGCATACCACCACGCTCAGCGCCCCTGCTTGCGGGGACAGCGCTTGCAGCGCTTGTCCTTCTTGTATTTCTCGCAGCATTTATCCTTCTTTTTGCCCATGGACGGGGTACCGGCTGAGGTTGTGGCCGCGCAGACCGGCGCAACGTCCGCCGGCGGCGACGGCTGGGACCGGGTGCCCGCTTCAGGCCCCGGCGTCGGCGCTGTCCGCCTGGCCCATGGTCTTGGCAGCGGCGCCGAGCTCGTTGTCGATCAGCAGCAGGCCCTGACCCTTGTCGCCGAAGCGTTGCAAGCGGCCGATGATATCTTTGACCGTCGCCTCCTCCTCGATTTGCTCCGTGACGAACCATTGCAGGAAAATGTTGGTGGCATGGTCCTTCTCCGAGAGGGCCTGATCCACCAGGTCGTTGATGGCCGATGTCACCTCGCGTTCGTGGGCGAGGGTGCCTTCGAACATGGCGAGCACGCCATCGGGCGCCGGCGGCGGCGCCGCGACCGCCGTCAGTGCCACCGCGGCGTCCTGATCGAGCAGGTAACGGTACATCTTCAGGGCGTGCGACATTTCTTCGGTGTGCTTGGCCATGAACCAGGCTGCGGTACCCTTGAGGTTGGCGCGCTCAGAATGGGCAGACAGCGCCAGGTACAGGTAGGCGGAATACAGCTCGCGGTTGATCTGTTCGTTCATTCGCATGCGCATGGCGTCGGAAATCATAGCAACAGCTCCTCGGGCGGATCAGGACGTTGGGGATCGGTACTTCGCGGGGTGGGGGCGGTGGCGGCGACGCCGAATCGCGCAATGCGGGGAACCGGCTGCGGCGAGCTCGATGCAGCACACCGGCATGCCCGATAATCTTGACCGTATCATGACGGTTTTCAAGCCGGCGTCCATTCCCAGAAACCACTCAGCGCCACCACCAACACACGTTAAGCATGCTCCATGCCATGATCACGATTGCGCACAGAGGTAAAGTCCGCCACGGCGTCTCGAGCGCTTGTGCGGCGGCCACACCGGCGGGCGGCGGGCGCATGGCGCAGCTGCGCCAACGCCTCGGTGCGCCGGCGTGAGGCGCCGGCACCGAGCGCGCAGGCGGGCGGCGGTACTTGGCAACGCACAATAAAGACGATGGGACGCGGGCGCAGCGTTCGCTGACGGTCGCCGTCGCCGGCGCCAGCGGTTTCATCGGCACCGCGCTCCTACCCCAGCTCGCCGCCCGGCATGCGGTGCTGGCACTGACCCGCTCGCCGGCGCGTGCGGCCACACCCGCGGTGCAGGCGAACGTGCGCTGGCGGCATTGTGATCTGTTTTCCGCACCGGACGTCAGCGCGGCTCTGGCCGGCGTGGATACCGCCGTCTACCTGGTGCACTCCCTCGCGCCGTCGTCCCGGCTGACCCAGGCCCACCCCCGCGACATGGATCTGGTGCTGGCGGACAACTTCGCCCGCGCGGCGGCGGCCAACGGCCTGCGGCAAATCGTTTTCGTCAGCGGCGTCATGCCGCAGAGCTTTCGCTTCTCGCCGCGGCTGTGGAGCCGGCGCGAGGTGGAGATGGTGCTGGGCGCCCACGGCACACCCGTCACAGCGCTGCGGGCGAGTCTGGTGGTGGGCGCAGGCGGCACCGGCCCGCAACTGCTGCTGGACTTGGTGCGCCGGCTGCCGGTGCTCGCCCTGCCGGCGTCGGCCCGCTCCGTCACCCGACCCATCGCGGTGCAGGATCTGGTGCGCGCCATCCTCTACTGCCTGGGCCGCCCCGAGACCTTTGCCGGCCCCTTGGATATCGGCGGCGCCGACGTGCTGAGCTACGAGCAGATGCTGCGGGAGACGGCGCGCGTGCTCGGACTGCGGCGGTGGATCGTGCGGGTGCCGCTGCTTCCGAACAGCATCGCCGCCGCCACCGCGCGGCTGGTCAGCGATGCACCGCCGCCGATGGTGGGTGGCGTGGTGGAGAGCCTGCCCCAGGACACCGTGATGCGGGACAACGCGCTACAGCGGGCGATCGCCCCGCATGCGATGGGCTTCGCCGAGGCCCTGCGGGCGAGCCTGGAGCCGCATACCGGGCGCCTCAAGCCGAACCCGCGCACGCGGATTCGCATGCGGGACACCGATGTCATGCGCGAGCAATCCCTGGTGCGCTCCATTCAGCGCGTCCTGCTGCCGCCGGGGCAGGACGCAGCCTGGGTGGCCGGCAATTACTTCCGCTGGCTCGGCACGTGTTGCTGGCCACTGGTGCGGAGTCGGGTGGACGCGAGGGGTGATGTGGAGGTCTGGGTGCGCGTGCTGCCCATCAGGCTGCTGGCACTCACCCACCAGCCCGCCATCAGCACGACCGATCGGCAAGTGTATGCCATCAGCGGCGGCCTCCTCGCGCGGCCCGTGTCAGCGGGGCGTCCGCGCTTCGAGTTCCAGACGCTGCTGGCGGGGCGCTACACCATGACCGCCATCCACGACTACGCCCCCGCCCTGCCCTGGCGCCTTTACAGACTCACCCAGGCCGTCGGGCATATCCTGGTGATGCGCCGCTATCAGGCCCGACTCGCACGGCTCGCCCGCTGATCGCCGGGGCCTGCCCCCACCCCCAGCCCCCAGCACCCAGCACCGGCGATCGGTATGGCGCCGGCGTCAGCCGCGCTCCATCAAGACGCGCAGATCGAGCACCGCCGCGTTGGCGCGGGACATGTAGGAGGCCAACACCAGGGAGTGGTTGGCCAGCACGCCGAAGCCGTGACCGTTCAGCACAACCGGCGACCACTTGCGCACAGTGGCGTACTCGAGGTCGCGGATGATCTGTTGAATCGACACTTCCGCATTCTTGGCCTGCAGCACCGGGGCGAAGTCGGTGGCAATGGCCTTCATCATGTGCAGCAGGGCCCAGGAGTAACCCCGCGCCTCGAAGAAGACATCGTCGATCTCGGTCCAGGGCGTGCGCGCGGTGGCGCCCGCTGCAGGGGCCGCGGCTTGCCCATCCTGGCTCTCACGGTCGACGCCCGCACCGCTCAGCGCGGCGGTGAGCTCGGCGTCGCCGACGCTCGCCGACAGCCGCTGCCCATAGCTGCCGAGGCGCTTCTCGACCACCTGCAGGTAAGACGCGAGGTTGTCGGCGCGGACGTAGAAGCTGGCCTGTCGACTGCCCGCAATCAAGCCGTCCAGGTAGCGTTGCAGCGCCATGATGCCTTGCTCGTACTCTTGCTCGGCGGACGGCAGGAACCAGGCCTCGGCGTCGAAGTTGAACTCCGAATCCGCCTTTTTCAGATCCTCGTTTTCGATGGATTGGGTCTGCGAGCGGCTGAAGTCGTTGCGCAGCGCGCGCACCGAGTCGCGTAACTCCGTCAGCACGCCGTACTCCCAGGATGGCATGTTGTCCATGATGACCCCCGGCGGGGTCATGTCGTTGTTCAGGTATCCGCCTGGCTTGTGCAGCAACGTGTCCGCCACTTGGATGGCCGTCGCCACGATGGCGGCGCCGGGCACCGGGCTCGCGTCGGCTCCGATGCGCGCCTGCATGGTTTCCTGCACATCGAACTTGGCCGGCTGAAACGACCACCAGGTGCCGAGTCCGACGATGCCGACGATGATCAGTGCAATGGCAATGCTGCCCCAGCGCAGGGCACCGCCGGGCGCGCCTGCGCCCGCCGCCGCCTTGGTCTGCGGCTCGGCGGCGTCGTCCGGTTGTGATTCTGCCGCCGCCGGCGCACGCTCGTCGGCGCGCAGGATTCGATCGACGTCACTCAGGGGTCCTCTGGCCATGTCTGTTACCTCTTGGACTCGCGATAAAGCGGCGGTTGCGCAGTTGGCCGTCCACTGTACCAGAGCGACAGGGCGAGCGACGACGGGGCCGCTTCAGGCGCGATGCCGGGCGCCCTCGAGACGGACTCGGGTCGGCGCGGTGGACGGTGCGTTGGCGAGATCACACCCTATCTTAATTTCCGCACGCTCGCTAGGCTTGAAGGTGGGCGCACGTGGCGTCCAACGGCGGTGATTGCAAGCACATGGGGCCTTACTTCGGCTACGGCTGATCGCCACTGGTCCGGGATTTTGGCAGACTTCGGTAAACCGTGATGGTTGCGCGGCCAACATCCGGATTGCACACATCGATTAATCCGAATATTGTGCGTTGCCCGTGGAAATCGCGCAGCCTCCGAACCATTATCGGCCGGCGCATCTTCTTTCAGAGCTCATGACGGCGACCGACCTTGGCTGCTACCAGAAACTCCTCCACTGCCACCAACCCAGGGCGTTGGACCGCGCGACTGGTGCTGTTCGCGCTGGTTTGGCTGCTGCTCGCAGGCACCGACCCCGTCTCCTGGATCATCGGCATACCGTCGGTGCTGCTCGCCACGTTCGCCGCCGCCCGGCTGTCCACCCGGGTGGGCACAGATCCGAGCCCGCTGCGGCTGGTGGCCTTCGTGCCCTTTTTCGTCTGGGAATCCGTTCTCGGTGGCGTCGACGTGGCACGACGGGTGCTCTCGCCCCGGCTGCGCATCGACCCGGCCCTGATCAGTTACCGCCCGCGCCTGCAGGGCGCCACCGCCAGGGTGGTCTTCCTCGATACCACCAGCCTGCTGCCGGGCACCCTCTCCGCCGACATCCGACATGGCATCATTCAGGTGCATGCGCTGGACGGTGAGGCCTCCGTGGTCACGGGGCTCGAGCGGCTGGAGGAGCGCGTCGCGCAACTCTTCGGCGAGACCTTCACCGGCCCCGCGCAGGTCACCGTAACCAGCTGCGAGGGTGACGACGCCCTGGCACTGGCACGACGTGCCGAGGCCACCGCTGCGGCGGCCGCAACAACGGAGCAAGGCGATGCCTGAATTCCTGCTCGTCATGGCGCTGGTGCTGCTGCTGACCATGTCCGCCGGGCTGGTGCGGGTCGTGATCGGGCCCACCCCGGCGGACCGGATGATGGCGGCGCAGCTGCTCGGAACCTCGGGCATTGCCGTGCTGTTGCTGCTGGGGCTGGCGCTGGAGGTGCCGGCGCTCTTGGACGTGGCCCTGATTTTCGCGCTGCTGGCCGCGGTGTCGGTGGCGGCCTTCACCCGTCGCCGCGCCGGCGCTGATCAGGCCTGAGCCCACCATCAGCCCCACCGGATGCGGCCCAGCCGGGCCTCCCGACCACCGCCAAGCTGCCCCTCGACGCCGCCATCATGTCAACGGAAACCATCCTGCACCTGAGCGCCGCTGTCTGCGTGACCCTGGGCGCGACCTTCTTTCTCGCCGGTACCATCGGTCTGCTGCGCCTGCCGGACTTGTTCAGCCGTCTGCACGCGCTCACCAAGGCCGATAATCTGGGGCTCGGGCTGGTCATGCTCGGGCTGATTCTCTACCAGCCGGATCTGTTCTATGCGGTGAAGCTGATCCTGTTGTGGGTGGTCGTGATGGTCTCCGGTGCCACCGGCGCGCACCTGATCGCCAAGCGCGCACTGCGCGGTGACGGCGAGGACATGACATGAGCCAATCGACCCTGCTGATCGTCTTCGACGGCGTGCTGCTGGTGACCCTGCTCGCGCTCGCCGCCGCCGCCGTCCTGAGCCCGGAGCCGCGGCGGGCGGTGATGCTGTTCATCGCCTTCGGGCTCTGGCTGGCGCTCATTTGGGCGCGGCTGCAAGCGCCCGACGTGGCCCTGGCCGAAGCGGCCATCGGCGCTGGACTCGGCGGCGCGCTGATGCTGGCGGCGGCCCGCCGCGCGGCGAGGTCTGCAGCCAGCCCCGACCGCGAGAGGCAGCCATGAGCGCAGACCCGGGCGCCGCGCGCAGGCGCGATCTGAGCCTGCTGCTGGCGGTGCTGCTCGCGCTGCTCGGTGTGGCGCTCACCATCATCTATTTCATGGCGCTGCAGGCCGGCGCCGCGCCGCGGCTGGCGGATCTCGCCTACGCGCGCCTGCCGGGCACCGGGGTGCAGAACCCGGTGACCGCCGTCCTGCTGAACTATCGCGCCTACGACACACTGATGGAGCTGGCGGTGCTGCTGGCGGCGCTGCTCGGCATCTGGTCGCTGGGACCGGCGGCGCCGGGCTTCCAGCGCTCGGGTGCGGTGCTGGCCGGCATGGTGTCCTGGATCGTGCCGCTGCTCATCGTCACCGGCGGCTACCTGCTCTGGGTGGGCGGCTACGCCCCCGGTGGCGCCTTCCAGGCGGGTGCCCTGCTCGGCGCCGCCGGCGTCATCGTGCGCCTGGCCGGCGATCCGCGGGCGGGCCTGCCCGCCGAGGCCGCCCAGCGCTGGCTGCTGGTGCTCGGTGTGCTGGTATTCACGCTGGTGGGCCTCGGGCTGATGGTGTTCGGCGCCGGCTTCCTGACCTACCCACCCAAGCTCGCCAAGTGGCTCATCCTGGCCATCGAGATGGCCGCCACCGTCGCCATCGCCGTGGCACTGGCGGCGGCCTATGTGGGCGGGCGTCCGCCGGGCCCGGAGGCCCGGCCCACCGCAGCGGACGAGGACGCAGAACCTCAACCCCCGGCATCCAGTCCCCGACCCCCAGTCCCCGGCCGCTAGGATCTTGTCTCTATGTTGACTGCACAGTTCCTCTACGGCGGCGCCGGCTTGGCGCTCTTTGTGCTTGGGCTCTGGTCCTTCCTGGTGCACGAGCCGCTGCTGCGTAAGATCATCGCCCTCAACATCACCGGCGCCGGCGTCTTCCACGTGCTCATCGCCATCGCCTATCGCGGTGACGCCGCGCCCCCCGACCCGGTGCCCCACGCCCTGGTGCTGACGGGCATCGTCGTCGCGGTGAGCGCCACCGCCCTGGCGCTCATGCTGGGTGCGCGCCTGCAGGATGCAGAAGATGAAGACCGATCCCGATGAGTGATCCCCTGATGACGGCCCCTCTGGTGCTTTGCATCGCGCTGCCGCTGCTGGGCGCACTGTTGGTGACGGCGCTGCCGCGCTGGTCGGTGTCCCTGGGCATTGTCTCGGCGCTGGCCACCGCCGGAGCCGCGGTGGCGCTCACCGCCGCCGTCTGGCAGCAGGGCACGCTGCATCTCATTCTGGGCGGCTGGGATGCGACGCTCGCCATCGCGCTGCACGCCGACGGCCTGGCCGCGGCCCTGATACTGATGGTCAATCTGGTGGGGCTCGGGATCAGCGTCTATGCCACCGACTACTTCCACGACCGATTACGGGTGGGCGCCTTCTGGCCATTGTGGCTGCTGCTATGGGCGGCCCTGAACGGACTCTTCCTCGCCGGCGATCTGTTCAATCTGTATGTGATGCTGGAACTGCTCGGCATCGCGGCGGCCGCGCTGGGGGCGCTCACCGGCAACCGCGATGCGGTGGCCGCCAACCTGCGCTACCTGCTGGTGGGGCTGCTCGGCAGCATCAGCTATCTGCTGGGCGTGGCCTTGCTCTACACCGCCCACGGCACCCTGGACCTGGGGCTGGTGGCGCAGCGTATCGCCGCGGCCCCCGAGCTGTTCGCCGTCGATGCGGCGGCCATGACGCTCATGGTGGCCGGGCTGGCGCTGAAAGCGGCGTTGTTCCCGCTGCACTTCTGGCTGCCGCCGGCGCACGCCAATGCCCCGGCGCCGGTGAGCGCGGCCCTCTCCGCGCTGGTGGTGAAGGCGGCTTTCTACCTCATTCTGCGGCTGTGGCTGGATCTGTTCTGGCCCATCACCGGCATGGCCGCGGCCATGCTGCTGGCGTCGCTGGGCGCCGTGGCCATCGTCTGGGGCTCCTGGCGGGCGCTGCGGGCGGAGCGCCTGAAGCTGCTCGCCGCTTACTCCACGGTGGCGCAGATCGGCTACCTGTTCCTGTTCCTGCCGCTGCTCACCGCAACGCCCCCCGGGCCCGCCCGGGACGATCTGCTGGCGGCGCTGCTGCTGATGGCCCTGACCCACGGCTTCGCCAAGGCCGGGTTCTTCCTGGCCGCCGGCTTGGTGCAGACCCATGCCGGTCACGATCGCATCGACGACCTCGGGGGCACCGCCCAGCGGCTGCCGGCGACGACCTTTGCCATCGCCATGGCGGGGTCGGCCCTCATCGGCCTGCCGCCGAGCGGCAGCTTCATCGGCAAGTGGCTGCTCATGCAGAGCGCCATCGCCACCGGCCAGTGGTGGTGGGTGGTCGTGGTCACCACCGGCAGCCTGCTGGCGTCGGCCTATGTGTTTCGGGTGCTGAGCCGGGCCTTCGGTCTGGAGCCGACGCCGGTGCGGTTCGTCACCGACGCCCGCGCCGAAGTACCGGCGCTGACCCTGGCCTTGGTTTCGGTGGCGGTGCTGGGGCTCGCCTCCGGCCCCTTGTGGAGACTCTTGGAGCTAGGTAGCGCGGGAGGCGGCGCATGAGCTGGGACTATGCCGCCTTACTGCCGGGGGCCATCGTGCTGAGCTCGCTGCTGCCCGGCGTGTTCATCTTCCTGCTGCAGGAGGAAAGTCACATCCTGCGCACGGTGCTGAACCTCATCGGCGCCGTGGCCAAGCTGGTGCTGGTGGCGCTGTTGATCTACGGCGTCTGGGCTGGGCAGGTGTTCGAGACCCGCATCGCCATCGCCCCGGGCCTGACCCTGGTGCTCAATGCCGATGCCCTGTCGGTGCTGTTCGTGACCCTGTCCACGGTGCTCTGGCTGGTCACCACCGTCTACGCCATCGGCTACCTGGAGCACTCCACCAACCGCTCGCGCTTCTTTGGCTTTTTCAGTCTCTGCGTGTCCGCCACCGTCGGCATCGCGCTGTCCGGCAACCTGCTCACCTTCGTCATCTTCTACGAGGTCCTGACGCTGGCGACCTATCCGCTGGTGGCCCACCGGGGGACGCCGGAGGCCACCCGCGGCGCCAAGATCTACCTCGCCTACACCCTCTCCGGCGGCCTGCTGCTGCTGGTGGGGGCGGTGTGGCTGCGCACCCTGACCGGGCCGGTGGACTTTCAGGAGGGTGGCGTCCTGGGCCACCTGTCGGCGGACGTGCACGGCCAGCTGGTGGTGATTTTCGCGCTCCTGCTGGCGGGCCTCGGCGTGAAAGCGGCGCTGGTGCCGCTGCACGGCTGGCTGCCGCAGTCCATGGTGGCGCCGGCGCCGGTGAGCTCGCTGTTGCACGCGGTGGCCGTGGTGAAGGCGGGCGCCTTCGGTATCGTGCGGGTGGTGTATGACGTCTACGGCGTTGAGCTCGCGTCCCAGCTCGGGCTGCTGGCGGTGCTGTCGGTGCTCGCGTCCTTCACCATCGTCTACGGCTCTGTCATGGCCATGACCCAGGACGGACTCAAAAAGCGCCTCGCCTACTCCACCGTCAGTCAGGTGTCGTACATCGCCCTGGGAACCTCACTGTTGGGGCCGGTGGCGACCATCGGCGGCCTGGTGCATCTGGTGCATCAGGGCATCATGAAGATCACGCTGTTCTTCTGCGCCGGCAACTACGCCGAGACCCTCGGCGTCGCCAACGTCAGCCAGATGGACGGCGTCGGCCGGCGCATGCCGCTGACGACCCTGGCCTTCACCGTCGGCGCGCTGGGCATGATCGGTATCCCGCCCATCGCCGGCTTCGTCAGCAAGTGGTATCTCGGTCTGGGCGGCGTGGAGGCGGGACAGCATTGGGTATTGCTGGTGCTGGCCAGCAGTACCCTGCTCAATGCCGCCTATTTTCTGCCCATCCTGTATCGGGCCTGGTTCCGTGCGCCGCCGGCGGCCTGGCCAAAGGAGCACCACTTCCATACCCGCTTCGAGACCATGGGCGCCCTGCTCTGGCCGCCGGTGATTACGGCGGTATTCTGCCTGCTGGCGGGCCTGCTGGCGGCGGCTCCCTTCAGTCCATTGGAGTGGGCACGGTTGATTGCGGAGCGGGAGTACGGGCTATGAGTATCGATGCGCGAGGCGCGAGGATCGGGGGGGACGCCACATGAGCGCTTGGTTGCTGCTGGCCGCTTGGGCTTGGCCCCTGTTGCTGGTGTTGCCGGCGTCTGGGGTGCGCTTCCGGCAGGACTGGCACACCGCATCGGAGGCCTCTCCCGCTTTGGATCCGCAACGCCACGCGCGCCATGCGGCCATCCCCTGGGCCGCCCTCGGCGCGCTGCCGGCGCTGGCGGCGGCGCTGCTGGTGCCGGTAGGTGGTACGCTGCCCCTGCCCTGGCTCTTTCTCGGCACCCATCTGGCGCTGGATGCGACGGCGCAGATCTATCTGGCATTCACGGCGCTGGTGTGGCTGGCGGCCGGCGTCTACGCGGCCTTCGGCGAGCGCGGCGGCCCGCCCGAGGCGCCGACGGCCCGCAGTGGACGCTTCGATGCGCTGTTCCTGCTGTCCATGGCGGGTAACTTCTGGCTCATCGTCGGCGCCGATCTGTTCAGCTTCTATGCCGGCTTCGCCATGATGGGCATCGCCGCCTACGGGCTGGTGGTGCACGACGGCAGCCCGTCCGCCCTCTGGGCCGGCAAGGTGTATCTGGTGATGGCGCTGCTGGGCGAGGTGGCGCTGTTCGCCGGACTGGTGATGCTGGTGAGCGAGGCCGGCACCACACAACCGACCCCAGCGGACCTCACCGGTCTCAATAACGCCGCCATCGCCCTGCTGCTCGGGGGACTCGGTGTGAAGGCCGGACTGGTACCGCTGCATCTGTGGCTGCCGCTGGCGCACCCGGCGGCACCGGTGCCGGCGAGCGCGGTGCTGAGCGGCACCATGATCAAAGTCGCGCTGCTGGGATGGCTGCGGTTCCTGCCGGTGGGCGAGCTGGCGCTGCCGGGCTGGGGGCACTGGCTGACGCTGGCCGGGCTCGCCACCATGACGCTGGCGTTGCCCATCGGCCTGGTGCAGCGCGACCCCAAGGTCATCCTGGCCTATTCCAGCATCGCCAAGATGGGGCTCATGATCACGGTGCTCGGGCTGGTGCTGGTGCAGCCGGCGCTGGCGCCGGTGGGCGTCGCCGGCATCGTTTTCTACGCCGCCCAGCACGGGCTCGCCAAGGGCGGGCTGTTCCTGGGGGTTGGTCTGCGCAAGCATGCGGGCGCCGCGGGCTCGATGACCCAGGCGCTGATCCTGGGCGTGCTGGTGTTCCTGGCACTGGCGCTGGCGGGGGCGCCGTTCACCAGCGGCGCCGCCGCCAAGTACGATCTGAAGCCGGTCCTGGACGCCGCCGAGTGGACCTGGATCGGCGCCGTGGTGGCGGTGACCGCCGTTGGCACCGCGCTGCTCATGGCCCGCTTCGTCTGGGTGACCTGGCGCCTGCCGCCCCATGCCGAGCCGCACTGGCTCTGGCCCGTCGCCGCCTGGGGCCTGCTTGCGGCACTGGTCGCGCTGTTTCCCTTCGCCATCGCCTTCGGTCAGCCTGCGGTCTGGCTCACCAATGCGCTGCCGGTGGGCATCGGCGTTGGGATCGCGGCGGCCGCGGCACTCATCGCCGCGCTGCAGCCGAAGCTGCTCGCCCCCTTCATCGGCCTGATCCCACCGGGCGACCTGTTGGCGCTGGTGATGCCGCTGCTACGGGCGCTGCGGCAGACCGGAGAGGTCTTCATCGCGGACCTGAAGCAGGTCTGGGGCCGTGTGCAGCATCGCGCGCTCCGCGCCTTCGAGCGGGTGTTCGGCAGCCCCGCGGGCGATGTGGAGCGGGGCCTGCGGCAGTGGCCGGTGGCCGGCGTGCTGTGGGTGGGGATCAGCGCCGTGCTGCTGCTCTTGCTGCTCGCCGCGCGGGCGCCGGGGGCCGGCTAGGGGCAGCCGTTGGTACCTACGGGCGGTTGCCGCGCCGGCGCCGCGCCCACTTCAAGCGCACGGTCTGCCGGATCAGGGCGCATGCGCCACAACACAGAGACCGACCTGAGAACAATCGCTTGCTGCCCTCCTCGCCCGCACCGAGCCCGCGGTCGTCGCCGTCCGAGGCCTTCGCCAGCGTCGACTTCGCCTGGACACACCGGCCGCCGGGCTGCGACCTCGACGCGCTGACAGACATCCAGTGGCGGGCCGATGCCTGTACCCCGCGGTCGGTGCTTTGCTTCCAATGTCATGACGACGGCCCGTCGGACGCCGAGCTCTATCGCCGTTACCTCGCCGCCAGCGCCTTTGCGGTACTGGTCACCAACCGGCGCCTGGACTGCTTTGATGCGCTGCGGCACAAGGGCGTGTTCGTCACTCGGGCAGACGCCTACGGGGACACGGTGGCACGACTGTGTGACGCCTTCTATCCCCTGCCCGCCGACCACTGGCGCATCGCCGCAGTCACCGGTACGAACGGCAAGACCACCACGGTGAAGTACTTGGAAGCGCTGCTCGGTGCCGCCGGTGAGCGCGTCCTGTCCGTGGGCACACTGGGGCTCGCGCTGAACGGGGTGAGCCAGGGCGCCACCGGTTTCACGTCGCCGCCGCTGGTGGAGCTGCGCCGGCTGCTGGCCGCCTACCAGGACCGCGCCGATGTGCTGGTCACCGAGGCATCCAGTCATGCCCTGCACCAGGGGCGGCTCGCCGGGCTGCAGTTCGACGCCGCCGCCTGGACCAACTTCTCCGTCGACCATCTGGACTATCACGGCACCGAGGCGGCGTATTTCACCGCCAAAGCGGGCATCGTCGATCATCTGCCGCCGGGCGCGGCGCTGCTGACCTGCAGCCCGGCGGTGGCCGAGCGGCTGGGACGCGAGCGCCCACAAACGCCCGTCGCGCTGGTCAGGCCCATCGCGGCCGACGCCGAGCTGCTCGCCGAGCTGCTCGCCGAGCGACCCTTTCTGGCCCTCGACTACAACCGCGCCAACGGTGCCCTGGCGCTGGCGCTGGCGGCGCGCATCCTGGCGCCACGGGGCAAGCGGCCGCCGCCGCACCCCTGGCGGGCGCTGCGGGCGGTGGACGGGCGCTTCGAGACCTTCGTCTGCGGCAACCGCACCGTGGTGGTGGATTTTGCCCATACGCCGGATGCGCTGGATAACGTGCTCGGGGCCATCCGCGCGGCCTTCCCGCAGGCGCGGGTGACGACCCTGTTCGGTTGCGGCGGCGATCGCGACCGCGGCAAGCGCCCGCTCATGGGCGCCGCCGTGTGCCGACATGCGGACCATGCCATCGTCACCTCTGACAATCCCCGCTTCGAGGACCCCGAGGGCATCATCCATGCCGTCCTGGATGGCATGGGCGACTGCGCCGAAGCGCCCGAGGTGGTATTGGATCGCGCCGAGGCCATACGCCGCCTCTTCGACCGGCTCGCCGCGGCACCCGCCGCGGCGCGCCAGGTGGCCCTCATCGCCGGCAAGGGTCACGAGCGCACCATCGAGCGCAACGGTGCCAAGACCTCTTTCAGCGACCAGGATGAGGTGTTGCGCAACTTCGAGCGCCTCGGCTGGACTCGCGGCTGAGCGCCCGGCTGCCCCCGCTAACGCTCAGCACGCGCCGCTGGAATCTGGTGCACTTGTTCTCGCACCCTATCCGAAACGAGCGAGTGCGGCATCATCGGGCGCGAGCGCTCGAGCCTTCGACGCGATGGCCGGCGTGCGCATGGCACGCCGGGCCAAGGTCGCACCGGCGCGGCGGACAACGCCTATACTGCGGGTTCATGCATCGACCGCTCGCTCGGGGGATTTGACGTGTTCAGGCGATCCACATGGGCCCCATGGTCCGCGGCGCTGGCGCTGCTGGCCATAGCCATACCGCCGGTTACGGCGGCGGTACAGACGACAACCCTGCAGGCGCTCTCTGCCATCGCCGACGCACCCGCCGAGACAACGGTGTACGCGGCCCGTGCCGTCATCACCATGGACCCGGCACGGCCGAGGGCCGAAGCCTTTGCGGTGCGCGATGGTCGCTTCATCGCCGTCGGGAGCCGGGACGAGGTGACAGCCGCCGCCGGAGAGGGTGCAACGCACGATGACACCTTCGCCGGCAAGGTGGTGGTGCCCGGCTTCGTGGCCCCGCACGTCCATCCCGTGCTGGCGGCGTTGACGATGACCACAGAGGTCATCGCCATCGAGGCCTGGGACACGGTGGACGGGCGCTCCGCGGGCGTGCGCGATGCCGCAGGCTACCGCGAGCGCCTGCTCCACGCACTGGCGGCGCATCATCAGAACGCCGACGGACCCTTTGTCACCTGGGGCTATCACCAGGATTTCCACGGCGACATGTCCAGGGCGATGCTGGATGGCCTGATGACGGCGGTGCCGGTGCTGGTCTGGCATCGCTCCTGCCGCGAGTTCTATTTGAACAGCGCGGCGTTGGCATACACAGGTATCGATGCGGAGTTCGTCGCCGGGCTGCCGGCGAGCCAGCGCGCACAGATCGATCTGGACACCGGCCGCATCTTCGGCCAGGGGGCCATCGCCGTGCTCGACAAGCTGGCACCCCTGGTGGCGCCACCGCAGCGGCTACGACAGGGGCTCGAGTTTACCGAGACCCTGTACCACCGCCACGGCATTACGCTCGCCTGCGAGCCGGGCGGCCTGCTTTCGCGGCCGCTGCAGCAGGCCATCAATCACGTCTACGGCGACTCGGCGACGCCCTTCGATCACTGCTTTATCGCCGATGGCACGGCCCTCGCCGCACGGCATCCGCCGACGAGCTCGGGTGCGGCCGGAAGCCTGATCGACGCCACCCGTCGACTGCTGTCCTGGGGTGAGGGACGCGCCTGGTATCTGCCACGACAGGTCAAGCTCTTCACCGATGGCGCCCTCTACAGCCGTACCATGCAGATGCAGGACGGCTCTGGCGACGACCGCGCCGGCGCCTGGGTGATGCATCCGGCGGACTTCGACGCCGCCTTCCAGGCCTACTGGGATGCGGGCTACCAGATCCACGTCCACGCCGTCGGCGACGCTGGACTGGCGGTGCTGCTCGCGAGCCTGGAGGACGCCATGGCGCGCAACCGCCGCGACGACCACCGCACGGTGCTTGCGAGTGTTGCGTTTGCGGCGCCGGCGCAGATGGCCCGCTGGGCAGCCTTGGGCGGCATCGTCAGTGCCAACCCCTACGATGTCGAGGCGCTCGCCGCACGCTATGCGGCGGTGGCTATCGACGAGGACCGCGCCCGGGACATGGTTCCCATGGCAGACGTGCTCGAGCACGACCTGCCCTTCGCCTTCCATTCGGGCATGCCCATGGCGCCGGCCAAGCCGCTGCAACTGATCTATGCCGCCGTGAACCGGCTGACGGGCGAGGGCCGAATCATGGGTGCAATGCACCAGATACCGCGCGAAGCGGCACTTGCGGCGGTCACCCTCGGTGCCGCCCATGCCCTGCGGCAGGAAGACAGCATCGGCTCCATCGCGGTGGGCAAGCGCGCCAATCTGACCATCCTCGAGGCCAACCCGCTGGAGGTACCACCGACTTGGATCAAAGATATCCCCGTGTGGGGGACCATGCTGGACGGTCGGTTACAGCCTTTACGATGACTGACCACGCTGGCATCCGGCGATCTGCGCTTGGCCTAAAGCCGGATGGCCGCCCCCCTGGCAGGCGGCGTCATGAATGGATCGAAGCCGCCGCTGCCCGGCGGTTGCCTAAAACGGCGGCTCATCGCCGAACATGGGCGCCTCCGCGCCGCCCTGATCGAAATCCTCGTTCCGAGCCGAGTCAGACCCGGGAGCGTCGATGCGCCAGGCCTTTACGTCCGTATACCAACGGCCGTTATACTCTCGACTCTCGAGGTTGAAGTGGACGGTGACCTCCTGCCCTTCGCGGATCGCGAACTGGTCGATCTTGTCGCCCCAGAGCATGAAGCAGACCTGACGGGTGAAATCACCCTGTGTGGTCTCGAGGACATAATCCTGCTTGCGCCAGGGGCCGCGGGCGGAGGTGCCGGACTTCTCCGGCAGGACTTGCGTGATCTTGCCTGTCAGTTCCAAGGCTGTTGGCTCTCCGGAAGTCGGGATGGATGAAAGGGTGGTGCCGTCAGTACGCCGGCGTCGCCATGCTACCGGACAATGTCGGCGACCGTGAGACCGCGAGACGGCGGTGGAGATCCTGGAATCACTGTTCTCAGACAACGCGGTCCGACTGGTAACGGTTTCGGGCCAACCTCGGCACACCCAACCCGTCTGTCGCGCTCAAGCCTTACAAGCACGCAAGCATCATGCGCATCCTCACCTACCGCGGACTCGACACCGCCGCCATCCCCGGCATCGACAAGCTCACGGACCGACTGGCGTGCGACGACTTCAAATCCGCCGATGTCAAGAAGGTCGGCGACAACCTGTACCGGGCGCGGCTCGACCGCAGCAACCGGCTGCTGTTCGCGTTGTATCGCCATCAGGGCGAGCGTTGCGCCCTGCTGCTGGAGTACATCCCAAACCACGCCTACGAGAAGTCCCGCTTCCTGGCCCGGGGCGTGGACATCGAGGAGGCACGCATCCCCGCCGCCGCCGCCGAGGCCGCAGACGCCGCGCCGGAGTTGCCCTACCTGAACCCCGCCCTGCCGCGCTTTCACCTGCTGGACAAGGTGCTGTCCTTCGATGACGACCAGGAGATGATCTACCGCCAGCCGCCGCCGCTGGTGATCATCGGCTCCGCCGGCAGCGGCAAGACGGCGCTGACCCTCGAGAAGATGAAGGACGCCGCGGGCGACGTGCTCTATGTCACCCGCTCGGCCTTCCTGGTGCAGAACGCGCGTAACCTCTACTACGCCAACGGCTGGCAGCGCGACGACCAGGATGTGGCGTTCCTGTCTTTCCGGGAGTACCTGGAGAGCATTCAGGTGCCCGTCGGCAAGGAGATCACGCCGCGCGCCTTCGCCGCCTGGGCCGGGCGTCAGCGCCTGCCGAAGGCGCTGAAAGACGGCCATCAGCTGTTCGAAGAGTTCCAGGGCGCCATCACCGGCGCCGACCCGGCGCAGGCCTATCTGAGCCGCGACGCCTACCTGGCCCTGGGCGTGAAGCAATCCATCTACCCACCGGAGACCCGCGCCGAGGTCTATGACCTGTTCGAGAAGTATCTGCGCTTTCTCGACGAGCAGGGCTGGTTCGATGCGAATCTGGTGAGTCACGCCTGGCTGAGCCGGGTGACGCCCCGCTACGACTGGGTGGTGGTGGACGAGGTGCAGGATCTCACCAACGTGCAGCTGTTGCTGATCCTGAAGGCGCTGCGCGACGCCAACAATTTTCTGCTCTGCGGCGATGCCAACCAGATCGTCCACCCGAATTTCTTCTCCTGGTCCAAGGTCAAGAGCCTGTTCTGGCGCCAACAGGCCGATGGCAGCGGCGAGCGCGCCGACCTGATCCGCATCCTCAACGCGAATTTCCGCAATTCGCCGCAGGTGACGGACATCGCCAACCGCTTGCTGCACATCAAGCACGCCCGCTTCGGCTCGGTGGACCGCGAGAGCAATTATCTGGTGCGCAGTTGCGGTCCGGCGCGCGGCCGCGTCGGGCTGTTGCAGGACAGCGAGCGCGTCAAGCGCGACCTGGACCAACGCACCGCCGCCTCCGCCCGCTTCGCCATCCTGGTGCTGCACCCGGAGCAGAAGGCGGAGGTGCGCAAGTTTTTCCGCACGCCGCTGGTGTTCTCGATCCACGAGGCCAAGGGCCTGGAATACGAGAACGTGCTGCTGTACGGCTTCCTGTCCAGCGAGGAGAAGCGCTTCCGCGACATCGCCGCCGAGCTGACCGAGGCCGACCTCCAGGGCGAGCTGCGCTACGCCCGCGCCCGCGACAAAGGCGACAAGTCCCTGGAGATCTACAAGTTCTACATCAATGCCCTGTACGTGGCCGTGACCCGCGCGGTGCGTAATCTCTATCTCATCGAGCCGCGCCCCAGGCAGCACCTGCTGTCTCTGCTCGGCCTGAGCGACGTGCACCAAAGCGTGGACGACGTCGAGACCGAGACCTCGAGCCTGGAGGAGTGGCGCCACGAGGCACACCGCCTGGAGCTACAGGGCAAAGAGGAGCAGGCCGCCGAGATCCGCGAGCAGATCCTCAAGCAGCGCACCCCGACCTGGACGGTGCTGCGCGGCGAAGCGCTCGCAGCGCTGAAGGAAAAGGCCCTGACCCGGGGCGAGAAGAAGGCGGGCATCGCGCTGATGGAATATGCGCTCATGTATTCCGACCAGCGTTTGCTGAACAACCTGATCCAGGCCGGCGTCAAGGCGGCGAAGCAGCCGGATAAGGCGATGGCGATGCTGGAGAAGAAGTATTTCCTGCCCTACACGCTGAAAAACCCCGGCGCCGTGCTGCGCGAGGTGGATCAGTACGGCGTGGACTTCCGCAACGTCTTCGGCCAGACCCCGCTGATGGTGGCGAGCCGCACGGGCAACGCCGACTTGATCGAGGCCCTGCTGGACCGCGACGCCGACACCGCACTGGTGGACGCCAACGGCCTCAACGCCTTCCAGATCGCGTTGGAGCGCGCCTGCGTCGACGAGCGCTTCGCACGCAGGCGCCTGCCGGCGGTATACGAGCGTCTGGCCCCGCCGAGCCTGGATATCCAGGTGGAGGGGCGACTGGTGAAGCTGGATCAGCGACTCATGGAATATCTCATGCTGTGCATCGCCATGGTGCTGTTCTACCAGCGCCTGGGCGAGAACTATGCCTACGGCCGAGGACTCATGTCCGCCGTCGATATCGAAGAAATCCTGGCGCAGTTTCCAGAGTCCGTCGTGCCCGCCCGGCGCAAGCGGCGGCAATATCTCTCCTCGATCCTGGCCAAGAACGAAATCGACCGCAACGACCCGTACAACCGCAAGCTGTTCCTGCGCTGGCGCCGCGGCCACTACATCATCAACCCCCAGCTCTCCCTGCGCGTCGAAGGCGAGTGGCGCCGCATCTACGACGTGCTCGCACCCGAGCGCCTCGGCGCGCGCCTGCGCGATCCGCTGTACTGGGGCAGCCACAGCTTCGACCCCAACGCCAGCGCGGAGCAGGCCCTGGACACCCTGCGCGACCATCTGCAAGCGCTCAGTGATGGCCGCTCGCTGGCGGAGCTGTTCCCCGGCTCAAAGCGGTGAGCCGGGCGTCGTGTGGTGGCCGCCACCACAGGGCAACGCGCCCGTCTGCCTGACACCCCGCATTCAGACCCGCATCCCTAGTCCACCAGCTCCGCCTCCACCGTGGCGCCGAAGCTGAGCTGACCATCCTGCACGTCCACCTGCACCGTATCCCCTGGCTTGAAGTGACCGGCGAGGATTTCCTGCGCGAGGGGATTCTCCAGCTGGGCGCGAATGGCGCGCTTCAGGGGCCGGGCGCCGTAGACCGGGTCGAAGCCGGCTCTCACGCTGCCTCAGGAGGTTAAAGCATACCCCCCAAAAAAGACATTATGTGAAGGCCGCGCCCGGGCTGCCACGTTCCTGCCTCTCCTATGGCGCGGTATTAGATAGGTGCGTCCAACAGAGCCGACGCTTCAGGGCATTGCCCACGCGGTGCTCCAATACACCTTCCCGCTGGAGGCGACCGACGACGATGCCCGGAGCGATATCAATCGCTTGGGCGAATGCCTCGATTTGGACCAGCGTCGGCCTGCCCTGCGCCAACAGGCTGCGCAGTGCTGACGGCGGGATCAGATGGTCTGCCGCGAAGCGGTTGGCCTCCTGTTCCTTGGCGTCCTCCACATCGTCGTCTTCGATAAAGACATCGCGCTTGCCGTGGAGTAGGATATGGCCGGCCTCGTGGAAGAATGTAAACCAAAGCTGGTCATCGGACTTGTAGCGAAGGCTGAGCTGAACCAACGCCTTGTCGGTGGCGAGCCAGCGGGTGGCGCCGGAGACGCCGGTCTTCGGTAACTCCGGTACAAAGACGACGGCAACGCCGACGGCAGCGCAGCGTTCAACCAAGACCGATCGAAAATCTTCCGGTGCCTCGCGGGTCAACGGGCGGACCTCGTGGAGTACCGTGCGGAAGCCTGGCTTGTCGAACGGTCCGCAGACAATGGCTTGCGCTTCGATCTCGCCGCGACGCAGCCAAGCGGACACCGCCTCCGGATGGGTGTCGAAGCGTTTCGATTGACGAAAGGCCGTGCCGCTCCCGTTCCAGACCGCATCCCATCGCTCGACCGAGCTGACGCCGAAAAATTTCAGCACGAGGTCCAGCTGGCCGGCGTTGCTCTCGGCCTCGGCGATCCAGCCGAGCTTGACCATTGCCTTGACCGGAACGCGTCTGAGCCAATCGAGATCGCGGTCAAGGTGTGCATGATCTCG
>NZ_CAJXWY010000057.1 GCF_913062725.1 uncultured Thiohalocapsa sp.
GTCAAAGATACCCCCTCAGGGACGCGAGGCGTTCCTGGAGGTTGGCGATGTGAGTGTGGAGGGGGTTGGTGTCTTGCATGCTTGAAATTTGGACTGAGAAAGCTCCCGATGATACCGCAACCAGACCTGCGGCGGACAGTGCACCGAAGGCCTGCGCGCGCGGACAAGGGGGACGCAATCGCCTGATTGTCTATACTGGAACAGACGTCAGCGAGCCCCAGGAGGCGCCCCATGGCCCGGTTGCCGCGATTCACCCTCCCGGATTATCCACAGCACGTCATCCAGCGCGGCAACAATGGGATAACCATCCTCCACGACGAGGACGATTACTGGGTGCTGTGGTCGACGTTGCGGGATGCCGCGCAGAAGTTTGCCTGCGCAGTACACGCATACGCACTGATGCCGAATCATTTTCACCTGCTTCTGACGCCAACACGGAGCAACGGCGTCGGCAAGCTGATGCAGTACACTGGTCGTTACTATGTGCAGCACGCCAACCGGCGCTACGCGCGCACGGGCACACTCTGGGATGGCCGCTATCGGGCCACCCTGGTGGAGCCGGATGCCTTCCTGCTGCCCGTTTCCCGCTATATCGAGCTGAACCCCGTTCGCAGCGGCATCGTCGACACGCCAGCCGCCTACGAGTGGTCCAGCTACGGCGCCAATGCACTCGATGCGGACGACGTTCTGGTCTCACCCCATGCAAGCTACCAAGCGCTCGGCGAGGATGCGGTGACGCGTCGGGCGGCCTATGCCCAGGCCTTTGCGACACCACTCGCGCCAGCGTTCGTCCAGCGCCTGCGCGACGCCACCAACAAGGCTTGGGTGCTCGGCGGCGACGACTTCTGCCGCGAGGTGGAGGGCAAGTTGCACCGCCGCACCCGCCCGCAGCCCCGTGGTGGTGACCGCCGCTCTGCAGCCTTCCGGCGCGCGCTGGCGGCG
The DNA here is from genome assembly GCF_913062725.1 of uncultured Thiohalocapsa sp. Taxonomy (GTDB): domain Bacteria; phylum Pseudomonadota; class Gammaproteobacteria; order Chromatiales; family Chromatiaceae; genus Thiohalocapsa. Next base: position 943 of record NZ_CAJXWY010000057.1, read on the forward strand.
CGTCGTGGGGCCGCCGCCGAGCCGCACCACAGCCGGGACGATCTGTAATAACCTTGCGCCAGACGGCGCGCGGGTACCCCAGGGCTGGGAGCGCTTGACGGCACGCCGCGCCGGCCGGTCGAGCGCGCCCGGGGCGTGGACAGCAACGCGCCGAGACGCCCCGCGGCAGCGTTGCACAGGCGACGCCGAGCGGACCACACGGCCGGCGCCCAACCGAGCCCACAAGCGCATGCACCACCCGACGAGGCCGAACAGCATGTCGAAGATTCATATCGTTCGTCGCCACACCCTCTCACTGGAGGACGCCAGAACCGAGGTGGAACGGATCGCACAACGGGTGGAGCGCGAATATGGCGCCGACTATGCCTGGGACGGCGACACCCTCAACTTTGCGCGCTCCGGCATCTCGGGACGCATCACTGTCACCAAGGAGGCCCTCGACCTCACGGTACGTCTCGGGCTGCTCCTATCCGCCCTGAAGGGACAGATCGAAGAGCAGATCGTGATCAAGGTTGACGAAACCCTGGCTGCCCGGGGTGCGCTGCCTCCCCCCGAGAAGGCCGACTGAGCGCCACCGGCACCACAAACAGCCTTCAACTCTAGGGTTAACAATGGCCTTAAGCCCACTGACTTAAGACAGGTTTTTCATAGCGACGCCCCTTGTATTTCACGTCGCTACGGCCTATGCTGGTGGCGTAAAAGACAGCGCATCGGGCCTCGTCCATCGTCGGGGGAAACACAACCTGCACCGGGCAGGAGGACGGGTGTCCTGCATCTTCGAAGCAAGCCGGTCACGGGGGTCACCAGCATGCCAGGAAACCCGCAGCACACGTGGGTCCATCCAACCCACAGCGACAACAGGGTGCCGCACCACTGCGACCGCCGCAGCTTCCTCGGGCTGAGCGCACTCGCCGGTGGCGCGCTGCTCTGCGGGCTGCCCGACGTCGGCAACGCCAGCCGACGGCCAACGCTGCAGGCGCAGCTCGTCAGTCTGGTCAAGCGCCAGCGCGCCGAGGGCAGGATCCGCTGGGACGAAAAGACCTCCTGGTCCGTCTACGACTTCACCGGTCGCGAAAAGCTGGTGTCGATCAACGAGGAGGAGCCTCGGCAGGCGGCGAGCATGATGAAGCCGTTCGTTGCGCAAGCATTCTTCTACACCATGCGCGACAGCGGTGGGCGACTCAAGTACAGCTCGGGCATCCGCGACACCATGGAGCGCATGATCCGCCAGAGCAGTAACACCGCCACCACCGAGATCATGCAACTGGTGAGTCGGCACAATGGCAATACGGGACCGAAAGCCACCGAGCAGGTCCTGAAGCGTCACGCGCCCGGCGTCTTTCGGCAAACCAGCATCGTCGAGTACATCCCCGCGAACGGTCGCACCTATCGCAACCGGGCCTCGGCCCGCGATTACAGCCGTTTCCTCTACGCCCAGTGGCATCGCCAAATGCCGTATGCGGCGGAAGTGCTGGAGCTGATGGCCCTGCCGAATCATGACCGCATCACCCGCGGCGTCAGCAGCATGCCCTCGGATGTTCTCGTGTACGATAAGACCGGCTCCACAGCCATGCTTTGCGGTAATATGGGCATCATCGAGTGCCAAGACCGACGCGGTCGCCCGCGGCCATACACGTTCATCGGCATCATCGAAAAGGCCAGCCGCACCGACTACTACGCGCGTTGGATCACCAACCGCAGCAATGCCATGCGCGAAGTCTCAGACCTCGTCTACAACTACATGCGCGGTGAGCACCGGCTGGCCTGACCCGCATCTCCAGGCCGTTGTCGCGGGCGCACGCGACGGCCTGTGAGCAAGCCCCGTGGCCGTGCACGCGTCGCACTTCGTTTCAGACGCGATATCCAGATTTCGTCCACCGTGCCGCCCCCTGATCGCCCCCTGATCGTCCCCTGACCGCCGACGGCTGACGACGCACCACCAACAGCCGCCAGGGCCTGCCTGACTCGGCGGCCGCACCTGCGATCAACCCGTACACCTCAGTCGGTGCCACGCCGATGGCGGTCAGTTCGTGGGCTACCCGCGCCATGGGCGGCCCGGCGCCGACAGCCTCTTTCACCAGCGCCACAGACCCCCCACTTCAGAAGCCTCCGCGGTGGCATCTGCCGCGTCGTCGAAGCCGCAACTGGCCATGCGCACCCTACTCGTCCTCCTGCTGCTGTTCCCCACGCTCACCGGGGCCGCCGGCGACCGCGTCATCGTCGCCGAAGTCACCACCGAGCCTTGGGCGGACCGCACCGAGGCGCTCGGCACCCTGCGGGCGGATGAATCCGTGGTGATCACGGCCAATGTCACCGAGACCATCTCGGCCATCCATTTCGACGACGGCCAGCGGGTGGACGCCGGCGAGATCCTGGTGGAGATGACCAGCGCCGAAGAGACGGCCCTGCTCGAAGAGGTGCGCGCGCGGGTCGCAGAGGCCGAGCGCCAGTACGCGCGCGTCCAGTCCCTGGCCGAGCGGGGCTCCGCCTCGGCGTCGCTGCTGGACGAGCGCCGTCGGGAGTTGGACACGGCGCGGGCGTCGTTGGTGGCCGTGGAGTCCAGGCTGAAAGACCGGGTGGTCAAGGCGCCGTTCGCCGGCGTGGTGGGCCTGCGCAATATCAGCTCGGGCGCCCTGGTTGAGCCGGGGGATGTCATCACCACGCTGGACGACGATCGCACCATGAAGCTCGACTTCACGGTACCCAGCGTTTTTCTCACCTCACTGCGACCTGGCCTGGCCATCGAGGCGCGGGCGCCGGCGCTGGAGGATCAAGTCTTCTCAGGTGCGATCAGCGCCGTCGATACCCGCGTCGACCCGGTCACCCGCTCGGTGCAGGTGCGCGCCCGGCTGCCGAATCCCCGGCGGTTACTGCGCCCGGGGCTCCTGATGCGCGTCGAGCTCCTGCGCAACCCGAGGCAAGCGCTCACCGTTCCAGAAGCAGCGCTGCTGCACCGAGGCGACGAGCACTTTGTGCTGGCGTTGACCGACACGCAGGACGGCGCCGCGGTGCCTGAGCGCCGCAAGGTGCAGATCGGCGCCCGCCGACCCGGCCTCGTTGAGATCACCGGCGGCCTCGACGCCGGCGAGCGCGTCATCACCCACGGCAACGATAAAGCGAGACCCGGCGAGCCGGTCGCGATCATCGCCGTCGACGACGGCACCCGCCCGCTCGCTGAGCTCTTGGCCCAGAAGCCAGCGGCCGACGCCGCCGAGCGCCCAGCGGCAGAGCGCGCAGAATGATCCTCTCCGACGTCTCGGTCCGTCGCCCGGTGCTGGCGACGGTACTGTCGCTGCTGCTGGTGGCCTTCGGGCTGGTGGCCTTCGACCGGCTGCCGCTGCGCGAGTATCCGGACATCGACCCACCGGTGGTGTCGGTGGACACGGTCTACCCGGGCGCGGCGGCCAACGTGGTGGAGACACGCATCACCCAGCTGATCGAAGACCGCATCGCCGGCGTGGAGGGCATCGAGACCATCGAGTCCGTCTCCCAGGACGGGCGCTCGCGTATCACCATCGAGTTCAACATCGGCCGCGACATCGATGGCGCCGCCAACGACATCCGTGACCGGGTCTCGGGCATCCTCGACCAGCTGCCCATCGAAGCGGAGCCACCGGACATCCAGAAGGTGGACAGCAGCGACGATGTCATCATGTGGCTCAACCTCGTGAGCGAGCGCATGACCGTCCCGGAGCTGACGGACTATGCCCGGCGCTACCTGGTGGACCGCTTCTCCGTGCTGGACGGCGTCGCCCGGGTGCGTGTGGGCGGTGATCAGACCTATGCCATGCGGATCTGGCTCGACCGCAACGCACTGGCCGCCCGCGGGCTGACCGTCGCCGACATCGAGGCCGCCCTGCGGGCCGAGAACGTGGAGCTCCCGGCGGGCAGTGTCGAGTCCGTCGAACGCCAGTTCAGTGTGCGCACCGAGCGCAATTTCCAGACTCCAGCGCAGTTCGCGCGCCTGGTGGTGGCGCGCGGCGATGACGGCTACCTGGTGCGCCTGGGCGACGTGGCCCGGGTGGAGCGCGGCACGGAAGAAGACCGCACGGTGTTCCGCGGCAACGCTGTGCCCATGATCGGCCTTGGCATCATCAAGCAGTCCACCGCCAACACCATTGCGGTGGCCGACGCCGCCAAGGCAGAGATGGCCCGCCTCAACCCGACTCTGCCCGAAGGCATGGCCATCAAGCAGTCCTACGACACCTCGGTGTTCGTCAAGGACGCCATCAAGGAGGTCTACAAGACGCTCGGTATCGCCATCGGCCTGGTGGTGCTGGTGATCTTCCTGTTTCTCGGCTCGGTCCGGGCCATGCTGGTGCCGGCGGTCACCGTGCCGGTGTCGCTCATCGCCACCTTCAGCGTGCTGCTGGTGCTCGGCTTTTCGGTGAACATTCTCACGTTGTTGGCACTGGTGCTGGCCATCGGCCTGGTGGTGGACGACGCCATCGTGGTGCTCGAGAACATCCACCGGCGCATGGAGCAGTACGGTGAGACGCGGCTCGTGGCCGCCTACCGCGGTGCGCGGCAGGTGGGCTTCGCGGTCCTCGCCACCACCATCGTGCTGGTGGCCGTGTTCGTGCCCATCGCCTTCCTGCAGGGCGATGTGGGGCGGCTGTTCAGCGAGTTCGCTCTGACCATGGCCGCGGCGGTGAGTTTCTCCACCTTCGTCGCGCTGTCCCTGTCGCCCATGCTGGCGTCCAAGATCCTGCCGCAGGCGCGCGCCGCCGGAACACGGAATGAGCGGCGGCGCGCGAGCCTGAGCACCGGCGTCGACTGGGCCTTCGGCCGGGTGCGACGCGGTTATGGGGTACTGCTGCGATTCTTCCTGAATCAGAAATGGCTGGTGGCACTGCTGTTCGCGGCCACCGTCGCCGGCGCCTGGTGGCTGTTTCAACAGATTCCGCAGGAATACACCCCGCAGGAGGACCGCGGCGCCTTCTTCGTGCTGGTGAACGGCCCCGAAGGCGCGTCCTTCGCCTATATGGAAGAATACATGGACGAGATCGAGCGCCGCCTGCTGCCCTACGCCGAATCCGGCGAGGCCATCCGCGTGCTCATGCGCACACCCCGGGGCTTCGGTGGCGGCGACAGCTTCAACAGCGGCATCGTCATCATGGTCATGGCCCCCTTCGGCGAGCGCCGCTCCAGCTTCACGGTGATGAACGAGATCCGCGCCAAGCTCGGCGACCTGCCGGGTGTGCGCGCCTTCCCCGTCATGCGCCAGGGCTTCGGCGCCCGCATCCAAAAGCCGCTGCAGTTCGTCATCGGCGGCGGCACCTACGAGGAGCTGGCCGCCTGGCGCGACCGCCTGCTCGCCGAGATCGACGCCTCCAACCCGGGCCTCATCGGCATCGACTGGGACTACAAGGAGACCAAGCCCCAGCTGCGCGTGGATATCGACTACGACCGCGCCGCGGACCTAGGCGTCACCGTCAGCACCATCGGCCGCACGCTGGAGACCATGCTCGGCTCCCGCAAGGTGACCACCTACATCGACGCCGGCGAGGAGTACGACCTGATCCTGGAGGGCGAGCGTGACGCCCAGCGCACGCCGGCGAGCCTGCAGAACATCTATGTCCGCTCCGAGCGCAGCGGCGAGTTGATCCCATTGGCCAACCTGGTGCGCATCACCGAAATGGCGGACTCCAACGCACTGAACCGCTACAACCGCGTGCGCGCCATCACTATCGAGGCCAACCTCGCCGACGACCTGGCGCTGGGCGATGCGCTGAGCTACCTGGAAGGCCTGGTGGCCGAGCATCTGCCCGAGCAGGCCATCGTCGACTACAAGGGGCAGTCCCAGGACTTCAGAAGCTCCGGCGGCGGCATCCTGTTCGTCTTCCTGCTGGGCGTGGCCGTGGTCTATCTGGTGCTCGCCGCCCAGTTCGAGAGCTGGGTGCACCCCTTCGTGATCATGCTCACGGTGCCGCTGGCCATGGCCGGCGCCCTGCTTGGGCTCTGGCTCACGGACCAGACGCTCAACATCTACAGCGAGATCGGGCTCATCATGCTGGTGGGTCTGGCGGCCAAGAACGGCATCCTCATCGTCGAATTCGCCAACCAGCTGCGCGACCAGGGCCAGGCCTTCCGCGACGCCCTGCTCGAGGCCGCCGATGTGCGCCTGCGGCCCATCGTCATGACCGGCATCACCACCGCCGCCGGCTCCCTGCCGCTATTGATGAGCACCGGCGCCGGCGCCGAGACCCGTGTGGTCATCGGCACCGTCATCCTCTCCGGCGTCCTCGCCGCCACCCTGTTCACGCTGTTCGTCGTGCCGGTGGCCTACGACCTGCTGGCACGGCGCACCGGCTCGCCGGGGGATGTGGCGCGGCGGTTGGCGCGGGAGGAGGCGATGTGACCGGCCGCGGCCGGCCGGGAATTCGTCTGGATTGGCAGGCCCGCATTCGCGTGCCACACTCACCGAACGCGCTTGCACAAGACCGCGGGCGACAACGGCCGCACCACGCAAAAGCGTTCATCCGACGCCGCGTCATGCGCCTGCATCGGGGGCACACCCAGACTGAAACCGCGCTGCCACTGGACTGGGATTCGACCGATGGCGACACGCAGCATCCTGCGCACCGACCGACAGGGTGAAAGCCGGTGAACACCCAAGCCACCGCCGAAGCGCGCGATCCGCTCCTGTGCGCGTCGGCGTCGCGCGATGTGACGGAGGCGGCATGATGAACGTGGCGGCGTTGGAGCAGCGCATCCGTCTCGGTGAGGACTCGACACTCGAGCTGAAGCGGGTGGACCTGAGCCCGGTGGGCAAGGTTTTGGCGCCGCATGCCGATGGACTCTCGGATGAGCTGGCGGCGATGGCCAATGCCGCCGGCGGGACGCTGGTGCTTGGTATCGACGACAAGACGCGAGCCGTGACCGGTATACCGCTGGCGCAGATGGACCAGGTCGAGGCATGGGTCACGTCGATCTGCACCGACCGTATCAAGCCGCCGCTGGATGTGGTGACCCGGCATTTGGAATTGACCGGCGTCGACGATTCCCGCCGGGCTGTGATCGTCGTGGACATACCGCGCAGCCTTTGGGTGCATGAAGGCGCGAACGGCTATTTTCGGCGCGTCGGCCATGCGAAGCGCAAGCTCACACCGGATGCGCTGGCACGGCTGTTCCAGCAACGCAGTCAAGCGCGCATCATTCACTTCGAAGAGCAGGCGGTGCCGGGCTGTTCGTTCGACGACCTCGATGCGCTACTGGTGCGCCGCTTCCTGAAGCCGGAGCAGGGCGATACGATCGCCCAGTTGAGCAGGCTGCACCTGCTGCGCGACATCGACGGCATCACAGTTCCGACCGTGCTCGGGGCCTTGCTTTGCACATTGGAGCCGTCGCGCTGGCTGCGCAGCGCCGAGATCATGGCGGTTGCGCATCTGGGCACCAAGAACAACCCGGACGAGCAGATCGATGCCCGCGAGATCGCCGGGCCCCTGGATCGGCAGATCCTCGATGCCTTCCATTTCGTCGAACGCAACATGACGACGGCGGCGCGCAAGCCGCTCGGGCGTATCGACTATCCGCAATATGCACTGATCGCGATATTCGAGGCGATCGTCAACGCGGTGGCGCACCGGGACTACTCGCTCCATCACCAGCGCATTCGGCTGTTCATGTTCCAAGACCGGCTGGAGATCCACTCGCCCGGCGGCCTGCCCAACACCCTGTCGCTGGAGTCCATGACGCGGCTATCGGTGCCACGCAACGAGGTCCTGGCGAGTCTGTTTGGCCGCTACTATCCGGTGGAGGACACCAGGCTTGGCCGGAGCTATCTGATGGAGCGGCGCGGCTTCGGCGTCGAGACCATCCTCGGCGAGAGCGAGCGGTTATCGGGCAGACGGCCGGTCTACGAACAGATCGGCGATCTGGAATTGTGTCTCACCATCTTTGCCGCCTCGCCACCCAGCCCGCAGAAACCGACAACCTAAGCACGCAACTCAGCCCAGCGCCGCCGCCCGGTCCGTGCGCTCCCACGGCACGTCCAGGTCTGTGCGCCCCATGTGGCCATAGGCGGCGAGCTTGCGATAGAACCCTTCCGGGTGCTCGGCGGGCAGGCGCCGCAGACGCAAGTCCCGAACGATGGTACCGATGCGGAAGTCGAAGTGCTGTTGCAGGCGCCGGGCGATCTCGGCGTCGTCGATGCGGCCGCTGCCGAAGGTACGCACCCGCAGGCTCACCGGACCGGCGGAGCCGATGCTGTAGCTGAGCTGTACCTCGCATTCCCCGGCGAGGCCGGCGGCGACGGCGTTCTTGGCGGCATAGCGGGCGGCATAGGCGCCGACGCGGTCGATGCGCATGGGGTCCTTGCCGCTCAGCGCGGCACCGCTGTGGCGGGCGTACTCGCCGTAGGTGTCGATACCCGTCTTGCGGCCCGTGAGCCCGGCGTGCACGGCCGGGCCGCCGCCGATGACCGGCCCTTCGGGATTGATGAAGTAGTGGGTATTGCCGTCCGGCGCCACCGGTTGCGCGGCGAGCACCGGCGTGATGACGCCATGGATCAGGTCGGCGCGCAGGCGATCGAGCCCCGCGTTGGCGTCTTCCTGCTGACTGGTCTCCAGCGCCACGCTGTGGATACGCAGGGGCTGCCCGGCCCGATACTCCACGCCCACCTGCACCTTCGCATCCGGTAGCAAATACGGCAGTTCCTGCTCCAGATCCGGATCATCCAGGCGCCGTGCCAGGGCATGCGCAATGGTGATGGGCAGCGGCATCAGGCTGTCCGTCTGGTCGCAGGCATAGCCGAAGACGGTGACCTGATCCTTGGCGGTGATGCGTCCCAGGGCCTCGTCATCCAGCGCGTCCAGATCCAGCGGCCGATAGTCTCGCTCGGTATGATCCATGAAGCTGGTCATGATGGTGCAGGCATCGGCATCGAAGACCGCCCTGGGGTAGCCGACGCCGCGGATCACCGCCCGGGCGACGTCGGGGATGGCAAAGCCCCCCCTGGAGGCATAGTGCGCCGAGATGAAGAGCACGCCGCTTGCCATGGCGCATTCGGCGATAATCCCGGCATTCGGGTCCTGCCCCAGAAAGTGATCGACGATGGCGTCGCTCACCTGATCGCAGAGCTTGTCCGGATGGCCGGTGGTGACCGATTCAGACGTAAAGATGAAGTCGTCGCTCATGGGTGCGCTCCGGACGATGGGGAATCAGTGGTTGCGGCCCGGCATCGTGATCAGTCTCGAGTGACAAGGCGCGAGCCGCGGGGCAGCCGCCATCACGACGCGCATCAGGCCCCCGTGCCCCGCGTCCCTCATGCAGCGTCACCGCGCGCCAACACCGCCGCATGCGCCGGTCCCCGATAGGCGGGCTTGGTGGCCTCGTTCACGATCAACGGCAGGATCACGCCGGCGCCGATGGCGGCGAGGTCCATCCAGCCGAGGGGCACGGTGCCGAGCAGGCGCCGGGCGCCGGGGACCACGCTCACCACCACCTGCAGCGCCGCCATGCCCAGCACGGCGCGGGTGAGGTGCTTGTTGGACGCGAGCTTCTCGCCGCCGAAGACATTGCGGTGGCGCGAGCGCGAGCTCAAAGCATGGGTCAGCTCGTTCATCACCAGGGTGTTGAAGGCGAGCGTGCTCGGCGCCGGCCCGAGACCGTACCTGCGCATGCCGTAGATGAAGGCGCCGGCGGTGCCAAGGCCGATGGTGCCGGACTCGAAGGCCATGCGCTTGAGGTCCTCGCGGGTGATGATGGGCTCCTCCGGATCCCGCGGCGGGCGATCCATGATGTCCGGCTCCGCCGGCTCCATGGACAGGGCCAGGCCGGGAAAAATGTCGGTCACCAGATTGATCCACAGGAGCTGCATGGGGTTCATGGCCTCGCCCCAGCCGAGCATGACGCCCGCCAGCATCACCTCGATCTCGGTGAGGTTGGTGGACACCATGAAGTGGATCATCTTGCGGATGTTGTTGTAGATGGTCCGCCCCTGGGCCACCGCGATGGTCATGGTGTGCAGGTTGTCGTCCTCCAGCACGACATCCGAGACCTCGCGGGCCACGTTGGTGCCGCTCTCGCCCATGGCCACGCCGATGTCGGCGGCCTTGAGCGCCGGGCCATCGTTGATGCCATCACCCGTCATGGCCACCACCATGCCCGCCTCCTGCAGCGCGCGCACGATCTTCAGCTTGTGCGCCGGGCTCACGCGTGCGAATACGTGCACATTGCGCACCAGGCCGGCCAGCAGCTCCGGGTCCATCTCCTCGAGCTTGTTGGACTCGAGCACTTGCAGCGGCTTGTCACCGGACAGCCCCAGCTCCTTGCCGATGGCATAGGCCGTAGCGCTCTGGTCGCCGGTGATCATGATGGTCTCGATGCCGGCCTGGTGATACTCATCGATGAGCCGGTCCATGCCCGGGCGCATGGGGTCCGCCATGCCGGCGAGGCCGAGCCAGCAGAGCTGGCCGGTCTGCTCGGGCATGGCGCCGTCGTCCAGTTCCCGGTAGGCGGCGCCGAGCACGCGCAGGGCCTGGCCCGCCATGCGCTGGTTTTGGTTGGTGATCTCGGCCCGCATGGCCTCGGTGAGCCGCACCTGCCGGCCATCGCGCAGCATGCTGGTGCATAGCGCCAGCACCTCGTCCGGACTGCCCTTGACCGCCAGCAGATGCTTGCCATCCTTGTACGGGTGCAGGCTCGACATGTACGGGCGGCCCTCGGCGCGGTAGCGGGTCTTCAGCCGCGGGCGCTCTGCGCGCAGCGCCGGCACGTCGATGCCCGCCTCCACCGCCAGTTCCACCAGCGCATTCTCGGTGGGGGAGCCGGCGTACTGCCAATTGCCCGGCACCCCCTTCAGCTCGGCCTCGCTGCAGAGCGCGACCACCTGCATCAGCCGCACCAGCGCCGCACGCGCCAGCGGGTCCACGGCGTGGCCGTCATCGTCCGTAAACTGATGTGCCGCCACCTTGAAGCGCTCGCCGCCGCCGTACACCGCCACCACGGCCATGCGGTTCATGGTCAGCGTGCCGGTCTTGTCCATGCAGAAGACCTGCACGGAGCCGAGTGTCTCCACCGCATCCAAATGGCGCACCGCGACATTGCGACGGCGCATGTCGTTGATGCCCATGGCGAGCGTGGTGGTGGCCACCGCCGGCAATCCCTCCGGCACCGCGGCGACGGCGAGCGACACCGACACCTTCAGCATCTCCAGCCAGGCGAAGCCCCGCAGCACCCCAACGCCGAAGACGCCGGCACAGACGCCGCCGGAGAGCAGGGCCAGCTGCGTGCCCATGCGCCCGAGCTGCTTCTGCATGGGCGTCTCCGGCGACTCCGCCTCGCCCACCATGGTCTGGATCTGCCCCAGCTCCGTCGCCGCCGCCGTGGCCACCACCAGACCACGGCCGTTACCGCCGGTCACATGGGTGCCCATGTAGGCCATGTTGCGCCGATCGCCCAGCGGTGTGTCGTCCTTGGCCACGAACGCCTGATCCTTGCTCACCGGCAGGCTCTCGCCCGTGAGCGCGGACTCGTCCACGCTGAGCCGATGCGCCCGCAGCAGCCGAATATCGGCGGCGATGTAATCCCCCGGGGCCAGCAGCAGCACATCACCGGGAACGATCTCTTCCACCGGCACCGTCACCGTCTCCCCCCCGCGCAGGACCTTGACGCTGCGCGCACCGCTCTGGGTCAGGGATTCGATGGTGCGCTCGGCCTGGCGCTCGGTGACGAAGCCGATGACGCCGTTGATCATGACCACGCCCAGGATCACCGCCGCATCCAGCAGACCGCCGGTGGCGAGGGCCACCCCCGCGGATACCGCCAGCAGGCCCACCGGCAGGCTGTTGAACTGGCCGACGAAGATGGCGATGTCCGAGCGCGTCTCAGCCGCCGTGAGCGCGTTGTGGCCAAAACGACGCAGGCGCTCGGCCGCGGCGTCCTGGCTGAGGCCGTCGTCCGTGATGGTCGCCAGGGCCTGTTGCACGTCCTCGAGCGTCATGGCGAACCAGGCCTGGATGGGCTGGGGCTCCAGCGCCCGCGGCTGGCTCACCGCCGCCGACCCCGCCAGTGCGCCGGCGGCGGGCCGCCGCAGCGGTTGCGCCAGCGCCGGCACCACCAGCCGGCCGAGGCCGCGCAGCACCGCTGCGACCGCCGCCAGCGCGGGACGCTGCGGATAGGCGCGCAGTGAGCGCCGCTGCCCGGGTGGCGGCTCGCCCAGTTGCTGGTCCACCAGGGCCACCAGCTGAGACAGGGTCATGGGCGCCGTGTAGCACACCAGCACCCGCCCCGTCGCCGTGCTCGCCGACACCCGCTGGATGCCCCCCACGGCGGACAACACCCGCTCCAGGCGCCGCTGCAGGACGGGCATCCGATACAGGCCGCGCACCTCCAGCCGCACCCGATCACGGCAACGGACATGCACCGGCACGACGCGCTCGGTGGCGGCGACAACGGGCACGGGATCGCTCATGTACTCCTCTCGGTGGCTCGGTGCCCGCACGGCGGCCTGCAAGCCCCGGGCGGGAGCGACGCGGTGGAGGGCGGTCTGCGCCGCCTCTGGTGCGCGTGATGACGCTCACGCCGCGCGTGGGGGAAAACGCCAAGCACAGCGGGCCGCCCTGCGGCACTCAGGGCTGTTACGAACCTTTGAGACTGAACGCCTACAGCCATGGCACCCGACGCCGGGCGGCGAGTCGATCGTCGCCGCTACGCACCAGCATCAGCCCGTGGCGATCCAGCGGGTGCCGGACGAGCTGATCCGCGGGCAGGGACGCAGCTGCGCGCGCGCCCACAGCCTGGGGCCGAAGACGACACCCCGCACCGCCACCGCAATCAGGAGCGGATGCATCGGCGTTCTCGGCGGCTGCTGGACATGCGCCAAGCATAGACGTCGTCGCATCCCTTGGCCACCGACACCCCGGCGGCGGCGGGTCTGCTAGGCTTGCCCGGTAACAGCACCGCCGACTGCTCAGTGCCATCACCCCGAGGAGACGCACCCATGGCAACCAAGAAGGCCGTCGAGCTGCTCAGAGCCGGTAACATCGATGGCTTCAACCAATGGGTCAAGGAGCGCCGCAAGAAGGGCAAGAGCGCTGTCGACCTGGACGACAAGGACCTGAGCGGTCTCAAGCTCGCCGCGGCCGACCTGCGGGATGCGCACCTGAACGGCGCCAACCTGCGCAAATGCGATCTCCGTGGCGCCAATCTCCATGGCGCACGCCTGCGCCAGGCGGACCTGCGCGGCTCGGACCTGCGCGACGCCGACCTCAGCGATGCCGATCTGCGCAAGGCCAAGCTGAAGAAGACAAGCCTGAAACAGGCCAACGTCGCGGGGGCTCGCGGGCTCAAATAGCGCTCACCGGGGGGTTGCCCGCAGCCGCGGCCGCTGACCCGCCGGCGGCGCCATGCCACCGCGACGGCAGCGGGCGGGCGGGAGCGCACCGCCAGCGCAGCGACGGCGCACGCCGCGCCTCACCAACCCTCGATGGGACTGAACTCGCGGGTGCCGAGCCGATCCTGCTCACGCAGCTGGACGTAAGCCTCGCGGATCACCTGCGCGCCGTAATCGCGCTCCAGCCGGCGCACGATAAAGTGCCCGCGGGCGACGTCCTGGTAGTGCTGCATGAAGATCAGGTTCAGCGTCGCGGCACTGAGCGCGCCGGCCACCGGAATCAGCTGCGCGGCGAGCTTGTCGGAGACCACCACGCCGAAGCGTGCGGCCACGGCGCGGGCGAACTGAATGGCCGCCGGAAGCTGCGGACCCTCGGCGGCGCCGGCGAATCCGAGCAGGTTCTCGAAATGCAGGCCCAGGGTGATGCGCATGCCGTAGTAGCCGATCTCGGCCTCGTCGTCGTCCTGGGTGCGCCCGCCGAGGGCGAACACCTGCACACAGGCGAGCCGCGCCTCGCGGCTGCCCATGATGTCCTCGCCCTCGCTGCGGGCGATATCGGCGATGGAGCGCAGCATCAGCGCCGTCGCCACCGGTAACTCGGCGAGCACCGTCACCGGTCCGAAGAAGCCGCCGACGGCGCCGGTGCCCGCCACCAGCGCCCGGTGCAGCAGATCGCTGGACGGCATGGGCTCGCGTTGGTCCATGGAGCCCATGGCCATCTTGAGCGCGCGGTACATGTTCATCTCAACGGCCTGGTCCAGGCGCTTCTTCCAGCGCCTGGGTATCAGCTTCATGGCCTCCGCAAAGGGCGAGGCGAGCACATCGCTGAGGCGGGCCGCGAGGGATGGATGCTCCAGGCGCTCGTAGGCCCACGCAAGCTCGCGGGCGGCCAGGGCGGGCAGTCCGGCCGCGACGAGCTGGCGTGCGCCCGGATCGCGCCCGTCGACGGCGGCGGTGGTCTGGTCGGCGTCATTCATAGCCCAAGCTTAGGCGAAACGCCGCCGTGGTGCCCGCGAAAACCGCTGTCCGCCCGCAGCCGCCAGACGTGATCGCCGCCGCGGTGTCGCCCAGGGGTGTGGACTTTAAGGTCTGTGACGACACGGTCATCTTGCACGCGGCTCCGTCCCAAGCATCGATGGCCATCGGCCGGGCACAGTTCCGCTATGCTGAGAAGAGATCAAGCAGAGCGTCCGGAAATCCCCATGCAGGCCACCGACGGCGATACCCCACGACACCAAGGCGATGGCGCGGCCCGCTCCGTGGGCCGGCGCCAGTCCCTCGCCGCTGAGGAGTTCTTCTATTTCTTCCTGCGGCTGCGCAAAAACGAGATCCGCCGCACGGTCCGGCAGCTGGAGCAGCAGTTCCCCGACGACGACCTGCAAGCGCGCGCCCGGCGACTGGTGGATGCCAAGACGGGCCTGGCCGCCCTGGGCGGGGGCCTGCTGTATGTACCGGGCCTGTTCCCGGCGGCGGGCCAGTTCCTGAAGCTGGCCGGCGTCGTCGGGGCCGCCTCCATGCTGACGCGCATGCACCTGTACCTGATCCTCGAGATCGCCGCCGTCTTCGGCGAAGACATCGATGACCTCGCCCGGGTGCCGGAAATGCTCGCCGTGGTTGCCGCCACCGGCATGGGCGGCGCAGCGCCGCAGCTGCTCGCCGGCTATCCGGTGGCGCCCTGGGTGTCGGTGGGTGCCGGGGCGCTGTCCATGGCGACGGTGACACGGCTCATCGGCCTGGCGGCGACCCGCTTCTACGCGACGCGGCAAGCCCAGGACGCCGCCGACGCCGCCCCATCGCCGGCTGCCGACGCGGCGGGGCCGGCCTGATGCCCACGCCCCAGGCCACCCGCGCCGCCGCACCGGACACTTTGCATGAACTACCCCACTGGGCCCAGCAGGATACAGCCCCGCTGCGCCGCGACCGCGCGCATGCCCGCTGAAGCCCGGCCTGACGTCACCCAAGGAGGCAACCCGGGGAGGCAACCCCAGGGAAGCAACCCAGAACCCAGCGCAGCCATGACCGCCAACGCCCGCGAGCCGAAACCACCGCAACCCCTGGACCAGGCCGCCGCCGACGCGGTCAACGCCGTCTATCATCTGTACGACCCGCCGCTGTGGCTGGTGACCGCCGCCGAATCACCGGCGGCCGGCAGCACCCGCGGCGGCTGCATCGCCACCTTTGTCGCCCGCGCCTCCATCGTGCGCGATCGCCCGCGCATGCTCGCCGGCATCGCCCGCCAGCACCACACCTGGCGCATGATCGAAGCCAGCCGCCGCTTTGCGTTGTACCTGCTGCCGGCCTCGGCACTGGCGCTGGTCTGGCGCTTCGGGCTCGCCAGCGGCAAGCAGGTGGACAAGTACGCCGATCTGCCGGATACCCGCACGCCGCTCGGCAACCCCTGGGTGGACGGGCCCATCGCCTGGCTCGACTGCCAGGTGGAGCAGGCCATGAGCACCGGCGACCGCAGCGTCTATATCGCCGCCGTCACCGGCGGCGGCGCCTTGGCGAACGCGGCGGAGCCGCTCACCGCCGGCGGGCTGATGGCGCTGGCGCCCACCGACAAACGCGCCGAGCTGGACCGCCTCTACGCCCGCGACGGCGGCATCGATGCCGCCGCCATCGACGCCTGGCGGGCCAGCCACACCGGCTGAGCGCTTGAGGCAAACGCCGGCCCATTGGCGTTCCCCATGCGGGGCGGGATGCGCCGCCAGTTTCAGCGGCGCCTTGCCGCCTTGAAGACGACCCCTCCGCACCCCCGCCGCTCATCGCGCCATCGACGGTCACGCGACTGCAACGCACCAGCGCGCCCAACCTCCGCTAACATGCGGCATAACCCGCGTCAGTGGGCACGCCAGCACCGCCACTCGTCACCTTGATATGGGATCACGCGCATGCAGTACCGCCCCCACAAGACCAAGATCATCGCCACCATCGGCCCGGCCTCTGATCAGCCCGAGCGGCTGCGTGCCCTCATCGACGCCGGGCTCGACGTGGCGCGGCTCAACTTCTCCCACGGCGACCCGGACTACCACGCCAGCATCATCGCCCGGGTACGCGCCGCGGCGGCGGCCGCCGGCCGCCGGGTGGCCATCATGGGCGACCTGCCGGGTCCCAAGATGCGCGTCGGCGAGATCGCGCACGAGCCGGTGGAACTGGTGCGTGATCAGACCATCACCCTCACCACCGAGGACTGCGTCGGCAGCGCCGAGCGGGTCAGCGTGAGCTTCCCTGACCTGCCGGCGGCGGTGCGCCCGGGAGACCGGCTGTTCCTGAACGACGGTTTCATCCTGCTCAAAGTGGTGGCGGTGCGCGGCCACGAGGTGATCTGCAACGTGCGCGCCGGCGGCGAGCTGCGCTCGCGCAAGGGCCTCAACCTGCCGGGCATCGACCTGGGCATCAGCGCCTTCACCAGCGACGACCGCGCCTGGCTCGCGTTCGCCGCCGAGCACCGCATCGACGCCGTGAGCCAATCCTTCGTGGCCACCGCCGATGACATCGGCGCCGTGCGCGACGCCGCGCGGGCGCTCGGCTACGACCCCTTCGTCATCGCCAAAATCGAGCGTGCCGCGGCGCTCGACAACCTGGCGGGCATCCTCGCCGCAGCCGACGGCCTGATGGTGGCCCGCGGTGACCTGGGGGTGGAGATCCCCATCGAAACCATCGCCGTCGCCCAGCGGCGCATCACCGAGCTGGCCAACCGCGTCGGCAAGCCCGTCATCACCGCCACGCAAATGCTCGAATCCATGGTGACCCTGCGCCGGCCCACCCGCGCCGAGGCCACCGACGTCGCCAATGCCATCCTCGGCGGCACGGACTGCGTCATGCTCTCGGCGGAATCGGCCATGGGCCGCTTTCCGGTGGAATCCGTCGAGATGCTCGCCGGCATCGCCGCCGCCATCGAGCCGGAGCGCAACCTCAGGCTCCAGGCCGAGCGCGTCGGCGCCTACGACGCCGATGGCAGCCGTCGCGCCGTCGATCTCATCGCCCGCAGCGTCTATCACACCGCCGAGCGCAGCCAGCCACGACTGGTGGCGGTGCCCACGCGCAGCGGCAACACCGCGCGGCGCATCGCCCGTTTCCGCCTCCCCTGCCCCGTGGTGGCCTTCACGCCCCATCCGGACACCGCCCAGCGTTTGTGCTTCAGCTACGGCGTCTATCCCCAAGAGACCGGCACCGACCTTGCCGACTGGACCGAGTACGTGCGCAGCTGGCTCGCCGAGCAAGCCATCGACGACGGCCTGGTGCTGCTGACACAAGGGCCCTCCGCGGCCCACCCCTGTGGCAACCATCGCCTGGAAATCATCGAGCTGGACGGCGAGCGCGCCGAGGGCTGTCGCTGACCATGCAACCGCTCCGGCGGCGCCCGGTGGGAGCCCGGCGCCGTGGTGCGGCCATGCGCATACCAGCGGTGATCACCGTCGATGATCGGCGCCATGCCCGCTATGATGACGGCGACGACACCGGCAGTCTCACCGATCATGCCGCCGCATCCCCAGACCGCCTGGAGCGCCGCCCACCAGAGGGGCCGCCCGCTCCGGCGCAGCACCAAGACCACCCATGCATCAGGCTCACGCTGGAGCGCCCGACGACGGGCCGCACATCCTCACCCTCCCCGACGGCCGCCGGCTCGCCTACGCCGAGTACGGCGCCGCCGCCGGCACGCCCGTGCTCTACTTCCACGGCTTCCCCAGCTCCCGCCGCGAGGCGCGGCTGATACACGCCGACGCCGTCGCCGCCGGCGCCCGCATCATCAGCGCCGACCGACCGGGCTATGGCGACTCCGACGACGCACCGGACAGGACCCTCGCTGATTGGGCCGACGACTGTGCCGCCCTCGCCGCGTCCCTCGCCCTCGATCGCTATGCGGTGATGGGCGTCTCCGGCGGCGGGCCCTACGCCCTTGCCTGCGCACGGCACCTCTGTGAAAGACAGGCACACCGGCTCATCGGCTGCACCCTGATCTGCCCCTTGGGCCCCATCCACCACGACGAGCTGCTGGCGCAGATGCACCCCGCCACCCGCGCCAGCCTGCTGGTGGGCCGCCAGCCCGCCTGGCTCGCCGACCTGATCTACGGCGCCCCCACCACCGCCTTCCTCGCCCACTGGCCGAGCCTCGTCGAGCGCTTCCGCCACCTCGCCGCCCCGCCCGCCGACGACGCCGTGCTGCGCGACGGCGACATCGCCGCAATCCTGAACCGCACCATCGCCGATGCCATGCGCAACGGCGCCAGAGGCGCCCGCCGCGACCTCACCCTGTACATCCACGACTGGGGCCTGGACCTGCCAAGCATCCAACAGCCCATCCACATCTGGCACGGCACCGCCGACGGCACCGTTCCCATCGGCCACGCCCGCTGGCTCGCCGCGCAGCTCCCCAACGCCCGGCTTACCGAATTGCCCGATGAAGGCCATTACTCCGTGCCCATCCGCTACGCCGGGCGGATCCTCACCGACCTGCTGCACGGCCACGCCACCACCGACGCCGACGCCGACGCCGACGCCGATTGACCAACGTCCGCTGCCAGGCTATTCTTAAGGGCTTCGGGCGCGTAGCTCAGTGGGAGAGCACTGTCTTCACACGGCAGGGGTCGCTGGTTCGAAACCAGCCGCGCCCACCAAATTTCGCAGTCAAATCAGGCACTTTCAGCATCGTCGTCGGGCTCGAGATCGGCGGAAATCGGCAACGTGAAGCCCTCGCGTGAAGCCGCGTACCTATTTCCGGGGTCATCGAGGGCGGCGGCAGCGTCGGCGAGGTCCTCGGGGCGCAGGTGGGCATAGACGGCGGCGGTGACCCTCACGTCCGAGTGCCGCATCAGTTTGCTCACCCGGTCGATACCCACGCCACGCTGCACCAGCCATGACCCGAACGTGCGGCGAAGGTCGTGCGGGTGCACATCCTGGAGTTCTGCTTTCTGGCAGATCGCGGCGAAGGCCTTCTTGATCGAGGCGATGGGCGCCCCGCTCTTTCGGCAGATCACGAACTGGGCGCTCGGGCAGTGCTTGGCCCGGTAGCGCGCACGCTCAACCAGGGCGACCCGGGCGCGATCGTTCAGCGGCAGCGCTGCGGCCTTGCCGCTCTTGCTGTCGGCCTCGGCGAACCAGATCAGCCGACGAGGCAGGTCGACTCGGCTCCAGGACAGCGCTAACGCTTCACCAGGGCGGAGACCAGCGTATAGGCAGAGGCAGCACCAGGGGTGCAGGTACGGCGCTCTGCGGGCTTCCCGTGCGGCCCTGAGTAGTCGGTCGGCTTCTTCCTCGGTGAGCCAACGGCGTCTTCCGTGAGGCTCTCGGAGTCGCCTGGAGGTCCAGGGGTTGCCGATGTCGAGTTCCAGCTCGCGACGCCCCCATGACCATGCGGCGGACGCTAACCCGATCTCCTTGTTGATCGTGCCCGGCTCGGCGCCGGCGGCTACCCGGGCGGCGATGTACGCGCGCACGTCTGCGGCGCCGATTTCCGAGAGCAGTCGGCCGGACAGGTTCAGGTATAGGTGGCGAGCCGAGTAGCGGTCGCGCTCCGGGGACTGTTTCTGGGGTGTCACTTCGCCGAGATAGGCGAGCATCAGCCCGTCGAAGTTGGCGGTGTCGGCCGCCAGCGGTTCCGGCGCCCGGCCGGCCCCTTCGGCGAGCAACTGAGCCCGCAGTGCGGCAGCTTTCAGCCCTTGCGGGTCTTTGGCGTGGGGAATCCCAGCACTGCGGCGAGTTGTGCCGCCGCGTCCGTTCGGGAGCGAGATCCACCAGTACGGCGAGTCCGGGCGGCGAAAGATCCCGTCGCGGTCTTGCTTGCTTCTTCGGGGCACTGCTGTTCCGTGGACTCGCTGGCGTTGTCGTCGCTGAGTGTAGCACTAGGCGTACTAGAGCGCGCGATCAGGGCTCGCACGTCGGCGGGTCGCACCAGGCGGCGGCGACCGACCGAGACCGCCGGGAGCTCCCGGCGCTGTATGAGGCGCTGCACCGTGCGCACGCTTACGCCGCCGAGCTGGCGGGCGGCTTCATCGAGCGACCATAGTAGGGGGTCAGCGTTCATGATCGGCACCTGGCGGCCACGTCGAGCAATCAGAACGGCAAGTCGTCGTCGAAGTCACCGGCCGGCGGCGCTTGCCAGTCCCCGGCGCCCCCGGGCTGCGTCTGCGTCTGCGGCGCCTTGCGGCGTTGCTGCTGCTGCGGCGCTCCATCCTCGCGACCGTCCAGCATTTGCATGTCGCGCACTCGTATCTCGGTGGTGTAGCGGTCTGCGCCGCTCTTGTCCTGCCACTTGCGCGTGCGCAGCTGGCCCTCGAGATAGACCTTGGAGCCCTTGCGCAGATACTGCTGCCCGATCTCGGCGAGCCGCGCCCACATCACGCACCGGTGCCACTCGGTTTCCTCTCGAGCTTCTCCGGTCGACTTGTCGGTCCAGCGTTCGGACGTGGCGACACTGATGGTCGCCACTGGCGTTCCTGACTGCGTGTAGCGAACCTCGGGGTCGGCCCCCAGGTTGCCGATGATGATGACCTTGTTCACACCGCGGGATGGCATGGTGGCTCCTCCGGTTGGGTTGGTTGGCGCGGTTCTTGGCGGCGGTGTCCGTCAGTAGCGGATCGAGACCCCGGGGATTCGGCCTTTGGCGATGGCGATCACGGTGGCCTTTGCCTGGTCGTCGGTCAGGCCGGCGGCAGCTGCGAGGGCGGCGGCGGCGGCGTTGTTCACTGCCGCCGCATGCTTTCTGTTGCGGCGGCGTTGTTCTTCGGCTTCGCGCTCGGCGGCGGCCTTGCGCTCCGCCCGGTAGCGCTCGATACGGGCGGCTTCCTCGGCGTTGCGCTTGGCGGTTTCCTCGGCTTCGCGGGCCCGGCGCTCGGCGTCGGCGGCGGCACGCTCGGCGTCCGCCCGCTCGGTTTCGATCCGGCGGCGTTCGGCTTCGGCGTCGCGATCTGCGCGCTCGCGCTCTTCCTGGCGGATGCGCTCTTCGCGCTCGCGGCGCTCGGTTTCCTCGCGCTCGCGGCGCTCGGCTTCGGCCTTGGCGGCGGCTTCCTCGCGCGCCTTCACGGTCGCGCGGAGCTGCCCCAGCTGGTAAAGCGTGGCGGCCTTGGCGGTCTCGGCGTCCTCCCGGCGCTCGTGCCAGTCGTCACCGATCTCGACGGCTTCTACTTCGGCGATGCGAGCAGCGACGAGGGCGGCCGTCAGCTCGGGGGTGTCCTCAGGAATGTCCCGGAGCAGTTCTAGGCGGCGCTGGAGCTCGGCTTGCCGCTCGGCTTCGGCTTCTTCCCACTGCGTCAGTGGTTGTCGCACTTCGGCCTTCAGGTTATCGAGGCGCTCGCGCATGTCGCGGCGCACGGCATCGACCGCCTTAGCCTGTTCCTTGAGGGCGGAGACGTGGTCCTTGCCGAGCCCATCGAGGTAGGTCTTGCTGCGCGCGACCTTGGCGGCCACGCTGGCGATCGCTTTACGGCCCTTGGCGGTGCTGGCGTCGGGCACCAGCGCTCGGGCGTCGTGCTCTATCTTCGCGAGTAGCTCATCGAGCCCACCGGGCTGAAATAGCGCGGCAGGCTGCGGGTCGTTGAGGGGGACCAGGTTCGTGCTTCCGTTGGCCATGCTCAGGTCTTCTGTTGGTGGGTGTTGCGACAGGTGTGAGACCTGTCGCGATAGTGCTAAACTTAGCACTATGAGGGCTAACGCGCAACGCATTAACCCCCTGCTCGTTGCCGTCAGCTCAGGCGGCGTCTGCGGCCGCAAGCTCGGCTTGTCGCTGCGGGCATAAGTGCGCGACAGCACAGTAGCTCTCGCAGCGCACAGCCGCCCCGGGGCGGATCTCGACGCGGGCCTTGGGTAGTTGCGCGGCATGCGCGTGGGCGTCGTCGGCGTGGGCGTGGAGCTTCACGGCGCGCTTGCGGCCTGCCTGCATGACGGCGTATTGCGTCGGCCGCTCCCAACGCTCGGCCGGTGTGCATGGGACCGGCTTGTCACCGTCGGCGATGTCGTTGCGGGCGGCTTCGTGGTCGGCGAGGCGCGAGACGATGTAGCGCAGGGTTTCGCTGATCGTCCACACGGGCACGTCCAGCACCTGCACAGCTGCGGGCGGATAGTCGCGTTCCCGCATTGCAGCGGGCTTTGACCAGTCACGGAGCAGGGCCACGAGTTGCAGGCGCTCGGGCGCATCGTAGCCGTTGGCGTAGACCAGCCAGCGCAGCACGTTCAGCTGCGCAACCCATTCCTCCTTGACGCCGTTTTTCACGCTCCAAACGCTGCTGTACTTGTAATCCTGCAAAGTGCCGCTGTCGTCGAGTATCAGGTTGTCGAACTGGCCAGACAGGGCCCAGCCGGCAACCTCTGCGGACAGCCGGCGCTCGGCGATGTCGGCGAGCTGATGCTTGATGTTGGCCCGTTCGAGCAATGAATGAATCAGCTGTCCCTGGAGCGCGAACAGTCGATCCGCTGCATCCTCTTCGAGCTCGTGCCAGTGCTCGCGCATGAGGGCGCGCTGCTGCGCCGGCGCTATCAGCTCGGTCACGCTGATGTCGGCATCTCCGCGCGAATACGGGTCGTTCTCGACGGCGGCGACGATAGCGGCCGGGAGGGCGTAATTGTTGGTCACGTTCATTGATCGGTTCTCCGGTTTGGTTCTCGATTGGCGCCGTCCCTGGCGGGTGGGCGAGCTGTTTCCTTTTAGCCCGCGGTGGGCGGCTGTTCCTGGCGGTCGTTCGCCGAACTTTCGGCTTCAATCGCGGCGCGCTCGGCGAAGTCATCGAGGCGCGCGTAGAGCTCCTCGTATTGGGCGCAGGTCAGATCGGCGAGGCTATTGACGCCCCACTTGGCGGCCGTCCATTTCTTTAGCCGCTCACGGTGCGTCTGCAATCCGAGCTCGGTAATCCGAGCTTCCAAGCGGCGCTTTTGTGCATCCGTGATGTGCTGAGCCCCCTTGTTGCCACTGGCCCCGGGCGCGCTGTTGGGGGCAGCGTTGCCGGGCGGGGGGGTGCCAGCTGGGGAGCCGCGACCCTGGCGGGCGCGGCCGGCGTTGCTGCCGGCGGGGGCGGCAGCGTGTGAGCGGCGCGGATCGGGAGCGCCCTGGGCGTCTGTGTCTTCGTCGGCCGTGACGATGCCGAGCGCTGCCGTCAGTGCATATCGGCGCCCGTAGGTGAGAGCAGCACCGACAGCCTGGGCCGCGTTCATGCGGGCGTTGCTGTCCACTGGCACCGGGAACCGCGAGGTCACCGAATGGCCGCCGGTGTGGTGGACGGTGCACAGCACATCGACACCGCCTTGCCGGTCAACGGTGTCGAAAGTCACCGACAGCCCGCACTCGTGGAGCCGGGGAGCGATCGCGCGCCAGATGTCGGCGAGGTCGGCGTATCGGTAACTGAACTTGCCGGTGTTGGCGGTGTGCTTCTTCTCAATCGGCGGCAAACCCGATTGAAAGTGCGCCAGCGCTGCGGCGAATGCGCCGGCGGCTTGCTCCGCCTTGAGCTGCGCGCGCATGTCGAGCAAGCGCTGCATGCTCTCGACGGGCATCTGCGCCTGAATGGCGGCAGCCAGTAGCGACTGAGCGTCGATCTCGACTGGACCAGATCCCGGAGCTGTTGCCGGGAGCGCGTCAGCGCTGGCGGTGAGTGCGTGCTGTGTCATTGGTGTTTCCCCAGATAGAGCCGCCGGCCCCATACCGGCGGCGACTGATTGAGTCAGAACGGGCAATCGTCGGGGTGGTCGAGCCCGAGCTGCATGTCTTGGTGGTAGGTGATGAGGGATAGGGTGCGAAGCTCTGAGATCAGAGCATCGACCATGTCCGGGGTGATCGCCGAATGGTCGCCGGCGGCCGCAAGGTGCTGCGCTTGCTCGATGAGCCAACCCTCATAGTCAGGGCGCGGCGCGTCGTCTGGGTGTAGCCCGGTCTCCGCGCAAACAGGGGTCATGTCTTGGCGTGCTGCATACATGATGCTACCTCCGGTGTGGTATAGCAGCCCTTTTAGTGCTAACGGGGGCGAAAAAAAGGGAGTACTTGTCGCGCTCAATCGGGCTCTCCAGTCCAACAGTGCGCAAATAACGCCGCGCGCGCTGTACGTTCCGCTTATGGGAAATCCGGTAACTCTGGACATCTCCGTATCCGCCGCGCGCGTGCATCGCCACCGTGCAAATATCATCGTGTACGCACGGCGATAGGCCAGTGAACCAAGGAAATCTCATCTGCTCTCTCCGGTCGGGGGGCGGCACCATGCCAGCCCGCACATGTATAGAATAGCACTCTGAGTGCTAAAGTCAATCCCTCAAAGCAACTCTCTCCTGGTGTTTTTGGCATCAACGCTCTATGCGGTTGGCCTCGTATCCCAGCGCCAGGCGGAGCTCGATGCGGATACCGGACCTTTCTCTGCTCTTTGCTTACCAGCTGTTTCTCATTTGGCACGGCTTTTGCAAAACACCATATTCAAAGCCCTACTGCTTATAACTTGGTAAAGCGCTACCTATTGGCACAACCTGTATAGGCTGATAAGCCAATCAAATCTTAGTGCAGCGCCACCGCACCCCGAGCGTAGCGCAGCGGAGCGAGGAGAACGAAGGAGCGGCCGGGTTCGTTAACTTATGGACGTTGTGATGCCTATTAGCTGTATCACTCGTATTGGGGTCTGGTTGTTGAGGACAGCTATTTAGTCATTCGGTCTATTGCTGCTGTCCGCCGCGGGCAGGGATGCCTGCGGCTCTTCCAGCCATGGATGGCGCGCGCTGCCAGGAGCAGCGCACGCGGAGCAGGCGCGCGGGGTTTGCGCGCTTGCGTAGCGGCCAGGGATGGCAGACCCGACTACGAAATCCACACGGTGCGCAGCCACAACCCCAGCACTTATGCACATATCCATAGGGCGTGTTGTGCCCCTCTTTTGCA
>NZ_CAJXWY010000058.1 GCF_913062725.1 uncultured Thiohalocapsa sp.
ATGACCAAGAACGTCAAGCTCGCTTCCCTGTCCGCCGCTGCCCTGTTGAGCGCATCGCTGCTCGGCGGCTGCGCCACCGACCAGGAGGCCCGCGACATGGCCCAGGCCGCCATGGATGCCGCCAACGCGGCTCAGGCCTGCTGTGAGGCGAATGAGGAGCGTATCAACCGCATGTATCAGCGCGTCATGGCCAAGTAAGCAGCCGCGGCTTGGCTGCGGGTCGGCCGCCAGCGCAATGCGCATTGGTGCAACGCTGGCCGGTCGGCCCCCCGGATCACACTCACTCATTCGCGCCACGCACCCGTACCAGACACCCGCACCGGCGCCATCCCCTAACCGACATTCGCCCCCCTAACCGACATTCGCCCGGTGATTGCCGTCATCGCCACCGCCGGCTTCACCCGGGAATGGCAGTACGCCCATCCCGAAAATGCCCTGGGGCTTTACCTGATACTGCGTATCCCAGGCACATCTGCCGGGTGTTGGCCGTCCCCTCGCCCCTGCGACGTCACACACTGTGGCGTCGATGAGTCGTCCTGACGGGTCGCCCCATCGCCGCGCCGTCGTCAACGATTTGCGCTACCCGGCCGACTCCGGCTTTGCTCAGAACACCGACTCCAGCCTGTGCCAGGTCTTTGCGCCCTGGCGGGTGCCCACCAGACGCGGCAGGCCCGAGTTCTCCTGCAGTGCGCGCCGAACCTCGTCCCAGTCCACCATCACGCCGTCGGCGTTGGCGTGTGTCGCCGGTATCACATCTCGCGGTGAGTCCGGGGACTGGCCATCGGTGAGGTTCACTTCCAGGTAGAGCTGGTCGCCGCGCCAGCCGACCTTGTAGGGTTGGTCGACGATGCGCACCGGCGTGCCCTGCTCGACCTTCGGGAACAGGGCCTCGATGTCTTCCGGGTACATGCGCGTGCAGCCCGAGCTGACCGGCATGCCGACGCCCCAGGGCTTGTTGGTGCCGTGGATGAGGTAGCTCGGGTTGCTCAGGCGCATGGCGTAGGCGCCGAGGGGGTTCTCGGGGCCGGCGGGGACCACCGCCGGCAGGGTGACCCCGCGCTTCTCGTACTCGGCACGGATGGACGCGGGCGGCGTCCAGGTGGGGTCTTTGATCTTCTCGATGACCGAGTAGGTGCCCACGGGCGTCTCCCAGCCTTCGCGACCGATGCCCACCGAGAACACCTCCACCTCGGTGGGGGAGTGGTAGTAGTAGAGCCGCTTCTCCGGGAGGTTCATCACCAGGCCCTCGCGCGCGGTGTCCGGCAGCACATGGAAGTCGGGTACCAGCACGTCCTGGTCGTCGCCGGGCATCCAGACGTCCACCGTCGGGTTGGCCTGTTTCATCTCGTCGTAGCCGGAGCCGTAGTGGCGCCCGACGTCGAGCAGCGTGTGGTCGGCGTCGGTCTTTACATAGAAGGGTGTGCCGATGACACTGTCGCCTTCGCCGATCCGATAGATGTCTGCGCCGGCCGCCGTCGGCAGCGCCACGGCGCAGAGCAGTAAGGCCGCCCGCAGGGTCGTGCCGGCGCGGCGTCGCGTCGCGGATGGTGGAAAGCCGTTCTGATCAGGCATTTGTATTCTCCGTGAGTACTCGCTAACACGCTATGAGCCGCCACGCAAAGTCAAACCATGGGCCTGGGCCCGCGAAGCGCGTTGGACGCCCCTTTGCACAGAGGACCGGCGGCGGTCCCCAGCAACTGTCGGCCGTGCGCAACATCGGCGTGGCTGCGCACGTCGATGCCGGCAAGACCACGCTCACCGAGCGCATGCTCTTCTATACCGGCGCCTCGCACAAGATCGGCGAAGTGCATGACGGCGCTGCCCACATGGACTGGATGGCCGAAGAGCAGCAGCACGGCATCACCATTACCGCCGCAGTCACCAAGGCGCCCTGGCGGGCGCATGTGCTGCAGGTGGTCGATACCCCGGGGCATGTAGATTTTACCATCGAGGTGGAGCGATCCATGCGCGTGCTCGATGGGGTCATCATCGTGCTGGACGGCGTGCGGGGCGTCGAGCCGCAGACCGAGACCGTCTGGCGCCAGCGCTGCCGCTTCGGCCTGCCGGTGCTGTTCTTCGTGAACAAAATGGACCGCCCCGGCGCGGATTTCGCGCGCTGTCTCAAGGCCATCGAGGCCAAGCTGGGGGTCACCCCGGTGGCGCTGACGGTGCCGGTGTTCGACGAGCAGGGCCAGGCGGCGCACGCCGTGGTGCATCTGCTGCACCGCACCCTGATCCGCTTCGGCGGCGAACAGGGGGAGACGCTCGCCATCGAGCCCTGCCCCGAGCCCCTGTGGCAGCGCTATGCCGGTCTGCACGAGACCCTGCTGCTCGCCGCCGCCGACGCCGACGAGGCACTGGCCGACCAGGTGCTCGGCGGCGAGGAGCCGGATGCCGCCGACGTCATCGCCGCGCTGCGCAAGGGCACGCTGGCGGGTACGCTCTTTCCCTGCCTCGGTGGCAGTGCCTTGCGCAACGTCGGCGTGCAGCCGTTGCTGGATGCCGCCGTGGACCTGCTGCCGGCGCCCCTCGACCGCCCGCCGGCGCTGGCGCGACGCCCCGATGGCGGCACCGAAGACCTCGTGCTCGGTGCGGCTGGCCCGTTCGCCGCCCTGGTGTTCAAGGTGCAGCTCTGGGATGGGCGCCGCCACTGCTTTGTCCGCGTCTACCGCAATCGGTTACAGCCCGGCGATCGCGTGAGCTTCGTCGCGCCCGACGGCCAGACGGTGACCGAGCAGGTGGCACGGATCTTCGATACCGACGCCGGGCGCAAGCAGCGGCTCGACGGCGCCGAGCCGGGGCAGATCGTGCTGCTGGCCGGACTCAGGCACGCCGGCACCGGCGACACCCTCTGCGATCCGGATCACCCGCTGCTGCTGGAGCGCATCGACGCCCGCCAGCCGGTGCTGAGCCTGGCCATCGAGCCCGGCGCGGGCACCGACGAGGCGCGCCTGCTGGAGGCCCTGGACAAGGTGATCCAGGAAGACCCGACCCTGGCCGTCGCCGAGGATGCGGACACCGGACAGCGCCTGCTGCGGGGCATGGGCGAGCTGCATTTGCAGATCGTGCTGGAGCGCCTGGCGCGCGAGTTCGGCGTCGGCGTGCGCAGCGGCCGGCCGGCGGTGGCCAGCCGCGAGAGCATCACCGCCGAGGCGAGCACCGGCTTTCTGTACACCAGCCCGCCGAGTCCCGACAGCAAGCATCCCGAGCTGACCGCCGGCGTCACTGTGCAGGTGCGCCCGGCGGCCCGCGGCGCCGGCAACCGCCTGGAACTGGAGCCCGCGGTCCTGCCGGCGGGCGCGGCGCTGACGGCCGAGCAGCACGACGCCCTGCGCCGCGGCCTCACCCAGGGCCTCGCCGCGGGCCCCTTGCAGGCGGCACCCGTCGCGGACGTGGTCGTCAGCGTTGCCGGGGTGGAGCTGTTCGGTGCCCAGTCCACGCCGGATGCGCTGGCGGCGGCGGCGGCCCGTGCCCTCGGCAAAGCCCTGGCGGCGGCGGCGCCCTGCGTGCTGCAGCCCGTCATGCGCGTGGACGTCGTGGTGCCGGAGGACAATCTCGGCAGCGTCCTCGGCGATCTTCAGCAGCGCCAGGCCGTCATCCAGTCAACGGACACGAGCGACGGTACGGCGGCCGTGGTTTGCGAGGCGGCGCTCGCCAAGCTGCTCGGCTATGCCACCGAGCTGCGCAGCCTCACCCACGGACGCGGGCAGTTCAGCATGCAGTTTGCACGTTTCGATGTTATAGCCGCCGCCTAGCCGCGGGGCGGGGGCGACCGCGGCCCTGCGGCAGCGCTTCGCGGGCGCTTGGCCGCCGGTGTTGCCATCGACCCGCGGCGCGCGACGACGGGCCATCAAGGCATCCAGATCCCGGACGGGTTGCACCGCGGCGCTGGACGCCCCGCCGACTGCGCGCGTGTCAGCCGAAGCGGCCGGTCACATAAGCCCGGGTCAGGTGGTGCTGCGGGTCTTCGAAGATCTGGGCCGTCGCACCCACTTCCAGCAAGTCGCCCAGATGGAAATAGGCCGTGCGCTCGGACACGCGCGCCGCCTGCTGCATGCTATGGGTGACGATGGCGATGCTGTAATCCTGCTTCAGCTCTGCGATGAGCTCTTCGATGACCGCGGTGGCGATGGGGTCCAGGGCCGAGCAGGGCTCGTCCATCAGGATCACCTCCGGCGACACGGCGATGGTGCGGGCGATGCACAGGCGTTGCTGCTGACCGCCCGAGAGGCCGGTGCCGGGCTGGCCGAGTCGGTCCTTGACCTCGTTCCAGAGGCCGGCGCGCTTCAGGCTGGTTTCCACCAGCTCGTCCAGCTCGCTCTTGTGGTTCACCAGCCCATGGATGCGCGGCCCGTAGGCGATGTTCTCGTAGATGGACTTCGGGAAGGGATTCGGCTTTTGGAACACCATGCCCACCTGTGCACGCAGGGGCACCACATCGATGCCGCGGTCCAGCACCTCCCGGCCGTCGAGCTTGATGGAGCCGGTGACGCGGGCCGCCGGGATGGTGTCGTTCATGCGGTTCAGGCAGCGCAGGAAGGTGGACTTGCCGCAACCCGACGGGCCGATCATGGCCACCACTTCGTGCTTGCCGATATCGAGGCTCACCTCGCGGATGGCGTGGTTGGCGTCGTACCAGACGTTCACCGCCCGGCATTCCATGCGCGGCTCGCGGGTGGTGATGTCGCC
This sequence comes from uncultured Thiohalocapsa sp., assembly GCF_913062725.1. Lineage (GTDB taxonomy): Bacteria > Pseudomonadota > Gammaproteobacteria > Chromatiales > Chromatiaceae > Thiohalocapsa. The sequence continues at coordinate 4,690 of NZ_CAJXWY010000058.1, forward strand.
GAGGGTGCCCTCGAAGGCGCGCTCGCCGTCGAAGTCCGCCGCCCGCAGGTTGCCGGTGTTGGTATCGATGGCTTCTGCTGTGGTGCTCATGGGTTGACCTTCGCGTTTCGACTGTCGGGTTTCGGGCGGTGAGGTGCGCCGGGGCCATCCGCCTCGCCCCTCGCGCCATGTTGCGCGCGCCGGCCGCGTCACCATCGCCGTTCGAAGCGTCGACGCAGCAGCACGGCGGCGAGGTTCATCAGCACCAGGAAGGCGAGCAGGATCATGATGGCGGCGGAGGTACGCTCGACGAAGCCGCGCTCGGGGCTGTCCGCCCACATGAAGATCTGCACCGGCAGCACCGTGGCGGGGTCGGTGAGGCCCCCGGGGATGTCCACGATGAAGGCGATGAGGCCGATCATGAGCAGCGGTGCCGTCTCTCCCAATGCCTGTGCCATGCCGATGATGGTGCCCGTCAGCATACCCGGCAGCGCCAGCGGCAGCACATGATGAAACTGGGTCTGCAGCGGTGACGCGCCCACGCCCAGCGCCGCCTCGCGAATGGAGGGGGGCACGGCTTTCAGCGCCGCGCGGCTGGCGATGATGATGGTGGGCAGGGTCATGAGCGTCAGTACCATCGCCGCCACCAGCGGCGTGGAGCGCGGTACACCGAAGACATTGATGAACACCGCGAGCCCCAGCAGTCCAAAGACGATGGACGGCACCGCGGCGAGGTTGTTGATGTTCACCTCGATCAGATCCGTGAAGCGGTTCTTCGGCGCGAACTCTTCCAGGTACAGCGCCGCGCCCACGGCGATGGGGAAGCTGAACAGCAGCGTCAGCACCAGGGTGTAGAACGAGCCCACCAGGGCCGCGGCGATGCCGGCGAGCTCCGGCTCGCGGGAGGTGCCGTTGGTGAAGAACAGCGTATTGAAGCGCTGCTCGATGAGGCCGCGCTGCTCCAGCTGCCAGATCCAGGCGACCTGGCGGTCCGACAGGCGGCGGTCGTCCTCGGGGGTGCGCAGCTCCAGCAGGCGCCAAGTGCCGGGTGGCGCCGGGTCGGCGCTCGCCAGCGTGCTGACCACGGTCCCGGACAGCCGGTCCGCGGTGGCCTCTTGCACCTTCACCATGCCGCCGTTGATGGCCACCATGAAGCTGGGCATCTCGTCGGAGAGGGCTAGGGGCTCACCCGCGGCGGCGGCGGCGAGCCGGGCGCCGAGCGCCTCGCGCTCGCCCCGGGTGCGCTCGAGCTTGCGCGCGATCTGCCCGCTGCGGTCGTCGACGCGCGCCGCGCGGTCTTCCAGCCGGTCGCGCGCCGCGGCATCGGCGTCGTCCATGGCGGCGCTGATCTGCGCGCCCTCGCCGGCGAGGTCGGCGAGGATACGCTCCAGGCGGGCGATGTCGCGGTCCAATCGCTCGGTCCGGCGCTCGAGGAAGCCGCGCACGCTGGTGGTGATGCGGGTGAAGTCGTCGGCGGCGGCGGTGAGCGTGATGTCACCGGTGGCGGCCGAGGGCCGTGCCTCGCCGGCGCCCGGCTGCTCGTCGATGGGTGTGGAGCGACCCTTCATGAACATGTCCACATCGTCATCGGCCACCAGCCACAGGGTCTGCTCGGTACCGATGAGCGCCGGGTCCTCGCTCACCAGGTGGCGCAGTTGCAGCGCCGCGCCGCCGCTGATGAGCGCGTTCAGCGCCCGCCGGTCGGTGCGGCCGCTGACGTCCGGGAACTGTGCCCGCAGGGCGTCGCGCACCGGGGTGCGGAAGTTGGCCCGCACCAGCGCCTTGCGACGCGTCTCGGCGGCGGTGTCGGCGGCGGTGATGACGCCCTTCGGGTCGATGTCGGCGGCGCTGAGCGTCACCGGCAACTGGATGTAGGTCTGCCAGAAGGCCGTGTAGCCCTTGCTGACGATGCTCACGAGCAGCAGGGCGACGAAGCCCAGCCCCAGCATGACGGCGATGAGGCCGAGCCAGCGAAACCGCCGCTCGGCGCCATAGCGCCGCTTCAGGCTGGCATTGACGATGTCGATGGGGCGCCTGGGCGCGGTGGCGGTGCTATTCATACTGCTCTCGATACTTGCGCACGATGTGCAGCGCGATGACATTGAGTGTCAGCGTCACGGCGAAGAGGGTGAGCCCGAGGGCAAAGGCCGCGAGGGTCTTGGCGCTGTCGAACTCCTGGTCGCCCGTGAGCAGGGTGACGATCTGCACCGTGACGGTGGTGACGCTCTCCAGGGGGTTGGCCGTCAGGTTGGCCGCGAGCCCGGCGGCCATGACCACGATCATGGTCTCGCCGATGGCCCGGGAGACGGCCAGCAGCACGCCGCCGACGATGCCCGGCAGCGCCGCCGGCAGGATGACGCGCTTGATGGTCTCGGCCTGGGTGGCGCCCAGGGCGTAGGAGCCGTCGCGCAGGGACTGGGGCACGGCGTTGATGACATCGTCGGACAGGGATGACACGAAGGGGATGATCATGATGCCCATCACGGCGCCGGCGGCGAGCGCGCTCTCGGAGGCCACGTCCAGACCGATCGACTCGCCCAGCTCGCGCATGAAGGGGGCCACCGTCAGCGCGGCGAAGAAACCGTAGACCACCGTCGGAATGCCCGCCAGCACCTCCAGCGTCGGCTTGCTCCAGGCGCGCAGTCGGGGCGCTGCGTATTCGGACAGATAAATGGCCGAGAGCAGGCCGATGGGCACGGCGATGAGCATGGCGATGGCGGAGATCAGCAGCGTGCCGGTGAACAGCGGCACCGCGCCAAAGGCGCCGCTGGCGCCCACCTGATCCGCCCGCAGGGCGATCTGCGGGCTCCACTGCGTCCCGAAGAGGAACTCCGTCCAGGGCACGCGCTGGAAAAACAGCACCGACTCGAACAGCACCGACAGCACGATGCCCAGCGTGGTCAGGATGGCGATGGACGAGAACAGCACCAAAATGCCGAGCAGCGTCGCCTCCACGCGGTTGCGCGCGCGAAATGCAGGCGAGAGCCGGCGCCAGGCAACGCTGAGTCCGCCCAGCACGACGACCAGCACCAGCGCCCACCGGGCAGCGTCGGCGATGCCCAGCCAACGCCGATAGCGCTCGGCGGCGGCCTGTACCGCCGGGGTCGGATCGCCGGAGGTGATGCCGCCGGTGGCGAGATTCTTGATGTCGTTCACCAGCAGCCCGACGCGCCCGTCCGACAGCCCCTCGGTCAGCGACGGCGGCAGCCCCTGCACCAGTAGCAGGGTGATGATGCGCTCCTCCAGCCCCACCCAGGCGAGCAGCACCAGCAGCGCCGGCAGACCGGCCCAAATGGCGACGTACCAGCCGTAGTACGCGGGCAGCGAATGCAGATCCTTGATACCGGTGGGCCCCCCGGCGGTGCGTATGGCACGGTTGCGCCCCACCTGAAAGGCGAAGGCCATGGCGGCAAGAACCACCGCGAGCAGCAGGAATTGAGACATAGGCGGGACAGGGTGGCGGAAAAACGTGAGCGCCGACGGCCCATTGGCCGGCGGCGCCATCGGGAGCGGCGGTAGCCGCTCGGACTACCGCCGAGCGCGCAGCCCCTGGCTGATTGTCGACACGCGCCTGCGCGTATGATGGCCGCTTATTTCGGACTCGACATGGGTTGCATGCCCTGGGCGGCGTCGGCCACTTCGGCGCGCATGTCTTCGGGCAGCGGAATCAGGCCCTTATCGACCAGGTAGCCGTCGGTGCCCCAGGCCTTGTCGCTGGTGAACTCCGTCACGTACTCCTCGATGCCGGGCACGGTGCCGACGTGTGCTTTCTTCACGTAGAAGTAGAGCGAGCGCGAGACCGGATACTCGCCGTTGGCGATACTGTCGAAGGTGGGCGCGACGCCGTCGATCTTGGAGCCCTGCAGCTTGTCCAGGTTTTGATCCAGGAAGCTGAAGCCGAAGACGCCAATGGCGTCCGGGTTCGCCTCCAGCTTCTGCACGATCAGGTTGTCGTTCTCGCCGGCCTCGACGTAGGCACCGTCCTCACGTACGCCATGGCAGACGGCCTTGTACTTGGACTTGTCCTCCGACTTCATGGCCTTGATCCAGTCGAAGGTCTTGCAGCCTGACTCCATGGCCAGCTCGGCGAAGGCGTCGCGGGTGCCGGAGGTGGGCGGCGGGCCGAGCACCTCGATGGCCACGTCGGGCAGGTCCGGGTTCACTTCCTGCCAGGTCTTGTAAGGATTCGCCACCAGCTCCTCGCCGCCCTCAGGGTTCGGCACATCCTTGGCGAGAGCCAGCCAGACATCGCGCGGCGTGAATTCCAGCTGGCCCGCCTCCTTCGAGTTGGCCATGGCGATGCCGTCGTAGCCGATCTTCACCTCGACCACTTCGTCCACGCCGTTGTCCTGGCACATCTCGAACTCGGAGACTTTCATGCGGCGCGAGGCGTTGGTGACATCCGGATGCTCCACGCCGATACCGGCGCAGAACAACTTCATGCCGCCGCCGGAGCCGGTGGACTCGATTTTCGGCGTCGGGAAGTCGGTGGTGTTACCGAACTGCTCCGCCACGGCGGTGGCGAAGGGAAAGACGGTGGACGAGCCGACGATGTTGATGGTATCCCGTGCCATGACCCCGGTGGATGCGCTGGCGGCGCTGATCACGGCCACGGCGAGCAAGTGCTTCTTCATGGATGCGACTCCGATTGGATGAGCTTACTGAGCCACCCATTCTGGACCGCGGAGGTTTAGCTTCTATGACTGAAACATGTCTCTTTGATGACAATTCCAGGCTGGGTACAGGGTCTTAAGCCATGTGCGAGGGCGTTGGTCCGACGGCCGCCGCCCGGCCCCGCCCCGTGGCCGAGGCACCCCGAAGGCCGATGTTCGGGCCCTGGAGCCCAGGCCCTGCGGGCCGCGCGCCTGCAGGCTCGCACACCGCACGCGCGCTCAGGGCAGGCGCCCGGTGCGACGAATAAGGTCCATGGTTGCGTTGAAGAAGTCCTGGTCGCGATCATCCTCGCAGGCGCCGCGCACGCCACGCATGGCCGCCGTCAGCTCGGCGTCTCGCAGCACATCCCCGCCGAGGGCCAGGCTCAGCGCCGAGACGAAGCCCGCGAGCCAATCCTCATAGCGCGTCAGCTCGCCGGCATCACCGCTCTGCGCCGCGCCGAGCGCCGCCAGATAGGCCTCGCAGGGACGCACGCCATAGCCCCAGAGTGTCTGTTCCGCCGCCTGCGGTGTCGGCAACACCAGCAGCCCCCATGTCAGCCCCCATATCAGAGCGCAGACGAGGTGCGGCGTGCGCCCAGCACCGTTCCGGCCCGGGCCGGCGTGCACGCGGCACCCGCGCTCACCGGCGGTCCCCCGCCCGCGGCGGCGGGCCCACCCGGCCAATGCGCGAGGCCTCCTCAAGGTGTCTTGGTACCATGCCACGGCTGTTCTCCCCCAATAAGACGACGCGGCCCGGCCGCGAACTGCGACCCATGCGCGTGTTGATGATTTCCGACGTCTATTTTCCCCGGGTCAATGGTGTCTCGACGTCGATCCAGACCTTCGCCCGGGAATTCGTCCGGCTCGGCCATCAGGTCACGCTGCTGGCGCCGGACTACGGGGAGGCGCAGACCGAGCCCTTCGAGGTGATCCGGCTGCCGTCGCGGTACTTTCTCTTCGATCCGGAAGACCGCATCATCCGCTGGGGCCGAATCCGCAAGCACCACGCGCGCCTGCAAGCGGCGGACTTCGACCTGGTGCATATCCACACCCCCTTCATCGCACACTACGCGGGTCAGGCGCTGGCGCGGCGGCTCGGCGTACCGGTGGTGGCCAGTTATCATACGTTTTTCGAGCAATACCTCGACAAATACGTGCCGCTGGTGCCCGGGGCCTGGATGCGCTACGCCGCGCGGCGCTTCTCGACGGCCCAGTGCGAGGATGTGGACGCCCTGGCCGTGCCATCCCGGGCCATGCTGGAAGTGCTGACGCGCTACGGCGTGCGCACGGCCGCCGAGGTGGTGCCGACGGGCATCGACCTGGGCAAGTTTCGGGCCGGCGATGGCGCCGCCTTCCGCCGTCGCCACGATATTGCGGACGATCAGCCGCTGCTGGTGCATGTGGGCCGGCTGGCGTTCGAGAAGAACTGCGACTTCCTGCTGCACATGCTGGCGCGGGTGCGGGTTGTGGTGCCCGATGTGCTGCTGGTGATCGCCGGCGAAGGACCCGCCCGTCGCCAGCTCGAGGCCCTGGCACGCCGACTGGACATCGCCGACCGGGTGCGTTTTCTCGGCTATCTGAACCGGGACGGCTCGCTGGAGGACTGCTACGCGGCGGGCGATGCCTTCGTGTTCGCGTCCCGCACCGAAACCCAGGGCTTGGTACTGCTGGAGTCCCTCGCCCTGGGAACGCCCGTGGTGGCCACGGCAGAAATGGGCACCCGCGAGGTGCTGTGCGACGGCGAGGGCTGTCTCATTGCCCGCGACGACGCCGCAGACTTCGCCGAAAAGACGGTGCGGCTGCTCACCGAGCCGTCGCTGCGCGCATCCCTGCGGGCCCGCGCGCGGCCCTATGCGGAACGCTGGTCGGCGCGGGCCATGGCCGAGCGCATGCTGGCGCTCTACGGCCAAGTCTGCGACGGCGCGTCGGCATCCGCACCGGCGCCCGGCAAGTCCCGGTCCCAATGCGAGCCCGGCGCGCCGGATGTGCGGGCGCGCGTACACGAAATGGACGCAGACCCCCTTGGGATGCCCGCTGGCATGCAGGCGGAAGCCGCTGCAGCGAGCGATGACGAGGCGGCCACCGCCGGCTTGCAGACGCGCTATGCACAGGGCACGGGCACGCGCTGAGCGTCTCTATGCGGGGCGTGGGTCGTCGGGCGCCGGTGTGGCGCGCATGCGGTTGCCCGTGCGCATGGGCCGCGCATGGGCCGGATGTCCGGCTTCGCCGGGCTTGTATCCAGGCGCGCCTGCGACACCCGTGCGGGAGTGCATCAATGGCGCCTCAACGGGACGTCAGCACTGGGGTATCTGCCTGGGGATGGGCTGGGTCATGGGCTGGGTCATGGGCTGGGTGGGCAGGGCGCTGACGCCGTGAGCCCGCAGGTAATGGCCGAGGTGCTTGTCCATATCCAGCACATGGCCCATGAACCACTGCTTCAGCGCATCGAGATCGGCCAGGCGCAGGCGCTCATCGCCGCGAGCGGCGATCTCGCGCATCAGTGTCGTGCACTCGGCGAGCATCAATGCATGCTCACCGGCGTGCTCGGCGGTGTCGGGGTAGTGCGTCATGCGCATCAGCGCCTCTTCCCGCGCGAAATGCGCCCGTGCACGCTCGCGCAGCGCCGCCAGCCAATAGCGCAGCGCCGAGGGCTCGGCCGCGGCCCGCGGCACAGGCAGACGCGTGCCCTCGATGCTGTTGTCGTCGCCGAAGCGCATGGCAATGTAGTTCAGGATGGCCGCGATCGCGCGGCGGTCCCGGTCCAATGCATCGATGCCGACACACCACTGCTCACGCCAGCGAAAGAAGGGGACCCTCGCCTCGTGCGCCGCCGCGGCGCGGGGCGTGGCGCCGGCTGATGGCGTTCGGTGGGTTATGGTTGGTGCGAAGACTGTGCCAGTCATCGCCGTTCCGTAATCGGACAGCGCACGCAGGAATGCCATGGACGGGCTCCGGCTGGGGGCGTGCGCGGGTGCGGGCCGTGGCGGCTGGCCGATGGCCGCCGACGGTCCGACTCAACCCGTGCGCCCGGAGTGATCATCTGGGAAAAGTATAACTAAAATTATGGTTTTTACCAGTCCGCAAACGGGGGACCATTGGTCAGCTGCCCGACGGATACCGACCCCAAACGGGGGTTATCCGTGCCACGCCCCCTGTGCGAGCCCTTGACGCCTGCGCCGCCTGCGGTGTGCACTGATGCCATAAGCGCGGCCACAACCGCTGGAGCGGCATACCATGAATACGAAAGACGTTCTCGATGCCTTCGAGGTGCTCGACACCTGGGAGGCCCGTTACGAGTTCATCGGCGAGCTGAGTCGTGAGCTGTTGCCGGTTGCCGAGAGCGAGAAGACCGATGCGAACCTGGTCAAGGGCTGCAATACCAAGACCTGGCTCACCGGCAATCTCACCGACGACGACCCGCCCCTGATCGAATACCGCGCCGATGCGGAGACGCCGCTGGTGCGGGGCCTGGTGGCACTGCTGCTGGTGCCCTTCCAGCGCAAGACGCCGGAGGCGGTGCTGGAAACCGATCCCAGGGCCTACATCGCCGGCACCGGGCTCGCTGAGCACCTGAGTGCGAATCGCCGTGCGGGCATGGAGCACTTCATCGAGCGGGTGTTCCGGATCGCCCGGAATCTGCGGGGCCGCTGACGGGCGCACACCGCCCCGGGGCCGGGCCGTCGGCGCTGAGTGCGCCACACCAAGACGTCTGGCGATGGCGCACCCTGCGCCTGCGCCGGCTCAAGGCAGCGGCGATTGCGGCGCCGCACCACGCGGGGGGCGGTCGTCGCCGGCCCGCGCCGGGCGGTCCAGGGCCTGCGGGCCGAGCCAGCCGGGGGTGAACGCGGCGGTGCAATGGCAGCGTCCGGCGGCGCCGAAGCGCAGGCGCCGCTCGCGCTCGCAGGCGGCCGCATCGGCATAGGGGCCCAGCAGCCGGGGCACCGGCTCGTCGGCGGCGGGTGGATGGACGTGACAAACCGCGGCCGCCGCCGGCGTCAGCAACACACTCGCCAGCGCGAGCATCGCCAAGGACGTCCCGCTCCGGGCCTGTCGGCGGGCCGCGCTCAGGGCTCTTCCTCGTACGCGCTGACGCGCACCGCATCGATGCGGTAGCTGGCGTCGCCCAGATCGTCGTTGAATTGCTCGACGCGCATCGTGCCTTCCACCCACACGGTGTCGAAGAGCTCGCCACGATAGGCGCCGTCGTCGCTGGTGACCACATGCACGGTCTGGTTCGGCGGCGGTGGTGGCACGTGGATGCAGGCGCCGAAGTAGGGCACCAGCAGAAATTCTCGGATCACCGCCGCGTCCGTGGTGAGGGGCACCACGAAGCCCGGCAGCTTGACCCGATGGCCGTCGAGCTCCGGCACCACCGGCGCCTCCGCCCACAGGGTCCCGAGCTGATCCATCAGGGCGTCGGCGCGCGGGTCGTCGTCCTCGAGATTGCCGACGTCGTAGTCTTCGAAGAGCTTGTCCGGGCGCCAGTCCGTCGGGATCAGGTCATCCCATTCCAGTTCCGGGCCGTCCGCCAGTGCGGCGGGCGGGGGCGTCGCCGCCAATTCGTCGCTGCTGAGCCCGCCGCCGTCGTCGCCGCAGGCGACGAGGGTGAGCGTCAGCATAAGCCACGGGATGGCGGGCGCCCGGCGGCGCGGCGTGGTGTCGGCGTTCATCGGTGTTTGCGGCGGCTCCAGCGACGGCGGTGGCAGGGAAGATGGGGACGATCGGCGGCGGGCGCGAGTGACCGGCTGTTGCGTTGCCGTCGCCGCCTGGGTGGACGCCGCGGCGGCGCCCTAGACGCGGATGGACAAGCCGTCGGTCAGGGACATGCGGTAGGCGCGCCAGCCGGGCAGCACGCCGGCGAGCACCCCGGCGCTGAGCACCGTCGCCAGCAGCAGCCATTCCCGCAGGCTCGGGGCGCCGATGGCGATGAACAGCCCGAGCTCGGAGGCCAGCACGGGCTGCGCCGCCGCCAGCAGCAGGTACAGCAGCCCGACGCCGGCGGCGAGCCCGAGCAGGGTCAGGAAGGCCGCCTCGCCGACGATGAGCGCCAGCACCTGGGCGGGCCGGGCGCCGACGGAGCGCAGGATGGCCATCTCCCGCCGGCGCTCGTTGAGGCCGATCAGCAGCGCCGTCAGCATGCCGATGAGCCCCACCAGCACCACACAGGCCGACACCACCAGCAGCGCGTTCTCGGCCACACTCAGCAGCGACCAGAGCTCGGCCAGGGCCACCCCCGGCAGCACCGCCAGCAGGGGTTCTTCCGGGTAGTCGTTCACCCAGCGCTGCACGCCGAAGGTGGCGATGCGCGAGTCCAGGCCCACCAGCACGGCGGTGATGGCCTTGGGCGTGAGGTCCATCTCCCGCACGCGCTCGGCGCTTATCCCGATGCCCGGTGTGCGGGCGCCGCCGCGCCAGCCGACGTGGATGGCCTCGATGGCGCCCAGGCCCACGTGCACGGTGCGATCCACCGGCGTGCCGGTGCGTGCCAGGATGCCCGCCACGCGAAAGGGCTTGTCGTCGTGGCGCGCGAAGGCGACGTCGCCGGCGCCGTGGGCGATGGTGAGGGCGTCGCCGACGCGGTAGCCGAGCTGCTCGGCCACCTCGGCGCCGAGCACGGCATCGAACAGATCATCCAGCCAGGCGCCGGCGGCGATCTCGAGGGGCTGGTCGCGACCATAGCGATAGTGCGCCAGATAAGCATCCGTGGTGCCCAGCACGCGGAAGCCGCGGTGGGAGTCGCCGAGAGACAAGGGCACCGTCCAGGCCACCCGGGGCTGGGCGGCGAGGTCCTGGTAGCTCTGCCAGGAGATGTTGTTGGTGGCGTTGCCGATGCGAAACACCGAGTACAGCAGCAGCTGCACCGGCCCGCTGCGGGCGCCGACGATGAGGTCCGTGCCGGCGATGGTGCTGGCGAAGCTCGCGCGGGTTTCCGTGCGCAGGCGCTCCACGCCCACCAGCAGCGCCACGCTGAGCGCGATGGAGGCGAGCGTCAGCAGCGCCGTGATGCGGCGGTTGAGCAGGCTCCTGAAGGCGAGGGACAGAATGGGCATGGGCGCGCCTCGCTACGGCATCCCGTTGGTGCGTCGTTGCTGGTCAGCCGGCCCGGGAAGCGATGAGCAACGCACCCCACCATGCCGGCTGACCATGCGCTCCCCCGGCTCAATGCTCGGCGTCGGCCCGGGCCAGGGGGGGCAGCTCGTCGCCGAGTCCCAGCGCCTGGCGCATGAAGGCCTTTTTCAGCGGCCCCAGGCGGTCGGCCGCGAACAGCCCCAGATTGCGCGCCGCCACCAGCGGCGGGATGCGGTTGCCGAAGGTGCGCTTGAAGGCATCCATGGCCGTGAGCATCAGCAGGTTGTCACCGCGGCGGGCGCGCTCGTAGCGGCGCAGGGTCGCGAGGCCGCCGATGTCGCGCTGGTGGCTGTGGGCGTGCGCCAGGGCGTCGCTCAAGGCGGCGACGTCGAGCAGGCCCAGGTTCACGCCCTGGCCCGCCAGGGGGTGGATGGCATGGGCCGCGTCCCCCACCAGGGCCGCCCGCGGGCGCACGTAGCTCTTGGCGTACTGCATCTGCAGCGGGAAGGCCGCGCGTGGTCCCACCGAGAGGATCGGGCCCAGGCGCGACTGAAAGGCCTGCTCCAGCTCGCTGATGAAGGCGGCATCGTCCAGGCCGAGCAGCGCCTCGGCGCGGTCCTCGTCCGCGGACCAGACGATGGAGCAGCGCCCATCCGCCAGCGGCAGAAAGGCCAGCGGGCCCGTGGGCAGAAAGCGCTGCCAGGCGGTCTCCCGATGCCAGTGGGCGGGCTCCACGTTACAGACGATGGCGCGCTGGTCGTAGCCCCAGCCGCCGGTGGCGATGCCGAGCACCGTGCGCACCAGGGAATCGCGGCCATCGGCCCCCACCACCAGCCGCGCGGGCAGCACCCGGCCGTCGGCGAGCACGGCACGGGCGCCGGCCTCGCCGATGCTCAGCACTTCCACCTGCGCGGGGCAGAACAGCGTGACATCCTCGGCGGCCTCCAGCAGCTCCCAAAGGGCCAGGCGGGTGACACGGTTCTCCACGATATGCCCCAAATCCGGCTCGCCGAGATCGGCGCTGTCGAAGTGAATGGCGGCCCCGCCCACGGCATCCCAGACGTGCATCTCGCGGTAGACGCTCACGCCCATCTCCACCATGCGCGGCCAGGCGCCCAGGCGCTGGAGGATGCGCTGGCTCGCGCGGCTCAGCGCCGACACCCGCAGATCCACCTCGCCGGCGGGCCAGTCGCGCGCCGGCGCCGCACCGTCGAGCACGGCGATGCGCCAGCCCCGCCCACGACAGGCGCAAGCCAATGCGGCGCCGACCATGCCGCCGCCCAGAATGATGATGTCGAAGTCGCGGGTATCTTGGGCCATGAATCGTGCTTGGGACGAGGATCGGGAGTCGAGTTTCGGGCTTCGAGTGATGCGACGGCAAGGCGAATGCTCAGGTTGGGTGAGCGCCCATGGATTGGCGTTGTTCGCGCCGGCCGGGACGGCTCGCCATCAACCCGCATCCACAGGCGATACCCGTGACTCGGACACCGCCGGCAGCCCGCGCGCGAGCCGCGGCAGCCGGCCGCCGAGGCCCATGAACCGCCGCGCCAGCGCGTGCCGGGCCGTCGGGCACAGGTCCAGCGCCAGCATGCCCGCATCGCGGGCGGCGCGCACCGGGGGGAAGGGGTTCACGAAGAGCCGGGCCAGGGTGTCGGTCACCAGCGCGACGGCGCGCTGGTCCGGGCTGCGGCGCTGACGGTAGCCGTTCAACACCGCCGGCCCGCCGGGGTCGCGGCCGGTGCGCTGGGCCGTGATCAGCAGGTCGGCCAGCTCGGCGACGTCGCGTAGCCCCAGGTTGAAGCCCTGGCCCGCCACCGGGTGCAGCGTGTGGGCGGCGTTGCCCACCAGGGCCACCCGCGGGCGCGTGATCTCCCTGGCGAGCACCAGGCGCAGCGGATAGGCGATGCGCCGCCCGGGCTTGGTCAGCACGCCCAAGCGGCCGCCGAAGCGCCGTTGCAGCGTGGCCAGGAAGGCTGCGTCGTCCAGGGCCAGGATCGCCGGGGTATCGCGCTCGTGCGCGGTCCACACCACCGACCAGCGCCCGCCGGTCATCGGCAGCATCGCCAGTGGGCCCGAGCGGGTGAAACGCTCGTAGGCCGTGCCGGGCTGCGGCCGATCGGGCGTCACCGTGGAAATGATGGCGTCGTAGCCGTAGCGGTGCTCGCGCACGCCGAGCTTCAGGCGCTTTCTCACCACGGAGTCGCCGCCGTCGGCGGCCACCACCAGACGCGTGCGCAGCAGTCGGGAGACGCCGTCGACGGCCACTTCCAGGTCGGCATGCTGCGGTTGGATGCGCAGCCCGCCGAGGCGCGCCGGGCGCAGCAGCTCGACGCCGTCGGCGCGGGTCAGGCGGCCCTCGATGGCGGTGCCGATGGCCCGGGCCGGCGCCACATAGCCCAGTGCCGACACGCCCTCATCGGCGGCGTCCAGGTGGGCGAAGCCGTAGTGGCCGCGGTCGGACACATGCACATGGCGGATGGGCTCGGCGGCGCCCGCCAGGGCCGGCCAGATGCCGAGGCCCTCGAAGATGCGGCGACTGGCCAGGGACAGGGCGATGACCCGCTCGTCGTACTGCGCCGGCGGCGCGCCGCCGGCCACCGCGCCCTGCGGCGCCTGCGCCGTGGCCGCCTCCACCACCGCCACCCGCAGGCCGCCGCCGGCCAGCGCGCAGGCCAGACTGCCGCCCACCAGGCCGCCGCCGACGATGACCACATCGTAGTCCTGCATGCTCAGGTCTCCTGGCTCGAAGCGCCGCTGGCCATCAGGCGCTCGATGGCTTCCACGTCCTTGGGCACATCGCGGGAGAGCACCTCATGGCCGTCTGCGGTCACCAGCACGTCGTCCTCGATGCGGATACCGATGCCGCGAAATTCCGCGGGCACCTCCGCATCCGGCGCAATGTAGAGGCCCGGCTCCACGGTCAGCACCATGCCCGGTTCGAGTGCCCGCCACTTGCCGTGTTGCTTGTAGCGGCCCACGTCGTGCACGTCCATGCCCAGCCAGTGGCCGGTGCGGTGCATGTAGAAGGGCTTGTATTTCTCGTCCTTGATGAGCTGGGGCAGGTCGTCGCGACTGCCCTCGATGAAGCCCAGGTCCACCAGGCCGCGCGTGAGCACCTTGAGCGCCGCCTTGTGCGGGGCATCCCAGCGCTTGCCGGGCTTGACGGCGGCGATGGCCGCGCGCTGGGCGGCCAGCACCAGCTCATAGAGCGTGCGCTGGGGGGCGCTGAAGCGGCCGTTCACCGGGAAGGTGCGGGTGATGTCGGAGGCATAGCCGTCCAGCTCGCAGCCCGCATCCACCAGCACCAGATCGCCGTCGCGCAGCACCGCGGCATTATCCACATAGTGCAGCACACAGGCGTTGGCGCCGCCGCCGACGATGGGCGGATAGGCCTGGAAGCGCGCCCCGCCCTCGGCGCAGGCGTGCAGGAAGGTCGCCTCCAGCTGTTGCTCGTTCAGGCCCGCACGGCAGGTCTGCATCAGCCGGCGGTGGGCGGCGGCGGAAATGGCGGCGGCGCGGCGCATGGTGGCGAGCTCGCCCTTGTCCTTGACAAGACGGCGCTCGTGCAGCAGCTCATCGGAGCTGACCAGCGTGGTCGGCGCGCTCACGCCCTTGCGGGCCTGGGCACGCACCGCCCGCAGCCAGCCCATGATCTGCAGATCGAAGTCCGCATCCACGCCCAGCGGGTAGTGCACGCGCTTGCGGTCCGCCAACAGCGCCGGCAGCGTCTCGTCGAGCGCCGAGAGGGGGTGCGCCGCATCCGCACCAAAGTGCGCCACGGCGCCCTCGGTGCCAAAGCGGTGGCCATCCCACACCTCGCGCTCCGGGTCGCGGGGCCGGCAGAAGAGCACGAGCTCGCCGTCTTGGTGCTTGGGCGCCAGCACGGCCACGGCGTCCGGCTCCGGGAAGCCCGTGAGCCAGGCGAAGTCGCTGCTCTGGCGGAAGGGATAGTGCACGTCGCGGTTGCGGGTCACCTCGCGCGCCGCCGGCACCACCAGCACGCCGTCGGGACCGATGGCGCGGCTCAGCTCGCGGCGGCGGCGGCGCAGGGCCTTGGCCAGCTTGTGGGGCAGGGCGGTGGGCTCAGTCATGACGCACCGGCGTGTCTTGCTCGCGCAGCAACAGCGCCGCCACCCGCAGGAACTCCAGCACCTCGGCGAGGGCATCTTCGTTCTCGGCGGTTTCCTCGATGGCGTCCAGATCCATGCGGGTCACCTCCATGAGGTCGTCGAGCACTTCGCGCGTCTGCGGTGTCAGCCGCGATTGATCCAGGTCGGCGACGCCGAGGCCATAGAGCAGGCCGCGGGTCCAGCCGTGCACCGCCGTGGCGCGCTCGCGCAGGGGCCGATCCTCCGCCGGCAGCAATGGATGGAAGGCCTCTGCCGTGTCGGCGAGCGCGGCGTCCGTGGCCGTGGCCAGAGCGCCGAGCGCCGAGCGCCGAGCCTCGCCGTCGGCATCGGCGGCGGCATCGGCGGCGGCGGGCTCCGTTGTGGGCAGCAGCTCGGCGAGCCAACGCTCGCGCGCGGCGTCGGCACCGCTGGCCAGCAGGCCGCAGTAGATGCCATGCGCCTCGGCGGCGGAGCAGGACAAGGCACTCGGCAAGAGCAGGCGCTCGAGCTCGTCGTGGTCCGGGGCGGCGGCGGGATCTGGATCATTGCTCATCGGGACGGGGCCTGGGGCTTCGGCGGCTGGGCTGGCGAGTGGGGCTGGCGAGCTGGGCTGGTTGCGTACTGGCATCATTATGACGCGTCCGCCGCCGTGTCAGCGAGCGGCTTGGTTATTTGTGCGCGATTTGGCGGCTCGGGGGCCTTGCTTCAATTGACCCGTCGTCGACCCGACCCTATAGTGCGGAACCCAGCAGAACAACGGCTTGCGGCAAGGCTCGGGCGCCATGCGTGATTTCGATCTCGACCGGTTAGAGCAGCGGGTGGAGGATTTGCTCCGCCTGCTCGAGCGGCTGCGCGACGAAAACGCCTCGCTGCGCGCGAGCCAGCAGCATCTGGTGACCGAGCGAGCCGAGCTGATCGAAAAAACTGAACTGGCCCGCAGCAAGGTAGAGGCGATGGTGGCACGGCTGAAGTCGATGGAGGAGCAACTATGAGCGATGAATCTATACCGGTCACCGTCCAGATCCTGGACAAAGACTACCGCATCGCCTGCACGGCCGGCGACGAGCAGGGCCTGATGGAGTCGGCGCGGCTGCTCGACAAGCGCATGCGGGAAGTGCGCCAGAACGGGCGAGTCATCGGTGCCGATCGCATCGCCGTCATGGCAGCGCTCAACGTCATCTTCGAGCTGATGCAGCGCACCACCGTCTCGGCCGCCGACACCGCGCGCCTGGTGCGGCTGCAGGATCGCGTCGAGGGCGCGCTCGGGACGGGCGGGACGACGGCCGGGGTGGACGACCCAGGAAAATCCGTATAGCCTCTTGTGCCAAGACATCCCCTGCGGTATCCGACAGCGGCCCGGGTATTTTCTTGAGCCTAATCCGTACCCTGGGGACGTGCCGCGGTGGCCCGTGTGCAAGTCCGCCCCGAGCGGAAAGCCTGAGGCAATCGCTCATCGTCCCCCCTTGAACCGTCTGGTTCAAGAACAAGGGCTGCATCGCTACAGGTGGGGGGTGTCTCTCCCGCCTCCACACGCACACTTGAGCCAAGCAGCCAACAGCACCCGCGCGTTGCGCCGGCACCTGCGTGCCGCCCGGCGCGCCCTCGGCCACCGCCGGCAGCAGGCCAACGCCCGCGCCATTTGCGACCATCTGGTGCGCATGCACATGCTGCGTGGTGCCAAGCGGGTCGCGCTCTATGTCGCCGCCGACGGCGAGCCCGATGTCTGGACGCTGCTGGAGCGCATGCCCGCCCGCGGCCGCCGCTGGTATCTGCCGGTGCTGCGCGGTCATGCGCCCGGGCGGCTCTGGTTCGTGCGGCATCGACCCGGCGAGCCGCTGCGCCCCAACCGCTTCGGCATTCCCGAGCCCGTGCGCCGGCGCCGGCACATCCAGCCGGTGCATGCGCTGGATCTGGTGCTTGTGCCCCTGGTGGGGTTCGATGCCCGATGCAACCGCCTGGGCATGGGCGCGGGCTTCTACGATCGCAGCCTGGCGCCCCTGCGCCGGCGCCGACACTGGCACCGCCCACTGCTGGTGGGTATCGCCCACGACTGCCAACGCGTCGAGCAGCTGCAGCCACAGCCCTGGGACGTGCCCCTGGACGCGGTGGTCACCGAAAACGGCACCTATCAAGGCTGAGGCCGCATCCCAGGCCCTCGTACCGAGCCCCCACCCCAAACCAACAACCAACAACCAAAAACCCCCTCACCCCTCCCCCAAGCCGGCACTCGCAAACAACCGGTACGCGGGGTTGTCCGTTTCCTCCCAGAACCGGTAGCCGATGCCGCTGAGCAGCTGGTGCAACGCCGCCTGCTGGTGATCCGGCACCTGGATGCCCATGAGCACGCGCCCGTAGGCGGCGCCGTGGTTGCGGTAGTGGAACAGGCTGATGTTCCAGCGCCTGCCGAGGCTGGAGAGGAAGTTGAGCAGCGCCCCCGGGCGCTCGGGGAATTCGAAGCGGATCAGGCGCTCGTCGCTGACGCCCGGCGCGTGCCCGCCCACCATGAAGCGGATGTGCAGCTTCGCCGTCTCGTTGTCGCTCATGTCCAGCACCGAGAAGCCCTTGGCGCGCAGCCGTTGCACCAGCTCGGCGCGCTCGTCGGCGCCGCCGCTGAGCTGGACGCCGGCGAAGACATGGGCTTCGCGCTGATCGGCGAAGCGATAATTGAACTCGGTGATCTGGCGCTTGCCCAGGGCCCGGCAGAACGCGAGAAAGCTGCCCGGGCGCTCGGGGATGCCCACGGCGAACAGGGCCTCGCGCCGCTCGCCCAGCTCGGCGCGCTCGGCCACATGGCGCAGGCGGTCGAAGTTGATGTTGGCGCCGCTCTCGATGGCCACCAGGCTCAGATCCGCCGCCCCTTCCCGGGCCACCCAGCGCTTCAGGCCAGCCACCGCCAGCGCCCCCGCCGGCTCGGCGATGCCGCGGGTGTCGTCGAAGATGTCTTTGATGGCCGCGCACAGCTCATCGGTGCTCACCAGCACCACCTCGTCCACCGTGTATCGGGCGATGCGGAAGGTCTCGGCGCCGATCTGCTTCACGGCCACACCGTCGGCGAACAGCCCCACCTCCGGCAGCACCACCCGGCGGCCGGCGGCCAGGGCCGCGTGCAGGGTGGGGGCATCCTCCGGCTCGACGCCGATGATGCGCACCTGCGGGTACAGATGCTTCACATAGGCCGCCACGCCGGCGATGAGCCCGCCGCCGCCCACGGGCACGAAAATGGCCGCCGGCGGCTCCGGGTGCTGGCGCAGGATCTCCATGCCGATGGTGCCCTGGCCGGCGATGACGTCGGGATCATCGAAGGGGTGCAAAAAGGTGAGTCCGCGCTCGGCGATGAGGGTCTGCGCGTGGGCAAAGGCCTCGTCGAAGGAATCGCCGTGCAGCACCGCCCTGGCGCCCCAGCCGCGCACCGCCTCCACCTTGATGGCCGGCGTGGTGCGCGGCATCACGATGGTGGCCTCGCAGCCCAGCCTGGCGGCACCCATGGACACGCCCTGGGCATGGTTGCCGGCGGAGGCGGCGATGACCCCTTGCGCGCGCTGCGCCGGGCTCAGGTGCATCAGCTTGTTGTAGGCGCCGCGCAGCTTGAACGAGAACACCGGCTGCAGGTCCTCGCGCTTGAGCCACACCCGGTTGCCGAGGCGCTTGGACAACAGCTTGGCCGGCGTCAGCGGCGACTCCGTGGCGACGTCGTAGACGCGTGCGCGCAGGATGCGCTCCAGGTAGGTTTCGGGCATGGGGGCAGGGGTCTGGGGGCTGAAATCGAGCCTCGTGGTCCCGGGCCCGGGGGCCGACGCCCTTTGCTATCATGCACGGGGTCAGTTTCATCAGCACCACAGGGGCAGGACCATGGATCAGAATGCGCTCAAGCAGCAGGCCGCCGAGGCGGCGCTGCACTACGTCGAGGGCGGTGTCATCGGCGTTGGTACCGGCTCCACAGTGAATCACTTCATCGACTGCCTGGCCACCATGAAGGGCCGCATCGACGGCGCCGTCTCCAGCTCCGAGGCCTCCAGCGAGCGGCTCAGGCAGCACGGCATCCCGGTGCTTGACCTGAACGCCGTCGGTGACCTGGCGTTGTACGTGGACGGCGCCGACGAGTCCAACCGCGATCTCGCCCTCATCAAGGGCGGCGGCGGCGCACTCACCCGCGAGAAGATCGTCGCCGCCGCCAGCGAGCGCTTCGTCTGCATCGCCGACGAGTCCAAGCTGGTGGACGTGCTGGGGGCCTTCCCGCTGCCGGTGGAGGTGATCCCCATGGCCCGCAGCCTGGTGGCCCGCCAGTTGGTGAAGCTCGGCGGCACGCCGGTGTGGCGCGAAGGTTACGTCACCGACAACGGCAACGTCATCCTGGATGTGCAGGGCCTGCAGATTTTGGAGCCCAAAGCGCTGGAGCAACAGCTCAACAACCTCGCCGGCGTGGTCACCTGCGGCATTTTCGCGCTGCGCGGCGCCGACGTGCTGATCCTGGGCGCCGAGAGCGGGCCGCGGACGCTGGCGGCTCCAGGCGCAGCCGCCGATACCTAACCTCGCCCCCGCGGCGCGTATTCGAACCAGCCGGTGATGATGAATTTCAGGCCGTCCCGGTGGGGCAGGCCGCGGTGGGTGTGGGTGAAGCCCGCGGGCCAGATGAGCGTGAGTCCCTGCTCCGGCTTGATCTTCAGGCCCTGGTGCCGGAACTCGGTCTCGCCGCCGGCGTGCACCGTGTTCAGGTAGGTCATCCAGGCGAGGATGCGATGCGCCACCTTGGGATGGGCGTTTTCGTAGTGCCACGCATGGTAGGCCTGGCCACCCGGGTAGTAGCGCTGGATATTGAAGCCGTAGACGCCGTGCTCGAAGGTGCGCGGATACTCTAGCGCCGGGAAGCGCGCCACATAGGCCTGGTGGGCCTCGCCGAGCCGGGCGAAGTACTGCTCGACGGGCTCGGCATATTGCGCCCGCAGTTTGGGCGGAATGCTGGCGGCGGCCAGGTCCAGCGAGTCTTTGCGCGCCTTGTCCACGCGCGCGCCGGTGAGCCCCTGGTGGGTGGCCTTGCGCTTGTCGGCGTCTTTGAAGAGTTG
>NZ_CAJXWY010000059.1 GCF_913062725.1 uncultured Thiohalocapsa sp.
TTGGGGACGGCGATCGGCGACCCTGCTGGCCGATTCCGCGACGGCCAGTGGGAGGCCATCGACGCCCTGGTCAACCACCGGCGGAAGCTGCTGGTGGTGCAGCGCACAGGCTGGGGGAAAAGCTCGGTCTATTTCATCAGCACGCGGATTCTGCGCGATGCGGGCGCTGGCCCCACGGTGATCGTCTCCCCGTTGCTGTCGCTGATGCGGAACCAGATTGAGGCGGCACAGCGGCTGGGCATCCGCGCCACGACGATCAATTCCACCAACCAAGCGGACTGGCCGCAGGTCCAACAGCAGATCCTGTCGGACCAGATCGACGCCATCCTGATCTCGCCGGAGCGGTTGTCCAACGAGTCCTTCGTGGATGAGGTGCTTCTGCCGATCGCGGACAGGGTCGGCCTGCTGGTCGTGGACGAGGCGCACTGTATCTCCGACTGGGGACACGATTTCAGGCCAGACTATCGTCGCCTGGTCAACGTGCTTCGGCAGCTGCCTCCGAATATGCCTCTGCTCGGGACCACGGCCACCGCGAACAATCGTGTGATCGACGACGTGCAGTCGCAGCTCAGGGATATACAGATCCAGCGTGGGACCCTAGTGCGCGATAGCCTCGTGCTGCAAACCCTGCGCCTACGCGATCAGGCATCGCGCCTTGCGTGGCTCGCGCAGCAGGTTATCGAGCTGCCGGGCACCGGCATTGTGTATGTGCTAACGGTGCGGGACGCCCAGCAGGTTGCGGACTGGCTCCGATCTCGGGGGATCGAGGCACGGGCCTATTACGGCAGTGTCGAGCACTCGGACTTTCCAGACAGCAACAGCTATCGGCAACACCTTGAGGACTTGCTGCTCCGCAATGAGATCAAGGTGCTGGTCGCAACGGCGGCGCTGGGTATGGGCTACGACAAGCCGGATCTTGGCTTTGTCATCCATTACCAAGCGCCGGGCTCGGTCGTCGCTTACTACCAGCAGGTAGGGCGCGCTGGGCGTGCGATCGACAGGGCTTACGGCGTGCTACTGGCGGGCAAGGAAGACGAGGACATCCATGAGTTTTTCCGGCGCAGCGCGTTCCCGGACGAGCGGGATGTCGACGCAATACTCGACGTACTGGCGGCCAGTGATGGCTTGTCGCTTCAGCAGGTACAGGCTGAACTGAATCTTCGGCATGGCCAAATCGAGAAGGTATTGAAGGTGTTGAGTGTCGAATCGCCAGCGCCGGTGATCAAGCAAGGGAGTCGGTGGTATCGCACGGCTGTCCACTACGCGATGGACCATGAGCGTATTCGCCGTCTTACCGAGCAGCGGGAAGGTGAGTGGCAGGAGATTCTCGCTTATGTAGACAGCCGAACCTGTCTGATGGCGTTCCTGAGACACGCGCTGGACGACCCCGGAGCAACCGAGTGCGGCAAGTGTGCCGTGTGTCGGGGCGAACCGGTCGTGGGAACCGCCGTGGACCGTGGACTGGCCATAGAAGCCGCTCGCTTTCTTCGCCATGCCGAGATCGTCTTCAAGCCGAAGAAGCAAGTGGCTGCTGGGGCATTCCAGGAATACGGATTCCGAGGGAACTTTCCAAAGAACTCGCAGGCGGAGGAGGGCCGCATCCTGTCGCGCTGGGGGGATGCCGCCTGGGGTGGTCTTGTGGCCGATGACAAGCACGCTGGGCATTTCCGGGACGCGCTGGTGGATGCGATGGCCGAAATGATCCGCGATCGCTGGCGGCCCTATCCGGGTCCGCAATGGGTTACCTGTGTTCCGTCGAACAACCATCCAAACCTGGTTCCGGATTTCGCCCGCCGACTAGCGGATCGCCTGGGATTTCCCTTCGTAGACGCGATTCGGAAGGTTCGTGACAACGCGCCGCAAAAGATGCAGCGGAATCGGTTCCATCAATGCCGCAATCTTGATGGCGTGTTCGATGTAGCGCAAGAGATGCCTTCGAGCCCGGTGCTGCTGGTTGACGATGTGATTGATTCCGGTTGGACGGTGACGGTGCTGGCGGCGTTGTTACTGCGGGCGGGCAGCGGGCCGGTCTTCCCTATCGCGCTGGCATCCACCACGAGTGGTGATTGAATGACGGTTTCCGAGACGACACAGGCTGTTCTGCTCCTGACGGGCCATTTCAAAAAGACCGATTCAGGCGCAGCAAGGCCGCTCGCTCCGAAGGAGTACGGGCGGTTCGCAGAGTGGCTCCACCAACGGTCGTTGACACCGGCACATCTTCTGCGGGGCAATCCAGATGATCTGCTGGGCGGGTGGCATGACAAGACGGTTTCGATCGAACGGGTGAACGCGCTGCTCGACCGTGGGCCTGCTCTAGCCATCTTGATGGAAAAATGGCTGAAGTCTGGCTTGTGGGTGATGACTCGCTCCGACCCGGACTATCCAAGACGACTCAAGCAGCGTCTTAAGAGCGATTCACCCGCAATATTGTTTGGTTGCGGCAACCGGGCTTTGCTGAATAGTGGTGGGCTGGCCGTGGTCGGGTCGCGGAAGGTGAGCGACGGTGATCTGGTGTATAGCAGCAAGCTGGGTGCGCTTGCCTCGAACGCCGGAATATCGATTGTTTCCGGCGGGGCGCGAGGTGTTGATGAGACGGCCATGCTGGGCGCGCTTGACGCGGAAGGAACGGCGGTTGGCGTTTTGGCCGACAGCCTGCTGCGTGCCTGTTCGGGCACGAAGTACCGCAAGTACCTGCTGGAGAACAACTTGGTGCTGGTCTCATCGTTCAATCCCGAAGCCGGGTTTAACGCAGGCAACGCGATGCAGCGGAACAAGTATATCTACTGCCTTGCGGATGCAGCTTTAGCTGTCCACTCAGGAAAGACGGGAGGTACATGGACCGGCGCGAATGAAGACTTGAAGAAGGGATGGGTGCCTTTGTGGGTCAAGCCGACGGATGACCCTGAAGCCGGTAATGCGGCGCTGATTGCTGCGGGTGCTTCGGAAGGACCTGCCGGCATTGACGGCGTAGAGGTAGCCGCGTTCTTCAGAGTCAACGCAGATCAGCCGAAAGCAGACCGGGAGCTGTTCGGTCAAGCGGCGATGGTTGAAGAACCGCAGCCCCCAACAAAGCCAGCTACAGAGGCTGATGCGGGTAGTCGAGCGCAAGCCCAGTCTGAGCAAAAGCAGGTGGGCGACGCCAGCGGTCCGCTGCCCCAGCTTGATGTGATAACCAGCGGCAGAGGTCCACAAGCCATTGAGTTGGCAAGGGTTACCTTCTACGAATTATTCGTCGCCAAGGCCAAGGAGCTTTGCGGGACGGAGCCCCGCACCACCGACGAACTGGTTGAGGCGCTTGCATTAAACAAGACGCAGTTGAATGCCTGGCTCAAGCAAGCCGTTGAGAAAGGAGAGCTCAAGAAGCTCTCGAACCCTGTACGATATGAAGTGGACAGCGTCAAGCAGGGAGCCTTAGCGTTGGAGTAACCAAGATGAAGTTGACGTGCGCTGAGGCTCGGCATGGACACTGATTCGTCTCGCGGTTGCCTCAGCCAATGTGCTAGCAACCCCTAGCAACGCTTTCAAGCGCAAGCGTTTCTGGTGAGCAGTGCACTCTTTACTGGGCACGGCAGCCTGCCCGTTGGAGCCAGGTTTGCAGCGAACCCACGGATCGGGTCTCGCCCATGCGATTCTGTTAGTACACTTTTTGTGTAGCGTCGGAGTAGCCAAGGGTTGTGCGGCTCTCGCTGTAGATGCGATAGTGCAGCCGCGATCTTTTGATGGTCTCGGCGCCAGCGGGCGCGAAGCGCTGGGGAAAGCGCGACTCAGCCCAGTCGAGGAGGCATTCGCCGTTCCACGGCGGCTTTGGTTCGGTGCGCAGTTCGTTTTCGTGACACATTGCGCACGACACCGGTTGCCCCCGGGTCAGTCGAACGGTGAAGTTCTCGTATTCTCCATCGGGGCAGAGCGTGCCGTTTTCGCATTCTTCGATGGTGAAGGTGCGGTCCACGGCGGTCCGGGAAAGCACCGTGCCCTCGCCATTGCGGCCATGGCAGGCACGGCAGGCGTCCTTGCTGCGCTCGGCCAGATCCTCGTGTCCGCCGTCGGCGAAGCGGGTGCCGCCGACCGGATGCATGCCATGAGGGCCACCCAGTGTGTTACCCAAGTCGCCGTCGTGGCAGGTACTGCACTCGATGATGGTACCGGTGTGGCCTTGGAGGTCCATGGCCGTTTTATTATCGTTGGCCCAGGGATTGGCGTTTGGCCAGATCGCGTGGGTCGAGCCGTGGCAGCCTTCGCAGCTGAGCCCGCCGTGGCCTTTGTCGCTGCCGTCGTCGCCGCCGGAGAGGCGGTACAAGGGTAGATTGGACGCGAAGCGGGAGTTGGCGAAGTCATACAACGTGAGTGCGTCATCACCGCCGTTGGTGACATGCTCACTCACCGCATAGGCCATCTCCAAGCGAAGTCCATCGGTATTGCCGGACTTGTCGGTGGCGTTGATCGCGGCGTCTGTCAGGGCGCCGGCGCTGATGAGGTTCTGCACCTGCAGTACGTCACCAATGTGGCAGGACTGGCACAGCGGCTCGTCGGCCCAGGGCACGCGTAGGCCGGGTGTTGGTGTGCCAGGCTGGTCCGGGAAGTTGGCGGTGAAGTCGTGGCCAACCTGGGTGCTCTGACCGTGGCAGTCCTGGCAGACCATGCCGCCGGTCTCCATGGCGCCGCGCAGGCATTTGGTGCGCTTGCCCGGATGACAGTTGTAGCAGGTTTCCCCCAAGATCCGTGATTGCTCCTCCGGCGTGCGCTCGGACGGTGGCGGCATGTCTGGGAACAGGGCGGCGAAGACGCTATCCGGGTCGTTCTCCCGGTCGTCACGCAGATTACCGTGGAAGCCATGCATGGCCCGCGACATGCTGACGTGCTGCGTCTGCTGCTTGCCGTTATCGTCGTTGGGGCCGAGCTGGGCCAGGTCCAGTGCCGGCGAGTAGTGGCAGGTGGCACAGGTGACAAAGCGCTCGCTGTCCAGCGATGTGCCATGGCGAGCATCGTGCAGGCGCAGGATATTGATCTTGGCCGCGTTCAGGGCGACCTGCTCCGCCGTCTCGCCGGGCACGAAGTCGGTCGCGGTGGGATCGGTGATGTCGATGGTGTCTCCGGTGATGAACGAGGCGCCGCGACCGTACCAGTTGGCGATGTCGTCGCAGGGGATGCCGAGCCCAAGGCCGTTACAGACGTCCTGCTCAAGGTGGCAGCCCTGGCAATCGGCCTCGGAGGCAACCGGCAGTACCGTGTCCACTGCTGCCAGCAGGTTGCCACCGGCGTCATGTGCCTGAACGCGCATCAGTGGATAGGCGTTGCCGCGTCCCTGATCGTCAACTGGCAGGATCGGTATGCCTTCGGCGAGGTAACGGCGAAAATTCTGCGCGATGTAGCCAAAGCCCTGGCTGGTGAAGAACGGGAAGTCTTCGACGAAGGTATGAAAAGGCTGCGGATCATTGGCACTGTAGGGCGCCGCGATGCCGGGCATCGGCGACTGTGCCGCGTGCAATTCGCCGTCACCGAGCCACAGCCGCTCTACTTCCGGTGCCGGCAGCCCGAGGTCAGGCAGGAACGGGAACAGGCCGAGCACACCGGCGGGGTAAAGCGGATCGTAGGCGAGAAAGCCGTTGGGATCGATGCCGTTGCCGTCGGTGGACCAGAAATTGCCTTTGAATATGTCAGGGGCGTTCTGAACAGCTTTGTTTTGGGACGTGCTGTTGATGGAGTCCGTCGCGCTGGGGCGTGCGCTGTCGTCGGTGGGATCGACGATGTTGGACGCGACGGCCTGGTAACTCAGTTCGACGCCGTCTGAGCGCGTCAGCAGCCGCGGTTCGCGCCCACCCAGGATCACCTGGGCGCCGATGACGTTGAACGGCGGCAGGATGCTAAAGATGCGGTAGTCTTGGTCAGCGCAGTGCATGCCCAGATCGTTGTTGGCCAGGATCGTCACATTGCTGCCGACCGGTGGCGGGCCATCGCCGCTGCAATTGGCTGGGGTGCTGACTACTTTACAATCGTCGTCAGCCAGTGCAGGCGCCGCGACGACGGCCACAAGTAGCGCCAGTAGCAGGCTCGGAGCGGTGCATGCCCCTCGTCGATGATTTTTTGATGTCATTTCGTGCTCTTGCTTGTCTATTTTGTTTACAGGCACCTTCGAGCTTAAGGGGGAAAACTGAATATTTCCTGAATCTCACCGACGATTCGCAAGGAATTATCAGCACACCATGATCTGGCTCATACACTGTTCACTTTCGCTGGGAGCTTCGCTCTGTTTGATAAGCTCGATGGGCGATAGCGTTGCGACGAGGTCCGACTCGGTACCAACCTCTATCTGAGTCAGCCACCAGCAGCCGGGGGCGCAGCCCTGGCGCGTTTGCCAGGGAGCGGCGTGCTTCGGGAAAGCGAGGAAGACTGGCACAATACCCACATGATCACAGAAACCCCAACGCCGACTGCCGACGCGCCGGGCAGGCGACGCCGGCGCCGCTTGTCGATGGCCTACCTCTCCGCCGGCGTCGCCGCGCTGTTCTCCGTGCCGCTGCTCGGGGTAATACTCAATGTCTTCCGGGAAGGGCAGGGGAACTGGCAGCATCTGGCGTCCACGGTGCTGCCGGACTACGTGCTGAACAGCCTGGCCTTGATGCTCGGCGTGGGTGCGGGGGTGGTCATCGGCGGCACTGGCGCCGCCTGGCTGGTGGTGATGTGCCGCTTCCCGGGCCGGCGGCTGTTCGAATGGATGTTGGTGCTGCCATTGGCCATCCCCGCCTATGTCGTCGCCTACGCCTACACGGACCTGCTGCAGCACTCCGGTCCGGTGCAGACCCTGCTGCGGGATCTGACGGGGCTGGGGCCGCGGGATTACTGGTTTCCGAACATCCGCTCCACCGGTGGGGCAATACTCGTCTTCAGCGCCGTGCTCTATCCCTACGTCTATTTGTTGGCGCGCACGGCCTTCCTGCAGCAATCCATCTGTGCCCTGGAGGTGGGTCGCACCCTGGGCCGCACCCCCTGGGGGGCGTTCAGCAGCATCGCGCTGCCGCTGGCGCGGCCTGCCATCGTCACCGGCATGGCCTTGGCGCTGATGGAAACGCTGGCGGACTTTGGCACCGTGGCGCACTTCGGCGTGCCCACATTCACCACTGGCATCTATCGCACCTGGTATTCCATGGGAGATCGCGTCGCCGCCGCACAGCTGGCGAGTGTGCTCCTGGCCTTCGTTTTCGCGCTACTGATGCTGGAGCAGTGGAGCCGCTGGCGGGCGCGCTTCCATGAGACGTCGGGCCGTTGGCAGGAGATCCAGCCGTATGAGCTCGGTGGTTGGCGCGCCTGGCTGGCGACGGTCTTCTGCGCCGGGCCGCTGGTCGTGGGCTTTATCGCGCCCGTGGCCATGTTGCTCTGGATGGCGGCCACCGGCGGCCACAATCCGCTGACGGCGCGCTATTTGGAGCTCACCGCCAATAGTGCGACCCTCGCCGCCATGACGGCGGTGTTGGCGGTGGTGCTGGCGTTGTTCCTCGCCTATGTCGCGCGGATCGAGCGCTCACCCCTCGCCGCCGCCGCCAACCGGGTGGCGGCCGTCGGCTATGCGGTGCCGGGGTCGGTCATCGCCGTCGGCATCCTGATCCCGGTGGCGACGCTGGATAACGCCATCGACAATTTTTTCCGCAGCCATTTCGGCTTCGGCGTTGGCCTGCTGTTCACCGGCGGCATCGCGGCGCTGGTGTTCGCCTACCTGGTGCGCTTTCTGGCGGTGTCCTTCAATACGGTGCAGGCGAGCCTCGGCAAGGTCACCACCCACATGGATGACGTCGCCCGCTCCCTGGGCCACGGACCCTTGAGCACCGCGTTGAAGGTGCATATCCCCGTCATCTCGGGCGGGCTGCTCACCGCCGGGCTCATCGTGTTCGTGGACGTGTTCAAGGAGCTGCCGGCGACCCTCATCATGCGCCCGTTCAATTTCGACACCCTGGCGGTGCAGGCCTACAACCTCGCCAAGGACGAGCGCCTGACCCAGGCCGCCACGCCGTCGCTCATCATCGTCGCCTGTGGTCTGCTGCCCGTCTTTCTCCTCAGCCGACAGATCACGGCCTCGAGACCCGGCCGCCAGCGTAAACGACGGCGACCGCCGCTCACGGCCACCGAGGGCGAAACGCCGCCCTTGCCCTCGCGGGGCTGATCCGCCAGTGGCAGGTGCTGCCTCTGACCCGGAGTAAGCCGATTGCCCCCGTTGCCCGTTGCCGGTTGCCGGTTGCCCGGTGTTTGCGGGTTGGGGCGCGGACGGCTCTGGCTGGCAAACAAAAGCCCCGACGAGCGGTGACTCGTCGGGGCTTTTTCGCTTCGTCGTTAAGGGTTGGCCGCGTCGGTGATGGTGCCGGCGCGGTCAGCACGCGTTATTCGTAGCCAACGCGGTCGTAGATCCGCTGCGCCTCGGCCTGGTTCTCGCCCAGGATGTTCAGGTTGATGGTGTCCTCCTTGAAGGTGCCCAGGCGTGCCACGCTGTCGGCGAGGGGTGTGCCGGGAACCGCCGGGTATTCATCATTTCCCGCCGAGAAGTATTCCTGGGCCTGCTCGCTGCTGAGGTACTCCAGGAACTTGATGGCATTGTCCCGGTTCGGGGCGTGCTTGGCGACACCGGCGCCGGAGATGTTCTCATGCGCACCGAAGCTCTCCTGATTCGGGAAGACCCAGCCGATGCCCTCGAGGGCTTCTTCGTCCAGACCGGAGACGTCCTTGCGCAGGGCGCGGGCAAAGTAGTAGGTGTTCGACAGCACGACGGCGCACTCACCCGAGGCGATGGCCCTGAGCTGATCGGTGTCGCCACCTTCAGGGTCGCGTGCACGGTTGTTCCAGACGCCCGCGGCCCATTGTTCCGCCGCCTCTGGGCCGACATGCTCGATGAGCGCCGCCATCAGCGACAACATGTAGATGTTGCTGGAACTGCGCGTGCAGACCATCCCCTTCAGCTTGGGATCGGCGAGATCCTGATAGGTCTGGATGTCCTTTGGGTCGACCCGGTCCTTGTCATAGAAGATTACCCGCGCACGCTTGGAGAAGCCCCACCAGTGACCATCGGGGTGGTGCAGCCATTCCGGAATGCGGGCTTCCAGAATGTCGGATTCCACCGGTTGGAACAGGCCGGCCTGGTCGGCCCGCCAGAGGCGCCCGGCGTCGACGGTGATGAACACGTCGGCGGGACTGTTGCGGCCTTCGGCCTTCATGCGCTCGATGAGCTCGTCGCCCTTGCCCTCGAGACGGTTGATTTCGATACCGGTTTGCTCTTCGAAGTTGGTGTACAGGCGCTCGTCCGTGTCGTAGTGACGGGACGAGTACAGGTTCAGCTCGCCCTCGGCATGGGCGCCGCCGACGACGAGACACAGCACGGTGGCTGCGCCGATACGGGTTTTGTTAAGCATCTGGGCTCCTTCAATGATGAATCGCAACGAAGCGAATCAAAGGATACCAGTGTCGCGAATCGTTCGCATTAGTTTTTGCGTTCTTTTGCCTGCCTGCCTGTCGTCCAACGGTGCACCCGCCTCGCCGCGGGCGCGCAGGCGGCACGGCTGAACCTCCACGGTGAGGCGGTCCAGTCCGGGGATGTGATCGATGAGTGGGATGCGCGCGCTATTCGGGCACGATTCGCAACAGCGCGCCGTTGGCGCCGTCGGTGAGCACATAGAGCGCCCCGTCCGGTCCCATGCGCAAATCCCGCACGCGCTCGCCGATGGGCAGTTGCTGCTCGCCGACGGTCTTGTCGCCGTCGAGCGCGAGGCGGCGGATCTGCTGGAACTTGAGGGCCCCGGAGAAGAGATCCCCCTGCCACTGCGGGAACCGCTCACCGGTGTAGACCGTGAGTCCGCTGGGGGCCTTGGAAGGCGTCCAGACCACCAGGGGGTCGGTCACGTCCGGGCGCTGGGCGACGTCGGAGACGGGTGGGCCCCAGTACTCGTTGCTGTAAGTGACCTCGGGCCAGCCGTAGTTGTGACCGGCCTGGATCAGGTTCAGCTCGTCGCCCCCGCGGGAGCCGTGCTCGTTGGCGTAGATGCGGCCCGAGTCCGGGTGGCGCGCCATGCCCTGGATGTTGCGGTGGCCGTAGCTGTAGAGCTCGGGCTTGGCATTGGGGTCGTCGACGAAGGGGTTGTCCGGCGGCGCGTTGCCGGTGTCGGTGAGCCGCACCACCGAGCCGAAATGCGTGCCCTTGTTCTGCGCCTGGTTGCGAATGTGCTCACCGGCGAAGGACACGGGCGGATTACCGCCGTCACCGATACTCATGAGTAGTGTGCCATCGGGCAGCCAGAGCAGACGGGAACCGAAGTGCTGACCGCCGGATTTCCAGTCGGCGTTGTGGAAAATCACCTGCGTCGCCGTGAGCCGGGTCTTGTCCGCGTCTAGCCGGCCGCGGCCGAGGGCGGTGCGGTTGCGGTCTTCATCGCCCTGGGCGAAGGTGAAGTAGACGAGCCGGTTCTGAGCGAAATCCGGATGCAGCGCCAGATCCAGCAGCCCGCCCTGGCCGCAGCTGTCGCAGATGGGGGGCAGTCCGTCGAGGGGCTCGGGCGCCAGGGTGCCGTCGGCGCGCAGCAGGCGCAGACGTCCCGGGCGCTCGGTAATCAAGGCGTCGCCGTCCGGTAGCCAGACGACGGCCCAGGGGTGCGCCAGTCCACGGACGACTTCTTCGGTGCGCCAGCCGGTGGCCTCCGGCACGTCCGTGCCGCTGGGTTCGAGGGCGCCGGTGGGGGGCGAGCAGCCCAGCAGCCATGTGGCGACGAGGGCGGCGCCGAGGACGCCGAGGGTGCGCGGCCGGCGCCCGGTGCCGCCCGTGGCCGACTGCTGTGTACGCTGTTGGTGCATGGAAGCCGCCTCCTCAGGGTTGCTCGCAGGAGTCTGTCACAGCCGGCGGCCGTTTCGGCATGCCTCTGGACCCAAGGCCAACGTCAGTCGGCCGCCAGCGCCACCTGCATGACGTCGATGCGCTCGTCGCGGAAGCCCGCCTCGCAATAGCACAGATAGTAGCGCCACATACGGATGAACTGCTCGTCGTAGCCCAGGGCGCGCACCGCCGGCAGCTGCGCGTCGAAGCGCTCCCGCCAGGCCGCCAGGGTGCGGGCGTAGTCGAGACCGTGGAAGCTGCGTGCGACGACCCGCAGGCCGGCGTCGGCGGCCGCGGCATCGAAGCGGCCCACCGTGGGCAGCATGCCGCCCGGGAAAATGTAGTGCTGGATGAAATCCGGGCTCGCCTTGTAGCCGTCGAACTCGCTGTCGGCGATGGTGATCACCTGCAGCGCCGCCCGCCCGCCCGGTTTCAGGCAGCGCTTCAGCATGGCCATGTAGGCCGGCCAATACGTCTCGCCCACGGCCTCGAACATCTCGATGGAGACGATGTGGTCGAAGCACTCGTTGACGTCGCGGTAGTCCTGGAGCCGAAAGGCCATGCGCTCGGCGGCGGCTGTTTGCGCCGCCGCCGCCTCGGCCCAGGCGAGCTGCTCGCGCGAGAGCGTGATGCCGGTGACGGCGAGCCCCGCCGCGGCGGCTTCGCGCGCGAGGCCGCCCCAGCCGCAGCCGACCTCCAGCACACGCTGCCCGGGCTCGGCCTCCAGGAGGCCCAGCAGGCGCTGGTACTTCTGCGTCTGCGCCTGCGTCAGGGTCGGCGTCGGGGTGTCTGGGTGACCATCGAAGACCGCGCAGGAGTAGGTCATGCTGGGGTCGAGCCAGAGCTGGTAGAAGTCGTTACCCAGGTCGTAGTGGGCCTGGATGTTGCGCTTGCTGCCGGCCTTGGTATTGGCGCGCCGGCGGTGGCGCAGCAGGGAGCCGATGCGATTGATCCAGCTGCCGTCGAACACCTCCACCAACGCGTGCTGATTGGCGGCGAAGCAGTGCAGCAGGGCGGTGACGTCCGGGCTGTCCCAGTCGCCGGCCATGTAGGCCTCGCCCAGCCCCACATGGCCGCGGGTGGCGATGCGCCGCGCGAAGGCGAGCGGGCGCACCAGGCGGATCTCGCCGCCCGGACCCGCCTCGCTGCCGTGCATGTCGTGGCAGTGCTCGCCGACGCGGATACGCAGATGCCCGCGCAGGATGCGATCGAAGAGATGACGGAAAGGCTTCAGCGCCGCCCGGGTGGCGATCCGACCTACGCCGTTTCCGGGCAAGGCCGCATCGGTGGGGCCGGACTCTGAGCCAAGGCGATCGGACATCAAGTCACCTCCTGTTTGGGGAGCTCGGGTTTGGGGAAGAAGCGCGCGCCGCGCAGCCAGATCTTGAGCGCCTGCCAGTGGATGGCAAACATGATCTTGTAGGTCATCATGGGCATGCGACGAAATGCCCGCCACAGCGCGGCGTCCGTCAGCGGCTCACCGACGCCGGTTTGGCTGGCCACCAGCTTGAGCCGGCCATGGGTGTCGAACTGGCGGATCAGCACGCCGAGCCGATCGCCGGGCGCGGAGAGACGGAAGCGATAGCCGCCGTCCATCTCCATCAGCGGCGAGACGTAAAAGCATTTGCGCTTCTCGGCCCGCAGGGGCCAGGGGATGGGGCGGCCCTGGTCGTGCAACAGATAACTGTGGTGCTGACCGAAGGTGTTGTTGACCTCGGCGATGACGGCGCGCAGCCGCCCGTCGGCATGCTCGCAATACCACAGGCTCAGGGGATTGAAGCCATAGCCGAGCAGCCGCGGAAAGCACAGCAACCGAATGCGCCCGCCGGCGAGGTGGATCCCCTGGGCCGCCAGCACCGCTTCCGCCCAGGGCCTTAGGGGCGAGCCGTCCCGGGGGCCGTGATCCGCCGGGTCGAAGCGAAACAGCGCGGGCCGCAGCAGGCCGGCGGGCGAGCGTCGGCGCGGTCCCACCGCGAGACGCCGCGGACTTGCATCCAGCCGATCGAGGTCCAGCAACAGGCTGAATACCTGGTACTCGAACCGGTAATGCACCGGAAACAACCGCCGGTGCATGACACGGGTGAAAAAGATGCGGTGCGGCGGTGTCGGCGT
The DNA here is from genome assembly GCF_913062725.1 of uncultured Thiohalocapsa sp. Classification (GTDB taxonomy): domain Bacteria; phylum Pseudomonadota; class Gammaproteobacteria; order Chromatiales; family Chromatiaceae; genus Thiohalocapsa. Next base: position 12,953 of record NZ_CAJXWY010000059.1, read on the forward strand.
CGGCGGTTCGCGCATGTCCATGGGATGCGGCATCAGGCTGGGGCGCTGGCGGCTGCGGATGCCGCCATAGCGTCTGGTGTTTGTGTTGATACAGCCGTACCGGTGATCCAGTCCGTGTCTACGCCGAGCCGCCCGGCGACCTCCACGGCGGCCCGCAGGGCATCCTCGTGGAAGCCGTAGCCGTGGTAGCTGCCGCAGAAATACACGCCGTCCGCACCCTGCAGGCGGTGCAGCTCGCGCTGGGCATCCATCGCCGCCTGGTCGAACACCGGATGGTCATAGGTCATGGTGGCAATCACCTGGGCCGGATCCGGGTCCTGTAGCGGATTCAACGACACCAGATAGTCGCGGCGCGTCTGCAAGCCCTGCAGCCTGTTCATCCAGTAGGTGACGGACACCGCGGCGGTGCCGGCCGCGTTTTCGGCGGCGAGGTAATTCCACGCGGACCAGACCTTGCGGCGCCTGGGCATGAGCGCCGTGTCGGTGTGCAGGAAGGTGCGGTTCGGCTGGTAGCGGAAGCAGCCGAGCAGGCGCCGTTCATCGGCGCTCGGCTGCTCCAGCAGCGCCAGCGCCTGATCGGCATGGGTCGCGAGCACCACGCGGTCGACGGCCAGGCTGCGACCGGAGGCGAGGTCCACGCGCAAACCGCCGCTGCCGCGCTGCACGCCGACGGCGGCATCGGCGAGCATGCGCTGTGCTCCCAGTGCCTCGCGGATGCGCGTCACATAGGTTTGGCTGCCGCCGACGACACTGCGCCAGAGCGGCCGCTCCAGCGGGTTCAGCAGCCGATGGTTGTCGAAGAACCGCGCCAGGCTTTCCGCCGGGAAGTCGAGCATGGCGGTGGTGGGGCAGGACCAGATGGCGGCGGCCATGGGCAGCAGGTAGTGATCTCGGAAGGTATCGCCGAAGCGCTCCTGTGCCAGGAACTCGCCGAGGCTGCGGCCGTCGAACGTCGAGCGCGCCAGGCAGCGTTGGCAACGGGCCCCGAAGCGGAAGATATCCAGCAGCATCCGCAGAAATTGCGGGCTAATGGCATTGCGCGGCTGGGCAAAAATTGTGCTGAGATTGTCGCCGGCATACTCGATGCGCCCGGGGCCGATGGAGGCGGCGAACGACATGTCCGACGCGCGCGTCGGCACGCCCAGGCGCTCGAACAGCCGCACCAGCATCGGATAATTGCGGGTGTTATAGACGATGAAGCCGGTATCCACCGGCACGGGCTCGCCGTCCTCGTCCACCATGACGGTGTTGGTGTGGCCGCCGAAATACGTATTCTTCTCGACCAGGGTTACTTGGTGGTGCTCGGACAGCAGCCAGGCCGACGCCAGGCCCGCAATCCCACTACCGACGACACAGATGCGCTCGCTCATGCAGGTGTTTTGTTCAGGTTTCGTCCGGATAGTTATTCTGAAGGTCTGGACATACCGGGCCGGTATCAACGCCAGTGATGCCGCGAAATTGACGCCTGCGGACCCGCCGGCATTGAAGCCCGTGGCCAGCGGGGACCACCGGTGAGCGCGTCCGCCGCCGCCGACGCTCGGCCCGACGAGGCCGATGCGCTGTTGGGCGGCGAGCCTAGCACGGCGCCACTGGCTGCGGCGCGGGCACTTGCTGCTTTCATCCGCAGCAACGCACCGCTTTTGGTGCTGACCGGGGCCGGCTGCAGCACCGACTCCGGCATTCCGGATTATCGCGACCGCGACGGTCACTGGAAACGGTCGGAACCCATCCGCTACCAGCGCTTCGTGCGCGACCCGGCCGCCCGGCGGCGTTACTGGGCGCGCAGCTATGTGGGCTGGCCGCGGGTGGCCGCCGCCCGGCCCAACACGACCCACCAGACCCTGACAACCCTGGAAGGGCGCGGGCTGGTGAGCCAGATCGTCACCCAAAACGTGGATGGCCTGCACCAGCGCGCCGGCGCCCGGCGCGTGCTCGACCTGCACGGGCGCCTGGATGTGGTGGATTGTCTGGACTGCGGCCTGCGGCTCTCGCGCAATCGCGTGCAGGCGCTCCTGGCGAGTTGCAACCCGCATTGTGCGCCGGTGGCCCCGGAGCAATCCGCACCGGATGGCGATGTCCTGCTCGGTGATGCCCTGCAGGCCGACTTCCGCGTGCCCGACTGCCCGCGCTGCGAGGGCATGCTCAAGCCCGCCGTGGTCTTCTTCGGCGAGAATGTGCCGAAGCCGCGCGTCGCCCATGCCATGCAACAGCTCGAGCGCGCCGGCGGACTCCTGGTGGTGGGCTCGTCGCTCACCGTGTTCTCGGGCTATCGTTTCTGCCGGCGGGCGGCGCAGACGGGACAGCCCATGGCCTTGCTCAACCGCGGGCGCACCCGCGCCGATGATCTCGGGGCGCTCAAGCTCGATGGCGATTGCGCAGCGACGCTGGCCGCGGCGCTGGCCCTGCTGAGCCCCGACGCGGCGCAACCGGCGCCTCTGGCGGTCTGATCACGCCGCCCGCGCGGACACCCCAACCCCTCGACGCGCGCCGAACACTTGGGAACAATCCACCGCGAACCACCCGGGGGAACAACGCCATGCAACAAGTCCGGATCATCAGCAAGGGCCCGCGGCTGCTGCCACAGCCCAAGCCGCGGCCGCTGCGCACGACCCAGCCCCTGCGACCGCTCACCCACCACGACATCCTGGCGCTGATGGCGCCCTTCACCCGCCGCGGCCTGCACGCCGACATGGCCGCCAGCCGGCGCGAGGCGCGCGTGCTCGCCTTCAGGCCGCAGCCGATCCCGGCGTCCGCGGACTGCCCCGTGGATCTCACCGCGCAGCTGTCGCTGGAGGCGGCGCAGGTGGGCAAGCATCGGCTGGTGCGCCGGGTTTGGGATGCCAGCGGATTGACGGCGACCCTCACCGCCGACGGCGCCGACCTGGATGCCCTGCTGGGGCAGCTGGATCAGGTGCCGGTGCGCCGCCACTTTGCGGTGTATGACGGCGTGCCGGTGGCGCGCAGCTATGTGCTGGAGCCGGCGTCCCAAGCCCTGTCCCAGCGCGCCGGCGCCGGCGCGCGCTGGGCGGCCCAGACCGTCGGCGGCCGGCTCTGGCGGGCCACCCGCGGCGGCGCGGAGCGGCTGCTGGGTGCGCGGCTGCCCTGGCTGCGGCGCAAAGCGCCGGCATCGGTACCAGCAACCCCGGCGGTGCCCGAGCCCGGCGCGGCGCCGGCGGATCAGGCGCTCATCGCGGATGCCGACGGTCCCCTGCGCGCCGTGCTCACCGAAGCCAACACCCGCGTCGGTCCGCTGCACCTGAATCTGAAGGCCGACCGCTTCAACGGCATGCCCGTCGAGCTCAAGCTCACCACCGACGCCGGCGCGACGCTCAAGCTGCCGCAGGACCTGCTCGCCGTCATCGGCTGGCACTACCGGCCCCTGCGCCAGATCATCAGCTACTGGCGCGGCTCCATCCGCGTGGCGACCCACGAGCCCGAGCGCACCGCCGACATCGAGGCCAAGCTGGGCGCCATGGTGAGGCATCTGTCGGCGACGCTGGCGCTCTCGCCCCAGGAGTTCCACCGCCGCCACCAGGCCGCGCGCTGGCGCGTCACCTACCAGCGTGCCGTGCCGATGCTGTTTCTGCTGGGCATCATGGCCGCCACACCCGGCATCCAGTGGCTGAACATGGCCGACAACTCCCTCCTGCGCATGCTCATCTTTCATGCGCCGCCGTTCATGCTGGTGGGCTTTTTCCTGATGCGCGAGATGCCGCGCTTCGAGATCCCGCCGCTGCCGCGCGCCCTGGTGCAGCGCGACTGGGTGGAGCGCGTCAGCGACAAACCGGCGCCGACGACTGCGCCCGCGGCGGCGGCCGATGCACGCCGCCCCGACCGCGGCTTCGAGCAGCCGGCCGGCGCACAAGCCGAAGGGTAAATCCCGGGAGACGGCGTTTTGCAAGGCAACCCCATGAATATCCCGCCCGTGTCCATCGCGGCGGTGAAAGACGCGCTCATCGAGCAGTTCTCCGACCCGGTGCTCCGCCAACGGGCCTCCATGCTCTGGGGCACCCGGGGGGTGGGCAAATCGTCGGTGGTACGCCAGGTGGCGGATCATTTCGATGTGCCGCTGGTGGACCTGCGGCTCACCACCATTGAGCCCGTGGACATCCGCGGCGCCATCTACGCCGATGACCGCCAGTCCAAGACGGTCTGGTTTCCGCCGGAATTCCTGCCGGACGGCGAGCAGCCCAATGGCATTTTGTTCCTCGACGAGCTGACGGCGGCGGATCAACGCCTGCAGATCTCCGCCTATTCGCTGATCCTGGACCGACGCGTGGGCAACTACCGGCTGCCCGAGGGCTGGCAGGTGATCGCCGCCGGTAACGCCGCCTTCCATGGCGCCGTGAGCCACGACATGGGCACGGCCCTGGCCGATCGCATGTTCCATTTCAACGTGCAGTCGGTCATCGACGCCTTTCTGGACTATGCGCTGGCCAACGACTTCGCGCCGGAGGTGATGGCCTACCTCAAGGTACGCCCGGACAAGCTGGACGACACCGCCAGCCAGCTGGCCAACGATCACCTGGTGGGCGCCAGCCCCCGCGGCTGGGAAGACATCTCCAGCGTGCTCAAGTCCGCTTTGTCCGAGGTCGGCAAGCGCACCTTCGTGCAGGGGCGCATCGGCGCCGCCAATGCCGCGGAGTTCTTTGGTGTGCTGCGGGAGATCCAGGCGGGCACGGATGTGCTGGCGCTGCTCGAGGCCGCGCCCGGCGAGGCCACCGCCGCACTGCTGCCGGGTACCCTGGACGGCCTCTACGGCATGGTCTACGGCCTGCTGGCGGCGGCCACGGACGAGCCACGCATGGGCCGGGCGCTCGCCATCATCGACCAACTGCCGGACCTGACCAGCGACGAGCCGCTGCCCGTGCGCGAGGTGCAGACCTTAGGCATGGAACTGCTGTTCCAGACGGCGCTGGAGCGGGAGCTGGAGGGTGCGGTGCTCTCGAGCCCGGCTTACGGGCGCTACACCGAGGCGCGCGAGGCCGCGCAGCGAGCGGCCTGAGCCGGTGTGATGACCAGCCTTATGGCCGACACCGCCCGCCAACGCCGCAGCGCCGTCTACGAGCACCGCGGCACCCGCGCCGTACAGCGCATGGTGGAGTACGCGCCCGCCACCGGCGGCCTGGCCCTGTGGATTCGGCATCTGGACACCGAGCCGGAGCATCCGGCGTCGCAGGAGTCCGCACTGGTCGCCGCCAACGACGGCGTGGCCATCTACTACGGGCCGGGCTTCGAGGCGCTCGCGCCGGCGGTGCAGACGGGGGTCGTCGCCCATCAGGTGTTGCACGTGGCCCTGCGCCACCCCCAGCGCCTGGAGGCCATGCAACGCCTCACCGGCGACGTCGACCCTGAGCTGTACAACATCTGTGCCGACGCCATCGTCAACAGCACCCTCGCGCACCTGAACTGGCTGGAACTGCCGGCGGGCTCCGTGCTGCTGGAGGATTTGCTGAGCACCGCCCTGCTGTACCAGGAATCGCCGGACACGGCCCTGCTGAAGTGGGACGTGGAGCGGCTCTACCGTGCCGTCGACGATCGCCGGGCCGGCAGCGGCGGCCGTGGTGAGCGTCGCGGCGGGCGCGGACGCCGCGACCATGCGAAGGGCGCGAGCCGCGGCGCCGATGCCGCCGATACGGGCGCCGCCGAGCCCAAGCAGGACGGCCCCCGCGCCGCCCGCGCGCGCCATTTCGCCGGCGCCATCCTGCGCGACCTGCTGCCGGCGGCGGACGGTGCGCATCCCGAAGCGCAAGCGGAGCAGGCCCGCGAGTGGCGCGAGCGCATCATCCGTGCCCACGCCGGCGATGGCGTGCACTCCATGCTGCGGGCGCTCATGGCAGACATCCCGACCGTGCGCACGCCCTGGGAGCAACTGCTGCGTACCCAGCTCACCCGCGGGCTGTCCATGCAGCCGGAGCTGTCCTGGTCGCGGCCGTCGCGCTCCTACATCGCCAACCGCGGCCGCGTCGGCGGCGACCGCGGCGGCATGCACATGCCCTGGGAGCCGGGCCGGGCATCGGCGCGGGCCGTCGCCCGGCTCGCGGTGCTGGTGGACACCTCGGGCTCGGTGGAGAGCCCGCTGCTGCACCGTTTCGCGGCGGAACTGGAGGCCATCAGCCGCCGGCTGGAGGCCAGGGTGCTGGTGGTGGCCGGCGATGACCAGGTGCGCGACGTGCGTGCCTTCGAGCCCGGGCGCTCCAACCTGCGCGACCTGGTGCTGCAGGGCGGCGGCGGCACGGACTTCACGCCGCTGCTGGTCGAGGCCCAGCGCCACGGCCCGGACATGGCCGTGTTCCTCACCGACCTGGACGGCCGCGTCGACTACTGCCCGCCATTCCCGGTGCTCTGGGCCGTCCCCGCCAGCGCCGAGCACATGCAGGCGCCCTTCGGCCGCAAGCTGGTGCTGATGTAGGCGGGGAGGGGCCGGAACCTGGGACCAGAACCCAGAACCCTTAAGCGGTATCCTCCGGCGCGGCGCGATAGAGCACGGCGATGTTGCCGATGCGCTGTACCAGCGCGGCGCCGGTCTCCTCGGTGATGGTGCGCACCTGGGCGTCGCGGATATCGCGATCGCCGCCATTGACGCGGACCTTGATCAGCGCGTGATGATCCAGCGCCAGCTCGATCTCGGCGAGCACAGGCTCCGTCAGTCCGGCGGCGCCCAGCAGCACCACGGGCTTGAGGTGATGGGCGCGCTGTTTCAGCGCCCGGCGTTGGTGACTCTGTAAGGCTTGGGTCATTGTTATCGGTGCGCCGTCGGCTTGACCAGAATCCGTCCATGCGTGCCGCCGGCGAGCATACGCTCGAAGGTCGCCGGCAGAGATTCCAGCATGATCTCGGCGCCGAGCAGCCGCTGCGGCTCGTCCACCCGCCAGTCGGTGGCCAGGTGCTGCCAGAGCTGGGTACGCAGGGGTTGGGCGATGTGCACCGAATCACAGCCCAGCAAGCCCACCCCGCGCAGGATGAACGGCAGCACCGTGGTGTGCAGCTCGAGGCCGCCGGCATTGCCGATGGCGGCGATGTTGCCATAAGGCACCACCGTGCGGGTGATGCGCGCGAGCATGTCGCCGCCGACGTTGTCCACGGCGCCGCCCCAGGCGCCCTTCTCGAGCGGGCGCTCGCCGCCGGGGAGCGCGTCGCGGCCGAGGATTCGCGCGGCGCCCAGGTCTGTGAGCCAGTCATGCAGCTCGGCCTTACCGGAGACAGCGACCACCTCGAAGCCGAGCTTGGCGAGGATGGCAGTGGCGATGGCGCCGACACCGCCGCTGGCGCCCGTCACCAGCATCGGCCCCAGGTCCGGGCGCTGGTCGTTCTGCAACAGCCGGTGCACCGCGAGCGCGGCGGTGAAGCCGGCGGTGCCGAGCAGCATGGCGCCGCGGGTGTCCAGCCCGGCTGGCAGCTTCACCAGCCAGTCGCCTGGCACACAGAGAGACTCGGCATAGCCGCCGTCGTGATCGAAGGCCATGCCGTGGCCGGTGGCGACTACGGCATCGCCGGCCGCGAAATCCGTGTGCGCCGAGCGCTCGACGATGCCGGCGGCGTCGATGCCGCCGGTGAGCGGAAAGCGCTTGATGACCTTACCCTTTCCCGTGCCCCCCAGGGCATCTTTGTAGTTGACGCTGGCGTAGTCGACACGCAGCAGCACCTCGCCCGGCGCGGGCTCGGGCACGTCGATGGTCTCGACACCGGCGCGGTGGCCGCCGTCGTCGTTGTGGATGCGAAAGGCGCGTTGGGTCGGCATGGGCTCTCCCGATTCGGTTCGTGCCGGCGCAGGTGCCGGGCGGGGCCGCAGTATGCCGCATCGGCGGCGGGGCTGCTGCAGGTGCCCGGCGGCGCCCGTGGCGTCACGCCACGGCCACCGGAATCCTGCCGATGCGCGAGCGCCATTCGGCGGGCCCGGTCTGGTGGACGGCGTGGCCGCGGCTGTCGACGGCGACGGTGACGGGCATATCCTCGACCTCGAATTCGCGGATGGCCTCCATGCCCAGATCCTCGAAGGCGACCAGGCGCGAGGACTTGATGGCCTTGGCGACGAGGTAGGCGGCGCCGCCGATGGCCATGAGGTAGACGGCCTGGTGGCGCTTGATGGCGTCGATGGCCGCCGGGCCGCGCTCGGCCTTGCCGATCATGCCGATGAGTCCGGTGCCGTCGAGGATCTGCTCGGTGAACTTGTCCATGCGCGTCGCCGTGGTGGGGCCGGCGGGGCCGACCACCTCGTCGCGCACCGGGTCCACCGGGCCCACGTAGTAGATGAAGCGGTTGCTGAGATCCACACCCTCGGGCAGCGGCTCGCCGCGGTCGAGCAGGTCTTTGAGACGCTTGTGGGCGGCGTCGCGGCCGGTGAGCAGCCTGCCGCTGAGCAGCAGCCGCTCGCCGGGCTGCCAGGTGGCGATATCCGCGCGGGTGATGGTATTCAGGTCTACGCGGCGGGCGCCGGCGGTGGGGTCATAGTCCAGCGCCGGCCAGTCCGCGAGCTTGGGCGGCGTGAGCTCGGCGGGGCCGGCGCCGTCGAGGCGGAAGTGGATATGGCGGGTGGCGGCGCAGTTGGGGATGATGGCCACCGGCAGGGATGCGGCGTGGGTGGGGCAGGTGTTGATCTTCACATCCAGCACCGTGGTGAGGCCGCCGAGCCCCTGGGCGCCGATGCCAAGGGCGTTGACCTGCTCGAACAGCGTCAGGCGCAGCGCTTCGATGTCATCGTGGGGGCCGCGGGCCTTGAGCTCGTGGATGTCGATGTCCTCGAGCAACGCCGCTTTGGCCAGCAGCATGGCCTTCTCGGCGGAGCCGCCGATGCCGATGCCGAGCATGCCGGGCGGGCACCAGCCGGCGCCCATGGTGGGCACGGTCTTGAGCACCCAGTCGACGATGCTGTCGCTCGGATTGAGGATGGCGAAGCGGGCCTTGTTCTCGGAGCCGCCGCCCTTGGCCGCCAGGCGCACGTCGATGGTGTCGCCCGGCACCAACTCGACATGCACCATGGCCGGGGTATTGTCGCCGGTGTTCTTGCGGGCGCCGATGGGCGGATTCACCATGGAGGCCCGCAGCACGTTGTCGGGGTGGGTGTAGGCCCGGCGCACGCCTTCGTCGATGAGCTGCTGCAGGCCGGCCTGGCGGTCCCAGTCCGCCTCCCAGCGCAGGTCCATGCCCACCTTGAGGTAAGCCACCACCATGCCCGTGTCCTGGCAGATGGGGCGATGGCCCTCGGCGCACATCCGGGAGTTGACCAGGATCTGCGCCATGGCGTCCTTGGCCGCGGGGGATGCCTCGGCCTCGTAGGCGTGGGCGAGGGCATGGATATAGTCGGGTGGGTGGTAGTAGCTGATGTATTGCAGGGCGTCGGCGACGCTCTGGATCAGGTCCAGTTGGCGGATGATATTCATGATCTTGGTGCTTGCTGATCTCGCTGGCCGTGCCACGCGCGCCTGGGTGGGGTGGGCGCCGGGGCTCGGGGCTCAGCCCTGGTCGCTCGCCGCACAGGGGCCGCGGAATTGCTCCGGCACGTTCGCCGGGCATTCGCCGCAGGCCTCGTTCCCGGGCACGGCGAAGTCGATTTTGCGCGGGTAGGGCAGGTCGAGCCCGTCCATCAGGGCCACGAAATCCTCCTTGCTGCGGCCGCCGCCGAGCCGTGGATTGCGGGCCTTTTCCTGGGCGATGCTGGTGACGAAGCGGTGCTCGTAGTCGTGGCCCGGGTAGACCAGGGTTTCGTCGGGCAGAGAGAACAGCTTGTTGTGGATGCTGTTGTAAAGGTCAGCGGCGCTGCCGGATTGGAAGTCGGTGCGTCCGCAGGCCTCGATGAGCAGGGCGTCGCCGGTGAAGACCATCTTCTGCACGGGCGTGTCGATGAGATAGGCATGGTGATGGTCCGTGTGCCCGGGCGTGAACAGCGGCTGCAGGCTGACCGAGCCCACCCGGAAGGGCTCGCCTTCCTGCACGCCGATGTCCTGACAGGGCAGCCCCAGCATCCTGGGATACGCCGTCTTGCAGCCGGTGCGGCCTTTCAGGCGCTTGGCACTGGTGAGATGGTCGGCGTGGACATGGGTCTCCAGCGTTGCCATCAGGGTCAGCCCCAGGTCCTTCAGCACCTGCAGATCGCGCTCGACGGTGTCGAGCACCGGGTCGACGAGGATGGCCTGGCGCGTATCCTCGCAGCCGATGAGATAGGTATACGTGGAGGAGTCTGCCTCCAGCAGTTGTTTGAAGATCATGGTCGCTGCACCTCTGCACGGTTGGTTCGCGGGTTGGGGCCAATTGTCGGGGGCGGCCCGCTGTGGCACAACCGGGCCTGCACAATCCTTGAAAGAGCCAACGTCAATGTCCGCTTCGCCCTGCGACCACAACCAGCCCAACCCGCCGGGCCGACGCCGCCGGCGCCTTGCTCGCATCGCCGCCGCCGTGTGGCTGGCCGGCTGTGGCCACGCCCTCGGCGCCACGCCGGCGCCGCCGCTGTTCGACGCCCATCTGCACTACACCGGCGTGGATGCCGCCGCGCTGCCGCCCGAAGCGATCATCGCCATCTTCGATGCGAGCGGCATCACCCACGCGGTGGTCTCCGGCATGCCCACCAGCGCCGTGGAGCGGCTGCACGCGGCGGCACCGGAGCGGATCATCCCCTTTCTGAACGTCTACAACGCACCGGGCGCCAAGCGGGACTGGATGCACGACGAGCGTCTTCCGGCGCGGGTCGCCGGGCTGCTGGATGCGGCGGGCGACCTCTATCGCGGTATCGGCGAGCTGCACATCTTCGCCGAGGACGCACGCAGCCCGGTGCTGATGGCGCTGGCCGACATGGCCGCCGAGCGCGGGCTGATGCTGCAGATACACGGCGATGCCGAAGTCCTCGATGCCGTCTTCGAGCGCCAGCCAGGGCTCACCGTGCTCTGGGCGCACCTGGGCACCCAGCCCCGGCCGGACGCCATCGCCCCCGTGCTCGCGCGCCATCCTCGCCTGTATGCGGACACCTCGGTGCGCGACGGGCGCTTCGTCGACGCGCAGGGACGGCTCAAGCCCGCATGGCGCGCGTTCTTCACGGCGCACGCCGGGCGCGTGCTCGTGGGGGTCGATACCTTCTGGACCAGGCGCTGGCAGCGGTTCGATCAGGTGGCCGCCGACATCCGCGGCTGGCTCGCGCAGCTGCCGCCCGAGGTGGCCGGCCAGCTCGCGTATGGCAACGCCGAGCGCCTGTTCGGCGGCGCGGCGCGGCCGGTGTCGGTCCGCTAGGAGCCTGTCCGACTTAGGCTCAGGATTCGGTCTCATCCGTGTGCTACTGCCAAAAAATATACGAATCGGTTT
>NZ_CAJXWY010000060.1 GCF_913062725.1 uncultured Thiohalocapsa sp.
CGGTGGCGGGCCTGACGTACTGGAAATACATCGACGACGCCTGGACGCCGATGACCGACGGCGTCACGCTCGCCGGCGACACCGCCACCCTCACCATCGCCGACAACGGCCCCTTTGACGCCGACCCCAACGAGGGCAGCATCGCCGACCTCAGCGGCCCCGCCGTCGGCCCAGCCTGCGCCGCGGGGGTGGCGCTGGGCATGGAGCGGCTGGTGTGGCGGGTCGTGTGAGGGTGCAACGCGGGGTGTGCCATGCCGCAGCGGTCGAATGCCTTAGGGCGGGCAGGTTAGAGATAGCGGATCGCGGCGATCACCAGGCCAACGCCTGTGGTGATGAATCCAAGCAGCCAGAAAAAGTGTTTGTCATGGCGCGCGAGCATTTCGTTGAAGCGCATGTCGACCTGCTCGAAGCGCTTATCCATGTCAGCTTTCGTCAGGTCCAGGCGCTTGTCGACCTGCTCGAAGCGCTTATCCATGTCAGCTTTCATCAGGTCCAGGCGCTTGTCGACCTGCTCGAAGCGCTTGTCCATGTCAGCTTTCATCAGATCCAGGCGCTTGTCGACCTGCTCTAAGCGCTTGTCGACCTGCTCGAAACGCTTGTCGACCTGCTCGAAACGCTTGTCGACCTGCTCGAAACGCTTGTTGACCAGATCGAAGCGCTTATCCATGTCAGCCGCCATCAGTTCCAGGCGCCGGTCGACCTGCTCGAAGCCTTGGCGCATCAGCTCGTGTTGGTGCTTGAGCGCTTCCTCGACGCGCACCATGCGCTCGCGCAGTTCGAGTTCGTAGACCTCGGGCGGCTTGCCGAGGCTTTGCTCGGCGATCCATTCGCTAATGTGGTTTTTGACGTACTCGCCGATTTGCTGAAGGTCTTGCTGGGCCAGGGGCATGGTCGCGTCTCCGGGTTGCCTGCGGCGCGCGGGAGCCATGCTCGAGGACCCGCATTGGGATGGATTCATACACGCTGATGCCCGCCATCCGCTGGTTCTGCGGTTTATATCGTGTAAGATCGCGCGGGACGCGAATGATGCGCACACCGTTGCGGAAATGCGGCGGACTCGGTTATAGTAGTTGACTTGCAGGCGCGTAGCTCAGTTGGTTAGAGCACCACCTTGACATGGTGGGGGTCGTTGGTTCGAGTCCAATCGCGCCTACCACACACTGCCCGTCCGTCCGCTCACGGCCGGCGGATTCGTTCATTCGATGTCATGCGCCGCGCCGGACGCCACAGGCGCCGGACCCTCCGAGATCTCGGAAGACACGGCCGGATCACGCGATCCCTCGTATCGATCGCCACTGAAACAGTTGAGTAGTAGTCATGCCGCAGATCACCCTCCCCGACGGCGCCGTCCGCCACTTCGATGCCCCGGTGACGGTGCAGCAAATCGCCGCCGACATCGGCGCCGGCCTCGCTAAAGCGACCCTGGCCGGGCGCGTGGACGGCCGGCTCGTCGACGCGAGCTACCTGGTGAGCGACGACGCCGAGGTGGCCATCGTCACCGCCCGCGACGAAGACGCCCTCGAGCTGCTGCGCCATGACGCCGCCCATGTGATGGCCCAGGCCGTGCAGGAGCTCTATCCCGGTACCCAGGTCACCATCGGCCCCGCCATCGACAACGGCTTCTACTACGATTTCGCCCGCGACGAGCCCTTCACCCCTGAGGATCTGACGGCCATCGAGCAGCGCATGCACGAGATCGTCAAGCGCGACCTGCCGATCCGGCGCGAAGTCTGGGATCGTGAGGAGGCCAAGCGCATCTTCGGTGAGCTGGGCGAGGCCTACAAGGTCCAGATCATCGACGAGAACATCCCCGAAGGCGAGGAGGTCTCGGTCTACCGCCAGGGCGAGTGGTTCGATGTCTGCCGCGGCCCGCACCTGCCGAGCACCGGCAAGCTGGGGCAGGGGTTCAAGCTCATGAAGCTCGCCGGCGCCTACTGGCGCGGCGACGCCAACAACGCGATGCTCCAGCGCATCTACGGCACCGCCTGGCGCGACAAGAAAGAGCTCAAGGCCTACCTGCATCGCCTGGAGGAAGCCGAGAAGCGCGACCACCGCCGCCTCGGCAAGCAGCTCGATCTATTCCATTTTCAGGACGAAGCCCCGGGCATGGCCTTCTGGCACCACAAGGGCCGGATCATCTACCGCGAAGTCGAGCAGTACATGCGCACCAAGCTCGACGAATATGGCTACCAGGAAATCGAGACGCCGCAGGTGCTGGATCGTGCGCTCTGGGAGCGCTCCGGGCACTGGGAGAAGTTCGCGGACGATATGTTCACGACGCACCTGGACGATCACGATTTTGCCATCAAGCCCATGAATTGCCCCGGGCACATCCAGGTGTTCAACCAGGGGCTGAAGAGCCACCACGACCTGCCGCTGCGGCTCGCCGAGTTCGGTGTCGTGCATCGCAACGAGCCCTCAGGCACCCTCCACGGGCTGATGCGCGCGCGTCGCTTCACGCAGGATGACGCACACGTATTCTGCACCGAGGATCAGCTCCAGGCGGAGGTCTCGACGCTCATCGACATGGTGTTCGAGACCTACCGGGACTTTGGCTTCGAGCACATCGCGCTGGCCCTGTCCCTGCGGCCCGAACAACGGGTCGGCAGCGATGAGCTGTGGGACAAGGGCGAGGCCGCGCTGGACAAGGCCCTGCGCGACAAGGGGCTGGACTTCAAGGTGCAGCCGGGGGAGGGCGCCTTCTACGGGCCGAAGATCGAGTTCACGCTGCATGACAGTATCGGCCGTGCCTGGCAGTGCGGCACCATCCAGGTGGACTTCTCCATGCCGGGCCGCCTCGGCGCCGAATATGTCGCCGAGGACAACACCCGCCGGGTGCCGGTGATGATTCACCGCGCCATCCTCGGCTCCATGGAGCGTTTCATCGGTATTCTCATCGAGCACTACGCCGGGGTCATGCCGGTGTGGCTCGCGCCGGTGCAGGCGGTGGTCATGAACATCACCGATCGCCAGGCCGAGTATGTGCGCGAGGTCACTAAGACGCTGCATGACAAGGGATTCCGCGTCGAGCACGACTTGAGAAACGAGAAGATCGGCTATAAAATCCGCGCCCATACACTGCAACGGGTGCCCTACCTGTTGGTGGTCGGAGACCGCGAAGTGGAGCAGGGCGAGGTGGCCGTCAGGGATCGCACGGGGCAAGACCATGGCGCGATGCCCCTGACCGCCTTGATCAACACCCTGACAGCGTCCGTCGCCGCACGCACATAAGGCGGCATCGGCCCCCGGCCGGGCGCTCATCCGTTGGTTGAGTCGCCGGCGCAGCCCGTGCATTGTCTTGTTTCCAGATCCGTAAGGAGGAGCCTGCTATCGCTGCACCAAAACGTAACCGCGTCAACGACGAGATCACGGCCCGAGAGGTTCGACTGATCGGCGCGGACGGGAATCAGGTCGGCATCGTCGACCTCAACGCCGCTCTGGAGAAGGCCACCGAGGCCAACCTGGATCTGGTGGAGATCGTGCCGAATGCCGAGCCACCGGTCTGCCGGCTCATGGACTTCGGACGCTTTCTGTTCGATCAGAAAAAAAAGAAATCCGAGGCGCGCAAGAAGCAGAGGCAGGTTCAGGTCAAGGAGGTCAAGTTCCGTCCCGGGACGGATATCGGCGACTACCAGGTCAAGCTGCGCAACCTGCAGCGTTTCCTCAACGAAGGCGACAAGGCGAAGGTCACCATGCGCTTTCGCGGCCGCGAGCATGCCCACCGCGAGCTTGGGCTTGATCTGTTGCGACGTGTCGAGAGCGATCTCGCCGACATCAGCACCGTGGAGCAGCAGCCGCAAATGGAAGGCCGGCAGATGGTCATGGTGCTGGGCCCGCGCAAAAAGTAGCGCTGGGCCGTCGGGCCGGCCCGTCGCGGGCGGGCACGGCATCGATGCCGCGACAAGGTACGTCGACGAGCCCAGCGAGCCAGTCCACCAACCTCGCTCGCAGGCGAGGTGGTCACACAACGAGCGGCACCCGGGTCAGGGCTTCCGGCAAGCCGCATCAAAAACCCATAAGCCAAACGGGGCAACGAGCCCGACCGGCTTCGTAGACGGAGAAGCACAAATGCCCAAGCTCAAGACCAACCGCGGCGCGGCGAAGCGTTTCGCCCGCACCGCCTCCGGCGCCTTCAAGCGCATCGCCTCGCACCGGCGGCACATCCTCACCAAGAAGAGCAGCAAGCGCAAGCGCCAACTGCGCAAGTCACACTTGCTGCACGCCGCCGACGTGCGCGCCGCCCGTCGCATGATTCCGTACTGCTAGCCGGAGGTCTGTTCCATGCCAAGAGTCAAACGCGGCGTCACGGCGCACGCACGCCACAAGAAGGTCCTGAAGGAGGCCAAGGGCTACTACGGTGCCCGCAGCAAGGTCTACCGGGTGGCCAAGCAGGCCGTCATCAAGGCCGGCCAGTATGCCTATCGTGACCGCCGGCAGCGCAAGCGCGATTTCCGCTCCCTGTGGATTCAGCGCATCAATGCCGCGGCCCGCATGAACGGCCTGTCCTACAGCCGCTTCATGGATGGCCTGCACAAGGCTGGTATCGAGATGGATCGCAAGGTGCTCGCGGAGATCGCCTATCACGACGAGGCGGCCTTCGCAGCCATCGCCGAGCAGGCGAAGGCGGCGCTGGCGTAGTATCGGTCGCCCCGGCATTCGCAGCGGATCCCGGGCTCGGCTTTCGCCATTGACCGGCAGCAGGCGATGGGCGTGGGTCCGCAGCCGATGCCGGTCACGTGCCACGGGCGAGCGGCGCCGGCGTGAAAGCGGCGCCGCCTGTCGACGCCCGATCGCCGCAGGCGCTGCCACCGCCACCACCGCACCGGTCCATGCCGGCTATCCTTACACAAGTCTCCGACCCCATCGATCAGCAGCCATGAGCGACGGCAACGACCTCGACGCACTGCGCGATGCGGCGCTGGCCGCCATCACAGCCGCCGATGACCTGACAGCGCTGGATCGGGTGCGGGTGGAATTCCTCGGCAAGCAGGGCCTGCTCACCGCACAGTTGAAGCGTCTCGGCGCCCTGCCGGCGCCGGAGCGCCCCGCCGCCGGGCAGGCCATCAACCGCGTCAAGGCGGCGCTGCAGACCGCCGTGGAGGCGCGCAAAGCAGCATTGGAGCACGCCGCGCTGCGGGCGCGGCTCGCCACCGAGCGCATCGACGTGACCCTGCCCGGCCGCGGCCGGCAACCCGGTGCCGCCCATCCCGTGACGCGCACCCTCGAGCGCATCGAGCAGCTCTTCGCGAACGCCGGCTTCAGCGTCGAGGAGGGCCCGGAGATCGAGGACGATTACCACAACTTCGAGGCCCTCAACATCCCGGCGCATCATCCCGCCCGGGCCATGCACGACACCTTCTATTTCGCCGACGGGCGGTTGCTGCGCACGCACACCTCACCGGTGCAGATCCGGGTCATGGAGCAGCGGCAGCCGCCCTTTCGGGTCATCGCCCCCGGCCGGGTCTATCGCTGCGACTCCGACCTGACGCATACGCCCATGTTCCACCAGGTGGAAGGCTTCCTGGTGGATGAGCAGGCGACCTTCGCCGACCTCAAAGGCGTGCTCTACGATTTCCTGCGCAATTTCTTCGAGGACGATGCCCTCAAGCTGCGCTTTCGGCCGTCGTACTTCCCGTTCACGGAGCCATCGGCGGAAGTGGACGTGCAGTGCGTCAAGTGCGGCGGCGGCGGCTGCCGGGTCTGTAAGCAGACCGGCTGGCTGGAGGTGCTGGGCTGCGGCATGATTCACCCGGCGGTGCTCGGCCATGTCCACATCGATGCCGAGCGGTGGTTGGGCTATGCCTTCGGCATGGGCGTCGAGCGCCTGGCCATGCTGCGCTACGGCATCGACGACATCCGCTTGTATTTCGAAAACGATCTGCGCTTCCTGCGGCAGTTCGCCTGAGCCGGACCGGCGGATGCCGCCGCGCTCGTCAGTGGAGATGTGATCCATGCGCTTCAGCGAAGCCTGGCTGCGGGAATGGGTCGACCCGCCGCTCGACACCCAAGCCCTCGCCGATCAGCTGAGCCTGTCGGGACTGGAAGTGGATGCTCTGGAGCCGGCGGCGCCGGCCTTCAGCGGTGTCGTCATCGGCCATGTGCAGCGTGTGCAGGCGCATCCGGATGCGGCGAAATTGCGGGTCTGCGAGGTGGATATCGGTGATGCCGAACCCCTCGGCATCGTCTGTGGCGCCGCCAATGTCGCCGCCGGTCAGCGGGTACCCGTCGCCACCGTCGGCGCGCGGCTGCCCGGCGACTTCAAGATCAAGCGCGCCAAGCTCCGGGGTGTGGCCTCTCACGGCATGATCTGCTCGGCCGCCGAGCTCGGTCTCGCGGAGAGCGCCGACGGCATCATGGTGCTCCCCGGCGATGCGCCGGTGGGGGAGGATTTGCGCGCCTGGATGGCCCTGGACGACCAGTGCATCGAGCTGGACCTGACGCCGGACCGGGCGGACTGCCTCAGCATCGCCGGGGTGGCCCGGGACGTGGGGGTGCTGAACCGTGTGGACGTGCGCGCGCCACGTGTGATGCCGGTGGCGCCCGCGGTCGACGACGCCGTGGCCGTCGAGCTGACGGCACCCGCGGCATGTCCGCGCTACCTGTGCCGGGTGATTCGCGGCGTCGACCCGAATGCGCCCACGCCGCTGTGGATGTGCGAGCGCCTGCGCCGCAGCGGGCTGCGCCCCCTCGGCATCGCCGTGGACGTCACCAACTACGTCCTGCTGGAGCTGGGCCAGCCCATGCACGCCTTCGATCTGGCGCGCATCGACGGCGGCATCACCGTGCGCCTGGCCCATGCCGGTGAGTCACTGGCCCTGCTGAATGGCGAGACCGCCACCCTGGGGGCCGATACCCTGGTGATCGCCGACCGTGCCAAGGCGTTGGCTCTCGCCGGCATCATGGGGGGCGCCGACAGCGCCGTGGGCCCGGCGACCCGGGATCTGCTGCTGGAGAGCGCGTTCTTCGCCCCCGCCGCCATCGCCGGCAAGGCGCGCGGCTATGGACTGCACACCGACGCGTCCCATCGCTTCGAGCGCGGCGTCGATCCCACGGGCTGCGCGCGCGCCATGGAACGGGCGACGGCGCTGCTGCTCGCCGTCGCCGGCGGCGAAGCCGGACCCGTGGTGGAGGCCGCCGCCGCCGACCAGCTGCCCGCGCCACCGGTGATTGCGCTGCGCCGGCGCCGCATCGAGCAGGTGCTCGGCCTTGGGCTGGACAGCGCGGCGGTGGCGGACATCCTCGGCCGGCTCGGGATGCGTCTGACCGACACCGACGCTGGCTGGCAGGTGGTTCCGCCCAGCGGCCGCTTCGATATCCGGCTGGAGGTGGATGTCATCGCCGAGCTCGGTCGGGTGCATGGGTACGATCGCATCCCGGTCACCCATGCCCGCTCCGCCGCGGTGACGCGCGCTCCGCTGGAGATGGCCTATGATCCCGCGCGCGCACGCCGGGTGCTGCTCGACCGTGGTTGGTTCGAGGCGGTCACCTACAGCTTCGTGAGCCCCGAGCTTGCGCGGCTCATCGACCCGGAGCAGACGCCGCTGGCCCTCGCCAACCCGCTGTCCGCGGAGTTGTCGGTGATGCGCACCAGTCTCTGGCCGGGCCTGTTGCAGGCCCTGCGCCAGAATCTCGCCCGCCAGCAAGGGCGGGTATGGCTGTTCGAGGCGGGCTTGCGCTTTTGCACCGACGGCGATCAACTGCACCAGGAGCCCATGCTCGCCGGTGCGGCCGTGGGCCCGGTGCTGCCGGAACAATGGGGCGCCCCGGCGCGCGAGACCGATTTCTTCGACGTCAAGGCGGACGTGGAGGCCTTGCTCGCGGTGGCGGGCGCCGCTGACGAGGTCAGCTTCGTGCCCGCTGCCCATCCGGCGCTGCATCCCGGCCAATGTGCGCGACTGGAGCGCCATGGCAGGGCCATGGGCTGGATCGGTGCCATTCACCCGTCCCTGGCGGCGCAGCTCGACCTGCCGGTGACGGTGCAGCTGTTCGAATTGGCGACGGCGGCCCTCGGCGGCGGGTCACGGCCCGCCTTCGCCGGCGTATCCAAATTCCCGTCCATCCGGCGGGACCTCGCCATCGTCGTCGCCGCCGACGTGAGCTTCGACACGGTGCGCAGCGTCGTGCGGGCCGCCGCCGGGGCGTTACTGCGCGACCTGGTGCTGTTTGACGTCTACGTCGGCGAAAAGGTGGGCCCGGGCCGAAAAAGCATGGCGTTGGGATTGATTCTGCAAGACGTTTCTCAGACACTTAGGGACGATGACGTGGCGGCGGTCGTGGCGCGCGTGCTGGCAGCCCTGCAGCGCGAAACCGGCGCCGAGCTGCGGGCCTGACGCAAGCCGCGCCGGCGCCTTCAAGCCACCCCGCTGGCCGCAGGCAACGAGACAGGCTATGGCATTGACGAAGGCAGATATGGCCGAGTATCTCTACGAAGAGCTCGGACTCAACAAGCGCGAGGCGAAAGAGGTGGTCGAATCCTTCTTCGAAGAGATTCGCTCGGCGCTCGAGGGTGGCGAGCAGGTCAAGCTCTCGGGGTTCGGCAACTTCGATCTGCGACAGAAGAAGCAGCGCCCGGGCCGCAACCCCAAGACCGGCGAAGAAATCCCCATCACGGCCCGCCGCGTGGTGACCTTCCGGCCCGGTCAAAAGCTCAAGTCGCGGGTCGAAGCTTATGTCGGACGCGATCGATAGCGTCGACGATCTACCGCCGATTCCCGGCAAGCGCTACTTCACCATCGGTGAGGTGAGTGAGCTGTGCGATGTGAAGCCACACGTACTGCGCTACTGGGAGCAGGAGTTTCCGCAGCTCAAGCCCGTCAAGCGCCGCGGCAATCGCCGCTATTATCAGCACCACGACGTGGTGACGGTGCGTCAGATCCGCTCGCTGCTCTACGAGCAGGGCTTCACCATCGGCGGCGCACGCCAGCAGCTCTCCGGGGAGGGCGCCAAGCACGACAGCTCCCAAAGCCACCAGATCATCCGCCAGATGCGCCTCGAGCTCGAAGACCTGCTGCACGATTTGAAGCGCCGGCAACACTAGCAGACATCGCCCGTGCAGGCCCCGTCATCGATGCGCCCGGCGACATTGCAGAGACCGAAGCGGCTTGAGTATACTGTTGGGCTTCCGGGCGTAGCGCAGTCTGGTAGCGCACCACAATGGGGTTGTGGGGGTCGCAGGTTCGAATCCTGCCGCCCGGACCAAACACGAACGCGGCCCTGGCTGGCGCCAGGGCCGCGTTTTTTATGGGCGGCTGCGGCCTGTCCGGGGCCGACCCCGACGATACGCGTTACAGCGGGATCATCAGCACACTGGGCTGGTCCAAAGACAGATGGCCAAGTCATTGGAAGCGCCGGCTGCATCGACGCCCGCCAGCACGGGTGCATTGATCCGCGTCCGCGGACTGGTGCAGGGGGTTGGGTTTCGGCCCACGGTGTGGCGGCTGGCCCGTGAGCTCGGGCTCGCCGGCGGCGTGCGCAACGACGGCGACGGGGTGCTGATCCGCGCGCTGGGCTCGGCGGCTGCTATCGAGTCCTTGTGCCGGCGGCTGCGCACGGAGCCGCCGCCGCTTGCGCGCATCGACAGCATCGAGCGCAGCCCTTGGGACGGGGCCGGCGTGGCCGGGGGGGAGTTTGCCATCGAGCACAGTGCCGCGACCGGCGTGCACACCGGCGTGGTGGCGGATGCCGCCACCTGCCCGGCCTGCCGGGCGGAGCTGGATAATCCCGCCGATCGCCGCTACCGCTATGCCTTCACCAACTGCACCCACTGCGGCCCCAGGCTGTCCATCGTCCGCGCCATCCCCTACGACCGCGCCAACACCAGCATGGCCGTGTTCCCCCTGTGCCCGGCCTGCCGGCGCGAGTACGACGATCCGGCGGATCGGCGCTTCCACGCCCAGCCCAACGCCTGTCCGGTCTGTGGGCCCCGGGTCTGGCTGGAAGATGCGGCGGGTCACACGCTGGACCCCGCCGCCTGCGGCGTCGTCGACGCACCCGCCGCGGCGAGCCGGCTGCTGGCGCAGGGGCGCATTCTGGCCATCAAAGGCGTCGGCGGCTTCCACCTCGCCTGCGATGCGGCCAATGCCGAGGCCGTCGCCGAGCTGCGCCGGCGCAAGGGCCGTGATGTCAAGCCCTTTGCGCTGATGGCGCGGGACTTGGAGGTGATCGCCGGCTACGGCGCGCTCGAGCCCGGCGCGGCGGAGCTGCTGCGGCAACCGGCGGCGCCCATCGTGCTGCTGCCCGCACGGGCCGATGCCGTGCTGTCCGCCGGCGTCGCCCCCGGGCAGACGACGCTCGGCTTCATGCTGCCCTACAGCCCGCTCCACCATTTGCTGCTCGCGGACTGGGATCGGCCCCTGGTGATGACCAGCGGCAACCGCAGCGACGAGCCCCAGTGCATCGACAACGACGACGCCCGCCGCCGCCTGCGCGCCATCGCCGACGCGCTGCTGCTGCACGACCGCGACATCGTCAATCGCGTGGATGACTCGGTGGTGCGGCTCATGGACGGCGCCCCGCGGCTGCTGCGCCGGGCCCGCGGCTTTGCGCCGGCGCCGCTGACCCTGCCGGAGGCCATGGCGGCGCTGCCGCCGGTGCTCGCCATGGGCGGCGAGCTGAAGAACACCCTGTGTCTGCTGCAGGATGGCCAGGCGGTGCTCTCCCAGCACCTGGGCGATCTCCACGACGCCGCCACGGCGCGCGAGTTCGAGCACACCATCGCACTCTACCGGTCGCTGTACGAGCACCGGCCCGCCGCGGTGGCCGTGGACGCACACCCGAGCTACCACGCCTCCCAGGTGGGGCGGCGCCTGGGTGCGGAGCTGGGTGTGCCCGTGGTGGAGCTGCAGCACCACCGCGCCCACATCGCCGCCGTGCTCGCCGACAACCAGTGGCCGGCGGATGGCCCGCCCGTGCTCGGTCTCGCATTGGACGGCTCGGGCTATGGCGACGACGGGACCATCTGGGGCGGCGAGTGGCTCGTCGGCGGCTACACCCACCAAAAGCGCGTCGCGCACCTGCGCCCGGTGCCGCTGCCGGGGGGCGCCAAGGCCATCCTGGAGCCCTGGCGGATGCTCTTCGCGCATCTGCATACCGCCTTCGGCTGGGACGCCTTCGTGCGCGAGCGGGCGGGGCTGGCGCTGGCGCGGGACTTGTCCGCACGCCCGCTCAGCCTGCTCCAGCGCATGCTGGCCACCGGCATCAATGCACCGCTGACATCGTCCTGCGGGCGGCTGTTCGATGCCGTCGCCGCGGCGGTGGGCATCTGCCCGGATGCCATCGCCTACGAGGGCCAGGCGGCCATCGCGCTCGAGGCGCATTGCGCGGCACTGGACACCGCCGCCGGCTATCCGTTCGCGCTGACGGCGGCATCCGGTGTCCGTATGCTCGATCCTGCGCCCATGTGGCGCGCCCTGTGCGACGATCTCGCGGCCGGTGCCGATGCGAGCGAGGTGGCGACGCGCTTCCATGCGGGCCTCGCCGATGCGCTGACCAGGCTGTCGGTGGCGCTGGCGGCGGCCCATGGCATCGGCACCGTTGCCCTGTCCGGCGGGGTGCTGCAGAACCGCACGCTGTTCGAGGGCCTGTGCGCGCGGCTGCGGGCGGCGGGGCTGGACGTGCTGACCCACCAGCGCGTGCCGGGTAACGACGGCGGGCTCGCCCTGGGCCAGGCCGTGGCCGCGGCTTTGCTGTCGCAGGCGAAGGCCGGCTGACACCAAGCCCCGCCCCGGGCGGGCCTAACCCAGCCAGCGCGGCGGCCGCGGGCGGTAGCGGTCCGGAATCAGCAGGGTCGGGCTCTGCTGGGACGCGTCGGGCTGCGGGTGGTCCAGGGTGTAGTGCAGGCCGCGGCTCTCGCGGCGGCGTTGGGCGGACTGGACAATGAGATCGGCGACCTCCACCAGGTTGCGCAGCTCCAGCAGGTCGGTGTCGACGCGGAAGTCGCTGTAGTTCTCGATGATCTCCTGGCGCAGCAGGTCGATGCGGCGCTTGGCGCGCATGAGGCGCTTGTTGGTGCGCACGATGCCCACGTAATCCCACATGAAGCGCCTGAGCTCCTCCCAGTTGTGGGAGATGACCACTTCCTCATCGGGCACGGTGACGCGGCTCGCGTCCCAGGGCGGGGCCGCCGGCGGCGCCGGCCAGCGATCCGCCAGGGCTTCGATGTCCTGCGCCGCCAGCTCGCCGAACACCAGGCACTCCAGCAGCGAGTTGCTGGCCATGCGGTTGGCGCCGTGCAGGCCGGTGTAGGCGGCCTCGCCGATGACGTAGAGCCCGGGGCGGTCGGCGCGGGCGCGCGCATCGGTGACGATGCCGCCGCAGGTATAGTGGGCCGCCGGCACCACCGGCAGGGGCTCGGTGGTCATGTCGATGCCGAGCTCCAGGCAGCGCGCGTGGATGGTGGGGAAGTGCTCGCGGATGAACCCGGGCTCGCGGTGGCTGATGTCGAGCAGGACGTATTTGCTGCCGATGCGCTTCATTTCGTGGTCGATGGCGCGGGCGACGATGTCGCGCGGCGCCAGCTCGGCGCGTTGGTCGAAGCGCGGCATGAAGCGCTCGCCGTTCGGCAGCAGCAGCCGTGCGCCTTCGCCGCGCAGCGCCTCGGTGATGAGAAAGGACTTGGCCTTGGGGTGGTACAGGCAGGTCGGGTGGAATTGGATGAATTCCATGTTCGCGGCGCGGCAGCCGGCGCGCCAGGCCATGGCGATGCCGTCGCCGGTGGCGACATCCGGGTTGCTGGTGTAGAGATAGGCCTTGCTCGCGCCGCCGGTGGCGATGACCACGAAGCGCGCCAGGAAGGTCTCCACCTCGCCGCTGGCGCTGTTCAGGCAATAGGCCCCCATGCAGCGGTGCTCATCGGCGCCGACGCGCAGCGCGTCGATGAGGTCGATGGCGGTGTAGTGCTCGAACAGGTCCACGTTGGCGCGTGCCCGCACCTGTCCTTCCAGCGTGTCTTCCACGGCCCGGCCGGTGGCATCGGCCGCGTGCACCACCCGACGGTGGGTGTGACCGCCCTCGCGGGTCAGGTGGTAACCGCCGGCGTCGCGATATTGCTCGCCGCGGGTGAATTGCACGCCCTCGTCCAGGAGCCAGCGGATGTTCTGCGGACCGTGCTCGACGACGAGGCGGACCATCGCCTCGTCGCAGAGACCGGCGCCCGCGTTGATCGTGTCCCGCACATGGGACTCCACCGAATCCGCCGCATCCAGCACGGCGGAGATGCCGCCCTGGGCGTACAGGGTGTTGCCTTCGCGCAGCTCGCACTTGGAGAGCACCGCGATGCTGAGCCGGGCGTGCAGCCTTAGTGCCAGGCTGAGGCCGGCGGCACCGCTGCCGATGATGAGCACGTCGTGGCGGTGTTCGGTCGTCATGGGTGGGTCTCGGGTTAAGGTCACGACTGCTTGCTCGCAGCCCGGGCACGTCGCGGAATCTGCAATAACTGCTGTCAGCGTAAGGATTGATCAAGGTGACGTGGCGCGGGGACCGCAGGTGACGCGGCACTCTGTCCGGTCTGTCAGGGTAGGGGTAGGACAAAATTTGGACAGATCCATAAAAAGGATGGTCACGAGCTGAAAAATTGTGAAAGACCCATTTTGATGCAGTGGTTTGCCCGCACGTTTATCGTTAGAGAACCGGTCGGCGAGCCCTGTCGGTGCCGCGTGAATCTGCGCGGCACGGATGCCGGCGGTTGCGCTGCGTCAGCCCCAGTGTCGCGGCGCGCGAACTTAACTGTGCTGGTGAGTGTCAATGGCAACATGCAACAGGCGCGGTCGGCATGCCCGCTCATGCGACGCCGGGAGGCGCCATGAGTGAGCGGGAAGCGGACCAGGCCCTGGTAGAGCGGGCGCAGCGCGGTGATGGACGCGCCTTCGACCTGTTGGTTTTGAAGTACCAACAGCGCATATCGGCGCTGATCGGCCGATATCTGCGTGACAGCAACGAGGTCATGGATGTAACGCAAGAGGCCTTTCTGAAGGCCTACCGGGCACTGCCTGGCTTTCGGGGCGAGAGTGCGTTCTACACCTGGATCTACCGTATCGCCATCAATACGGTCAAAAACTACATGGTCGCCCAGGGACGACGACCACCGGGCGACGACGTCGAGGCCGAGGTTGCCGAGCAGATGGACGTCGGCGGGCGTTTGCGCGAGCAGGCGACGCCGGAGCGTGAACTGCTCACCGACGAGATCGCCGACAATGTGCAGGCTGCGCTGGACGGACTGCCGGAGGACCTGCGAACGGCCATCGTGCTGCGCGAGTTGGAAGGGATGAGCTACGAGGAGATCGCCACGGCCATGTCCTGTCCCATCGGCACGGTCCGCTCGCGGATCTTCCGGGCACGGGAGGCCATCGACAAGCGGCTGCGGCCGCTGCTGATGACCTGATGCCGGGGGGCGCCGGTTGAACGAGGACGTAACGGCCCATCAGCCTGCACACTCTATGCCCGAGGGCCCGAGCGCAACGGCCGTGTTGCGTGCTCGACGCCGGAGGCAGTGGCTTACCGATTGAAATGTGTTTTCCGGGGGTTCGATATGAGCACGGAGCAGCAGCGTCAGCGTGTCTCGGCCCTCATGGATGGGGAAGTGGGCCGATTCGAGGCCGCCGCAGCCGTCAAGGATCTCATCGGCTCGGCGGATCTGTCCGGGCACTGGGAGCGTTGGCATATCATCGCCCGGGCACTGCGGCACGAGCCGAACAACATCGCGGCGCGCCAGACCGCCGCCCGCGTGCGGGCCGCCCTCGACGGGCGCGATCCGGTCATGCGGAAGACCATGCCCACGAGGGTCGCCCATTGGCTGCGCCGGCCGGTGGCGGGAGCCGTCGCCGCCGGTGTGCTGGTACTGGGGCTGGCCCTGGTACTGACCCGGCCACTGCCGCCATCCGCATCCCCCGGTTTCGCCGAGGCTGCCGGCACAGCGGAGCGCTGGCAGCAGGCCGACCCCGCCGTGCGTGCCAGGCTCGATCGTCTGCTGGTCACCCATCAAGAGCAGGCGGCGGTGATCGGGCGCTCGGGCGTCGCCGCCTACGCGGCGGTCATCGGTTACGAGCGCCGGCCCTGAGCCGGCCGCCAGTCGGCGCAGAGGACGAACCGCAATGTCAGCCATGCTCAGGACCATTGGCCGCGCCGTGCCAGGGTGCGCGGCGGCGCAGCGATGGTGGCCCGGCCGACGGCGACTGTACGCCGGCCTGCTGCTCGGCGCACTGCTCGGCCTGCCGTGGGCCTCGCCGCTGCATGCCGGCGACGACCCGCAGTTGCTGCTCGAGCGCATGCATCAGGCGCTGCAGCGGGTCGAGTTCGAGGGCACACTGGTGTATGTGCATGGTAACGAGCTGGCCGCTCTGCGGGTGAGCCAGCGCCTGAGCAATGGCAAGCCGGCAGAGAGCCTGCTCTCGCTGACGGGGCCAGTGCGCGCGCTCTCACGCCATGCGCAGGGGGTGACCTGCATGTTGCCGGACGCCGAGCCGCTCTCGGTCCGCAATGCGCAGAGCAGCTTCCTGCGCACCGTATCCTTCGACTTTCCGCGCCTGCGCCGGCACTACGGGATCGAGGCGCAGGGGCGGTTCCGCATCGCCGGCCGCGATACGCACGTCGTGGGGGTTCATGCGAAGGACGGATACCGCTACGGTTACCGTTTCTACATCGATGACGCGAGCGGCCTGCCGCTGAAGGTGGATTTGCTCGCCGAGGATGGTCATGCCGTGCAGCAGATCATGTTCACCGACATCGACATCGACATCGCAGGGCAGCCGCGCCCGATCACCGCCCCGGCGCCGGCCCTCGAAGACGAAGTCCTGCCGGATGCAGACGTGGTGATCACCCAACTGCCGCCGGGCTTTCGGATCGTTTCCCGCAAAAAGCTCGTGCGCGACGACGGTCACGACATCCACCAACGCGTGGCGAGCGATGGCCTCGCGGCGTTCTCCATCTACGTGGAGCCCCCGATGGACGGCGCACTTCGCGGCCGGTCCCAGCTCGGCGCTGTCACGGCGGCCGGCAGACGGGTCGATGGCCACCAGGTGACCGTGGTGGGCGAAGTGCCGCCGGCGACTGCGCAAATGGTGCTCGAGCATCTCGAGGTCGTGGCAAGCCCTTGATGGCGGCGTCCGGGGTGACGCGGCGACTTGCAGTCGGCCTGCTGAGGGAGCGCGACCGTGGTATTCATTGCGTCCGCCGCCGCCTGGCCCTATGCTTGTGAGTCTTGCCCAGTCGGGATCAACCATCGTGCCGTGATCGAAGAACAAGCCACTGTGGTCGAAGCAAGCGCAAGCACCGTGTGGGTGGAGGCGGTGCGCCGCAGCACCTGCGGCAGCTGCAGCGCGTCGGCGGGCTGCGGGACTTCACTGCTCGATCGCTTTCTCGGCCGGCGCCCGCTGCGGTTGGAAGTCGACAACAGCCTTGCCGTTGCCATCGGCGATCGGGTGATCGTCGGCGTGCCGGAGGGGGCGATGCTGCGGGCCGCCGCTGCAGCCTACCTGAGTCCGCTCGCCGGCTTGCTGCTCGGTGCCCTGTGCGGACGCCACCTGCCGGCGCTGTGGTCGGGGCCGGCGGGGCCGGAGTGGCTGAGCCTGCTGGGTGGCGCCGTTGGCTTCTGGCTGGCATTGCGTTGGACGGCACGCTACAGCCGAGCCTTGGCCCGGGATACACGGTTTCGCCCAATCTTGCTGCGACGCGAGGCCGCAGCCAGCGTCAGCGTCTCCTTCGGTTGAGTGGTTCGCCGGTCACCGCCGGCACTGAGGCCCGCCACGATCACCATCCAAGCCCGATGCCGGCCGAAGCCCATCCTGTCACCCGCCCGCCGCCAAACGCCTCGTGATCGTTGTCTGCCCGCCCGGTCAGCGCGCACCGGGCGCCGATGCCGCTAACCTCATCGCCAGCCTACGCGGGTGCCACTAACGCCTCCATGTCCATCGCGATCCGCTCACTGCTGTGTTTGTCGCTGCTGATGCCCGCGATCCAGGGGATCGCATCGGATGCCCCCGCGGCGCCAACGGCAACGCGCTTTGGCCTGCCGGACTTCACCGTTTTGGTACAGCGCTATGGACCGGCGGTCGTCAACATCAGCACCAAGCAAAGTGCACTGTACGGCCCACAGGATTTCAGTGAGGACGGCGAGCTCAGTGAAGACAGTCCGCTGTACGACTTTTTTCGTCGCTTCTTCGGTGAGGAGGGCCCGTTGCCCGAGGACGGCGACAACGGCCGCTCCCTGGGCTCGGGGTTCATTCTCTCGCCGGATGGTTATGTGCTGACCAACGCGCACGTCATCGAGGCCGCCGACGAGATCATTGTGCGCACCAGTGACCGGCGCGAGTTCGTGGCCGAGCTGGTGGGCGCCGATGAGCGCAGCGATGTGGCCCTGCTCAAGGTCGACGGCACGGACCTGCCGGCGGTCGACATCGGCTCTGCGGCGGACTTGCAGGTCGGGGAGTGGGTGCTGGCCATCGGCTCGCCCTTTGGCTTCGAGCACTCCGCCACCGCGGGCATCGTCAGCGCCAAGGGACGGAGCCTGCCCGCCGAGGACTATATTCCCTTCATCCAGACCGATGTGGCCATCAACCCGGGCAACTCCGGTGGCCCGCTGTTCAACCTGGATGGCCAGGTGGTGGGCGTCAACTCGCAGATCTACAGCCGCACCGGCGGCTTCATGGGCCTGTCCTTCGCCATCCCCATCGACGTCGCCATGGATGTGATGGCCCAGCTCAAGGACAAAGGACGGGTCAGTCGGAGCTGGCTCGGTATCCTGATTCAGGACGTCACCCGCGAGCTCGCCGAGACCTTCGGCCTGCGCCACCCCCGGGGTGCACTGGTGGCACAGGTGTTGCCCGGCAGCCCGGCCGCCGTCGCCGGTCTGCGCGCCGGCGACATCGTGCTTGCGTTCAATGGCAAGGAGGTGGCCACCTCCAGTAATCTGCCGCCCATGGTCGGCGCAGCCAGGGTGGGCACCGAGGCCATGCTGATGGTGCTGCGTGATGGCGAGACCATCGAGCTGGCGGTGATGCTGACGGAGCTGCCCGAGGAAGAGGCATTCACCGTCGCGCCGGTTCAGGCGGAGCCGGCGGCGGCGGACCGGCTGGGGCTCGTCGTGGAGGACCTGAGCGCGGAGGCGCGCGAGCGCCTGGGCCTGCGAGAGCGCGGCGTCATCGTCGACAGCGTGGAGAGCGGCCCAGCGCAGCGGGGCGGTCTGCGCGCCGGCGACATCATTATCAGCTTCGATGGTGAAGCGGTGCCCAACAGCAGTCGTTTCCGCCAATTGCTGGACGCAGTCGAACCGGGTGACGCCGTAGCCGTGCTCGTGCAGCGCGGGGACGGGCGCATGTTCTATCCCATCCGCGTCCCCGCAGAGTGATGCGGGCGCCGAGCAGCAGCCATCGCCGAGTGGCCCCGGGGGCCGCGCATCAACCAGGACCGACCGCCTTCATGCCGGACCAGAAACACATCCGCAACTTTTCGATCATCGCGCATATCGACCATGGCAAGTCGACCCTGGCGGATCGCTTTATTCAGCACTGTGGCAGTCTCACCGATCGCGAAATGTCGGATCAGGTGCTGGATTCCATGGATCTGGAGCGCGAGCGCGGTATCACCATCAAGGCGCAGAGCGTGACGCTGGACTATCCCGCGGCGGACGGCCAGCTCTATGAGCTGAACTTCATCGATACACCGGGCCATGTGGATTTCTCCTACGAGGTTTCGCGCTCGCTCGCGGCCTGTGAGGGGGCGCTGCTGGTGGTGGATGCGGCCCAGGGGGTGGAGGCGCAAAGCGTGGCCAATTGTTACACGGCCATCGATCTGGGGCTGGAAGTCCTGCCGGTGCTGAACAAGATCGATCTGCCGTCGGCGGAGCCGGAGCGGGTGATTCGAGAAATCGAGGAGATCATCGGCCTGGAGGCCGAAAACGCGCTGCGCGTCAGTGCCAAGACCGGCGCGGGTATCCCCGAGCTGCTGGAGATGCTGGTGCAGCACGTGCCGCCGCCCACCGGGGAGGCCGATGCGCCGCTGCAGGCGCTGATCGTCGACTCCTGGTTTGATCCTTACGTCGGCGTGGTTTCGCTGATCCGCGTGGTCAACGGCACCCTGAGCAAGAAGGACAAGATCAAGGTCATGTCCACCGGCCGCGTCCATCAGGCCGACAGCATCGGCGTCTTCACGCCAAAAAAAACCGAGCGGCGCGTGCTCGGGGTCGGCGAGGTGGGCTTCCTGATCGCCGGCATCAAAGAGATCGACGGGGCACCGGTGGGCGACACCATCACCGGCGCCGACCGGCCGGCGGCGGCGCGTCTGCCGGGCTTCCGCCAGATCCAGCCACGGGTCTTCGCCGGGCTGTATCCGGTGTCGTCCGACGACTACGAAGACCTGCGCGATGCCTTGGGGAAGATTCGGCTCAACGACTCGTCGCTGTTCTACGAGCCCGAGACGTCCCAGGCGCTTGGCTTCGGCTTCCGCTGCGGTTTCCTCGGCATGCTCCACATGGAGATTCTGCAGGAGCGTCTGGAGCGCGAGTACGACCTGGATCTGATCACCACGGCGCCCACCGTGGTCTACGAGGTGCTCAAATCCGACGGCGAGACCATCAACGTCGACAACCCCGCCAATCTGCCGGAGTCCGGCGCCATCGCCGAGATCCGCGAGCCCATCATCGAGGCGCATATCCTGGTGCCCCAGGACCTGCTCGGTGGTGTCATGAGCCTATGCATCGAGAAGCGCGGTGTGCAGAAACAGCTCCAGTACCTGGGTGGGCAGGTGCAGGCCGCCTACGAACTGCCACTCAACGAAGTGGTGCTGGACTTCTTCGACCGTCTCAAGTCCGTCAGCCGCGGCTATGCATCCTTCGAGTACGAGCTCAAGCGCTTCCAGGCCGCTGACCTCGTGAAGCTCGATATCCTGATCAACGGCGAGCGGGTGGATGCCCTGTCGCTGATCGTGCACCGCAGCAACGCCCAATTTCGCGGCCGCGAGCTCACCGAGCGCATGAAGGATCTGATCCCGCGGCAGATGTACGAGGTGGCCATCCAGGCGGCCATCGGCAGCAAGATCATCGCCCGCACGACGGTCAAGGCGCTGCGCAAGAATGTCACCGCCAAATGCTACGGCGGTGATGTGACCCGCAAGCGCAAGCTGCTGGAGAAGCAGAAAGCGGGGAAGAAGCGCATGAAGCAAGTAGGCCGGGTAGAAATCCCACAGGAAGCGTTCCTTGCCGTTTTGCAGACCGGCAAGGATAATTAAGCGTTTTGCAAGCCGCCCGGCCGTGACAAATCACCCGTAACCGGCCGCGACCGCACAACAACGGCGGCACATCGCAGCATCCAACGGCGCACCCGTGTCTGCGCCCGGCGCACGCCGCCGCAGTGACGCCAACGCGCGGCGCGGCATGTACCGATACCGGGCGGCGCCCCGCGCGCACGCCGCCTCTACTGATCTTTGAAACAGCATGAGCTTCGATTTCCCGACTTTTCTCGTCGCCGCAACGGTGCTCACCGGCGGCATCTGGCTGGTGGATGCCCTGGTGTTCGCCCCGCGCCGACGGCGCCTTGCCGCCGAGCAAGCGACTGGCGGTGACGCCGGTGAGGCGGCGGGCGGCGCGGGCGCTCGCATACCAACGCCCAAGCCGCAGTATCGCGAGCCGGTCATCGTCGAATATGCCCGCTCTTTTTTTCCGGTCATCCTGGCGGTACTGTTGTTACGCTCCTTTTTGGTCGAGCCCTTTCGTATCCCCTCCGGCTCCATGATGCCGACACTGCTGGTGGGCGATTTCATCCTGGTGAACAAATTCGCCTACGGTCTGCGCTGGCCGGTGCTCAATACCAAATTCCTGGATCTGGGAGAGCCGGAGCGCGGCGATGTGGTGGTATTCCGCTTCCCGCAGAACGAGTCCATCGACTACATCAAGCGCGTCGTCGCCGTGCCCGGCGACCAGGTGTACTATCGCAACAAAACGCTGTACGTCAATGGCGAGCCGGCGGCGCAGGTGGCGCTGCCGCCCTACGTGGGTGAGGGCTCGGGGCAGAGCCACACCGGTGCGCTGCGGGCGGTGGAAGCGATCGACGGCATGGAGCACGAGATCCTGATCAATCCACGCGCCGGCGATTTGCCGCTGGGCTGCCGGGTCTTGGCGGACGGCCCGGTGACGGTGCCCGAGGGTGCCTACTTCGTGATGGGAGACAATCGCGACAACAGCAACGACAGCCGCTGCTGGGGCTTCGTGCCCGATGACAACCTCGTGGGCGAGGCCTTCGCCATCTGGATGCACTGGGACGGTGGACGCGATGGCTTCCCGGTCGCCTTCGGTCGGGTTGGCGATGTCATTCATTGACGCCGTCTGCCGCCATCAGAAACGGCCTGAGATGGCATGAGCGCAAACCCAAACCTGCTCGTCCAAGCGCTGCTCGGTGATGCTGCACACCTGCGGGCCGACCTGCTGGCCCGGGCGCTGACGCATCGCAGCGCCGGGCGGGCCAACAACGAGCGGCTTGAGTTCCTGGGTGACGCCGCCCTCGGCCTGATCATGGCCGAGGCGCTGTGCGCACGTTTTCCGCATGCCGACGAAGGCGAGCTGAGCCGCCGCCGGGCGGCGCTGGTCAACAAGGACAGCCTGGCCGCCGTGGCCCGGCAACTGCGGCTTGGTGATTACCTGCATCTTGGCCCCGGCGAGCTGCGCACCGGCGGCCACGCCCGGGATTCCATCCTGGCGGACGCGCTGGAGGCGGTCATCGGTGCCGTCTATGCAGATTGCGGCTTCGCGTGTGCCCGCGACATGGTGCTACGGTTGTTCGCCGCGCGGATCGAGCGGGTGGCGGGTGCCGACGCGGTCAAGGATCCGAAAACACGGCTTCAGGAGTGGCTGCAGGCCCGCCGGCGCCCGGTGCCCGGATACAGCGTCGTCGAGATCGCTGGCGACGCACACAACCAACGGTTCATGGTGGCTTGCCGTCTGGCGGACACCGGTGCCGAGACCGCGGGGCAGGGCAGCAGCCGCCGACGCGCCGAGCAGGA
The DNA here is from genome assembly GCF_913062725.1 of uncultured Thiohalocapsa sp. Taxonomy (GTDB): domain Bacteria; phylum Pseudomonadota; class Gammaproteobacteria; order Chromatiales; family Chromatiaceae; genus Thiohalocapsa. Next base: position 21,982 of record NZ_CAJXWY010000060.1, read on the forward strand.
CGCCGCACAGCGCATGCTCACCGAGCTGCAGGCCGAATCCCATGACTGATCGCTGCGGCACCGTTGCCATTATCGGCCGGCCCAATGTCGGCAAGTCGACGCTGCTCAATCGGCTGCTCGGGCAAAAGCTCGCCATTACCTCGCACAAGGCGCAGACCACCCGGCATGCCATCCTGGGTGTGAAGAGCCGTGCTGATGGTCAGATTTTGTACGTGGACACGCCGGGCCTGCACCAGCGCGGCGGCAACGCCCTGAACCGGCTCCTGAATCGCACGGCGCGGGCGGCGCTCGCCGACGTCGACCTGATCCTGCTGGTGGTGGAGGCGTTGCGCTTCACCGACGAGGATGCCATCGCGCTGGATGCCGCCGCCGACGCCGGGCCGCCGGTGCTGGTCGCCGTGAACAAGGTGGACCGGGTGAAAGACAAAGGCGCGCTGCTGCCTTACCTGCAGCAGCTCTCGGCGCGCCATGACTTCGCTGAGGTGGTGCCCCTGTCGGCGCGCACCGGCGATCAGGTACCGCTGCTGGAGGACCAAATCCTTGCGCGCCTCCCGGAAGGCGCGCGGCTGTTCCCCGACGAGCAGCTCACGGACCGCTCCGAGCGCTTCTTCGCCGCCGAGCTGCTGCGCGAGCAGCTGACGCGGCGCTATGCCCAGGAGTTGCCCTATGCCGTCACCGTCGAGATCGAGCGCTTCGAGGATCTCGGCGAGCGCTACCTGATCCACGCCATCATCTGGGTGGAGCGCGAGGGGCAGAAGGCGATCATCATCGGCCGCGGCGGTGAGGCGCTCAAGGCCAGCGCCACGGAAGCCCGCCGGCAGATGCAGCAAATGTTCGGCTGCCCGGTCCACCTGGAGGTCTGGGTGAAGGTCAAATCCAGCTGGAGCAGCGACGACGCCGCGCTGATGAGCCTCGGTTACGGGGACTAGGAGCCTGTCCGACTTAGGCTCAGGATTCGGTCTCATCCGTGTGCTACTGCCAAAAAATATACGAATCGGTTTA
>NZ_CAJXWY010000061.1 GCF_913062725.1 uncultured Thiohalocapsa sp.
CGCCCGCGGCGACCGCAGCGCACCTTCCCTGAGAAAGCTCGATCTTCGATCATGGGGACAGATCGCAAGCCACTGTTTCAAAAAGTAAAACGGGCTTCTCGTTCAGGCACTAGCTAACGTCAAGCTCAGCCCGGCGCATGCTGCCGAGCCGCCCGCGTCAACGGCGGCTCAGCAGCATGCTCTCGGGCTGGTGCACTTGTTGGGCCTTTTCCTTTACAAGGCCACTTCGAGCGACTTCTGTACCTCTGACGGAACCTCGATTCGGACAAATCGCTCAGCGGAATAAAGGTAATCTTCTCCGCTCTCGTCGACAATCCGCAAATCGCCGTCTGCGGCTGCGTCGTCGTCCTTGAGGAATTTGTAAATCTTGTGCCGCTCAAGCGACGCTTGATAGTCGGTGTTATCTATGCAGACAACGAAGCCTGCTGGCACTTCAGTCATGTTCATAATCGTCGATGTAGCGTTTGCGCTTCATGTCCCGTCGGCCAGCTTATGACCGACGTTTCAACGTAAACAGTTTCCTTCACCGGGAGTTCCTATTTCTTTGAAGCCCAACGCAAGCATCAGCCGCGCCGCTATTCGCGGGCCGGCTGGATGCCTTCGTGTACGCCCGGCATGGGCATGAACTGATGGGATGAAAGTCCCCTGTAGGAGTACCTGTAGTGACTCTTGGATCCGATATAACTACTAGCCGACGGCAAGGGCAAACCCGCGAGGGGATGTCTAGAGGACGCCCAAGCGCAAAGGTGCGAGCCGACGGACAGAAACCGCATAGAAGGCTTAGTCCCTGGGTGAGTCCGCACGAGATGACGAAACCCATCAGGTGCAGGGGATAGGGTCAATGCGGCGGTTGTGCACTGAAAGTTCATGCTGCAAATCCTAAGGAGATCTGTCTCGCGAGCGGTTCGTGCGCCTACGGGAGGCGAACTGAGGCCCCAGTCCGAAAGGGCTGGAATCGCCACCGGACCCTACCGTGACTCGGACAGCGCGTCGTGCGGCAACGCTCGGCGTGACGGGACAGAAGTCAGCAGAGGCCGTAGTAGCCGGGCGAGTATGGAGCGCGTGCCCGACGAAGGGCCGAACATGAGAAGCCAAGGCGGAGCCGTGGCTTGCTCGCACGCGTCGTTGAACCCGACCGGGGGAGATGCGTTGCAGCGTGATGCTACGCAGCCAGCCTTGTACGCACAGTCCAGCACGACGTCCTGATGGCCCGCGTGGGTCGGAAGGTGCGCGACAAGCGGCTGCTGGCCTTGATCGGTGACTACCTGCGGGCGGGTGTCTTGGTTGGAGGAACCCTCGAAGCAACGGAGATTGGCGCGCCGCAAGGTGGACCGTTGTCGCCGTTGCTGGCCGATATCCTCTTGGATGACTCGAGGACTAAGGAGTTGGAGAGTCGGGGGCACTGTTTTGTGCGCTACGCGGACGACCTGCTGATCCTCGTGCGTGGCCACCGCGCCGGTGAGCGGGTCATGGCGAGCGTGTCTCGCTATCTGACCAGAACGCTCAAGCTGGTGGTCAACACGCACAAGAGCCGTGTGGTTAAGACCGACGACTGCGAGTTCCTGGGGTTTACCTTCCGGGGCAAGACGCTGCGTTGGTCCGAGCGCGCCTACCAAGACTTCCGCCACCGGCGGCACTTGCTGACCGAACGGAGTTGGGGCGTGTCGATGGCGTACCGACTCAAGCAACTCTCCGAGTACGTCCGTGGTTGGATAGGCGACTTCGGCATCTCGGACGACTACCGGCCGATTCCCGAGCGGGACCACTGGCTGCGGCGGCGCATCCGCATGTGCTACTGGAAACAGTGGCGCGGGGTGCAAAATCGCATCCGCCATCTGCTGACCCTGGGGACGCCGAAGCGGGCTGCGATCTGGACGGGCATGAGCGCCAAGAGCGACTGGCACTTGTCCCGCTCGCTGGGCACGCAAACTGGTATGACCAATGACTGGCTTAAAGGCCAGGGCTTGATTAGCATTCGCGATCAGTGGATGAAAGCGCATGGCTATGCCTAAAGCGTCGTGTGCTCCCTTCTTGTGAACCGCCGAATGCGGACCCGCATGCTAGGTGGTGTGGGGAGGGCGGGCTAAACACCCGCCCTTACCCGATTGGGCTAACATGGTCCTGACCGTTGGTTTGCGCGGCGGAAAGGCGACGACGCGCTCAGGGTGCGCAGCTTGCTTTGCCATCAAATCTTTGAAAATGCCATCGATGTCGTGCTTGAACTGGCGAGCGTACTCATCTCTGAGTGCTCGTGTTTCTGCGACAGTGGGATCTTGCCACATGGTCAAGGCTCGATGAGTTCAAGGGGCGTGCAGATGACTGGCGGTTCGTAGCCAAGTGTCCTGCATGTGTTCTCGATTTTAGGCCGAGTGTGTGCATTCGCAATGTGCGTACAGTTCCAGGTCAGCAGATACGCGACTCCGTTCACCGCTGCTATGGCCACGTGATACGCATCCGTTTCCGCCTTCTCTGGAAGCGCATGGCTCTCAATTAGGGCCTGCACCAGTGCTCTGACATCTTCCGAGATTTGAAGTAATGGAAGGTCAGCGATTGAAGCCAAACGACGCTGCGAAGCTTCCGGATGACCTCTGCTTGCTTCCGATATCACCAGGTCAGACGCGAAGACGCTGTAGCTCGGCCTACGTGTTTCCCACCATTCAATCGTCGTACTCTGATTTGCCATCGCACGCAAGTCGTTGCTCGGTCGAGCTGTCAAATAGCTTATGACCGACGTTTCAACGTAAACGGTTTCCTTCACCGGGAGTTCCTATTTCTTTGAATCCCAACGCTGCAAATCACCGGCAGCAGAAAGCGCTGCGACGAAGGAGCGACGCTTTTTACTGTCCGAGTGCATTTGTCTTGCTAGGCTCAGTCATTGTGGCTATTCCCATTCGCCGGGCGCTTTGCCAAAAAAAATATATGCCCAGAAAATTGAATCTTGAGGAAGTTGCGTTCGTAATGTTCTAAGCGAAAAATACTCCCGATCAAATCACACGCGATATGCAAATAATTTTTGTTCCAAATAAAGCGAGATATAGAAGAGCGATTCAATAATTGGCGATTAATGAGTAGCGACGCGTCAGACCCTGGTCGTATTTCTTTTACGCTAAGACCGGCATCTTCAAGTACTCTAGTGATTCCGTACGGAGTAAAATTAAAAATGCTGTATGAATGAAATGGCTCCAGATATGATACGGCCCCTACAAATTGACCATTAGGCTTAATTGTACGAAAAACTTCTACCATTAACTTATCCGGATATCGGACATGCTCAAGAACTTGGTTGCAGTAAATTAAGTCAAAATAACTATCTGAGTATGGAAGATTTACGCCATCAAAAGTCTTTATCGACGCATACTTCCGGGTACGCCTCTTAACCTCTGGTGAATCTTCAATATCAATACCATGCCATTTTGCTGTTGGAGCTATTCTCTTGAAAAGATCAATGGAATTTCCCTCTCCACATCCTAAGTCGAGGACAGTTATCGAATCTCCGAATTGTTTGATAGCCTTTTGAATATAGGAAGTCAATGAGTGGCGGTTGGAATGGTCATTTGGTAAGTAGTCTACTGTCGCCTTGAAATTTTCATGTCTTCTAAGTTTTTCTTTAAACTGACACATGATTGATTTTCCTACTTGAGCGGCGTAGATTTGATTGGCCCAACAGTTATTGGACGGCCCAATGTTCCTGCTAAGCCGTCCCGCCAGGCCAGAGACAACCACAGAATGTGCCATGTGTCCAGTGACTTGCGCATGACGGCGGGCTTCACGTTTAGGGGCTTAGGCGGCCGTTTGGCCGCCTAAGCACCGCTGGGCGTGTGGATTGGCCGCATAAGCATCCGACGGCCGGCGTTGGGTAGTGTCGAGACAGCTCGTTCCCTCCAGGGGTTGGGCTGTTGTCCGGTGACTTTACTTGAGGCGTCTTATCCGGTGGCGATGCATGCAGGGGGAGGGTCGTCAGGGGCGTGCATCGTCAGCGTCGCGACCGAGACCTCGCAGATTCGCGACTGACTGTCTATTAAGTCGGGTACGGTTACAGGCGAGGGCACACAGATGCCGCAGAGGGAGCGTGCGGGCGCGGATGCGCGCAAGCGGCGGATGGCCGCGCTGATGTAGGGCACCGGTCTGCGGCTGATACGCTGCGGCACAGCCTGGCGACGCATCTGCTGAAGGCGGGCTACGACATTCGCACGGCGCAGGCGCTGCCCGGCCATCGGGATGTGAGGACCACGGAGATCCACACCCATGTGCCGCATCGCGGTGGCGGGGCGGTTCGCAGCCCGGTGGACGCGCTGTTGGGTGGGGCGGGCGTCGGGCTGGCGGCTGGGGCCAAATTGCGCTTCGATGCGCCCAACTCACCGTCGGCAGCATAATCATTAGACAACGCGAATATTGCTTCTTGCCCTGTTCCAGCTTCTCGATGGAGCAATGATTTTGCGCGCTCGCCCCGCTGGCATCGGTGGCGGGCTCGCCATGTGAGCCCTGCGGTTGTTAGGCTCTGCGCCGTCGCAACCACCAACATCCCCGACCGACGTGCCCGTGCTCGATACGCTACTGCGCCGCCTCACCGACCGCCTGCCCTGCCGCATCATCGACGGCGAGCACGGCGAGCCCTATCTGGAACGCTACTATGTCACCGGCCTGGACCGGGTTGGCCTTCGCGGCTGGCATGTCTACCTGCACCGCTTCGTCGACTCCGATCCCGACCGCGGGCTGCATGACCACCCCTGGGACCGTGCGCTGAGCCTGGTGCTGACCGGCGGTTACGAGGAACTGCGCTTCGCACACCCGCCGCAGGGCGGTGATCCCGGCCAGGCCATCGCCGAGCCCCCCATCCGGCGTCGCCGTGTCCGGCCCTGGCGGCTCAATCTGCTGCGCGGAACCGATTATCATCGCGTGGTGCTGCGCGGCGGCCGGCCCGCCTGGACGCTGTTCCTGCACGGGCCGCGGGCCAAGGGTTGGGGCTTCCTGCGCTCAGGCCGTTATCGGCCCATGGCCCGCAGCGGTGCCGATTTCCGTCATCGTGACTGGTGGCGGACGGCGCCCAGCGGGCGGGCGGTGCGGGCCGCCCGCGCCACGGCGGGGGATGCACGACCGGCGCCCGCGGCGCCACGCCGGTAACTGCGGCGCCCGCTTCACGGGAGACGGCCATGATCCATTGCCTTGTTGTGTTACGGCGCAGACTCACCGCGAGCCTGCCGCTGTTGGCCCTGGGGTTGTTCGCCGGTTGCGGCGGTGGCGCCGACAACGGCCCGATGGCGGACGGCATGCACGTGAGCTGTCTCGAGCAGGCCGACCCCGGCCCTTGCGGCGGCGCGACGCCCGCCTACTACTACGACTACCAGGCCGATCGCTGCCGGCGGTTCCTGTGGGGCGGCTGTGACGGCAATGTCCCCTTCAAGACGCTGGAGCAATGCCAGCGCATGTGCAAGGGCGGCGGCTGACGGTGTGTGCGGGCGGCGGCCGCCGTGGGCGGCCGACAGCACCCCGATCCTGGTCTAGACTCGGGTTATGGCTGGGCAGACGCAACAACGGCTTCGAGGGTTTTCGGCGGCGGTGGCGGCGCTCGCACTGGCGTGTCTCTGCTCGGCGGTGCCCAACGCCGCGGCCCAGGCATGGCGGGGCGAGCTGCAAAGCGGCGGTGAGATCGTCGTGGAGCCGGGTACCCACCGCGCGCTGCGCCAGGACAACGGCAGCAGCCGCCAGCTCTGGGACGGCGTGCACCGGCTGCAGGACGGCTCCACCGTGACCGTGCGTGATGGGGTCGCGGTGCCCACCGAGGACATGTATCGCGCCTGGCGCGGCACTGTGGCACCACAGCCGGTCTATGCCGAGGACTGGTGCAAGCAGCTGGTGCGCAAGACCTGCGGCTTCGACGATGCCTGCGACCATGCCGCGGCCTGTCTGCATGCGCGCAGCCTGTTCGCCGAGGCCCAGCGCGAGCGCCGCGAGCAGCGTATCGTCCAGGGCGCGGGTGCGGCAGCCGATAGGGCGCCCAAGGCGACCTCGCTGCGCTGTCGTGAAGCGCTCTCCGAGCCCGAGTTTCCGGCCTGCGAGCATCTGGCCCGCGGCGGCGACAGCCGCTGCCAGGCATTGGTCACACGCGTCTGCGGCGCGGACAATGCCTGCGCCGACACCCAGGCCTGTGATGCCGCCCGCCAGCTGCGGGCGCTGGAGACCGAGGAGCGCCTCTCCCTCGAAGACCCCGGCGCCCTCTCCGGCGCCGGCCGCCAGTGCCTGGAGGCCATGGACAACGACTTCTTCACGCCCTGCGAGCGGTGACCGCCGCTGACGGTGCGGCCGACGTCGGCGCACGCCGGCGTGAGTCTGCGCCGGCCGAGGGTTTAGAATGGGGCGCAGCCGACGCCAGATAGCCCCAGCGCAGTTCCACCCCGGGCTGCCCTAAGCATGGACTTGCGCCGCATGGACTTGCGCCGGGCAGCCACCGATTGCGAGCGATCCACCGCGAGGTCACCGTGGAATACAAGGACTACTACAAGATCCTCGGCGTCGCCCGTGATGCGAGCCAGGACGACATCAAGCGCGCCTACCGCAAGCTTGCGCGCAAGTACCATCCGGATGTGAGCAAAGAGCCCGATGCCGAGCAGCACTTCAAGGAGGTGAACGAGGCCAACGAGGTGCTGAAAGACCCGGAGAAGCGCGCCCAATACGACGCCCTCGGCACCGGTTGGCACGCGGGTGACGAGTTCCGGCCACCGCCCGGCTACGGCGCCGGCGCCGGCCGCTGGCAGCGCGCCGAGCGCATGTCGCCGGAAGAGGCGGCACAGTTCAGCGACTTCTTCTCCAGCATCTTCGGCGATCTCGGGGGCATGGGCGGTATGGGCGGCGACGGCGGCTTCGGTGCCCGCGGCGGCGGCTTCGCCGGCCGCGGTGCAGACCAGACGGCGCGGGTGCGTATCTCGCTGGAAGACGCTTATCACGGCGCTACCCGCCAGCTCAGCCTCGAGGTGCCGGAGGTCGACGCCCAGGGCCGCATCGCAAGCCGCACCCGAACACTCAACGTGCGTATCCCCCCTGGCGTCACAGAAGGGCAGCAAATACGCCTCGCCGGCCAGGCCGGCGGCGGCATCGGCGGCGCCGCCGGCGGCGATCTGTATCTGGAGGTGGAATTCGCGCCGCACCCGGTCTTCCGTGCCGAGGGCCGCGACATTCACCTGCGCCTGCCCATCGCGCCGTGGGAGGCGGCCCTGGGCGCCACGGTGTCGGTGCCGACGCTCGGCGGCAAGGTGAGCCTGAAGATTCCCGCCGGCGCCCAGAGCAGCCAGCGGCTTCGGCTCAAAGGCCGCGGCCTGCCCGGCAAGACGCCGGGGGATGAGTATGTGCAGCTGGAGATCGTCAATCCGCCGGCGACGAGCGACGCCGCCAGAGCCGCGTTCGAATCCCTCGCCGAGCGCTTCAAAGCCTTCAATCCACGCGCCAAGCTGGGGATCTGAGCCATGACAGAACCACAAGCAGGCATCTCAGGGGATCTTTTGGATGAGCAGCTGGCGCTCAGGCTCGCCGAGCTGACGCAGGTGTGCGGTGTCAGTGTCGAGCAGGTGCGCGCCATGGTGGCGGAGGGCATGCTGCATCCACGCGGCACGGCACCGGAGCAGTGGGTTTTCCGCGGCATCGAGGTCATCCGCGTGCGCCGCGCGCTGCGGCTGCAGCGGGATCTTGAGCTGAATCTGCCGGGAACGGCGCTGGCACTGGAGCTCATCGACGAGATCGAGCGGCTGCGCTGCCGCGTGCACCGGCTGGAGCAGCATCTGGGCGGTTGGCTCGACGCCGACGCCTGAGGCGGGCGTCGTCGGGCGCGGGGTCGCCGTCGATTGCGATGCCCGTCGATCGGCGCTTCGGGCAACGCGCCGCTGCGCCGCGCTCGACGCCGCAGCCGTTGCGGTGGCTCAGCCGGAGGCGCGTGCGCGCCTGAGCATCAGGCCCGGCCCCGGCCCCCGCGTCGCTCAGCCGAAATCCGGTGGCGGCGCCAGGTGCCAGTCCGTGGCTTGCTGCAACTGATGGGCGATATTCAACAGCCGCCCCTCGGCGAAATAATCGCCGATCATCTGCAGCCCCGCCGGCAGGCCATCCACCGGCGCGACCGGCACCGAGAGCCCGGGCAGCCCCGCGAGGTTGGTGGCGATGGTGTAGATGTCGTTGAGATACATGGCCACGGGGTCGTCGGTCTTGGTGCCCAGCGCAAAGGCCGTGGTCGGCGTCGTAGGCCCCATGATGACGTCGACGTCCTGGAAGGCGTTGCGGAAGTCGGCGGCGATGAGCTGGCGCAGCTGCTGGGCCTTGAGGTAATAGGCGTCGTAGTAGCCGGCGGACAAGGCATAAGTGCCGATCATGATGCGCCGCTTCACCTCAGCGCCGAAGCCCTCGGCGCGCGAGCGCTCGTAGAGGTCCTGCAGATCCACCGGCGCCTCACAGCGGTGGCCGTAGCGCACGCCGTCGAACCGCGCCAGGTTGGAGGAGCACTCCGCCGGCGCCACCACATAGTAGACGGGCACCGACAGCGGCGCGTTGGGCAGGCTGATATCCACCAGCGTGGCCCCCTGCTGTTCCAGCGCCGCCAGAGCCGCGCGCACCGAGGCCTCGACACCCGCATCCAGGCCGGCGTCGAAATACTCCTTGGGCAGACCGATGCGCAGCCCCTGGATGCCGTCTGTGAGCGTCTCGGCATAGTCCGCAACGGGCACCTCGGCGCTGGTGGAATCCCGTGGGTCGAAGCCCGCCATGGCCTGCAGCACCACCGCCGCGTCCGCCGCCGAGCGCGCCAGCACACCCGCCTGATCCAGGCTGGAGGCGAAGGCGATCATGCCGTAGCGCGAGCAGCGCCCATAAGTGGGCTTGATGCCCGTGATACCGCACAACGCCGCCGGCTGGCGGATGGAGCCGCCGGTGTCGGTGCCGGTGGCGGCGGTGCAGAGCCGCGCCGCCACCGCCGCCGCGGAGCCGCCGGAGCTGCCGCCGGGGACCCGGGCCACGTCCCAGGGGTTGTGCACCGGCCCGTAATAGCTGGTTTCGTTGGAGGAGCCCATGGCGAATTCGTCCATATTCGCCTTGCCGAGCATCACCGTGCCGGCGGCGGCGAGGCGCTCCACCACGGTGGCGTCGAACGGCGGCACGAAGTTGTCCAGCATGCGCGAGCCGCAGCTGGTGCGCAGGCCCTTGGTGAGGAAGATATCCTTGTGCAGGATGGGGATGCCCGTGAGCGGGCCGCCGCCGCCGGCGGCGAGCTGCCGGTCGGCGGCGTCCGCGACCACCAGCGCCGCATCCTGGTTCATGGTGATGCAGCTGTTGAGGGCGGGATCCAGGCGCTCCAGGCGCTGGATGAAGTGCTCCGTGAGCTCGCGGCTGGAGAAGTGCTTGGCGCGCAGCCCGGCGGCGAGTTCGGATATGGACAGATCGTGCATGGGTGCTGGCAGTGGCGGGCGGTGGGCGACGGCGCTGCGGCGCCGAAGAAGCGACGGTTGGCAGCGATTAGTCGATGACTCTGGGCACCAGGTAGAGGCCGTCCTCGGTGGCCGGCGCCGCGGCCTGGAAGGCCTCGCGCTGGTCCGTCTCGGTGACGGCATCCGGGCGCAGGCGTTGGGTCATGTGCAGCGGATGGGCCATGGGCGTCACGCCGCTGGTATCAACGGCGTCCATCTGCTCCACCAGGTGCAGGATCTTGGACAGCTCGCGCGCGTAGGCGTCCAAGTCTGCGTCGGCTACCTTCAGCCGGGCGAGGTGGGCGATCTTGGCGACATCGGTGCTGTCGAGGGTCATGGCATTGGTGGGCTGTGGTCGGTAAAGCCGCAACGCTACCACATGGGGACTTGGGCGGTAATCATGACCGGCCATCGGCGGCCGGCGGCCAGACCGCGGGTGAGCGCCCGCCGAGACCGATACGTTGACTGAAACTGATTTTTGAATAAACACTTCTGGCATATACTCGAAGTCACACATCAGCCCGTGCCGCCCAGTGCCGAGAAACCGTCACCCATGGCGCCCATGCATTCCAGTGCTCGTTTCCCCCTGTTGCTCGCCGTGAGTGTGGTGCTCATCGCCGCCACCGGCGTCTCCGGCCCCGCCGGGGCGGACACGCCGTCCGCCTACGCCGATGGCCGCCGAGCCTTCGTCGCGGACATGGCCGACACGCTCGGCTACGACCGTGAGGCGCTGGCGGCGCTCATGGCCGACGCCCGCTACCGGCAAGATATCATCGACGCCATGAATCGGCCCTATGAGGCCAAGCCCTGGCGGGATTACCGGCGGCTGTTCGTGACTCCGGAGCGCATCGACGGCGGCGTCGCCTTCCTGCGCGCACATGCCGATCTGCTGCGCCGGGTCGAGGCCGCCTATGGTGTGCCGCCCGCCGTCGTCACCGCCATCATCGGCATCGAGACCAACTACGGCGGCACGCTGGGCAGCCACCGGGCATTGGACGCCCTGAGCACCCTGGGCTTTGCTTATCCGCGGCGCGCGGCATTCTTCCGCAAAGAACTCGGCGAGTTACTGCTGCTGGCGCGGGAAGAGCAGGTGGACCCCCGCGCGGCCAAGGGCTCCTACGCCGGTGCCCTCGGCATGCCCCAGTTCATCCCGTCCAGTTACCGCGCCTATGCCGTGGACTTCGATGGCGACGGCCGTCGCGATCTCTGGGACAGCCCCGCGGACGTGCTGGGCAGTGTCGGCCACTATCTGGCCCGGCACGGCTGGCGCCGGGGTGGGCCGGTGGCGGCACCGGCCCTGCTGAGCGGCGCACCGCCGGCGACTGTGCCGGTCGCCGAGAAGCGCCCGGCGCGCCCGCAACAGACGCTCACGCAACTGGCCGACGCCGGAATTGCGCCGGACCCGGCGGGGTTGGCGGCGATGCCGGCGGGCGACACCCGCGCGGTGCTGCTGGCGCTGGATGGTGATGGCACCGAATACTGGCTCGGATTCGAGAACTTCTACGCCATCACCCGTTACAACCACAGCAACCTGTACGCCATGGCCGTGCACCAGCTGAGCCAGGCGATCGCCGCGCAGGCGGCGCGTGCGGGAGGCGCCCATGCACCCGGCTGACCCCAGCCCGGCCCGTCCTGACGGGCATCGCCAGGCGGCGACGCAACCCCTCGCTTGCGCCCTGACATTGCTACCGCTGCTGCTGCTGGCGCTGGTCCTATCCGGGTGCGGTGGCGGCAAGCAGGGCAGCGTGCGTATCTCGGACATCGCCGGCGCCGAGCCGCGGGTGGAGCCGAAGGCGCGCGCCGGCAACATGCGTTCCTACGTCGTCTTCGGCAATACCTACTATCCCAAGTCCAGCAGCCGGAATCATGTCGAGACCGGCATCGCCTCCTGGTACGGCCGTAAGTTTCACGGGCGCAAGACCTCCAGCGGTGAGCGCTACGATATGCACCGCATGACCGCCGCCCACAAGACGCTGCCGCTGCCCACCTATGCGCTGGTCAGCAACCTCGAGAACGGTCGTCATCTCATCGTACGCATCAACGACCGCGGGCCCTTCGTCGGCGATCGCATCATCGATCTGTCCTATGCGGCGGCCAAACAGCTCGGCATGCACAAGCAAGGTACGGCCCGGGTGCGGGTGACCTCCATCGACCCGCGGGATCATGGCGGCAAGGTGCCGAAGACCTTGCGCATCGCCGAGGCGGAGTTGGGGCGTCGTCGCGCCAGCCCGGCGGCGTCGACCCCAAGGCCCGTGCGAAGCACACCCGATGCGTCCGCGCCGACATTGGCGGCGCGCCGCATGCGCGGCGATTCCCCGAGCAGTGCGACCCCGGCGATGGCGCGCGGTGATGCGGATTTCGTCCAGGCCGCGGCACCGGCGCGCAGGCCGTCGGCGCAGCCCGCGGTGGCCAGCAGCGACGGCTACTTTTTGCAAGTGGGCGCCTTTGGTGCGCGCGCCAACGCCGAGCGTCTGCGCCGACGCCTGGGTGAAGCGCTCTCCGCGCCCGTCAGTATCGCCGACGATGGCACACGGGATGATGGAGATGGAGGGCTTTTTCGTGTTCGTATCGGGCCGCTCGATTCCCGCGCCGATGCCGAGCGGCTCGCCGGCGAGCTCGCGGCAATCGGCGTCGGCCGGGCGTTGCTGCTGCCGCGCTGAGCCCCGGCGCTTGCCCGTGCGGCGGCGCCAACACGGCAATCCCAGCACTGCACGCCCACGGCTGCGAAACCGGCGGCGATCGCCGTCGGGCCACCGCGGCGCCGACGCGCAGCGAGCGCTGTGCGCCTGACCCATCGCGGGTAGAATCAGCGTCGCATCCTGAGCTTGAACCGCGCTACCGCTGAACCCGCCATGCTTGCGAAGGCCCAACCCGTTCGTCTCCCCCGCGTTCTCGCCGTCGTGCTCGTGCTGCTGGGCATCAACGTCGCAGCGGTGTGCGGCGCGCAGGCGCTCGAGATCCCGCCGCCACCGCAGATCGATGCCAGCGGTTATGTGCTGGTCGACTTCGACAGCGGTGCGATCCTCGCCGAGCACAACGCCGACGAGCGCCTGGAGCCTGCGAGCCTCACCAAGATCATGACCGCCTACGTGGTGTTCCGTACCCTCGATGCGGGCGGCCTGGCGCTCGACGATGTGGTCAGCGTCAGCGAGAAGGCCTGGCGCACCGGCGGCTCCAGAATGTTCATCGAAGTCGACACGCAGGTCTCCATCGAAGACTTGCTCAAAGGCATGATCGTGCAATCCGGCAACGACGCCAGCGTCGCCCTGGCCGAGCACATCGCCGGCAGCGAGGCGGGCTTCGCGGAGGTGATGAATCGCGAGGCGGCGGGTCTTGGCATGACCAACTCCAATTTCGTCAACGCAGCCGGCCTGCCAGATCCGGAGCATTACACCACACCCCGCGATATCGCCAGGGTGGCGGCCGCCGTCGTGCGCGAGTTTCCGCAATACTACGCCTGGTATTCGCTGCCCGAGTTCACCTACGGCGGCATCACGCAATCCAACCGCAACCGCCTGCTCAAGCTCGACGCCAGCGTCGACGGTGTCAAGACCGGCCATACCAAGGCCGCCGGCTATTGTCTGGTCTCCTCCGCCGAGCGCGAGGGCCGCCGCCTCATCGCCGTGGTGATGGGCACCGACAGCGACCGCCAACGCGTTGCCGACAGTCAGGCCCTGCTCAACTACGGCTTCAACTTTTTCGAAACCTACCGGCCCTTCGCCGGGGGCGAGCCGGTGGAGCGCTTGCGGGTCTGGGGCGGGGCGCAGACCGAGCTGCCCGTGGGCCCCATGCGAGACCTGTACATCACCATTCCGCGCGGCAGTTATGCGCAGCTGAGCGCCGTGCTGGAGCCGGCGGCCGACATTGTGGCACCGGTCGACTGGGGCGACGTCGTCGGTGACATCGTCTTGCGTCTGGACGAGACCGAGATTCGGCGCGAGCCGGCGGTCGCGCTCGCCGACGTCGCCAGGGGGGATTGGCTGCGCCGGGGGTGGGATGCGGTGTTGCGCCGTTGGTGACGGCTGACGCGCGTCGGGCGCGCGCGGGCGGCGGCTGCGTGCTCCGCTGGCGCATCCCGCGTGGCGCCGGGTCGACAGGCGCTGCCACCGCCCCCATGTTCTGCGCATCGCAGACCAGACACGCCCATCACTGCGCCGGCAAGCGTTCATGAGTCGCCAAGATCCCCAAGCGAGCCAACAGACGCTGTTGGACTTCCCCTGCATCTTTCCCATCAAGGCCATGGGGGCCGCGGATACGGCCATCGAGGCCGTGGTCCGGGAGATCCTCCACCGCCACGTGCCGGATCTCGATCCCGGCGCCGTGACCACGCGCGCCAGCAGCGGCGGCAAATGGCTCGCCGTCACCGCCCGCGTCCGCGCCCAAAGCAAGGCACAGCTCGACGCCATCTACCGCGAGCTCAGCGACCACGAGCTGGTGGTCTACGCACTCTGAGGCGGGCCGGTCCGCCACCGCAGCGCCGCCTTGTCCCGCATGCAGCCGACACCGCAGGTACTGTGGCTCTGCCGCCTGGAGCGCGTGGCCTATCGCGACTGCTGGCGCGCCATGCAGCGGTTCACGGACGCGCGCACCACCACCACCGAAGACGCCCTCTGGCTCACGGAACATCCCCCGGTGTTCACCCAGGGGCAGGCCGGCCGCCCGGAACACCTGCTCGACCCCGGTGACATCCCGGTGGTGCAGACCGATCGCGGCGGGCAGGTGACCTACCACGGGCCGGGGCAGATCATCGCCTATGTGCTGGTGGACCTGCGCCGGCTGAAGATCGGCGTGCGCCAGCTGGTGGCCGTGCTCGAGGGCGCGGTTATCGATACGCTGGCGGGCTTCGGTGTGACCGCGCAGGCACGCCCCGATGCGCCGGGGGTTTACGTCGAGGGCGCCAAGATCGCATCCGTGGGTCTGCGTGTGCGCCACGGCTGCTCCTACCATGGCATCGCCTTGAACCTGGACCTAGATCTGGCCCCCTTCGCGCGCATCAACCCCTGCGGTTATGCGGGCCTGCCCATGACGCGGCTGGTAGACCTGCTGCCGCCCGGCGCCCTCGCGGGCCAGGACGTGGCCGGCGGGCTCGGGGCGGCCCTGGCGGCACGGCTCGGGCTGCAGCTGGTGCCCGCCGGCCCGGACTGCGCGGCGCTGCCCGTGGGGCAGTCCCAGACACCCGCTGGCTGAGCCCGGGGCCACGGCGCCGAACGGCTGTCCGCGCGGCGCCTGGAGCCGGCTCACAACAGCGCCGAGCGCTTGATGCGGGCGTAGCTGCTCACCAGCGCCGCCGGCAACTCCGCGGGTGGCAGGTCCAGCACGCGGCAGCCCAGATGCATCAGGCGCTCGTGCTGACGGGCGCGCGCGTCGAGGTAGGCCTGAACGGCGTGAAACCGCCGCGCCGCCGCCGCCGTCGTGACCGGCGCCGACACCACCTCATCCAGCGCAGCCTCGCGCAGATTCGCCACCAGCAGCAGGTGGCGCCGACGCAGCACCTGTGCGGCGCGCAGCAGCTCGGCTTGGTCTTCGTCGCGGCTGTTGGTGAGGAACACCACCAGCGCGCGTCGCGGTTGCCGCAGCAGCAGGTCCCGGGCGGCGGCCAGGTGGTCGGCCACCGCCAGCGATGGCTGCAGGTCGAACACCTGCCCCAGCAGCCGCTGCACCGTATCCGGCGCCTGCCGCGGGGGCAGCCAGCGCTCGCTGCCGCCGTAGGCGAGCAGGCCCACCGCATCGCCCTGGCGGACGGCGACAGAGGCCAGCAGCAGGAGGGCGTTCAGCGCCTCGTCCAGGTGGCAGCGGCCGTCGCGGTCGCGGTGGCGCATGCGTCGTCCGCAATCCAGCAGGAACACCAGGCGTTGGTCGCGCTCGTCCTGGTATTCGCGGGTGATGGGCTTGCGCATCCTGGAGGTGGCCTTCCAGTCGATGTGCCGCAGCGAGTCGCCGCGGCGGTATTCGCGCAATTGATGGAACTGGGCACCCGTGCCCCGGCGGCGTTGGCGTCGTACACCGAGGCCCGCCCGGTGGTCGCTCGCCGCCAGCAGAGTGCCATGCTCGATGGCTGCGAAATTGGGATAGACGCGCACGCGGCGCCCCGCACCCGCGCGCCGGCGCCGGCCCCAGAGCCCGAGCGGCGACTGCACCCTGAGATCGCAGCCGGCGAATGCCCGCGGGCCCCGGCTCGGCGCCTTGAGCCGATAGCCGACTTCGGCGCGGGCGCCGGCGCCGAGCCGAAGATGCGCCGGCAGGCCTGCGACCTCGGCGTCGGCGGGGTGCAGGTCATGCAGTGCCAGACGCAGCGGCCGCGCCGCGGTATTCACCAGCGCCAGCTGCACGGGGCACCAGACGCCCTGGGGGAGGATGGCGCTGACGCGGCGCTCCACCTGCGGCGGCGGCGTGCGCAGCAGCAGCCACAGGTCCGCTCCGGCGAGCGCTGCCAGCAAGACGCCGGCGCCCTGCCACAGGGGCATCAGCACCGCCAGCCAGGCCGCGCCGACGCCGATGGCCGTCCAGGCTCCCGCGGCGAGCAACAGCGGCCGGCCCGGGCTCAGGGCGCTCATGCCCGCGGCGCCACACGCACGCCTGCGGCGCCGCCCCAAGGCCTGCGGCGCTGGGCGCGTACCTGCGACGCTGGATTCATGCCCGCGGCGCGGCCACGGCGGCGAGCAGCTCGGCGAGCACGTCGTCGGGCCGATAACCCTCGATTTCCAGCTCCGCGCCCAGGCGCACCCGATGACGCAGCACCGCCGGCGTCATGGCCTTGATGTCATCCGGACTCACGAACGCCTCGCCCGCCAGCAGGGCATGACCGCGGGCGGCGCGCACCAGGGCGACGGCGGCGCGGGTGCCGGCGCCGCTGTCCAGGCCGGGCCAGTCGCGGGTGGCCCGCACCAGGCGCAGGGCATAGTCCAGCACCGCGTCGTCCAGCGTCAGCGCCGCCGCGGTGGCCTGCAGCGCGAGCACCTGCGCCGGCGCCAGCACCTGTTCCACGGCGGAAACGTCCAGGGTGTCGCCGACGGCGCCGGCGGTGACCGTGCGCACCACCGACAGCTCGTCGTCGGCGCCCGGATAATCCATGTAAGACTTGAGCAGGAAGCGGTCCAGCTGCGCCAGCGGCAGCGGGTAGGTGCCCTCCTGCTCGATGGGATTCTGGGTCGCCAGCACCAGAAAGGGCGGTGTCAGCGCCAGCGACTGTCCCTCGACGGTCACCTGCTGCTCCTGCATGGCCTCCAGCATCGCCGCCTGCGTCTTCGCCGGCGCGCGATTGATCTCGTCGCCGAGCAGGACGTTGCAGAAGATGGGCCCGCGGCGGATGTGGAAGGTCTCGGTTTGCAGGTCGAAGATGGCGTGTCCGGTGATGTCCGCCGGCATCAGGTCCGGCGTGAACTGCACCCGTGCGAAGCGCCCGCCCAGGGCGTGTGCCAGGGCACGCACCAAGAGCGTCTTGCCCATGCCGGGCAGGCCCTCCAGCAGCACATGGCCGGCGGCGGCCAGGGCCACCACCACCTCACGCACCACCTGTCGCTGGCCGAGCACGGTGCGGTTCACGGCCCGTTCGATGCGGCCCAGGGCGTCTCGGGCGTCCTGCAGGCGCTCGTCGCTCGGCGGATTGGCTGTGCTCATGGGCGGCTCCCGGTGGCTGGGTGTTGGTGCCTGGGTGCCGCGCCCGACGGGTGGGCCTGCAGCAGGCGCTGCAGGGTGACCGTGATGCGCACCAGGTCGGCGGCATCCTCCACGGGGCCGTAGAGCGCGGCCCGCACCGCCGCCGGCGATAGACCAGTCTGTGCGGCGATGTGGTGGGCGCGCCCGGCCTCGTCGAGGTGGAGTAGCGCCGGCTGGCGCCGCAGCCAGCGGCGCTGCAGCCGGCGGCGGGTCTGTGCCACCAGCCGGTTGCCGCGGTTCTGGCGCCAGAGGAAGTCGCCGGCGGCCTGCAGGTGCTCGAGCAGATCACGCCGGGCGGTGTCCGGCGCCGGCAGCAGCGGACCCAGCCGGCGACCTGCGTGCCACAGCAGCAGGCCGAGCAGCAGGGCCGCCGATAGCAGCGCGGCGGGGGCGGCCTGCCACAACAGCGCCGGCAGGGACGGCACCGACGCCGCGTGCAGGAGCCAGACGGTTTCCCGGTCCGCGGCGAGCAGCGCCAGCAGCAGGGCATGATCGTGGCGGCCGATGTGCGCATTGCTGAGCCAACGGCTGTCACTCACCACATAGAGTATGCCCGCGCCCACCACGTACTTCAGCAGCCGCGGGCGCCCGTGCGTGATGATTTGCGCCTCGGCGGCGCCGGAGCGGTCCGCCAGGTACCGCCCCGGTGCGAAGCCCACCGTCAGCGCCCGCGGATAGCCATCGATGCGCAGCCTCGCCAGTACCTCGTCGCCGGCGCCCGGGTCGGCATCACGGCGCAGCGCCGCGCCGAATTGGGCCAGGAACGGCTCCGGTCCGGCGGCGGTCTGCGCCGCGTCCACCGCCGTCACCAGCAGCCGGCCGCCGGCGGTCAGCCAGTCCCGCAGGCCCTCACGCCGGCGGCGGGTGAGCGCCGGCAGGCCGTCCACCACCAGCATGTCGGCGGGCGCGGGTGGCCGTTGCAGCAGTCCGGACCCCGCGGCGCTGCGGGCGTCGAGGCCGCTGTCGGCCAGAAAGCGTGCCGCCGCCAGGAAGGGGTCGGCGCGCGCGGCCGCCGATGCGCCGACGCTCACCTCGCGTGTCTGGCGCTCGAAGTTGGCGCTGAGCCAGAGCCCGCCGCCGGCGGCGAGCAGGGCCACGAGGCCCGCCAGCAGCCAGACGCCGCCGCCCCGGCGTCGTTGCGCCCGCACCGCGTGCACCACGGGCTCCTCAACCATGATCGTTGTGCGCGCATGCCTTGGCCTCGGCGGGCAACAGTGCCGCGACGCTGTCGGGGCGCACCGGCTGGTGACCATAGGCCGCCGCCCGCCACAGTGTCACCACCCGCGTGAGCCGGGTCAGCGCCTGCGGCTGGAGACGGGCGCGGGCGGCGCGCAGGCATTGCGCTTCCGTGGCGCCGTCGGGCAGTGCGAGGCCGGTGGCGCGCAGCTGCGTCACCTGTTCGCGATACAGCAGCCCCAGGGCGCCCCGCACATCGCCGATCGCAAGGGCGTGTCGTACCGCCGCGGCGATGTCGGTTGGCGGCGTCGGCGCGTCGCCGGCGCGTGGCGGCGATGCCGGCGCGCCGGCCTCGCGGCGCCGCCGGCGCCGCCGCTGCGCACCGCCGCTGATCGGGAGCAGCCGCAGCGCGAGCGCGATCAGGGCGCCGGCGGCGAGGCCGATCAGGGCCCATTTGGCGCCACTCGCCAGCGCCTGCACGAGCCACGCGGGCAGGACGGCGCCGTCGTCAGCGGCCGCCGCAGATGGGCTGTCTGCGCCCACATAGACCCACACATGCACCTCGCGCGTGTCGCCGAAGTCCGGCTGCGCCAGCACCGCCTCGATGCGCGCCTTCGCCTCCGCAGGGGTCATGACCGCCGCCGCGACGGGGCTCGGCGCCGCCGCCGCCAGCACCGTCGCGAGCAGCAGTGGGGCGGCGCCAGCCCGTGCGCTGCGACCGCCCCGGGGGCTGCGGCGGCGGAAGACGAGCTCCAGATCCCAGGCCTCCAGCTCGGTGCGGCGGCCGAGGTAGAGCGCGAAGCCCGCGGCGACATAACACGGGGCGACCACGGACATGGCCACCAGCAAGAGCAGGCTCCCCGCCCAGTAGGATGCCGGGCCGGCGTCCACGAACGCCGTCGTCAGGTCTGGCATGGGCAGTCCCGCCGGGATCAGGAAGGCCAAGAGCAGGATGCCCGAAAGCCAGAAAATGCCCTCCAGCTGCGCGCAGACCAGTGTGAGCCAGGCGCTGGCCCCGGTGCCCAGACGTCGTAACCGTTGCCGGCGGGCGCGGCCACGGGGCGCCTCCAGCAGGGTCACCGGCATGCTGAAGGCCCGATGCATGGCGATGCGTCGCCACAGACATTGCGGCCACAGCCGCGGCGGCAGCGCCCGCGGCAGGCTGCGCAGGGTAGCGGCGACAGCCAGCTGCTCGCCGAAGACCGCCCGGCTCAGCCAATACAGTGGCAGGGCTTCGAATGCGGGCTTGCACCACCACAGCAGCAGCAGCCAAAGCTGCGGGTGGCGGTGCAGCACCAGGGCCGCCACGAGCGCCACCGGGCCCGCCGTGAGCCACCAGCACAGCCACAACCGTCCGAACCAGGCGCGCGCCAGGGCGAAGCCGAGATCCAGGCTCTCCCAGGGGCTGCGCGGGCGCGCCTGGATGGTCATGCGGCTCAGGTCCACGGCTTATGCTCCGCCGTGGCGGGCTTGGGCCGAATCCGCGCCGCCGCGTCCGGCGAGCAGCAGATACGCGACCACCAGCACCCAAGCGGTGGCGCCGACGCCATACTTGACCCCGGGCGGCACGCCTGCACTCGCGGACCAGAACGCCTCCACCATCGCCGCCAGCGCCAGCAAGGCCATGGCGCCGAGCACCAGCGGCACGGCCTCGGCGGCGCGTAAGCGCAGGGCGGCGGGCCGGCCGTGGCGCCCCGGCGCCAGCAGGGCGCCGCCGAGCAGCAGACCGGCGGTGCCGGCGACGGCGATACCGGTCAGCTCCAGTGCGCTGTGGCCGCTGACGAAGGTCCAGAACGGCGTCCCGAAGCCGAGCTGGGTGAGGTGTCCGGCCACGGCACCGATGACCAGTCCGTTCATCACCAGCACGAAGCCGCTGCCGGCCCCCGCCAACAGCCCCCAGGCGAAGGTCCGCAGCGCGAGACCGACGTTGTTCCAGACATAGAAGCCGAACATCATCAGGTCGTCGTCGGCCTGGCGGGCCGGTGCGCGGCCGGGCCTGGTGTTGGCGGGATCGTACATGGTCTCGTATTCGGCCACCTGCGCGCCGTCCAGCAGGCTGTGGATGAGGGTGGGGTCGGCATGGCAGGCGAGACCCATCGCCAGCATGGGGCCGAAGAAGAGCGCGCAGGCGAGCCAGAACAGGCCGGCATGGCGGCGTATGGCCCGGGGAAAGCCGGCGGTGGCGAAGTGCAGCGCCAGCTGCGGCCAGCGCCGTTGCGGGCGGTAGAGCTGGCGGTGGCCGCGGCGCACCAGCGCATGCAGATGCGCCACCAGCCCCGGACTGTAGCCGCGGGCGCGGGCCAGGGCGTAGTGATTGCTCACCGCCCGCAGCCATTGCGCCAGCCCCTGCACCGGCACATCCCGGCCCGGCGTGCGCCGGTCCTCCAGGGCGGTGAGCAGCGCCTCCAGGCGCCGCCAGGTATCGGTATGGGCTGCTTCGAACGCCTGCTGCTTCATGGCGTCGCCCCGGGGCCCGCGTCGTCGCGCCGCCGGGCTGGATGCATCGGGCCGTCGGTGCCCGGCTTGCCGCGGCTGATCCAGTTGGCGATGCCGAGCAGGGTGGCGACGGCATCGGCGGGCGCTGTGACGGTCAGCCCGGCCAGGGCCGCGAGCTCGGCCTGGCGTGCCGGCGACAGGGTGCGACTGCGCTCGGCGAAGGCGAGCACCGCCTGCTGGGTGGCCAGATCTAGCGGTGCCGGCGGCGGCAGCGGCGGGTGCGGTGGCACGGCCACTGGCTGTGGCGGTGCATCGCGGTGGATCACCAGGGTACCGGCGGCGAGGTCGCCGAGCCGCCGGAAGTCACGGTCCATCAGCATGGCCGCCAAGCCGAGGCCATAGCACAGCGGCAGGAAGTCCGCTGCCCGGAGGAGATTACGCAGCAACGAGGCCGACGGGCCCACCGCCGTGCCATCGTCGTGCACCACCAGGAGCCCCATGGCGCGCTTGCCGGGCGTGGCGCCGCTGCGCAGCTCGAAGAACACGGGATACAGCCACTCCAGCAGGAACAGTGCCAGCAGCAGCAGCCCGACGCCCATCCCGGCGAGACCGACCAGCGGCAGCAATGCCAGACAGATGGCGGCGCGCACGGCGAGATCGATGCCAAAGGCCAGCACCCGTGGCACCGGGCCGGCCACACGCAGTGCAATCTCCACGCCTTCGGGCGTCTCCAGGTGCCGCAGCGTGTCGATGGCGGCAGCCCTCGGTGCGACGGCGGACGGCGGCTGTGATTCCAGCATGCGTGCCCCGGGCGCGGCCTCAGCGATAGAGCAACAGCGGGAAGGTCTCGGTGATCAGGATCACCGGCTCACCGGCGATAATGATGCGATAGGTCCGAAAGACCGCGCCATCGGTGTCGGTATCCGGCTCCAGGCCGACTTCCATCACCTCGCGGTAGCTCTCCAGGCCGCTGTCGCGGATCAGCGCGCCGATCCCGATCTCGCGGTCGATGAGCCGGCGCCGGAAGTGGCCCGGTATGAGCTCGGTGCGAATCACCGAGAAGGCGTTGGCGAAGTCCTTGCCGCTGTGGGCGCCGCGCAGGCACGCGCGGCGCACCATGACGCGCTCGCCGCCGGCGACGCTCACCCACGGGATGTCGTCGGCGGCGACGACGAACTCCTGGCGCAGGGTGTCCACCACCACGGGCTCCCAGAAGTAGGCCTCGATGATTTTGGTGACGGTGCCATCGGTGACCAGCAAGGCGCGCAGGAATGGCGGCAGGCTGTCGATGGCGATGGGCTGACCCGTCGCATTGTGGATGGTGCCATCGTGGACGAAGCCCTCACAGCGAAACGGCTTGGGGCCCGTCTGCGGCAGGGCTCTGCGATAGTAGCGCTCGACCATGGGACGATTGTGCTCAGCGCGGCTTCAGGGTCAACCGGGCCCGGATGCCGGCGTGCAGCCGCCGATGGCCGCCGGCCCGGCATGGGGCGATATAACGCCTGAATGTGAGTGTAGCCGCGAGCATCGCAATGTCTGCGTATTCCCGACAATAGCCGGTGTCGCCATGCATGCCTGTTGCGCCGCAGCAACGATGGGTGTGGTGAAGATGCGTACGATGCCCCATCGGCAGGCGCGTGTGCGCGCACAGCCAGCCCTGGGCGTCGTCGCTTCGCGCTTTCCGGCTGACCTGTGCGCAGACGTTGTTGCGGCACGACGCTGTTCTATTCTGCTAACATCTTAACGGGAGGGTTCGGAGTGACCTTCATCCTGTGTTATATATTCATTGCCGATCGGCAAACTCAAACGGAGAGACCGCGATGACCAAGAACGTCAAGCTCGCTTCCCTGTCCGCCGCTGCCCTGTTGAGCGCATCGCTGCTCGGCGGCTGCGCCAC
>NZ_CAJXWY010000062.1 GCF_913062725.1 uncultured Thiohalocapsa sp.
GAGGACAACGCCATCGAGCTTGTCTTTCTGCCGGCGTACGCACCGGATCTCAATCCGATCGAGTTCATCTGGAAAACGATCAAGCGGGTGATTTCGGTCAGCTTCATCAGCTCGCGCGATGAGTTGCGCAGCCAGATTCGCAGAACCTGGGATGAATCCGCTCAATACTGTTCCTATGCCCGGTGGTGGGTCGAGCGATTCGTGCCACATGTCTTAAAGTATAAAGAATTTTGCGGATAACTATAAGCAGGCTCCGGCGCGCGAAAGACCCAATACCGTTGCAGCAGGAACAGCATCAAGGCGAGGGTAACGACCATCACACCTTGGACGATCTGATGGGGGAACCCCAGATGATCGGCGAACACCATCAACGCCGTCAGGTTCAGCAAATAAGCAAGGCTGTAGATCGACAGATACTTGACGAATGTTGCGTGCAGAAGCCCCTGGTGACCAAAGGTCCAGCGCTTGTTGAACACGAAGGTTTGCAGCGTACCGATGGCAAACAGCAAAGTCATCGCAGTCTTGTGTCCCATACCGGCTGTAGTGAACAGCAGATAGAGCAGGTACAGCACAACATTCGAGGCCAGGCCGACAATGCCGAAACGCATCGCTTGACGACTGATGTTGCCAATCAGCTGCATAATCTTACTTCAATCGCGTACGGAAATTCTTGAATGGCAATATGGACTGGCCACTTTCATCGGCTGCTATGTCTATTCGCAATAGACCGACCCCGCATATTACAACTGGCTTCTCGTCGACCGTGAAAAGAACCTTGCCAGCATCTCGATTTGCGATTTCAACGTCGGGCTCCGTCCGTGCCTCCAAGATGCGGATCGGCCTGCCATCGTAGAGTGTCGACGCTCCCTTGTAGGGAAATGATAGGCAGTTGACAAAGTGGACGATGGACTCGGCGGATCTTGTCCAATCGATACGATAGTCTTCCTCATCTCTCCACACGCTGTATGAGGCTCTGCTCTCGTCTTGCGTCTTACCCTCAAGAACCCCAATCTGCCGAAGCCTGCTCAATAAAGATTGTGCAAGATCGAAGTATGATTTGCTGATTGCATCAATGGCTTCCCCAATCTTCACTGGATACTTCAGCGTGATGGATTTGCTATCGACTATGTCACCGCAGTCGAAATCCTTGTTTGCGATAATTGCCGTGACGCCTGTCTCTGTGTCGCGGTTCAGCAGTGCTGTGACGAGCGGATTAAATCCTCGATACTTTGGTAACAATGAATCATGGAATACGATGACCTGATGAAATGCTTCTTTAATCAGCCATCGCCAACCGGCTGCGATTGCGATATAGTTTCCGGGCTCGCCGGGGACTGCCAAGCTATCATTTCGCTCGCAGTGTTTAAGACTATATCGCGCGCAGAGCTCGACAATTTCATCAGCAAAATCCTTCTGCACATTCTTATCTCTTCCTACGACGACCAAGGTCACTAAATCTTTGTAGCCGCCGATGATGGCAGCATTCAATACCTGATAGCCTTTCTGTCCGAGCAGATAAAGCACTGTCTGAGGCATGGCTATGGCGCTTCTTGGCTGTCAGATGTTAGTGCATCGCGCACAAGATACGGCGGTCGCTCCATGGTCCGAAGATGCATCCGCGCCAGATACTCTCCCATGATCCCCAAGGCCATGAGCTGTGCACCGGAGAAGATGGCAATGATGGACGCCAGAAAGGCGAAGCCTGGGACGGCGCTGCCT
The DNA here is from genome assembly GCF_913062725.1 of uncultured Thiohalocapsa sp. GTDB lineage: Bacteria > Pseudomonadota > Gammaproteobacteria > Chromatiales > Chromatiaceae > Thiohalocapsa. Next base: position 1,720 of record NZ_CAJXWY010000062.1, read on the forward strand.
TGCAGGAGCCAACGGAGCAGCACATAGGCGAGGATGACCAAGCCGAAGAGCGCGAAGGCAAACCCCATCATGCTGGCAAGCTGTAGCGGCCGGGTTGAGAAGCCAGTCATCATGTTCAAGGCGTGGCGGACCAGTTTGCGGGGCGTATAGCCGGATTGGCCGAACTTGCGCGCCTCGTGTCGGACCCGCACCGCGGAGAAGCGCGTCGTCGCCCAGGTCAGCAGGACGTCGATATTCACCGTCGGGCTGCGATAGTCGGCAAAGGCATCGCGGAGACGCGTGCGGAACGCGCGCAGTGCACTGACCTGTCGGGCATTGGCCGCCCCCATCGCACCTTCCAGGGCCAGCTTGGTGATCTGCGAGGCCAAGTCTCGCAGGAGCCCGTGCTGCTCGCGCTCTGGCGGGCCATAGACCACGTCGTAGCCCTCGTCGAGCTTGACCAGCAGCTTGGGGATTTCTTCCGGGGGGTGTTGCAGATCGTCGTCAAGGGTGACGATGATCTCGCCCTGCGCCGCGCGGATTCCGCAGAGCAGCGCATTGTGCTGGCCATAGTTGCGGCTCATCCGGAAGCCACGAACGCGGGGATCTTGCGCCGCCAGCTGTTGAATGACCTCCCAGGACTGATCGCCGCCGCAGTCTTCGACGAAGATCAGCTCGAAGCCGTCCGGCGCGGCACCGAACTCGGCGGTTAGGCGCTGGTGCAGTTCCGGCAGGCTCTCGGCGGAGCGGTAGACGGGGACGACGAATGAGATCATGGCTTGCGAAACACCCCGAGGATGGACGTGCCCCAGGGAAAACGCAGCCAGTGTCCCAGCGGCGTCTCGGCACCGAAGGCGGCGCTGAGCGCCAGGTTGAGCGGCGCGCTTGGGACCTTGTGGCTGTCTTGCAGCAGTTGGCGCTGTTGCTCGATGCTCATGCCGCGCACGCCGGGGCGCTGCCGCGCCAGCCAGTAGAGCGGGCTGAGCAAGAACATGAAGTAGCGGGCGTCCAGCAGCTCGAGGTCGGTCGCCTGGGCGAGCGCCGCGTAGTCCTTGCGGGTGTAGCGGCGCAGGTGATGGACCAGGTCATCGTTGTAGCTCCAGAACTGCTTCAGCGCGGGCGTGGTGACGAACAGCAGGCCGCCGGGCTTCAGCGCTTGCGCGGCCTGGCGCATGGCCTGCACGTCGTCCGGCAGATGTTCGATGACGTCGAGCAGGAAGGCGCAATCCCACTGAGCCTCCCAGCCCAGGTTCATCAGGTCGATCTGGTAGCGGGCGACGCCGGTGGGCAGTGCATCGCCCGCCATGCGCAACGCGGTCTCGGAGGAATCCGCCAGCGCCAAGGGGCTGAACTGCGTCGGCCGGCGATCGGCCAGGTAGCGTATCCATCCGCCTACCCCCCCGAGGTCTACGGCGGACCAGGGCGGTTGCCCGGCGGGCTGGTAGCGATTGAGTGCCCCGAGCAGGAAGCGATGCCGGCCGCGGTACCAGAAGTGCTTTTCCTGCATCGCCCAGAGGGTGTCGAAGCCGGATTGGTCGTATTCCTCGTCGCGGTGCTGGACGGGGATTGTGCGGCGGTGGATGGCGTTATCCTTGTGACGATCAATGTGTGGCATTGCCTTCATGCGGCCGGCTTATCGAATTGAGCGACCCGACGCTGTCACGAGGACGACAGGGCCGCTAGCCGATCGAGCCAGCGATTGAAGCGCGGACAATGCTGACCAGATAATCGTCTTTCAGCCAGGCCTCGTAGTCTTGCACAGGCAGTGACCGCAGCCGCGTCGCATGATCAATAATGTCAGCAACAATGATGTTTTCCAGGTCGAAGCAATCCACCAGCAGCGGGGACTGGGTGGCGAGAAAGACCTGCCGTAACGAGCCCACCCGCTTGATCATGTCGGCCACCAGGCCGATCGCATGAGGATGCAGGCCCAGTTCAGGTTCATCCAGGAACAGGATATCCGGCAGCATCGCGTCCGGAAGATTCAGCAGCGTCAGCAGACAGAAGAGCCGCAGGGAGCCATCGGAGGTGAGATGCGCGCCAAAGGACTTGTCAACGCCCTTGGCGCTCCAGCGCAAAGCAAGCTTGCCGTAGGTCGGCTCCAATTCAAAGTCGTGGAAGTTGGGTAACACCCTGGCAATCTGCTTGGTGATGAGCCGATAGCGCAATGGGTCCTGTTCCCGCAGGCGGTGGAGGATTGGAGCCAGATTTGCTCCGTCGGAGCGCAGATAGGTATTGTCCGTGAAATCCCAATGTTGTTTGATCCGGGCCTTTTCCGAGGTGTCGTGGAACTGGTAGGTCACGCAACCACGCAGCAGTCGCACGATGACCCGCGCCGTCTGATCCGTCTCGATCTGATCGGTGATCCTGGCTTCTTTGGCTGGCATGGGCAGCGACAGCCATTGATTCAGGCCTGCTCGATCTCGCGCCGAAAAGCGGTAGGCCTCGTCAACCAGCATCAAGGTATCGCTCGCGACATGGGACATGGCAAAGCGGTAGTCATTGCGGCCGGCCTGGGTTTCGATCTGGATCTCGGCCTCCAGGCGCGGGGTGGTGCGCATCCCCATGAAGAGCTGATCATCGCCGCCTCCCTGCCGTAGGATGAATTCCTGCAGATTCTGTCCACGCAGCATCCAGCCCAGCATCTGGAAGAAGCGGATGAGGTTGGATTTTCCCGCGCCATTCGCTCCGATCAAGACTGCCAGTTGAGGCAATTGCAGATCATCGACCTTGGCAAGGCTGCGAAAACCGCGCACGGTTAGGCTCGCGATGCGGCCCCGCAATGGCTGATGCTGGTCTGGAGTCATGGTCGTGTCGATCAGGGTTTCGTCTCAGTGGTGCTCTGGCACGAGGATTTCGAAGCAATCGTTACCCCAGACGAGTTCGTCGTTCTGCTGTCGCACGAAGCGGTCGAAGACGGCCCAGGCAGCTTTGCGCTGGGCCTCATTCGGTGCGTTGTCGCTCATCGCGTTCCATGCCTTGATGAAGGTATCGAGCTGTTGCTGTCCAGTAACGACTCATTCGCTGCTGAAGGTTTCCGCGCGGAAGGAATTCCGCATAGTCTCGCCGCGGCCAAAATTCCATGACGCTGCCCATGGCAAGCACCGTTCGCCTGTGTGGTTTTTGCATGTCTCCCCGCGTGCCTCTCAGATCGTGTACAGGAATCGTACGGCCATGTGGCCAGTTCAGCGCGCCACCGAGGGCAACCGACGACAACGACCAGGGCCCTGCTGATGACCGATGCGTGGGCGCCGGTCGGCGGTTGGCCCTGGCCGTGATGGTCGCGGCGGCTCAGCTGGTGTGGATCTCGGTGGGGGCGTGGCGCTTGAGGATCTCTTCGATCTCGGCCTCGGCGGACTCGGGGCCCATCACCTGCACTTGTTTCTTCTCGTGGCTGACGCGGATCTTTTCCTGGGGGATGCCGACGGAGACGAGGTCGTTGCGGACATTGGGGAGCGTGTCTTCCGAGGCATACACTGCGGTGATGATTTCTGCCATGTCTATGGATCTCCTCGAGGATGGTTGTGGCGCGGGGACGCGGTGACGTCGTCGTCCCCGTTTGCGCAGCATACTCTGTCATGGGCGCTTGCCCAAGGCAGCGGCCGGCGCGCCCTCTCCCGCGGCAGTGGCCTGGATCTGCCGCGGCCCTGGCACGGGCCGCCGATGGCCCGGGCGCGGCGACGAGCGCCCTTCGGCCGGCCACAATAGCGTGCTTCATTGGGCGCAGATCAATCGTCGGTGCAACCCACGGTAACCGAACACCCTGCTCCGACGGTATGATCCCGGGCGAAGGCCACGGCGGGCCGGCACAGGCACAACGGGCACAACAGACAGCACCGGAGGAGCTTTGAATGGGGCGGGGCATGCAGGGGCGGGCGGTGCGCGTGGGCGTCGTCGGGGTTGGTTATCTCGGGCGTTTCCATGCCTTGATCTATGCCGGACTCGAGGGCGTGGAACTGGTGGGTGTCGCCGATACCGACGGCGCCCGGGCGGCGGCGGTGGCCGCCGAGGCGGGCTGTGCGGCCGTCTCCGACCCGGCGGCGCTGCTGGGGCAGGTGGACGCGGTGAGCATCGTCGTCCCGACGTCGGCACACCTGGCCGTCGCCCGGCCCTATCTGGCCGCCGGCGTGCACATGCTGCTGGAGAAGCCGGTGGCGCCGGATATGACGCAGGGGCGGGAGATCCTGCGGCTCGCCGAGGCGTCCGGCGTGATTCTGCAGATCGGCCACCTGGAGCGCTTCAACGCCGGCATCATGGCCCTCGCCGAGCGCATCCGCCAGCCGCGCTTCATCGAGGCCCAGCGCATGGGTGGGTTCAAGGAGCGGGCCACCGATGTGGATGTCGTCGCCGATCTGATGATCCACGACATCGACATCATCCTGGCCCTGGTCGGTGAGGATCTCACCGAGGTACGGGCCGTGGGCACCCCCGTGCTCACCGAGCACGTGGACATCGCCAATGCGCGGCTGGCGTTCGCCAACGGTGCCGTGGCCAATATCGTCGCCAGCCGGGTGTCGGAGCAGACCGTGCGACGCATTCGCGTGTTCCAGGCGGGAGGATATCTGTCGCTGGATTTCGTCGGCCAGACCCTGGATATCGCCCGGCCCGTGCCGCGGCCTGGTCAGCCGCGCCCGGAGATCGTGCGCGAGCGCGTGGCGGTGGCGCCGGTGAAGCCGCTGGACGCGGAGATCGCGGCCTTCGTGGACTGCGTGCGCAATGCGCGGCGGCCGCTGGTGGATGGCGCCGTGGGGCTGCGCGCCCTGGAGGTGGCGCTGACGGTGCGGCGGCGCATGGCGGTGGGGAGCGCGGCCGCCCGCGCCTGAGGCTGTCCGGCCGCCGGGTCCGCGGCGGCGGAGCCCCGGCCAGGCGCACTGAGGACGTCAGCCGGCCGCCGTTGCCGAGTGTGTCGCCATGGCAATGGCCATGGCGAGCGCGGCGGCGAGGCTGCCGGCATCGGCACGACCCGTGCCGGCCAGATCGAGCGCCGTGCCGTGGTCCACCGACGTGCGGATGATGGGCAGGCCGAGGGTCACGTTGACGGCCTTACCGAAGCCGAGGTGCTTCAACACCGGCAGACCCTGGTCGTGGTACATGGCGAGCACGACGTCGGTGTCCGCCAGCACCGGCGGCAGAAACGCGGTGTCCGCCGGCAGCGGACCGCGCACATCGGCACCCGCCGCGCGAAAATCCTCGAGCACCGGATTGATGACCGCGATCTCCTCGCTCCCGAGGTGGCCGCCTTCTCCTGCATGGGGGTTCAGGCCGCACACGGTGATCCGCGGCTTGCGGATCCCGAAGCGCCGCGGCAACTCGGCGAGCAGGGTGTCCAGCACCTCACTGATGAGCCGCCGATTCAGCGCCGCCGGCACGTCGCGCAGTGCCAGGTGGGTGGTGGCGAGCGCCACCTTGAGCCCCGGGGCGGCCAGCAGCATCACCGGCTTGCCACCGCAGTGCTCGGCGAAGAGCTCGGTGTGACCCGTAAAGCTGAGGCCGGCGTCGTTGATGACCCCCTTGTGCACGGGTGCCGTCACCACGGCATCGTAGCGGCCGCTCTGGCAGCCGCGGCAAGCGGCGGCGAGGGTGTCCACGACATAGCGCGCATTGCGGGGGTCGAGCCGGCCCGGCACCGCCGGCGCCCGCAGGCGCGCCACCGCATCGATGCGCAGGGTACCCGGGGCCTGGGGCTTGGTGCTGCGGGGGTGATAGGCGTCCAGCGCCGTCGGCTCGGCCGTGAGCGGCTCCAGCCGCAGCGGCAGTCCCAGGGCCGCCGCCCGCGCCTGCAGCAGGGCCGGGTCGCACAGCGCCACCAGTTCCGCCGCCTGGGCGTCCTGGGCGAGCGCGACGCAGAGATCGGGCCCGATGCCGGCGGGCTCCCCCGGGGTGAGAGCGATGCGCGGTAGGCCGGCGCCGGCGGGCTGCATATCAGTAGTCATCCGTGTCCATGCGCAGATCCACATAGGCCTCATCGCGTAGCTGGCGCAGCCAGATCTCGGTGGCCTCTTCGGCCTTGCGCTGGCGCAGCGCCGCCTCGGCCTCCATGCGCAGCAGCTCGTCGGTGGTTTCCTGCTGACGGCGCTCCAGCACCTGCACGATGTGCCAGCCAAAGGAGGTCTGGAAAGGCTCGCTCACCGTGCCCGGGGCGAGGGCATCCATGACCTCTTCGAACTCCGGTACCGTGTCGCCCGGATCCACCCAGCCGAGATCGCCGCCCTTGAGGGCGGTGCCGGTGTCATCGGAGTGGGCGCGGGCCAGCGTGGCGAAATCGTCACCACCGACGATGCGCAGGCGCAGCTGCTCCAGGCGGCGCCGGGCATCGGCGTCGGCAACCAGCTCGTTGGTACGAATGAGAATGTGTCGGGCCTGGGTCTGGCTCACGGGCTGCGGGTCGTCACCCTCGATATCGGCGATCCTGATGAGATGGAAGCCACTCGCGCTTTGGATGGGCTCGGAGACTGCGCCCTTGGCGAGGGTTTGCGCGGGCTCCAACGCCAAGGTCGGCACCTCCGCCATCGGGAACCAGCCCAGATCGCCGCCCTCCAGCGCGCGGCGGCCGTCGGATTCCGCCACCGCGACACTGGCGAAGTCGGCGCCGGCGCGCAGCCGCCGCAGCAGCCCTTCGGCCTTGGCGCGGGCGGCCGCCACTTGGCGGGCGTCGGCGTTCTCCGGCAGCGCCAGCAGGATATGCTGGAGCTTGACTCGGCGCCGCCGGATGAGCGTGTCCGCTTCCTGCTCCAGGAAGCGGTCCACCTCCGCGTCGCTGACCCGGATATTGCGCATCACCGCCTGCTGCTGCAGCTGGCTGGTGAGGATCTGGGCGCGGGTATCCTCACGGAAGTTCTCGAAGTCGACACCGTTTTGCTCCAGCGTGAACCGCAGCTCTTCGAGGCTGAGTCCATTGCGGGCGGCGATGTTGTCGAGGGCGTTGCTGAGGGTTTGCGCGTCCACCTCGATGCCGAGCTGCTCGGCCTGCTGCAATTGCAGGCGCTTCAGGATGAGCCGCTCCAGCACCTGCGCTTCCAGGACCGCCTGCGGCGGGATGGTGGTGCCGCGTGCCCGCAGCTCCGGCAGCACCAGGTCGATCTCGGCCTGGAGCTCGCTGCGCACGATGACGTCATCGTTGACCACCGCCACGATGCCGTCCAGCGGACGGCTGGCCAGCGTCGTGTGGCTGCTGAGCGCCAGCACCGCGGCGAGCAGGAGCAGCCGTGTCAACGTCGACCCGGCACGCTGCCGGCGCGCCGGCGCCGGGCGCAGGCGAAGAGGGTCAGTAAGGGGTATAGCCATAGATTTCGCGTTCCAGGAATTCACCAATCGGGTTGCCGATGGCGCCGAGCCCGGCGAGCTCGACCTGCAGCATGACTGAGGTGCTCGCGGTATCCTCCGGGCGGCGCTTGAAATGCCGGCCCAGGATACGGAGCCGCCAGCAGCATTGGCCGAGCTCGATGCCCGCGAAGGCGTCCATGGTCTCGCTGTGGCGCACGGAATAGAGCCAGCGACCGACGACTTCGGCCCGGGCGCCGAACGGTAGCCGGAAAGAGAGATCCGTGTCCTCGTACCTGTTCTGTACGGCGGGGGTGAGGTCGGCGCGGTAGGCCAGGTTCAGCACCCGCTGCTCGGGGTCGCGATACTCCAGGCGCAGGGTGCGCCGCGGCAGGGTGTCCTCGGCGGTATCCGGATCCCACTCGAAGCTGGCGCGCCCGGACCAGTGCGTAAACAGTTGTGCGGTGATCTCGCCGGTATAGGGTGAGGTTTCGTCAGTCTGTGTCGGACCCGAGATCTGCACCCGTCGGTTGCTGAAGTAGTAGATCTGGCCCAGGCTCAGGCGCAGCAGCTCTTCGCCGGTGGCGGCGCGGAGTATGCGTGAGCTGATGCCCGCGGTCACCTGGTTGGCGTCACCGATACGGTCGCTGCCGGTGAAACGATTGTTGCGGAACAGGTTGGCGAAGCTGAAATCGAGCGCCGAGCTGTCGAAGACCGGTGTCTCGCTTTGATCCTTGAAGGGGGTGTACAGATAGTAGAGACGTGGCTCCAGGGTTTGCAGCGCGGCCTCGCCGAGCCAGGCCATCTCGCGCTCGAAGATCAGCTTGCCATCCACGTCCATGCTCGGAATGGCGTGACCGGGATCGCTCGGCGCGCCGGGGGCGACGTCCGTCAGGTCGTAGGCGGACAGATACAGTCGTGCCCCGGGGATCAGGTGCCCGAAGCTGCGCTGAATGGGCCAATGCAGCGTCGGCGCCATCGTGAAGCGCTGACCGCGTACGCGGTGATTGTGGTCGAAGTAGTTGTATTCGGCGTCCAGCGATGCGCGCAGGCGGCCCAGATGGTCTGGCATGCGCTCGGACAGCAACTCCCGCGGGCTGAGCTGGAACAGAATCTGCGGCAGCCGCCCGTAGGGCCTGGAGGAGGGGGCCGCATCGTCGAGGGTCTGGAAGCCCTCGAGCCGGGTCAGCAACGACCAGCCGCGGCCGAAATAGGTGACATCGCCGCGCTGGCGCAGGCGTCGCACACTGGTGGTATCGATATTGTTGCCAATATCTTGCAGGTATTGATCGTCGCTGACGGCGCTGAAGTCGAGGTTGGTTTGCAGGCGCCCGAGCCAACGGCCTTGCTCCAGGGCGTTGATGGCCCAGCGCAAGCGCCCATCGCCGTCGTAGGCCTGGTCGTCCGGCAGGATACCGGTGCGCAGCTCACCACCGTCGGCGCGGGTGAGCCAGCGAAACTCCGAGCCGAGCAACAGACCGCGCTCGCTCATCAGGCGCGGCGTGATGGTGGCGTCCATGTTCGGTGCGATGTTCCAGTAGTAGGGCGTTTGCAACTCGAAGCCGTTGTCCTGGGAGGAGCCGAAGGATGGGACCAGGAAGCCGCTGCGGCGGCGATCATCGATGGGAAACTGCAAATAGGGCGTGTAGAGCACCGGCACGCCGCGGATGCGCAGGCGGGCGTTCTGCGCGATGCCGAGGCCGCTGTCCTGGTCCAGCTTGAGCTTGTCCGCGCGCAGCGACCAGGCGTTGCTGCCGGGCGGACAACTGGTATACAGGATGTCGCGGTAGGCGCTGCGCGACGGGCTCACCACATAGGCGGTGTCGGCACGGCCGCGGACATTGAGCGGCCCGCTCAGGCGAAAGCGCGGCGCATCGATGCGGCCCTGCTCCGTGTCCAGATTGATCTCGGCGGCATCACCCAGGATGCGCAGCTGTGGGTACTCGAGGTAGGTGCCCGTGGGGCTGGTGACGGTCTGCCGGCGGCGATCGTAGCGCAGGGTGTCCGACTCCACCCGCTGCTGATCGCGCACGATGGTAACGCCGCCGACGGCGTCCACCACATCCAGATCGCGGCGATAGACAATGCCGCCGGCGGTGAGATCGGTGGGGCCCGCCGGCATGGCCGCGGGCGTCAGCAGGGGGTCGGACGGGGCGCCGGCCGATGCCGGCCGGGCGCCGCAATAGGGCCAGTCGAGGCCGCGCTCCAAGCGGTCGGAGTCGCGCTCGATGGGCTCGGTGGTGGTGCCGCTGATGGTTTCCGGGCGGTCCAGATAGCCACGGTCGCGGACCGGCTCGGCGCCGGGGAGTGTCGGGATCTGCGCCGGTATGACCGTTTGCGGGAGCACCCAGAGGGGGTCATCGGCGGTCGGCGTGTCATCGGGGTCTGCCGCCGCCGGCGCGAGCATCAGCACCCCCATGACGGCCGAGGCGCAACAAAGACAATGGCGGCGGGTGGCGGATGGCATGGGCTTCGTTGGGTTGCGCCGGGCATCCTGGCCCGTGATCTACACGCTGTTCGGCCGGCGCTTCCCGCTTGGCCTTGGCCGCACCCAAGGGCAGGGCAATTTCACAAGTTCGCACATTCCACGCAGGGCATCAATCGGCGATGCGAATTTGTATGCGATGTCGCATGCGTGTCAGGGCGCAGGCTATCGGTCGTTGGGAACGAGCTCAACGGCGAAACTACACCTGATCGAGCATCGTGAGGGGCGTTGGACGGACTGCTGTTCGTCTTCGATCCAGAGCACTGGCACAATGACGGCGCGGCGGCGTCAAAGTGTACGCAAGGCGTGACGCACGCGTTGGGCCAGCTCGCGCAAGCAGCCGGGAAAACCCTGGCTGCGGGCGATCAAACGATCGACTGCCGCTCCAACGCACTGGTCGGCTATGCCGCGCCGCAGCTCTTCGTAGATGGACAAGAGGTGCGGTGAGACCGAGGGCAGCGCATCCAAGCGTGCCTCGATCGCTAATGTCCTGTCGAATGTTCTGCAAGCCTGCAAGCGATCACACATCGACAGCGCCAACATGGTTCGCACGCATTTCTCGCACCGCGAGCAATTGCCGGTCGGCGCGTTATTTTCCCAACAAACCCGCAAGTGGCGTAGCGCCACTTCGTGCTGCGCAACCACACGCAGTTTACCGTTACGCCGTAACGAGGCGTCTGAGTGCTCCACCGCAAGAGAACGCGACGACCATAGATGATCCAGCTCCCAGTGCGTACCCCAGGGCTTACCGTCGTGATAAGGATAGCTGGATGGGATGACGAGACGACCGATCTCATGGTTCAACAGGTGTCCCAATGCGGCGAGCGCCCCTCCATGCGCCTTCTCCCAGCTGATCTGGCGCAACGCACGATGCCGCCGTAGGTTCGTCTTGATAACCACAGGCCGCGAGCCGTAAGCGGACGCCGTTTCCTTCAGGCTGGGAACAAACGCCTCCAAGCGTCGATGATCGCGTAGTTCGATATCGAAGCCGTGGCCGAAGACGAGAACGTCAGGCGGGGGGGTGGCGGTCACCAAGGCATAATACGAGTCGACACCACCGGTGAAGCACTGGGCCGTGCCGGTCGGCTGGGTAGCGACGATCGTTGGGGCTGTTTCAGCAATGACTTCTATCTCGGCCAGACCCCACCATTCTTTGGCGACGCGCATGATGGCTGCCACGTTATCGAGCCAGGTCGTGTCGATCGGTGTGTCGAGCTCGAGAGCAGCGCCGCGAGCCGATGCCGGGATCAGCAACGCGCTTGCGTAAGCCTCTGCCGATGGGGTCAGCAACGCATCATCGGATTCGAACCAAAGGGGCTCGCCATCGACATTAGCCTCGACCCGCGTGCCGCCGGCAGCTGTCTTGGACGCCCGCAGGTCGACGATGTACATGCCGGTTTCAGGTGGCAATCAGGGCCTGCAGCGCCCAGTTCATCCGGCAGCCGTCACCCCCGCACTCATAGCCAAGAAGCCGGGAGATCCCTGCCAGCACATCGTCACGTCCTGCCTTGTCCAGCCCAAAGAGGAGGCGCACAAACTCGGCCATGTCATCTTCGCTGGAGAAATCCCAGGTGTATCGGCACAGCTCGTCGCATTCGATACGGAAGCCCGCAGTTTGAAGATCGGCGCGGAAGCTATCGTCGACGAAGCGTCCTCGATGCCCCATGCTGCTATGAGCATCGACAAAGCCGTTCAGGAAGGCATCGACTGGCGATCCCGCCGCGACCTCCAGAATACACAACCGCCCGTCGGGCCTAAGGATGCGCCGGATCTCTCTGAGCACCGAGGGACGATCGTCGATATGGTGCAGCCCGGCAATACTGACGACTGCGTCGCAAGCCGCGTCCGCGATTGGTAGGTCCTGCAGCGAAGCGAGGTGAGATTCGATGCGCACGCCATGCCACTGCCTCGCGAAGACTTCGGAAGGATCGATCGCGATCAGCCATATGTCGAGCGTGGGCGGCAGATAATCAATCAGATAGCCGCCCCCGGCGGGGATGTCGCACAGGACCGCTCCGTTCTTGAGTGCCAGGCTGTCGACTGCCAACCGGAACTCCCTGCGTCGGGCATCCGGACAAAGTTCCATAGCGCGGTGGTAAGACTCGCCACGCTCATCGAAAATCTCGTCGTATGTGACAAACATCATATTGATTCGGTCAAAGGCAATGGCGCCCGGGTGTGCAACGCTGGATACTACACCGTTCGACAGCAAAGCCATGTCTGGTCTGATGGTGTTATGCAATGCAGGCGTGATTCCGACGGGCGCAAGCTCGACCATCAATCCTTGCAGAGCCTGCGCATGCAGGCGGTGACCACTGCTAGGGGCTTCCACCTCAATGTCGACTTTTAGTGTATAATCGTCGGTTTTTCATCGAATTCCTTTGAAAAGCAATGGGCTACGGTGCGACGCACAGCTGTAGAATCGTTCGTGTGGGTATGGGGACTGCAGAGACCACTGCCTTGCAAGCCACGATCGCTCTGACGCGCTTCCACGAGCCGGATCGGCTGCTGGAGGCGGCCTTGATGAGCTTGTCGGCACAAGTCGATATCGTCGCCGAAGTGTTGTTATTAGACCAGAATCCGTCTGCGGCAATCCGGTCTCGTTGCCAAAAAATGAATTTAGAAACGGTTCGTTTTCGCTATGAGGCCATTCCGGCAAAAAGTCTATCCTTTGCCCGTAATTTAGCCATCGACAAGGCCGCCGCCCCGGTAGTCCTTTTCATGGATGCGGACGCGGTTGCCGAGCCAAACTGGGCTCTAGCGCTCTACGACGCCCTCCGAACCGAGCATGTCGGCATGGTTGGCGCCCGCATCTTGCCCAACTGGCACCGCAGGCCGCCGCTCATCACGAAGTCGCTGGTGGTGCAGGACCAGTACTCGATCTTCAATCTGGGCCCCCAGACGCTGCCTTTCCATCGCGTCGTCGGCGCCGGGTTCGGCCTCCACCGCGACCGCCTGGGCCGTGAGGCATACTTCGACGAACGCCTCGGCCGCCGCGAGGGGAGCTTGTTGGGCGGCGAAGAAACTGAGCTGTCGCGCCGGGTCAGTGCACTTGGGCTCGACATTTTGTACGCGGGCGACGCGATCATCAGACACCAGATACCCCCGGAGCGCGCCAGCTATGGGTGGATTCTGCGGCGCCTGTTCTATGCCGGTGTCTCCCGGGCCATGATCGGTGGCTCGCCCAGTCCATCGAGGGCGATGAACCTGTGGGATTTTCTGGTGCTGCCCTTCGTGTTGCCACCCTACGCGCTAGGCTACCTGTTTGGCAGGCGCAAGGCGCGCGCGCTCAATGCGGATAAAGCGCATGTCCACAGCCGATAAGCTTTCGGTCCCCGGTATTATGGCGCGCTCGCAGACGGGTATCAGTGCCCATTTCGTTTTCGATCACCTTATGAGCGTCATACGTCACCGGCAGCCACATATTGTCGAAATGCGAGATGCCGGCATTGGGCGGGCGCTGGCCACACCGGGTAGCTTTTCATCAACGGAGTTCTGGGAGCGCCAACAACGCGAACTCACCAGTGTGTTGACGAGCCTGATCCCTGCCGGATCCCGGGTCCTGTATCTCGACTATCCCGTGCACACGAATGTCGGGGACCTGCTGGTTTTGGCGGGCACGGAGCGGTTGCTGCGACGATCTCAGCTGAGAGTGGTCGCGCGGCACTCGATCCACGACTTCCGGTTTCCGCAGCTCGAACCGGGGATCGTATTGCTTTGCCAAGGGGGCGGCAACTTCGGCGACCTCTACAAGCACCAGGCTTTTCGCGAAAAGGTCGTGTCAAGCTATCTGCGGCACCGGATCGTTTTTTTGCCGCAAACCATTCATTACCGAGGTAGCCGGCGATTGCAGCAATCGGCGCAAGTCCTCAACGCCCACGCCGATTTGCACCTGATCCTACGCGACCACGCCAGCTTCGCGCTCGCGCGTCGATATTTCGCTCATTGCCGGACCTATCTCGCGCCCGATGCGGCCGCGATGCTCTACCCCTTATGCGTATCCGGGAAACGGGCGTCACCAGGGCCGCGGCTTTGTCTTTGGCGCACCGACGTCGAGGCCCGGCCGGACGAGCCGCCCGCAGCCGTCCACTGCGACTGGGCGGGCGACTGGCGGTCTCTGCTGGGCTACCGTCACTGGCTGCTGCGCGGCATCCAGGGGGTCATTATGTTGCTCGGCAGGTTCACGCCTGACGCAGTCGCCGCCATTTGGCGAGCCATGGCTGGCCGCGCGGTCCAGCATTGTGCGGCAACCCTGTCCCAGGCCACTTTCGTCGAGACATCGCGCCTGCATGGGCACATCCTGGCGACCCTACTGGGAGTCCCCAACCGTCTGTATGACAACAGCTACGGCAAAAACCGCGCATACTATGAATGCTGGCACGCGGACCACCCGCGCACGACAATGAAGGCCCCCGCCGGCGAAGCGCGCCCAGGGGCTAAGAAGCCTCGCCAATAGCACTGTGCTCCGACTGCTGACGCCCTCATCCGCTTCGCCTTTCTCGCCGGCGTGATCAGTTTGTCACATTGAGCCACGACCCCCCAGCGCCCGTCTGCGCCAGCACCCCACGCAGGGCATCAATCGGCGATGCGAATCTGCTAGGCTGCGGCCTTTGGTGGGTGTCTGTCTCGGCGGCGCCCGTGGCCGGCACCCGTGGCCGGCGGTTTTGGTCGCGGAGGTGGGCTTGGCGGATCGTACCGAGCGTTTGCGAGCATGGCTGCGGGAATGCCTCAGCGGCGAGGTCCCTGAGCTGACCGCCGCGTCGGCGGATGCGAGCTTCCGCCGCTATTGGCGTCTGCGCCGTGGCACGGGCAGCCTGATCGCCGTGGATGCGCCGCCGGCGCATGAGGACAGCGCGGGCTTCGTCCGCCTGGCCCACCGCCTGCGCGCCATCGGCCTGAACGTGCCCGAGATCTATGCCCAGGATCTGGCCCAGGGCTTTCTGCTGGTGGCGGATCTCGGTGAGCGGCAATACCTGGATCACCTGCACCCGGAGAACGCCGACCGCCTCTACGGCGACGCGATCGGCGCCCTGATCGCCCTGCAGTCCGCCGGCCCCAAGCGGGGTCTGCCGGACTACGATGAGCCTTTGCTGCGCCGCGAACTTGGCCTCTTCGACGAGTGGCTGCTGGACGGGTTGCTGGGGCTGCCGCGGGCGGAGCAGAACCGGCCCATGCTGGAGATCACCTACGATCTGCTCGTGGCCAGCGCCCTGGCACAACCACGGGTGTGTGTGCATCGCGACTTCCACAGTCGCAACCTGATGCTCACGGAGCAGGCCAACCCGGGTGTCCTGGACTTTCAGGATGCGGTCCTCGGGCCGGTGACCTACGATCTGGTGTCATTGCTGCGCGATTGTTATATAGACTGGCCCGAAGCGCGGGTACAGACCTGGGTGAACGCCTACCTCGGGCTCGCCCTGGAGTGCGGCATCCTCGAGCAGGCGCATGCGGCGGCCTTCATGACCTGGTTCGATTTCATGGGGGTTCAGCGCCACCTGAAAGCCGCCGGCATTTTCGCGCGCCTGGCGCTGCGCGATGGGCGCCCGGAGTATCTGCCCCATCTGCCGCGGACTTTGGGTTACGTGCACCAGGTCGGCGAGCGCTATCCCGCGCTGGTGCCGTTGGCGGGTTTCGTGCGCGAGCAATTGCTGCCGCGGGTGTTGGAGCGGACGCGGGGCTGAGCGGGGCGCCGCTGCAGGGGTGTCGCTTCGGAACGTCAGCCTGCGATCGTCCCGCCGATGTCGGTGCGATAAAAGCCCCCGCGCATGCTGATCTCGCCCAAGGTGGCGTAGGCGCGCGACCGCGCCAGGGCTCGATCGGCGCCGAGCGCGGTCACGCACAGCACACGTCCGCCATCGCTGACGAGCTGGTTGTCATGCAGCGCCGTGCCCGCGTGGAACACCTTCACGTCCGCTGTCGCCCGGTCCACCGGACCCGACAACGCAATGCCCTTGTCATAGCCACCGGGATAGCCGCCTGCGGCGAGCACGACACCGAGGGCCGTCTCCGGTCGCCACCGTGCCGAGACGGTGTGCAGGCGCCCGTCCATGGCGGCGTCGATCAGCGCCAGCAGGTCGGCGTCCAGGCGCATCAGCAGTGGTTGTGTCTCGGGGTCTCCGAGCCGGCAGTTGTATTCCAGCACCTTGGGCGCGCCGTCGGCGCCGATCATGAGGCCGGCGTACAGAAAACCGACATACGGCAGGCCATCCGCGGCCAGGCCCGTGATCGTCGGCCGCATGACCTCGTCGAGCATGCGCTGCTCGAGGGCCGGTGTCACCAGCGGCGACGGCGAAAAGGCGCCCATGCCACCGGTGTTTGGGCCGCGCCCGCCATCGTCGCGCGCTTTATGGTCCTGCGAGCTCGCCAGGGGCAGGATGTGCTCGCCGTCCACCAGGGCGATGTAGCTCAGCTCGCGGCCCCGCAGCCATGCTTCGATGACGACGGTGGCGCCGGCGGCGCCGAAGCGCTGACCCGCGAGCATGTCGCGTACCGCGGTTTCGGCGGTCGCGAAATCTTCGGCGAGAATGACGCCCTTGCCCGCGGCGAGGCCATCGGCCTTGACGACCACGGGCGCGCCGACTTCGCGGAGGTAGGCGAGGGCGTCGTCGAGGTCAGTGAAGGTGCGGTGCTGCGCCGTGGGGATGCCGTGGCGCCGCATGAAATCCTTGGCGAAGGCCTTGGAGCCCTCCAGGCGTGCGGCGGTCTGGGTTGGACCGAAGCAGCGCAGGCCGGCGGCGCTGAAGGTGTCGACGATGCCGGCCACCAGCGGTGCCTCGGGGCCGACGACGGTGAGGTCGATGCGGCGCTCGCCGGCGAAAGCCAGCAGGCCCGCGAGATCGGTCGCCGCAATGGGCACGTTGTCGACACCGGGCTCGGTGGCCGTGCCGCCGTTGCCCGGGGCGACGAAGACCCGCGCCACCTGCGGCGACTGGGCCAGCTTCCAGGCGAGGGCGTGCTCGCGACCGCCGCCGCCGACCACGAGGATGTTGCGTTGCTGTGTAGCCACGTTGAAGATGCGAGCGCCGCCGGGCGCGGGTTCCAGGACTTGGAATTCGCTATCATCGCATGGGGTCCGCCCGGTTGCCTACCGGTGACGGGCATCGACCCGTCGCTGGATCTGTCACAGGCTTTAAACCGCGCCTTGCGCCCGGCAACTTCCGAGACACGCTATGTCCCTGCTCCCCGTTATCCTCTCCGGCGGCTCCGGTACCCGGCTGTGGCCGCTGTCACGCGAGGCCTACCCCAAGCAGTTTCTGCCCCTGGCGGGCGAGCACACCATGCTGCAGGCCACGGCGCTGCGCCTGGACCATCTCGCCGCCGAGCATCCGCGCCTCGGGCTCAACGTGCAGGATCCGCTGGTCGTCTGCAATGAGGCGCACCGCTTCTTGGTGGCCGAGCAGTTTCGGGTGCTGGAGCGGCGCTGTGCCTCCATTCTGCTGGAGCCCGCCGGGCGTAATACGGCTCCGGCACTGACCCTGGCGGCGCTGGCGGCGACGGCGGCGCCGGGCCTCACCGCCGATGCCGACCCGGTGCTGCTCGTGATGCCCGCGGACCACACCATCGCCGATGCCGCGGGCTTTCGCGCCGCCGTCGCCGACGGCTATCAGTTGGCCGGCGCTGGTGCCGTCATCACCTTTGGCATCGTCCCGAACAAGCCGGAGACGGGCTACGGCTACATTCGCCAGGGCGAGCCCTATGCACACGCAGGCCTCGGCGGTAAGGCCTTCCGCCTGCACGCCTTCGTCGAGAAGCCGGATCTCGCCACCGCCGAGGGCTATCTCGCCGGCGGCGAGCACCTCTGGAACAGCGGCATCTTCATGCTGCGGGCGTCGGTGTGGCTGGGGCTGATCCGTCGCTTCCGGGCGGACATCCTGGACGCCTGCGAGGCCGCCTGCGCCGCCGGCGGGCGGGATGGGGACTTCCGGCGCATCGACGCCGGGCGCTTCGCCGCCTGCCCGAGCGATTCCATCGACTATGCGGTGATGGAACGCCTGTCCGCCGACGCCGCGGCCGGCGGCGCGGATCTGCCGCCGGCGCTGGTGCTGCCGCTGTCGGTGGGCTGGTCGGACGTCGGCGCCTGGTCGGCGCTTTGGGAGGTGCGCGAGCAGGACGCCGCCGGCAATGTGCTGGACGGGGACGCCTTCGTGCACGACGCCGAAAACAACCTGGTGCTGGCCCAGCATCGGATGGTGGCCGCCGTCGGCATCGACAACTGCGTCATCGTCGAGACGCCGGACGCCGTGCTGGTGGCGGACAAGGACCGCGCCCAGGACGTGAAGACCGTGACCCAGTTCCTGAAAGCCGCCCGGCGCACCGAGCACCGCCACCACCAGCGCGTACACCGACCCTGGGGCGCCTTCGAGTCCATCGGCGGCGGCGTGCGTTATCAAGTGAAGCGCCTCACCGTGAACCCCGGCGAGTCCCTGTCGCTGCAGATGCATCATCACCGGGCCGAGCACTGGATTGTCGTCTCCGGCGCCGCCCGCGTCACCTGCGACGACAAGACCTTCCTGCTCGCCGAGAATCAGTCCACCTACATCCCGGTGGGCGCCACCCACCGGCTGGAGAACCCGGGCAAGGTGGCGCTGGAGATCATCGAGGTGCAGTCCGGCGGCTATCTGGGCGAGGACGACATCGTCCGCTTCGAGGATGTCTACAACCGCACGCCCGGGGAAGGCTGCTGAGCGGGAGCGGCGCGCAGCGCGATCGGAGCGCACCTTCGATTGACGCCCACAGGCGGCCCGTGTTTGAGCTATGATGGCGGACTGTGTTTCGCGTCATGCCAGCGGTCTCTTGCCATGGGTTTCAAATGCGGCATCGTGGGTCTGCCCAACGTTGGCAAATCCACACTCTTCAACGCGCTGACCCGCTCCGGGATCGCCGCCGAGAACTACCCCTTCTGCACCATCGACCCCAACGTCGGCGTCGTGCCGCTGCCCGATGCCAGGCTCGATGCCATCGCCGCCATCGTCCAGCCGGCGCAGGTGGTTCCCACCACCATGCAGTTCGTGGACATCGCCGGGCTGGTGGCGGGCGCCTCCAGGGGCGAGGGGCTCGGCAACAAGTTCCTGGCCAACATTCGCGAGACGGACGCCGTGGCGCACGTGGTGCGCTGCTTCGAAGACGACGACGTGGCCCACGTCGCCGGCAGCGTCGACCCGGTGCGCGACATCGAGGTCATCGACACGGAACTGGCGCTCGCCGACCTGGAGACCGTCGGCAAGGCCCTGGAGCGCGCCGTCAAGGCCTCGAAGACCGGCGACAAGGCCCAGCTCGCGCGCAAGGCCCTGTTGGAGCGGGTGGCGGCACACCTGGATGCGGGGCGGCCGGTGCGGGCCATGGACTTCACCGCCGACGAGCGCGCCGAGCTGCGCGAGCTGTTTCTGCTCACCGCCAAGCCGACCATGTACGTCGCCAACGTCGCCGACGACGGCTTCGCGAACAACCCGCTACTGGATCGGGTGCGGGCACACGCCGCCGAGGAGGGCGCCGAGGTGGTGCCCGTCTGCGCCGCCATCGAGGCGGAGATCGTCGAACTGCCTGAGGATGAGCGCGCCGAGTTCATGGCCGACCTGGGCCTGGACGAGCCGGGCCTGAATCGTGTCGTGCGCGCGGGCTACCGCCTGTTGGGCCTGGAGACCTATTTCACCGCCGGCCCCAAGGAATGCCGTGCCTGGACCATTCCCGTGGGCGCCAGCGCGCCCCAGGCCGCCGGCGTGATCCACACCGACTTCGAGCGCGGCTTCATCCGCGCCGAGGTGATCGCCTACGAGGAGTTCATCGCCTGCAAGGGCGAGCAGGGCGCCAAGGAGGCGGGCAAGCTGCGCAGCGAGGGCAAGGAGTATGTCGTCCGCGACGGCGACGTCATCCATTTCCGCTTCAACGTTTGATGCACAGACGCCGGCGACGACGCAGTCAATGCACACAAGCCGCCATGCGGGCAGACCACTCGCTGGACGCCGGCGCCTCGGTTTCGGTCTTGACCGGCGCAGACCGGGCGGCTATGCTTGATGGTCTTTCCGGCTACGTAGCTCAGTTGGTTAGAGCGCGGCACTCATAATGCCGATGTCGCTAGTTCGAATCTAGCCGTAGC
>NZ_CAJXWY010000063.1 GCF_913062725.1 uncultured Thiohalocapsa sp.
GCTGGCGGGGGTCTCGACAGCAGGGATGCTGTCGTGAAGCCTACAGGGACGTATTCACGGCGTCCCCCGCCAGCTGCGACCCAGCCCGCAGAACGCGAAAACCGAGATGCGACGGGTATAGCCGCTGCCGACGGGTCTGTCAGCGAGCGGCGGCGCTGGGCACGCCGCCTTAACGTTACTCGAAGATCCAGGCGTCGGTGGCCCGGTCCCAGCTCACCAGTTCTTCGGGCTTGAACCAGAGCGCCACCTCGCGGGCGCCGTTCTCGGGTGAGTCCGAGCCATGGGCGAGATTCCGGCCCACGTCCATGCCGTAGTCGTGGCGGATACTGCCCGGAGCGGCCTCCGACGGCTTGGTGGCACCCAGGGTCTGGCGCACGGCGCCGACGGCGTTCTTGCCCTCCCAGGCCATGGCCAGCACCGGCGCGCTGGTGATGTAGCCGATGAGCCCCGGGTAGAAGGGCTTGTCCTTGAGCTCGGCGTAGTGCTCGGCGGCGAGCTGCTGCGATACCTGCATGAACTTGGCGCCGACGAGCTTCAGACCGCGGCGCTCCAGGCGGGCGACGATCTCGCCGACGAGGCCGCGCTGGACGCCGTCGGGCTTCACCATGACAAAGGTCTGTTCCATAAGGAATACTCCCGTATGCGTTACTGATTGACGATGCCGGGCCGGGCCTGCGAACGAGCGCTGGCATCGGCGCCGACCCCACTGACTGATGCGGCCGCCGGCGCCGACCGCAGGGACGGCCGACCGCCGCCGCGGGCAGACGGCGCGGATGATAGCCGCCGCGCCCGCGGCTGTCGCGGCGTATCCGGGCGCGTGCGCAGCACGCCGACGCCGCCACCGCGGCGGCCGTCACTGAAAACGCCCCGACGCCGGTATAGACTGCGCGGTCTCCGCCTCAACAGCAGGGCGCCGGCGCCCGGAGACCCAAGCGTGTCCTCACCCGATCACCCCCATACCGATCCTGCCCTCGACCCCGACGACGTCCCCGTCAACCCGAGCACCGAGCCGAGTCTGGACGACCTGATCGCGCGTCGCTGCAGCCGCCGCGCGCTGTTACGCGGCGCCCTCGGTGCCCTGGCGGCGGGACCGCTGGCGGGGCTCACCGCCGGCGCCGCCGAGCCCCAACAGCCATCCGCCGCCGTCGACAACCCCACCCGCTTCAACTTCCCGGAGATCGCCCGCGGTGTGGATGCCACTCACCATGTGGCCCCGGGCTATAGCGCCGAGGTGCTGATCCGCTGGGGCGACCCGCTGCTGTCCGGCGCCCCGCCCTTCGACCCGCAACGCCCGAGCGCCGCCGCCCAGCGCCGGCAGTTCGGCTACAACAACGACTTCATCGGCTACATCCCGCTGCCGCTCGGCTCCCACAACAGCGAGCACGGGCTGCTGTGCGTGAACCACGAGTACACCAACACCGAGCTCATGTTCCCGGGCCTGGCCGGCGCCGCCGACCCCGCCGCCGCCCTGACCCGCGCGATGGTGGACACGGAGCTCGCCGCCCACGGCGGCTCCATGGTCGAGATCCGCAAGACCGGCGGCCGATGGCGGCCTGTGCCCGGCAGCCCCTTCAACCGCCGCATCGAGGCGCTGACCACGCCCATCCGCCTCTCCGGCCCCGCCGCCGGTCACCCGCGGCTTCGCACCGGCGCGGACCCGAGCGGGCGCCGGGTCATCGGCACCCTCAACAACTGCGCCGGCGGCATCACCCCCTGGGGCACCTACCTGATGGCGGAGGAGAACTTCCATCTCTACTTCGCGGGCAATCTGGACGGCCACCCGGAAGAGCGCAACTACGCCCGCTGCGGCATGCCCGCGCCGCGCTACGCCTGGGCGCGACACCACCGCCGCTTCGACCTGAACGCCGAGCCCAACGAGGCCAACCGCTTCGGCTGGATCGTGGAGGTGGACCCCTTCGCGCCGCAGGCCATGCCCGTCAAGCGCACGGCCCTGGGCCGCTTCAAGCATGAGGGTGCCGAGTGCATCGTCAACGGCGACGGCCGCCTGGTGATCTACTCCGGCGATGATCAGCGCTTCGAGTACCTGTACAAGTTCGTCACCGACGGCACGGTGACGCCCCTGCCGGACCCCACCAGCAGCATGGACGCGCAAGCCTACGCCGGGCGCATCGACGCCAGCGGCCGCGTGCACTTCCACGAGCAGGACCTGCGCCAACGCGTCGCCGCGGCGCGCGCCGCCAACCGTGATCTGCTCGACCACGGCACCCTCTATGTCGCCAGGCTGGATGCCGACGGCGGCCTGCAATGGCTGCCGCTGGTGCACGGCCAGGGCCCGCTCACCGCGGCGAATGGCTTCGACGCCCAGGCGGATGTGCTCATCGAGACCCGGCGCGCCGCCACCCTGCTGGGCGCCACGCCCATGGACCGGCCCGAGGACGTCGAGCCCAATCCGGTCACCGGCAAGGTCTACGTCAGCCTCACCAACAACAAGCACCGGGGTCAGGACGGGTATGCGGACACCGACGCCGCCAACCCGCGGGCCGGCAACCTCTGGGGCCAGGTGCTGGAGCTCACCCCCACCAACGGCGACCACGCCGCCGACAGCGCCCGCTGGGATCTGCTGGTGCGCGCCGGCGACCCGGCGGACCCGGCCGTCGGCGCCCAATGGAACCCCGCCACCAGCGAGCACGGCTGGTTCGCCTGCCCGGACAACTGCGCCGTGGACCCCGCCGGCCGGCTCTGGGTGGCGACGGACCAGGGCGGCGGCTGGCCCGTGACCTCCGGCGGCGCCGATGGTGTCTATGCGCTGGAAACCCAGGGCCCCGGCCGCGGCACCGCCCGCGCCTTCTTCCGCGTGCCCGTGGGTGCGGAGATGTGCGGCCCGCGTTTTACGCCCGACGGCCGCACGCTGTTCGTCGCCGTGCAGCATCCGGCGGCGGACGGCACCGGGGGCTACCCCGGCTTCGAGCGTCAATCCACCTTCGACGACCCCGCCACGCGCTGGCCGGACTTCACCGATGGCATTCCGCCGCGGCCCGCCGTGGTCGCCATCACCCGGGACGACGGCGGCGAGATAGGGGGCTGATGCCCAAGATCATCCTCGCCCCCAACGCACTGAAGGGCAGCTGTACCGCAGCCCAGGCGGCCGCCGCCATGGCCCGGGGCGCCGCCCGGGCACTGCCGCAGGCGACGCTCGTGGCGCTACCGGTGGCGGACGGCGGCGATGGCCTCGCCGAGGTGCTGACGGCCGCCGTCGATGGCGAGCGGCGCAGCGTCCGGGTCAGCGGCCCGCGCTTCGCGCCGCTGGACGCCAACCTGCTCTGGAGCCCGAAGCGGCGTATCGCCGTCGTCGAGATGGCGCTGGCCAGCGGTCTCGCGCTGCTGCCGGCGCCCGCGCGTGACGCCACCGCCACCACCACCCTGGGCACCGGCGAGCTGATGCGCGCCGCGCTGGATCTGGGGGCCGAGCACATCATCGTCGGCCTGGGCGGCAGCGCCACCAACGACGGCGGCATCGGCATGGCGCAGGCGCTGGGCTGGCGCTTTCTCGATGTTGCAGGGCAGCCAGTGCCGCCAATCGGTGGCCGGCTCGCCGACATCGCCCGCATCGACGCCGGGCAGCGGGATCCGCGGCTGGCGCAGGTGCGCATCGAGGCCGTCTGCGACGTCGACAACCCCCTCACCGGCCCCGGCGGCGCCGCCGCCGTCTATGCCCCGCAGAAGGGCGCGAGCCCGGCGCAGGTCGCCGCCCTCGACGCCGGCCTCGCCCATCTCGCCGGCCTCATCGAGCGCGACCTCGGTCATGCGGTGGCCGCGCTTCCCGGCGCCGGCGCCGCCGGCGGTCTCGGTGCGGGGTTGGTGGCCTTCGCCGGCGCCCGCCTGACACCGGGCGCCGAGCTCGTGCTCGAGCTATTGGACCTGGCGCGCCATCTCGTCGGCGCGGACCTGGTCCTGACCGCCGAAGGCCGCATCGACGCCCAAACCGCCCATGGCAAGGCCCCGGGGGCCGTCGCCGCACGCGCCAAGGCCTGCGGCGTGCCCTGCATCGCCATCGCCGGCGGCATCGGCGACGACATCGCCCCGCTGCACGCCCTCGGCATCGACGCCGTCTTTAGCCTCTGCCGCCGGCCGATGACCCTGGAGCAGGCCCAGCGCGATACGGAAGTCCTGCTGGCCGACACCACCGAGCAGGTGCTGCGGGCATGGCTCGCCGCCCGCTGAGCCACGCCGGTGGCCGCCGGCCGGCGCCGGGCGCCCTCGGCTCGCCAGCGGCGGCCTGGTCGGCCTCAAGTCCCGGCGCCCTGGCGTTCGTGGGCGCCGAGTGACTGCGCCGCGATGCGCTCGCCGATGTCGATCAGCTCCCGGGCGCGGTGGAATTCGTGGGCCTGGCAGACGTCGCGGGGGATGTTGACGATGACGTCCGGCGTGTAGGCGGCGAGCTTCACCGCGGCGATGGCGTTCTGCATGGTCTCGATGGAACGGCTCACCAGCTCGAAGACGTCGAGACCGCGCGCTTCAGCGCCGTCGTTGCCCGGGTTGCCCTTGAAGCCGTCGGCGACATCGTCGAGGAAGGCGAGGATGCGCCCGCGCAGGTCATCGGGGCGCTCGGGCGCCTGTGCCGACGCCGCCGCGCGCCCTGGGCCATGGTCCGCTCCTTCGGCCCGTGCGCCCGGCTCGGGCAACGCCGGGGGGGCCTGGGGCGGCCAGGGCCCGCCGTCATCGCTACCGTTCAGGTTCACCGCGATGGTGAGGTCGGTGAGATCGCGGAACGTGGGCGCGATGGGCACGGGATTCAGCAGGCCGCCATCCACCAGCTTGTGGCCCAGATATTCGTGGGGCATGAACACCGTCGGCACGGCGATGGAGGCACGGATGGCGTCGAACAGCGGCCCCCTGGAGAGCCAGACCTCGCGCTGGCGCTCGATGTCGGTGGCGACGGCGGTGAAGGCGATGGGCAGGTGCTCGATATGATGCTCGCCCACCAGCTCCCGCAGGGTATCGATGATACGGTCGCCCTTGATGAGACCGCTGCGGGACCACGCGAGGTCCAGAAAGCGCAGCACATCCGCCCGGCGCAGCGCACAGACCCAGTCGCGGTAGTCGGCGAGCCGGCCCGCGGCGTGGATGCCGCCCACCAACGCACCCATGGAGCAGCCGGCGATGGATTCGATGTGATAGCCGTTGGCCTGCAGCCATTGGATGACCCCGATGTGCGCGAGGCCGCGGGCGCCGCCGCTGCCGAGAACCAAGGAGACGCTGGCGCCCGAGCCCTTGTGGGCGCGGCCTGCGGATCGCTGATCGTGCATGGGTGGTCTCCACCTGCCTGCGGTGTTGGTTGGCATGGCGTCAGCATAGCGCCGGCGGCGTGGCGCCGCCGCCGGGGAATCGCCGGCGCAAGCACCGGTGCACTCCGGCCTTCGGGGAAACCGCCGCGCCCGAGCGCTGTCCAGAGAGCATCGCCAACCTTTCGGAGCCGCAACCATGCCCAGGACGTCGTCCACCTGTCCGCACCAACCACCACCCGCTGCGCGCCCGCTCATCCTGCTGACGGCGCTGCTGACACTGCTCAGCGCCGCGGCAGCCGTCCTCGCCGACGACGCGACACACTACGAGACCAAGTCCCCCAGCCGCGATGGCATCGGCAAGGTCTACATGGGCCGCGAGATCTCGCAGGTGATGGGGCACCGCGGCGCCCGCTGGCTGGAGCGCCCGAGCCGCATCCGCGAAGAGCTGCCGAGCCGGGTGGTGGCGGCGATGGACCTGGCGCCCGACGCGGCGGTGGCCGACATCGGCGCCGGCACCGGCTACTTCGCCTTCCGGCTCGCCGAGCAGGTACCCCGGGGACGGGTGTTCGCGGTGGACATTCAGCCGGAGATGCTGGCCATCATGCGGCAACGCATGGCGGCACAGGGCATCGACAACCTGGTGCTCGTGCGGGGCACCGAAGACGATCCGACCCTGGCGCCCGGCAGCATCGACGCGGCGCTGATGGTGGACGCCTACCACGAGTTCGCCTATCCGCGGGAGATGATGACCGCCATCGTCGCCGCCCTGCGCCCGGGCGGGCGGGTGTTCCTGGTGGAATACCGCGGCGAGGACCCGAGCGTTCCCATCAAGCCATTGCACAAAATGACCACCGCCCAGGCCCGCCGCGAAATGGCCGCCGTGGGGCTCGAGCACGTCGAAACCCAGGACTTCCTACCCAGCCAGCATTTCATGATTTTCGAGAAGCCCGCAGCGGGGGGCTGAGCCCATAGCGGCCCGCCCACGCCGCCGTGGTCGCAGGTCGTCACCAGCCCCGGGCGGGGGTGGTTGGTCACGGCTGGGTTTTTGGTTTTCGCGGGTCGCTAGGGATGCGGCTAGGGAATGCCGATCAGCTTGTGCGTCTGCAGGCTGAGCCGCCAGCGCGGGTGCGCCAGGCAGTAGCGCACCGCCGCCGCAGTGTGTCCGGCGACGCCGGCACCGTCTTTGGGCTGCAGATAGAAGTGCCGGAAATCCAGCGCTGCGAAGCGCTCCGGCGGCGCCTTGGCCTGGGGGTAGACCAGCTTCAGCTCGTCGCCGCTGCGCTGCACCAGGGGCGCATCCGCCTTGGGGCTGACGCAGATCCAATCGACCCCCGCGGGCACCGCCCGCGTGCCATTGGTCTCCACCGCAACCTCGAAGCCCTGGGCGTGCAGGGCGTCGATGAGCGGCGGGTCCAGTTGCAGCAGGGGCTCGCCACCGGTGCAGACCACATAACGCCCGGCATGCCGCCCGGGCCGGGCAGCGCCGGCGTCGGCGCCCGCCGATACCGACGCGGCACCGCCGGCGGACCAGAGGCCCGCGGCATGCTCAGCCAATGCATCGGCGGTCGCGAAACGCCCGCCGCCGGGGCCGTCGGTGCCGCGGAAGTCCGTGTCGCAGAAGTCGCAGACCGCCGCCGCGCGGTCCTGCGCCCGCCCGGACCAGAGATTACAGCCGGCGAAGCGCAGGAATACCGCCGCCCGCCCGGCGCGGGCACCCTCGCCCTGCAGGGTGAGAAAGCATTCCTTGATGCTGTAGCGGCCGGACATGGGCATCACTCAGCGTCGCGGCTCACGCCGGCAGCGCCGGCCCCAGCGCGCCCCAGCACAGCACCACGCCGCAGCCCGGCGTCTGCTGCAGATCGATGCGCTCCAGCCAGGGCAGATCGCCCGCCGCGCGCTCGCGGATCCAGCGGGCGAGCCCCGCGGGATCGGCGCCGGCGGGCCCCGTCAGGGCGTCCAGGCGATGGTGATCCAGGCGCCCGTAGACGGGCTTGAACAGGGCCTTCACGTCGCCGTAGTCCACGGTCCAGCCGAGCACGTCGTCCAGCGGCGCGCTCAGGTGCAACCGCAGCAGATAGCTGTGCCCATGCAGCCGGCGGCGGCGGTCGCCGTCCGGGGCCTGCGCCAGGCGCAGCGCAGACTCGAAGCGCAGCTCTTTCCAGATGCGGTAGTGCACACCATCGAAATGGCAGCCCGCGGTGGCCGTCTCGTACACCGTCACCCAGGACAGCGCCGGCTCCTGCGGCTTGAGCCGGGCCCAGAGCCACTGACAGAGCAGTTCGCTGGTGGGATTCTCCAGGCCCGGGATGTCGTTCAGGCACGCATGATCGAGCTCGGCGTGCAGCGGCGCCCAGAGTGCGGCGATGGCATCGAAGTCCACCCCCATGTCCGCCGCCCCCGTGGCACCACCACCCAGATCCTGATCCAGATGCAGGATCACCTCGAAGCCGTGGCCGTGCATGCGCCCGCAGGGATGGCCGTCGGGCACCTGCGGCAGCCGGTGCGCCGCCTCGAAGCGCATGCGATGCCACAGATGCGCATGACCGTCGGCGGCGAGATCCACCCCCGTCTCGGTGGTGCTGCGAATGCCCACGGTGGCGACGCCCGGCACACCGGCGGCGTCCAGCCGGGCGCGCACCAGGCGCGCCAGGTTTTCGTCCGTCGGCACCGGCAGGTGGGCGTTCAAGTCGGCGTAGTCCAGGGGCGCGACGGCGTCCGCCAGCGCCGCCTGCAGGGCATCCGTCTCGCCGCCGGCGAAGCCGTCGCCATGCGTCGACCAGCCCGCCGGCAGCGCCGCCCGCACCCGGGCCCGGTAGCTATGCCCGTGCAGGCGTGCCGCACGGTGCCCGGCGGATAGCACGGGCACCCTGAGGGCGGCCTCGAAGGGCGCGGCGGCGATGTGAAACAGGTGTTCGGTCATGAGTGGCACAACGACGGGGGGGAGCGGAGGTGCGCGGCGCGGCAACGGCGCTCGCGCGGCGTCAGTCATCCACGCTGTCCAGCAGCGACCGCAGAAACCGAAACAACTTGCGGGGCCCCTCGGGGCGGCCGCGCTCGACATCGCGCTGGGCCGCACGCACCAGGCTGCGCAGTTGCTGGCGGTCCGCCTGCGGATAACGGTCCAACAGGTCGGAGAGCGCCGTGTCGCCCGCCTCGATAAGCCGCGCACGCCAGCGCTCCACCTGATGATGCCGGGCCGCCGCCTGGCGCGCGCGCGTCGCACGCGCATCGAGCAGCGCCTGGAGTGGCTCGGTATTCTCCCGCGCGAGGCAATTCGCCACCCGCTTGATGTGCCGGCGCATGGCGCGGCGGTCCTTGATGCGTGCGGTCTCTTCAATGGCCGCCCAGGTGTCGACACCGAGCCCGAGCCCCTCGAGCTCGGCGCGCGGCAGCCCCAGCAGCTCTTCCGCCAGATCCTGCAGCGCCAGACGCTCGCGCTTGCGTGCGCTCTTGCTGGGCCCCTGCGGCGCAGAGTCATCGCCGACCTCGGCGTCGATAAAGTCGGTATCGTTGTCGGTCATCTGCGGATTATGGCCGATCCTGCGCGCGCGTGCGTACCGCACAGAGCCCCCCGGCGGGCACCAGCGCAGAGCCGGACACGCCCACGCACGCTGGGCTATGCTGGCGCCGCCGCCCAGGGCCGCTGCTTAGGGCCGCTGCTCAGGGCCGCCGGACCCGCGCCGAGCCCACCTGCGCGCATCCATCCAACCCAACGGAGCCCATGCCATGTCGCCCGCCCGCCAAGTCCTGATCAACCTGCCGCTGCTCACCGCCCTCGCCGGCTGCGGCGGCGGGCTCATCGCCCCGGAAGGCCCCGCCAGTAACGCCTTCCTGAACAAGGTCAACGCGGCCTGCGGCAAGCTCAGTATCGGCACACAGACCATCGACTACCTGTTGGACGTGGACAGTAACGACGTCACCTTCCTGGACGAAACCGCGAAGCTCGGCGCCGGCGAGATGGACCCGGCCGCCTACCGCGAGGCCATCAACGGCTTCTACCCCGCCGGCAATAACGCGGCCGCCATCGACTGCGTCATCGCGCAGCTGAGCGGATGACGGCGTGGCCGACTGACGCCGGTCCAGGGGCGCGCCGCCGCTGGCACTTTTGATTCGTTCTGATAGGGTGGCGCCGGCGCCCTACCCTTCACCCGTTACGCTCATCCCTTCTGCATGCCGCGCACCACGCCAACACCAGCCTCCCCCCCAGCCTCCACCCCAGTAGCGCCGGACCAGCGCGCCACCGCCGATGCAGCCGACCATGCCCACCAGCCTCTCGTCATCCCGGTCATGCTCGCGGGCTCGGCGTTGTGGGGCCTGTACTGGCTGCCGCTGCGGTGGCTGGAGCAGGCGGGACTCGGCGGGTTTTGGGCGCTGACCCTGATCTACATCGGCGCCACGGCGATGCTGGGGCTGGCGGCGCACCGACATTGGCGGGCGGTGGCGGCGGCGCGTTGGCGGCTGCTGGGCATCGGGACGTCGGGGGCCGTGTCCGGGATCGCCTTCAGTTTGGGTATGCTCGAGGGCGAGGTGGCGCGGGTGCTGATCCTGTTCTACCTGTCGCCGGTGTGGGCGGTGCTGTTAGGGCGGGTGCTGCTCGGGGAACGGTTGCTGGCGGTGACGGTACCGGCGCTGGTGCTGGCCCTGTTCGGGGCGGGGCTGATGCTGTTGTCGGATACCCGCGGGCTCGGCCAAGGGCTGCTGGGCGCCTTCAGCGCGGCGGACCTTCTGGGGTTGGTGGCGGGCTTTGGGTTCGCGCTCACCAATGTGCAGCTGCGCGCCGGGCGCGCCCTGCCGGGGGCGCTCAAGAATCTGGCTGCAGTGGTGCTGGTGCCGCCGCTGGCGGCGGTGGCGGCGGTGACGGTGGGGAGCGACTTCGCGGCGCCACCCTGGGCGCTGCTGGCGGCGCTCGGCCTCGGCGTGGCCTGGATGAGCAGCATGATCGCGGCGACCCAGTACGGCGTCCGTCGCATGCCGCTGCAGCGCTCGTCGGTGCTGTTGTTGTTCGAGCTGATCGTCGGCGCCGTCTCGGCGGCGCTGATCGCCGGCGAGGCCCTGAGCCTGGCCGAGCTGGCGGGGGGTGGCTGTATTGTGCTGGCGGGCTTGGCGGTGGTCTGGCCGCGGGGGTGACCAGCACCGGGGCATGCGGACCGGAGCAGGTGGTGCGCCGCACACCTGGCCACGGCAGTGAGCACCCGACGAGGCGGGCACCGCCCCGAAAGCGCGTCATGCGGGGGCCGATGGCGAGGCCCCGGGGAGTCGCTCAGCGCCCCATGGACCGGCGTGCCATGGGCGTGTGCGCCGCCGCCGTGGTTGCTGCGCAGGACTGATCCCGCGCACCACAACCCCCGGTCACCAGGACTTGTAGGGCAGGAATTTGCCGTTCAGCGTCACCACCACCCGGTCGCCCTTGGGGTCTTCCTGCTTGGAGACGTCCATGGAGAAGTCGATGGCGCTCATGATGCCGTCGCCGAACTGCTCGTGGATGACTTCTTTGAGGGTTTCGCCGTAGACGCCGACGATCTCGTAGAAGCGGTAGATGAGCGGGTCGGTGGGGACGGACTGATCCCAGGTCTTCTTCGGGAAGTCCGTCAGCGCCGAGGCAATGTCCGGCCCCAGGCCCAGGGCTTCGGCGCAGGCCTTGGCGCGGTCCTCCGAGAGGCTGTTCATGCCCAGGCAGGCGGAGCAGAGGAACTCCGGGGAGATGCCGACGGCGCCGGCGAGCGCCTCCCAGGTCATGCCCCTGGCTTTCTTCGCCTCCAGAATTGCGGTCTTCATTGCGCTCTTGGTCATGCGTCGGCACCTCGTCGTTGCGGTGGATGGAATCGGTATGGATGGAATAACCGTCACATGATAGCAAGCCGGGTGCCAATGCGCGGGACTGCGGTGCCTGCGAAGCTGCAGCTATCACTCAGCGCCGTCAATGGGGTGGCCCGCGACCGGGCCCCGACGAGGGGCCGTTTGCCAATGGCGACGGGTGGGTCGATGCGCCCAATTGTCTGTCATTGTCGACACTCATGGCCCGGACTTCGCCCCATGAATGTCGCCAAAGCGGCATATCTGGTGCATGGCGGTGCGCCGTTACTGGGCAGGGACACTGGCCATCGGTCATGGTCGCAGGCCATGGCACGATCCCTGCAGCGGTTCGGGCATCGTCCATCGCCGGGAGCGCTGCATGAGCGCCAACGTCTCTGTCGATTTCATCACACACACCTTCAAGGGCCAGTCGGCGCCGACGCTGAAAGACATTGCGCTGAACATCCACCCGGGTGAGCAGGTTGCCCTCATCGGTCGCAGCGGCTGCGGCAAATCGACCCTGCTGCACATGCTGGCAGGTCTGACGGTGCCGACGGAGGGCTGCGTGCACATCCGTGGACACACGGTCACCCGTCCGAGCGCCAAGTGGAACATGATGTTCCAAAAGCCGTCGCTCTACCCCTGGATGACGGTGCGGCGCAACGCCGAGCTGGGGCTGCTGTTCGCCGGCTGTCGGGATACGGCACGCATCGATGCCCTGCTCGAGCTGGTGGGTCTGGCCGATAAGGCCGACGCCAACGTGCAGAGCCTCTCCGGCGGGCAACAGCAGCGTGTCGCCTTGGCACGCTCCCTGGCCACGTCGCCCGAGCTGTTGTTGCTGGATGAGCCGTTCTCCGCCCTCGACGCCTTCACCCGCGCCACCCTCCAGGACGAGGTGTCACGCATCGCCCGCCAGGAGGGTCTGACCCTGGTCATCGTGACCCACGACATCGACGAGGCCGTGGCCATGGCGGATCGGGTCCTGATCATGGCCGCCAACCCCGGGCGCATCGCCGGCGAGATGGCCATCGAGCTGCCGGCACCGCGGGAGCGCGCCAGCGCCGAATACAGCCGTGCCCGCGAGGCCCTGATGACCACCTTCGACGGGCTCGTCGGCGACGGCCGCGGCGGGGCGGCGGCGCAGCGCACCGATGCGGCCGGCGCGCCCCAGCGCGAGGCGGCCTGACCACGCGCGCCACCGCCGCCGGCGGCCGCTGCCCGCCACCGATCGACCGAGCCGCCGCAGAGCGGCCGGCACCGCCACTGGGGCGGGCCACTGGATTCCTCCTGCGACAGTCAACCATCACAACCCAAGAGGCACCTGCGATGAGCCAGCACGACGACGACCTGAGCTATCTCTTCGAGCACGAGATGTCACGCCGTGATTTCATGCTCGACCTGCTCGCCAAGGGCGGTCTCGCCGCCGCCATGGCGAGCATGCCCGGCCTGTTGAACGCCGCCGAGCCGCCGGACGACGAGGTGGTGCGCATCGGCTACATCCCCATCACCGATGCCACGGCGCTGCTGGTGGCCCACGCCAACGGCTACTTCGAAGAGGAAGGCCTGAAGGTGGAGAAGCCCACGCTGATCCGCGGCTGGTCGCCGCTGGTGGAAGGCTTCGCCGCCGGTAAGTTCAACCTGGTGCACCTGCTGAAGCCCATCCCCGTGTGGATGCGCTACAACAACAACTTCCCCGTCAAGATCATGTCCTGGGCGCACCTGAACGGCTCCGCCGTGGTGACGGGCAAGCACCTGGACGCGAAAGACTTCAGTGACCTCGCCGGCAAGCAGGTGGCCGTGCCCTACTGGTACAGCATGCACAACATCGTGCTGCAGATGGCGCTGCGCGATGCCGGCCTGAAACCGGTCATCAAGGATCAGACCGCGGAGCTGGCGCCGGATGAGGTGAACCTGATGATCATGCCGCCGCCGGACATGCCGCCGGCGCTGGCGTCGAAGAAGATCGACGCCTTCATCGTCGCCGAGCCCTTCAATGCCGCCGGCGAGCTGCTGGCCGGGGGCAAGATGCTGCGCTTCACCGGCGACATCTGGAAGAACCACCCCTGCTGTGTGGTCTGCATGAACGAGCAGACCGTCGCCGCCAAGCCGGAATGGACGCAGAAGGTCATGAATGCCGTGGTGAAGGCGCAGATCTACGCCCAGGAGCACAAGGGCGAAGTGGCGCACATGCTCTCGAAGGACGGCAAGAAATACCTGCCCATGCCGGCGAAGGTGGTGGAGCGCGCCATGACCTTCTACGGCGCCGACGACTATACGGACCCCGACGCCAACCGTCATGTCGCCGAGTGGCAGAACGGACGCATCGACTTCCAGCCCTACCCCTACCCGAGCGCCACCAAGCTCATCGTCGAGGAGATGAACAAAACCCTCGTCGGCGGCGACACCACCTTCCTGAAGGCCCTCGACCCCGAGTTCGTCACCAATGATCTGGTGAACTACGACCACGTGAAGGTCGCCATGGAGCAGTTCATGGACTGGTCCAAGGTGCCGGGGATCAACCCGGATGATCCCTACAGCCGTGAAGAAGTGGTGGTGCTGTGACGGCGGCTGAAGGCACCCTGCCGCTGGCGCCCGAGCACGGTCGGGCGCAGGCGCCGCCGCGCGCCCGCCGGGGGCGCGCCCAATCCCCGGCGCCCCACGCCGAGGCCGGGCAGGAACGACCCGCGTCGGCGTCGGCGCCGGCGGGCGCCGCCGTGGTGCAGCGCCAGGCGCTGCGCTGGCACACGCGCACGTTCCGCTGGCCGGCGGTGCGCGCGTTCCTGCTCTCCACGGTGGCCTACCCCACCGCGGGCATCGCCGTGTTACTGGCTCTGTGGTGGCTCGGCGGCTGGGCCATCGCCAGCAACGACGACGTCGTGGCCTTCGCCGGCTTTGCGCCGGCGCCGGCGTTTGCGGCGCTCGCTGATATGGTCGCCTCCGGCGAGGTGTGGGGCACGATCTTTCCGAGCCTCTACCGCATCGGCATGGGCCTGCTGTGGGCCTTCCTCATCGGTGTGCCGGTGGGCGTTGCCATCGGACTGTCAGCGGCGCTGCGGGAGGTCACTCATGTGCCTTTCCAGTTCTTACGCATGATCAGCCCGCTGGCATGGATGCCCATCGCGGTGTTGGCCTTCGCCACCTGGGATGGAGCCATCGTGTTTCTGATCGCCGTCGCGGCGGTCTGGCCGGTGTTGTTCTCCACCGCCCAGGGCGTGCGGCGCATCGATCCCCTGTGGTTCAAGGTGGCACGCAACCTGGGAGCCGACGGCTGGCAGATGCTGCGGCGCGTGATCATGCCCGCCATTGGCCAGGACATCTTCGCCGGGCTCAGGCTGGCGGTGGGTGTCGCCTGGATCGTGCTGGTGCCGGCGGAGTATCTGGGAGTCACCAGCGGCTTGGGCTACGCCATCAACGACGCCCGCGACACTCTGGAGTACGACACCCTGGCGGCCATCGTCGTGGTCATCGGCATCATCGGCTTCCTGCTGGACGGCATGTGCGTCAGCCTCATCAAGCACTTCTCCTGGCGGCAGGCGGATTGAACGCTCCCCGGGCGCGCACCGGGCTGCGGCCCCACGGCCCGGTCGCGCCCGTTGCGCGCAGGCTACAGCAGCGCTTGCAGCTCGGCGGCGACACGCGCCGTGTCGGCATGGGTCAGATCCTTGTTCAGCTCGCCCACCACCGTCCGGTGCAGTACCGTGCCGAGCTCGGCCCGTAGCATGCCCAGAAACGCGGGCGGTGCGATGAGGCACAGCCCCTCGAAGCGACGCTGCTCGTAGCCGCTCTGCAGCTGCCGGGCGATTTCGCGGGCGAAACGCTCCGCCTCCTCTCGCCGCGGATCGAGCGTGGGCTCCATGGCATGGCGGCCCCCACCCACCGAGTCGAAGGCCCGCCCCGGCCGGTCCGCTTCGATCTCGCGGCCCTGCAGCTGGGCTTCGGCGTGGATCATGTCTTTCAGCTCTTCCAGCGGCGCAGCCCGCCCTTCGAGTTGGAACAAGCGCGCGCGTGCGGCGTCGGCAACGACAGCCCAGATGGTCATGACAGCTACCTCCTGTAAGCCAAGGGTAAAGGCTTGCAGCCGGGCGGGCACGCCCCGCCACCGACTGTTATACCCGCCGCATCCGGATTTTCGGCTTGTGCGGGCTGGCTGGCGCCGGCGCCGGACATTGACGTCCGCCGGGTATACCTTCAATGTAGACCGTCACGCCGACATTGGCGCGATCGATCAACCGCTCAGCCTCCGCGGTGGTGGATCTCGCGCATGCTGTCGCTGAGACGCGCAGCGATCAATGCCACCAGCCGCAGCCCCTCCTGCGTCCCCGGATCACTCAGTAGCTTCAGCAGCCCGCCGACGCCGCCGCTCGCCGGCGGTGCCGTTGCGAGGTCACGGCTCGCCGCCGTGAACGCATTGGACATGCTGATCAGGAACAACTGGTTCTCCGGGCGATCCATCTCCTGGAGCAGATGCACCAGCCCATCATTGCGTGTCAGCCGATCGAGCAGCATCACACCTTCGCTGAATGCACCCGCCGCGCGCGCCACCATATCATCCGATAATGCGTCCCGCGCGGCGGCCACCAGCGTGCCGAGCTCGGCCAACTGGTGCAAATCGTCTGGCCTGAAAGACGTCACCGTATCCGATGCCGCCTGCGACGAAGTCTCGCTAGTCATGAGCAGGCTCCCTTAGAGTAATCCGCGGACGCTCGTCCAATACATTTTATTGTACGACGTCTTGAACCAATGCATCGCCTTGTTCGGCGCCTTCAGCTCAGGCGGATTCTCGTAGTTGAACATGGCATAGGTCGCGCTGTCGTAGCCGGTCTCGATAAAGCAATAGACCTTGCCGTCGTATTCGCACACGGGCGCACCGATCTTTACCTCGGAGGCAATATTCTGTGCGATGACCTCCGCCTCGAAGTGCGCCGCAGAGCCCGTCTTGCTCACCGGTAGATTCGTCGTGTCGCCGACGACATAAACATCGTCATGCCCCTCCATTTTCAGCTGCCGGCGATCCGTCGGAATCCATCCGCCTGTGCCCAATGACTGCCTTTCGATGACCTCCATGCCCCGATGCGGCGGTATCGCCACCAGCAGATCATAGCCCGTTTCTGTTCCCTCCTCGCTGTAAACGATCTGCTTCTTGGCATCGACCTCCTTGAGGTTGAACAAGGTTTCGTAGCGGATACCCATCCGCTCAAACTCAGGCAGCGCCCATTTCGCGACATTCTCAATGGTATGGATGCGGCCAATGGGGTAGTGATACTTGATCTCGACCTTGTCACGAATGCCGCGACTGGTGAAGTAGTCATGCAACGCAAACGTCACCTCGATGGGTGCGATGGGACACTTGTGCGGCACGCCAACAACAACCGCGACCGTGCCTTCCTGGAAGGCGCGCAGGGCCTTGAACATCTTCACGGCGCCCGCCTCGGAATAGAACGTCTCGCCGCCCTCCGCAAGGCCGGGTATTTCCTCAGGCACGATGCGCGAGCCGGTCGCGATGACCAGGATGTCGTATTCGTGCGTGTGACCGCCAGCCGTCTTGACGCGTTTCTGATCGAGCAAAAACTCCTCGACTGGATCGATATGCAGCTCAATACTCGATTCGAGCAGGCTCTGCTGCTTTCGATACAGCTCGTCGGGCATCATCTGCCCAAAAGCGACATACAGCAGGCCCGGCTGATACATGTGCCTGTCGGACGCCGACAGCATCGTGATCCGTACCCCACCATGCCTTATCTCTCCAGCCAAGCGCCGGGCGAGATTGTTGGCCACAATCGTTCCGCCGGTGCCGCCGCCAACGATCAGGATTCTCATCGCAGTCTCCTCCGGATTTCACCAAGGCCGACGTGCAAAGCCGGCCTGACAATCGAGATGACAGGCGCGAAAGCGCTACTTTGCCTTGCGGATCCGCAAGTGCCATACACCATCGCGATTCTCGCTGCTAAGCATTTCGTGCCCGACCTTCCTGGCCCACTCGGGCACATCGCTCGCGGTCCCCGCATCCGTGGATAGCAATTCCAGCGTATCCCCAACGTTGGCCTGCTTCATATAGGTGATCAGCTCCATGAGCGGCCCCGGACAAAACGTGTTACGGGCATCGATGGTCGTTTCTTGAGACATGATCTTTCTACCTTAATCAAAGCATTGAGCAGTCGATGCGACGACAGTCAAAATGTCAGCAGCTGGGCGTCTGCCGACTCTCCAAGAAATACGGTGAGCCCCGTGGGCTCACCGAGCTCTGGATCCAGATCATCGGCCTCGAGTCCCAGCAGATCAATGGCCATCGAGCAGGGCAGCAGCTTCGCGTCTCCCATCTCTGCGGCAAAACTGAACAGCTGCTTGAAGGGAGGCACGCCGGGGCTGCCCTCCATCAGTGTCCCGAACGGTCCCTCCGCCGGCGCGGTGTCGGCCGCACCTTTGACGAAGTAGCCCAGCGCATTCATCGAAAAGAAGACGGAGACGTCATCGCCGCTCGCCGCCGCAACGGACGCGACCATCGCAGCCATTTGTAGTCGCTCGCGGGTGCCGGAGACGCATATGATGCTGATTCGTCGTGCCATTTTCTTACCTTGGGTTGTCGCCGGCTCGCGTCGCTCCGGAGCGACCATCATCGGGAGCCGTGCGTAAATGTCGGACTGGAAAGCGGGCCACGGCGACGCGCTACCCACCGCGATGCCAGCTGTAGCGTCTGATGAGCAGGACGCAGAGGCTGTCGAGGGTATAACCGATTGCACCGATCACCAGGATCATGGCCATCAAATAGTCGTAGGACAGGGTCTCGCGGGCGTCCTGAATGGAGTATCCGAGGCCGGACGTTACGCCAAGGAACTCGGCCGGCACCAAGACGATCCAGGCCACACCGACAGCCAGGCGAACACCCGTCAAAACATCGAAGGTAATCGCCGGCACGATGATCTGTGTAATCATGTGCCGTGGCTTAGCGCCAAGATTCCGTGCCACCTTGAACCACGCGGGGTCCACTTTTGAAAGGCCCGCGGCGGTGGAAAACATGATCGGCCATACCGCAGCAATTGTAATCAGGAAGACAATCGCCTGGTTCCAGGTTGCGAAGACGATGACCGCGATGGGCTCCCACGACAACGGGCTGATCATGCGCATGAGCTGGAAGGGTGAGTTACTGAGCGCACGGAAGCGCTCGCTGCGTCCGATCAGGATACCGAACGGCACACCGATGATCAGCGCGATGGCAAGCCCCAGCCCGAGCCGGTATCCGCTGGCAGCCATGGCATCGGGAATCGTGCCGTTCAGCCAGAGGCTGGGCAGTAACTCGAATGCGGGCAGGGGTCCAAACTCCGCGAAGTGCGCGGTCGCAGGATTGAGTGCTATCGCGTATACACCCAGCCACCAAAGGGCGAACAGAATCGCTAGCCCGCCCAGGAAGTTGGTGACCGCCAAGCCCCAGCTCATGGCCCCGGACGCGATCATCCCGTACACCCTAGCAGTACAGGCAACAATGTACGGAGCCGCCGCAACCTTCATCATCGTCCTCTCCCGCAGCATGCATCGAGCCATCCAAGCGGGTGCCTGCTCGAGCGTTTTTCACGATGAGCCGACGGCGCACCGGTGTGGCGATGCTGATTGTTATCGATTACCATCGCGCCTTTCTCCTCCGTTAGCGATCGGCCGCCGAGCGACCCAACGGCGGCCGACTGCCGGGAACGCCGCGTGGCGCGGGCGCCACGCCAGCGGTATCAATGATGATGGTCGACGGGATGCACCGCCGGGCGTACCGGACGTTTGGTGTTGGCGGTCACTCCGGGCTTGGGCACCGCCACACCGATCAAGCAATCACGTGTAACGATCTCCGCCAACTGCTCTTCGCTCCACCCCTCAGTCCCCTCAGGACGAACGGGCAGCACGATGTAGCGCGTCTTTTGGTTCGAGTCAGCGACCCGAATCTCGATGGCCGGGTCCAACTGCAGGCCGAACTCCGCCAGTACCTGCCGCGGCCAACGCACCAAACGGCGGCGATAGTTGGGCGTGCGGTACCACTCCGGCGACTGGCCCAGAATCGGACGCGGGTAGCATGAGCACAACGTACAGACCACCACGTGCTTGACCGTCGGCGTGTCCGCAAGCACCCGCAGATTGCAGTAGTCGCTGGGCGTGCCGAAGCCCGTCGGCGGACTGTTGATCCAGTCCACCCCCACATCCAGGCTCGCCTTCACTCCATCGCGTACCGCCAGTTCCTTGTACGCCGGATCCAGCCACGCCTTTGCCACCAAGCGCGCCGCCGGCAGCGGTCCCAGCGTGTGCACATACTCCGTCCAGCGCCGATGGTCCTCGGCACTGAACAACCCCTTCTCGATCGCAAGCTCGCGTACCGCCGCTTCCAGCACCTCAAAATCGCTGACCTCATCCACCATTGGTGCCGGCGGGTGTTGATGCTCATCCGACATGTTTCTCTCCTCCGCTCCGCGCTCGTGCTTGTCTTTGCTTACCAATTAACGCCATCAAACCGCTTCCAGCCAACGCTCCGAGAATTCCGTTTCCACCGTGTCGTTCGCGTACAGATCCGGGTAGTCCGGCCACAGCTCCTGCTGGCGGAAGACCACACTGTAAAACCATTCCGGGCTCTCCGTGTTATCCCATGCCTCATCCTCCGCAGCCGGGCTCTCATACACCGCTTCCGTCACCATTCCGATGGCTCCACGCGTATACACCTGGCACCGTGTATAAAACAAATCCGGCAGGTTTTTGATCCGCACCCGGTCCCCCACCTTGAACTTCGCCGGTCCCGCCTCGCCGTGAAAACACTGCGGATCGCCAATGCCCGTCGCCTTCTCCGCGTGATGGCTACGGTCGTGCTCAATTTTGCTCATAACGGCTTTTCACCTCGTCGATCTTGCTCACCAGCTCGGTCAGCGTCACATGTTGCTTGTCCACCAGAATACGCGCCGCCGTCAGCAGCCATCGGCCGTAGTATGGCAGCCCCAGATACTGCGTCTGACCCAAATCTACGTTTTGGCGCCGCCGACGCTCTTCCGCATTCCAAACCCCACGCCAAGCCAGACATTCACAGGTCGCGAATGTATTCAGCTCCCACTGCTCCTCTTCCTTTTCCTCCCAAGTCATCGGTGTATCCGGCTCGCCACCCACATCATGTGCAGACCGGGTATACGCCCGATACAGGCTATGATCGATCTCGTCCGGGTACGGCGCCTGCTGCGGCTTGTGTAGCGCAGGCTGCAAATACCCTACCGCCTCCAGGTGGCGCATGACCTGTTCACGTGTTGACTGAGACATGTCATCCACTCCTAATTAGTCAATTGATGCAACAAGCTTTGATGTGCAAGGGCGCCTGCCAGCCTTTACCATGCCAGCCAGCCGTGACGCCATGTCACTGTGCCCGCATGCGCCTTTCGTGTCCAAGACCAATTTACAATACGAGTGATAGGAATCGGTTATCATGACAGGCGCTGGCCAATAAACGGCCCGGCATGACAGCGCCACGATCGCCGATTTCAGGCGCACAGGGCCGCCGCGCGATTCCATGCGTCCTATTCACTCAGACTTTCTAAACAGACGCTGAATCGGCGCGGACCTGGATCATGCCCTGCTCCGCCACCGGGCACTTCATCAGGTATCAGCGGAACAAGTCCCCGGCCAGGCTCAGAACTCCACGGCCAACTGCGCGAGGAAACTATTGCCGTCGTCGCCGGTGCCACCCTTGCCTTCGCTGTAATCGCGGTCGTTGCGATACTCGAAAGACAGGGCGGTGTTGTCGAAGATGCCAATGGACCAGCCGATCAGCCAGCTCGCCTTGGGCAGTTCCAGGCCCACGGCCTCGTCGGTGCCCTGGTAGGCGACCGCGGCCACAGTGTCCTTGCCGAAGACGGCGAAGCCGTAGCCAAGCTCCAGATTCCAGGCCGACGGCTCGGCGCCGGCGCCCTTGTAGCTCAGGCTGTCCGGGTCGAAGCGGTCGGCGGCGGACAGGTATTCGCCGATGACGCTGACCGGGCCGATGGCGACGCGGAGATTGGCGGTCCAACCGGCCGTGCGCTCCGTGGGGTCGGTGCTGAAGCCGTCGCCACGCGGGGCCTCGCCCGCGAGGCGCTCGGTCAACGTCGCCGCGCGGTTGTCCGCCAGCGTGTCCTGCAGGCTGTCGGAGTCGCCCAGGTTATTGATCCAGCCGGCGCTGACGGCGACCGCGACAGCGCCCTGCTCCCAGGCGTAGCGCAGGTTGACACCCCAGCTGCCAATGCGATTGTCGCCGTGTGGCTCGTGGCCGCCGTTGAAACCGTAGACGCTGGCGCCGATGCCGGCATACGCGAAACCGAGCAGCGTCGCGGTCTCGCGGGTCTCGCCGATCTCCAGCGTCAGCGGGTCCGACACCAGGTTGGTCTCGTAGGCGCCGAAGGGCA
>NZ_CAJXWY010000064.1 GCF_913062725.1 uncultured Thiohalocapsa sp.
CGCCGTGAATACATCCCTGTAGGCTTCACGACCGCATCCCTGCGGTCGAGACCCCCGCCCGCCGCCACCCAGCCCGCAGACACCGGAAACCGAAAGGCATCGGGTGTCACCAGCTGTATTCAGGCGGCGGCGCCCCCGGCGGGCGCCGCTCAGCCGCCCGGCGCTTACGGTTGTTGAATGCCGGTGATGAGCCAGTCGCCCTGGGGGCTGTCCCAGTCGTGGGCGACGTGCCAGACCTCATCCAGGGACTTCGCGGGCGCCTGCGCCTCCTCACGGATCAGGCCGGTGAAGCGCACACTCGCCACCACCTGATCGCCGTCACGCTGCACGCCGAGCAGCTCGGCGTTCAGCGTCACCACCTCGGTGTAGTTGGGCACATCGCCCATGGATTGACGCTCCCGCTGCAGCTCGGCGAAGAGCTGCGGCGACGTGTATTCGCGGATATCGCGGAAGTCCGCCTGATCCCAGGCGGCCTGCAGGCGGATGAAGTGGGTCTTGGCGCCATCCGCAAAGCCCTGTGCATCGAACCAGTCGGGGGCCGCCTGGGCCGGCGCACCGGCATCGGCCGTCGTGTCGGCCGTGGCGGCCGGCGACGGTGCTGAGCCGCCGCCGAAGACGCCGCCGAAGGCCGGCTGATCGCCCGATGGGCTGCTCGGCTGGCCCGCCGGCTGACCAGCGGGCGTGAAGCCAGCGGGCACCGGGCGCGGCGCGGGTGCACGCTGACGGCGCAGCATGCGAAACAACAGGAAACCGCCGACGACCAGCGCAACGATGATCAGGAAATCGAAGGGCTGGAAGCCCTCGAAGGCGCCGCCGAAGAACATCGCCGCCAGCAGTCCGCCGGCGGCGAGCCCGGCGAGGGGACCGAGGAAGCCCATGCCACCGCGGGGGCGCTGTCCGGCGGCGCCGGCCTGATTGGCACGCTGGTCGGCGGCCTGCTGGCGCTGTGGCGTCTGCGGTGTCTGGGCCTGGCGCGGCGTGGTGTATTGCTGACCGAGGCTGCGGCCGCCGCCCAGGCGGCGCGCATCGGCGTCCTGGGGCAGTACCGCGGCGCCGATGACGAGGAAGCTCAGCATGGCAACGAAGAAAGTCTTCATGGTGTCGTTCTCAGTGGCTGTGTTTGGGGTTGTCGCCGATGATTGGAGACAGTCGCAGCGGGTGCTGCTTCGATCACCGTCGCGGCGCCGATGCCGCGCGGATCACTGGCGGCCTCGACCTGGCGCTGCGCACGCCGCCAGCGCACCAGCTGCATGTTGCCGTAGGGGCGCCCGGCGGTGCTGAGCCGATGCCCGCGGCGCTCGAGGCTGCGACGCACGGCCGGGGACAGGGCATCGGGCTCCGTCACCACCTCATCGGGGAGGTATTGATGGTGAAAGCGCCCCGCCGCGACCCAGTCTCGTGCGCCGCCGCCGGCGGTCGGGTCGAGCCCGGTGGCGGCGAGGAGGCCCTCCAGCACCATGGTGATGATGCGGCTGCCGCCGGGCGTGCCGAGAATCACCACCTCCGCGTCGGACTCGATGAAGGTGGGGCTCATGCTCGAGAGCATGCGCTTGCCGGGCGCGATGGCGTTGGCGTCGCCGCCGATCAGCCCGTATGCATTGGGTACGCCGGGCCGGGCGGCGAAATCATCCATTTCGTCGTTCAGCAGCACCCCGGTGCCCGGCGGTACGAAGCCCGAGCCGAAGGGATAGTTGATGCTGAGGGTCGCGGCGACACGGTTGCCGTCGGTGTCGAGGATGGAAAAATGCGTGGTGTCGGCGCCCTCGGCCCGCACCGCCTCCGGCGGCGGGCTCGGCGTCGCCCGGTCCATCCGGAAGTTGCGCATCAGCCCGGCGGCGTAGCGCGGATCGGTCAGGCGCGCCACCGGCACGTCCACGTAGTCCGGATCGCCCAGGAACTCGGCGCGGTCGCGGTAAGCGCGGCGCATCGTCTCGATGAGCAGGTGCGCGCGATCCGCCGGCGCCAGCGCCGCGACGTCGAAGCCGCTCAGCATATGCAGCATCTGCACCAGGGCCACGCCGCCCGAGGACGGTGGCGGCGCGCTGACCAGGCGCCAACGGCCCGTCGGCGCCTCGAAGCGGGCGCTGATGGGTGCACGCTCGACCACGCGGTATTGTGCGAGATCGCGCAGACGCCAGATGCCGCCGCCCGCGCGCACGCCCGCCACCAGCAGCCGCGCCACCTCGCCGCCATAGAAGCCGTCGTGGCCGTCGCGGGCGAGATGCAGCAGGGTCGTTGCGAGCTCGGGCTGACGCAGGCGGGTGCCGGGTGCCGGTACGGCGTCGCCCGCCAGGAACTGCGCGGCGGCCGCCGGCGAGGCGGCGATGGCGTCCCGGCGCCAGCGCGCGAGACGCGTATAGACCGGGTCGATCTCGAAGCCGTCCCGGGCGAGTTCGATGGCCGGCACCAGGCTCGCCGCCAGCGGCAGCCGCCCGTAGCGCTCGGCGATGTGCGCCAGCGCCGCCGGCGCCCCGGGGATACCCGCCGCCAGGGGACCGTTCAGGGAACGCGCCGGCACGAATTCGCCATCGGCATCCAGATACATGTCGGCGGT
Organism: uncultured Thiohalocapsa sp.; assembly: GCF_913062725.1. Taxonomy (GTDB): domain Bacteria; phylum Pseudomonadota; class Gammaproteobacteria; order Chromatiales; family Chromatiaceae; genus Thiohalocapsa. The sequence goes on from NZ_CAJXWY010000064.1 coordinate 2,555, forward strand.
GGCCGCGAGCGGTGCGCGCTCGCGCCCGTCCACCATGACGTCACGGCCCGATGCCGCCACATGCAGCAGCCAAAAGCCGCCGCCGCCGAGGCCGGAGCTGTAGGGCTCAACCACGGCCAGAGCCGCGCTCACGGCCACGGCGGCATCGAAGGCATTGCCACCGGCGCTGAGAATATCCTTGCCGGCGGCGGTGGCCAGGGGATGGGCGGTGGCGATGGCCGCGGCGGGCGGGCGCGAGGCGTGAGCGTGCGAAGCACCGACGCAGAGCGCCGCGACCAGGCATAAGGCCACGGCTGTCGCCGCTGCGCGCCATGGCTTGCGGCTGCGCTCGGCGGCGACTCCCGGCCAGGGGCGGCCGGAAGGGCCCGTCCGCACCGCAGAAAAAAGGCTCCGCGCGGGAGCCTCGGTGTGAGTGGGCCTGAGGCGCTGCCCCCGGGGGTCAGCCGCCGGCGTCGCCGGTGATCCGCTCATACTTGGCGCGTAGTTCTTCTTCCGTCTCGGTGTGGTCCGGATCGACGATGATGCAGTCCACAGGACACACCTCGACGCACTGGGATGTTTCGTAGTGGCCGACACACTCGGTGCAGAGGTCCGGCTCGATGACATAGATCTCGTCGCCCTGCGAGATGGCGCCGTTGGGGCACTCGGGCTCGCAGACGTCGCAGTTGATGCACTCGTCGGTAATCAGCAAGGCCATGGCGATACTCCTGGAGGTAGCTTGGCTGTTCGAGCTTGACTCTCGCGCCGCCACATTGGGATGGGAGCGAGTTTATCCAAACCGCTTGCGCAATGCAGTATGCACGGTGGGCGGAACGAAGGCGGAAACGTCCCCGCCCAGGCGCGCGATCTGCTTCACCAGTGACGACGAAATATAGGCGTACTGCTCGGCGGGGGTGAGGAACAGGGTTTCGATATCCGGCGCCATGCGGCGGTTCATGCCGGCGAGCTGGAACTCGTACTCGAAGTCTGATACCGCCCGCAAGCCGCGCATGATCACGTGCACCTGCAGTTTGCGCGCAAACTCCACCAGCAGTCCCGAGAAGGCCACCACTTCCACATTGCCGAGACCGTGACAGACATGCTCCGCGAGGGCGACGCGCTCATCGATCGCAAAGGTTGTGTCCTTACCCGTATCTGCGGCGACGGCGACGACGACACGATCGCACAAATGTGCGGCCCGCGCCACCAGGTCGGTATGCCCATTGGTGATGGGGTCGAAGGTACCTGGATAGACGACACTGCGCATGATGGGCGAGGCAGGCTCTGCTTGGACAAGCGGCGCCGGTCGTGTGTCACCGACGCCGCGGCGAATGCGGAGGATAGCAGACTCCAGGGCACCGACAGACGCCAAATAGCCCGTGTGCGGCGCCGATCCATCATGGCCCACGCCTGGCACACAACGGGCCCGCAATCGATTCAGGCCGGCTCGAGCCGCGCCAGCGCATAGCGCACCTGGCCGGCCGTGCGCTCGCGCACCACTTGCCAGTGCTCGGGCAGTGCGGGTAGCGGCGCCGCCGCCGGCATTTCCAGATAGACGGCGGCGCCCGGCTTGAGCCAGCCGCGCGTCAGGTACGCGCAGACCGCCGCCAGCAAGGCATCATCGAAGGGTGGATCGAGAAAGACGATGTCGAAGGGCACCGGCGCCCGAGCGGCGAGCCAATGCAGGGCATCCGCCTGCACCACTTGCAACTGCGCCGTTGCGAGGGCTTGGTCGCATGCAGCCGCCGTGCGCAAGACCTCTGCGTTGGCAGCGAGACCGGCGGCGACGCGCTCGGCGCGCTCGAGCAATAGGACGCGCGCGGCGCCCCGGGAGAAGGCCTCGAAGCCCAGGGCGCCGGCGCCGGCGAAACAATCCAGGCAATGGCTGCCGGGGATGTCTGCCGCAAGCCAGTTGAACAATGTCTCGCGCACCCGGTCGGTGGTGGGCCTGAGTCCCGTGTGCTTCGGCACCGGCAGCCGCCGCCCGCGCAGGCGCCCGCCGATGATGCGCACATGACCGGTGCCGCGGTGCCCGGCCGCCCGGACCCGCCTATGGCCCGCGCCGGCGCTGCCACCGCCGCCCGCGGTGCGCCTGCCGCCGCTAGCCGCCACCACCAACGGGCGCAGCGACGGCGGATGCCGCAGCGGCGCCCGACGCGCCGTCGGTGACGTTGGGCGCCGCGGCGGTTGCGGCGATGGGCACCGCCTCGCCGTCGGCGTCGCCCCCCACCATGACGACCACTAGACGGTCCGGGTGCACGCGGCGGCGATAGGCGTCGCGGATCTGCTCGGCGCTCACGGCGCGCACGCGCTCGGTGAATCGGTCCAGGTAGTCGAGGGGCAGATCGTAGAAGCCGATCACCGAGAGGTACTGCACGATGTTGCTGTTGCTCGCGATGCGCAGCGGAAAGCCCCCGGTGATGTTCTTGATGGCGGCGTCCAGTTCCTCTGCGCTCGGCCCCTGACGGATGAAGCGCTCCAGGGTCTCGAGCATCACCTGCTGGGCCTCATCCGCCTGGGCGTTTTTGGTCTGCAGCCCCATGATCATGGGCCCGCGCTCGGCCATGGGCGCGAAGTAGCTGAACGCCGAGTACGACAAGCCGCGACGCTCGCGCACCTCATCCATCAGAATGGACACCAAGCCGCCGCCGCCGAGGATGTGATTGCCGACGTACAGCGGGAAATAGTCGGGGTCGCCGCGGCGCATGCCGGGCTGCCCGATGTAGAGATGGGTCTGGCTGGAGGGGAAGGCGATGCGCTCCACACGGCCGCGCTCGAGGTCCGCCACCGGCGGCAAGGGCGCCGGCGGCTCCCCCGCCGGCAGGCCCGCGGTGAGCAGTTCCGCCAGCACCTGCGCCTGCGCCCGGTCGAGGGCGCCGACGATGGCGATCGTGGCGTTGGACGCCGTGTAATAGCGCCGATGGAAGCGCACCAGGTCGTCGCGGGTGATGGCCGCGACGCTGTCGCGGTTGCCGTCGGTGGCCGTCGCATAGGGATGTCCGCCGTAGACGGCGTGGTAGAGGGCGCGGCTCGCGACGGTGCCCGGGTCCTGCTCCTGCTGGCGCAGGCCCACCAGGGTGTTGGCGCGCACCCGCTCCAGGTCGGCCTGCGGAAACCGGGGGGCCGCGAGTACCTTGGTGAGAATCTCCACGGCCGTGCCGAGGCTGTCGGGCGCCGTCAAGCTGCGCAGGCTGGCGAAGGCCATATCCCGGCCGGCGCCGGTGCTGAGCTCGGCGCCGACGGCCTCCACGCGCTCGGCGATGGTGTCCGCATCCAGTCCACCGGCGCCCTCGGTGAGCATGTTGGCGGTCATGCTGGCGAGCCCGGGCTGATCGCCGTCGCGGGCGCTGCCGGCATCGAAGGCGATGCGCACGTCCACCATGGGCAGGTCGGGGGCAGCGGCGTACAGCACCTTGGCGCCGGCATCGGTCCGCCAGGTCTCGATGTTGGGTGTCGCCGCAACGGGCGCGCTCAAGCCGAGCGCCAGGCAAGCGCCGGTGCACAGGGCGGCGATCAGCCCTCGGGTTGGATTAGCGTGCATGGGCCAGGGCTCCGGTGGCGTTGTTGTTGCGGTTGTCGGCGCGGCGCTGACCGCCGTCGGCGCCGTCCAGGGGCTGCGGCTCGAGGCGGGCGACGGTGCGCACCTCCGGTACCAGATAATCGCGGGCGACGCTGCGGATCTGTTCCGGGGTCACGGCGGAGAGCGCATCCACATAACTGTCCACCAGCTCCCAGCCCAGCCCCACGGTCTCGAGCTGCCCGAGCTGCATGGCCTGGTAGAAGATGCTGTCGCGCTCGTACACCTTGCCGGCGATGAGCTGGGTGCGGATGCGCTCGAGCTCGTCCTCGGCCACCAGCTCGGTGCGCACGCGCTCGAGTTGCGCCAGCAGCGCCGCTTCCAGGTCGTCGACGCTGCGGCCCGAGGCAGGGACGCCGCTCAGGCGAAAGAGCCCGGGCAACCGCGTGAAGGCGTTGTAACCGGCGCCGGCGCTGGCGGCGATGCGCTCGCCGCGCACGAGCTCGCGGCTGAAGCGGGCGCTGGCGCCGCCGTCGAGCACGGAGGCGAGCATTTCCAGCGCGTAGGGCTCCCAGCCCTCCTCGGCATTGGCGAGCACCGGCACCTTGTAGCCCATGATCAGGTAGGGCTCTTTGGCCGGGGCCTGCACCACCAGTCGGCGCTCGCCGCGCTGCTCGGGCTCGGCCCGGGGCTTGGGCGCGGCCACCGGCTCCGCCTCCAGGGGGCCGAAGTGCTGCTCGGCCAGGGCGAAGACCGTCTCCGGGTCGACGTCGCCCACCACCACCACCGTGGCGTTGTTCGGCGCATACCACTTCCGGTACCACGCGCGCAGGTCGTCCACCTGCATGGCCTCGAGGTCGCTCGGCCAGCCGATGATGGGGTTACGATAGGGCGACGCCTGGTAAGCGACGGCCTGGAACTGCTCGTAGGTGAGGGATTGCGGATCATCGTCGGTGCGCAGGCGGCGCTCCTCCTTCACCACCTCCAGCTCTTTGAGGAATTCCTCCTCGGGCAGGGTGAGCCGGCGCATGCGCTCGGCCTCCAGCTCGAAGGAGACCGGCAGCCGGTCGGCGGCCAACGTCTGGAAGTAGGCCGTGTAGTCGGTCCCCGTGAAGGCGTTCTCGTCGCCGCCGTTCTCGGCGATGATCTGCGAGAACTCGCCGGGCTCCAGATTCTCGGTGCCCTTGAACATCATGTGCTCCAGCACGTGGGAGACGCCGGTGATGCCGCCCGGCTCGTAGCTGGAGCCCACCTTGTACCAGACCTGGGAGGTGACGATGGGCGCGCGCCGGTCCGGCTTCACCAGGACCTTGAGTCCGTTGTCGAGGACACGCTCGTAGACGTCCGCCGCCGCCGGGCTACCGATTCCCAGCGTTGCCAGCAGCAGCACCAGGCCAAAGGGAAAGAGTCGCATGGTTGGAATACCCCGCTTGATCGCTGATCTCTCACGTGGCGGCCCTTGACTATTGATACAATGTGCGTCTGGCTCGACGATGGCAACCTGACAGCTTGGTAACCTGCGGGCGCGCCGGCGGTCATCGATCGCAGGTCACGCCGCGTCGGCCCGCCGTCGCCCGCCGCCCGATCACAACGACGGCACCCACCGGCACTACCGCTGATCTTCAGACGCAAGCCATGTTCGGATTCGGTAAGAAAAAAACCCAGGCCGCGGCCACCGCTACCCCGAGCGAAGCCGCGACGCAGGCGCCGGCAGCCGCCGATGCAGCACCCTCCGGCCGCCTCGCCCAGGCCATCGCCGAGCGCGCCAACGGGCAACAGGACACCGACACCGGGCCGGGCTTCCTGCGCGGCCTGCGCAACGGCCTGGCGCGGACCCGCGAGGTGCTGAATGCAGACATCGCCGAGCTGGTCACCGGCCGCAAGGAGATCGACGAGGACCTGCTGGAAGAGTTGGAAATGCTGCTCGTGAGCGCCGACGTGGGCGTGCCGGCGACGACGCGCATCATCGAAGACCTGGCGTATCGGGTGAAACTGCGCGAGGTCTCCGACCCCCGGGGCCTGCTGGAAGCGGTGCGCCGGCAGCTGGCGGAGATCCTGCACCAAGCGGAAACGCCAGTGCGCCAGCCGGCAGCGGGCAAGCCGCAGGTGATCCTGATGGTGGGCGTCAACGGCGTCGGCAAGACCACCAGTATCGGCAAGCTCGCCAAGCAGCTGCTGGCGGAGGGCAACAAGGTCATGCTGGCCGCCGGTGACACCTTCCGCGCCGCGGCGGTGGAGCAGCTCCAGGCCTGGGGCGAGCGCAACAACGTGCCCGTCATCGCCCAGCATACCGGCGCCGACCCCGCCTCGGTGGTCTACGACGCCCTCCAGGCCGCCACCGCCCGCGGCTTCGACGTGCTCATCGCCGACACCGCCGGACGCCTGCATACCAAGGCGAATCTGATGGAGGAGCTGAAGAAAATCGTCCGCGTGATGCAGAAGATCGACCCCGACGCCCCGCACGAGGTCATGCTGGTGGTGGACGCCACGACGGGCCAGAATGCCCTGCACCAGGCGGTGCAGTTCAACGCCGCCGTCCCCATCACCGGCATCACACTCACCAAGCTCGACGGCACCGCCAAAGGCGGTATCCTGTTCGCCATCGCCGAGCGGCTGCAGGTGCCGTTTCGCTTCGTCGGCGTCGGCGAGCACATCGAAGATCTGCGGCACTTCGACGCGGACACCTTTCTCGACGCGCTACTGGCTTCCTGAGGGAGGAGTGGCGAAGGTCTGAGGTCACGACGGTCAATCGGCCAACGATGCCCACGCCACCGCCACTCGCCATACGTTGCCAGCCCCTCGCCACCCGTCACTGACCACCCTCCTGATGTGATCGAGCTCGCGCACGTCAGCAAACGCTACCCCGAGCGGGGCGATGCGCTCCGCGACCTGAGCTTCCGCCTCGAGGCGGGCGAAATGGCCTTCCTCACCGGCCATTCCGGCGCCGGCAAGAGCACCCTGCTCAAGCTCATCGGCCTGCTGGAGCGCCCGAGCCACGGCAGCATCCGCGTCGGTGGCGAAGATCTCGCCCGACTCCCGCGCCGGCGCATCCCGGCCCACCGCCGGCGCATCGGCATGGTATTCCAGGACCACCGACTGCTCGCCGGTCGCAGCGTGTTCGACAACGTCGCCCTGCCGCTGGTGACCGCCGGTATGCCCCGCGACGAGATCGGCAGACGCGTGCGCGCGGCGCTGGACCAGGTTGGCCTGCTCAAGCTGGAGCGCGCCCTGCCCCTGACGCTCTCCAGCGGTGAGCAGCAGCGGGTGGGCATTGCCCGCGCCGTGGTGGGCCGCCCGGAGGTCATCCTCGCCGACGAGCCCACCGGCAACCTCGATCCGGATCTCTCGCGCGAGATCTTCCGCCTGTTCGAGCGCTTCCACCAGCTGGGGGTGAGCCTGCTCATCGCCACCCACGACCTGGCACTGATCCGCGCCATGGGCCATCGTACCCTCGTGCTGAAGCAGGGCCGCCTGGTGGCCGATGCCATCCCACGACCGCCGGCACCACAGGCGGCGCCTGAGCCGGTGTCATGACGCGCACGCGCGCACGTCGGTGGCCATGAGCGCCCGCGGACCCCGCTGGCTGCGCTGCCTGCTCACCTGGGCCGGCGAGCATCGGCGCGCGGCCACCGAGACCATCGATCGGCTCGCACGCGCGCCCCTTGGCACACTGATGACCGTCGCCGCCATCGCCATCGCGCTGGCATTGCCGGCGACCCTGCTGGCGATTACCGACAACCTGGAAGCCCTCGCCGATGACTGGCGACGCGGGGCTGCGCTGTCGTTATTCCTGGCGCCCGAGCTCGACGAGACGACGGCGGAGGCATTGGCAGCCGCCCTTCGCCTGCGCATCGATATCGATCGGGTGGATGTCATCTCCCGTGCCCAGGGACTCGCTGAGCTGCGCGAGCACAGCGGTCTCGGCAGTGCCGTCGAGCAACTACCCGACAACCCGCTGCCCGTGGTGCTCGGCGTCTATCCAGCGGCGGACCTGACGCCCGGCGACGACGTGGACGCGCTACTCGCCAGCCTTGCTGTTCTGCCGGGTGTGGACTTCGCACAGGCCGATGCGCAATGGATCAGGCGCCTCAACGCCATTTTGTCGCTGTTGCGCGAAGGTGTGCTGCTCTTGGGCGCCATGCTCGCCCTTGGCGTGGTGCTGGTGGTAGGCAACACCATTCGGCTGGAGACCGAAAACCGCCGCGACGAAATCCAGGTCATGGATCTCGTCGGCGCCACCGGCGCCTTCATTCGTCGCCCCTTTCTCTATGCCGGCGCCTGGTACGGACTGCTCGGCGGCCTGTTGGCCTGGGCCCTGGTGGACGCCGCCATGTGGCTGCTGCAAGCACCCGCCGGCCGGGTCGCCGCGCTCTATGACGCCGAGCTGCAACTGACCGCCCTCGACCTGCGGCAATCCTTGAGTCTGCTCGGCGTCGGCACCTTGCTCGGCGTCGTCGGCAGTCGCATCGCCGTCGGCCGTCACCTCGCGCGGTTGCGTCCGGTGTAGCCTCGCGCGCCCGCATGTTGCCGCCTTAGCCCCGAGCCCCTTGGGCATGCCTGGGTCTTGTGATCAGGCATATTGCTAAGCTAGAGGTAAGCAAAACGGTGGCAGATGGTGCGGGGGCGGCGTAGGGGCGATGCGGGGAAAACCCGCGCCATTGCTGGCCTGGCGCGGGGTTGAGGGGGTGCTGTGCGGTGTTCTAATTGTTCTGGATGACGATCCGCGGGAATTTCGCCGCATAGTCCTTGGCCTGCAGCGAGAGCTTGGCGGCGGTTTTGCGTGCGATCTCGCGGTACATCTGGGCGATGCGGCTGTCCGGATCGGCGACGACACTGGGCTTGCCGGAGTCCGCTTCCTCGCGGATATGAATGTCCAGCGGTAGCGAGCCCAGTAACTGGATGCCGTATTGCTCGGCCATGGCGGAGCCGCCGCCCTCGCCGAAAATATGCTCCTCGTGGCCGCACTTGGAGCAGATGTGGATGGACATGTTCTCCACGACACCGAGCACTGGCACTTCTACTTTCTGGAACATCTTCAGCCCCTTACGGGCATCCAGGAGGGCGATATCCTGCGGTGTGGTGACGATGACGGCGCCGGACACAGGCACCTTTTGGGCCAGAGTCAGCTGGGTATCGCCGGTGCCCGGGGGCAGATCGATGACCAGGTAGTCCAGCTCGGACCAGTTGGTGTCGTTGAGCAGTTGCTCCAGCGCCTGGGTGACCATGGGGCCGCGCCAGATCATCGGCGTTTCTTCCTCGATGAGGAAGCCGATGGACATGGCCTGCAGATGGTAGGCGGTCATGGGCTCCAGGCGCTTGCCATCGTTGGACTCGGGCTTGCCGGAGATGCCCAGCATCCGTGGCTGTGAAGGGCCGTAGATGTCTGCGTCCAGAATACCGACCGTGGCGCCCTCGGCGGCCAGGGCCAGGGCCAGGTTGACGGCGGTGGTGGACTTGCCCACACCGCCCTTACCGGAGGCCACGGCGATGATGTTCTTGATGTTATCGATGGGCTTCAGGGACTTTTGCACGGAATGCGAGCGGATCTCCCAGGCCACATCCACCTGTACCGCGGACACCCCCTCGACCCCCGCCACCGCCGTTTTCACGCCCTCCTCGATCGCATCAGCGGCGCCCTTGGCCGGAAAGCCCAGCATGACCTTGACCTTGACCTGGTCGCCTTCGATGTCGATGGACTTGATGGACTTGCTGCTGACGAGGTCGCGGCCGAGATGGGGCTCGACGTAGCGCTTCAGGGCGGCCTCGACGGTCTCTTGGGTGGGTGTGGACATGAGTAACTCCGTTGTCTGGTCGGCCACCCGGTGCCGGGCGGGCCTCGGTCTGTCTCTCTGGCACTGTTTCGGCGGCGCGATACCCACCTGCGCAACGACAGCGGGCGACGCCTTCGGTGCCCGCTCAACTGGTATCAGTGCCTGCTAATTCAAGGCGGCGGGCATGCGGCGCGCGCCGCCGACCCGGGCGGCCACTCGGCTGCGTGCAGCGCCGTCGGGCGGCGGCCCGACGCCCGCCCGTGGCCTTCCACAGGTCCCCTCTGCATCACGCCGCGTCCCCACCACGCGGCCTTATGTTCCGCGCGACGACGCCGATCGCCTGTACAATTCGCATCTGTCCCGTCAGAACCACCTGCCAGCCCAGCCCCCGACCCGCCCCGGGAATCGCCGCGCCATACGCATGATCAAGCTTCGGACCTACATCTACATCGACTCCCTGCAACCCCAGCTGGCCGAGTATATGGCCACCGTGTCCCAGGGCTTCCTGCCGATACCCGGCGACGCCTGTCTGTGGGTGGAAGTCTCGCCCGGCATGGCCATCCATCGCCTCACCGACATGGCCCTGAAGGCCACCCGCGTGCACCTGGCCCAGCAGGTGGTGGAGCGCGCCTTCGGCTCCATGGTGATCCATCAGCGCGATCAGAGCGATGTGCTGGAAGCGGGCCGTATCGTGCTGGAAAACCTCGGCGCCGCGCAGGACGACCGGCAAAAGTGCCGGGTGGCCTGGAAGGAGATCATTCGCGCCATGACGCCGGACCACACCGTGCTCATCAACCGGCAGAACCGTCGCGGGTCAATGATTTTGCCGGGTCAGAGCATGTTCATCCTCGAGACCGAGCCGGCGGGCTATATCGTCTACGCCGCGAACCAGGCGGAGAAGGCAGCCAACATCACCATTATCGATGTCCGCGCCGTGGGCGCCTTCGGCCGCCTCACCCTCTCCGGCACAGAAGCCGATGTCGACGAGGCCGGCGCCGCGGCGGTGCGGGCGGTGGAAAATCTCTCCGGACAGGAACGCCCGGTCATCTCCCACCACTGAGTGCGTCGCGCCGGGGTCCTTCCACCAGGAGTCGCACCGGCGGCGGGCGGGCTCAGCAGGCCTCGCAGAGCTCGATCGCGGCCGCCACCGGTCTGTCTTCGCTCTGCGCCCATTCCATCATGGAGCCGTCGTAGAGCCTGGCCTGCTCATTGCCGAGCACGGCGTAGGCGGCGAACCAGCTCAGCGCGGCGCGGTTGCCGCTGTGGCAGAAATGGACCTGCGCGCCGGCGGGGTCGATGCCGCGCGCTTCGAACAGTTGCGCGAGGGCGCCGGCGCTGCGCAGTGTGGCGCCGCCGTCGGCGGCCACCCAGTCGTAGGGCAGATGCTTGGCACCGGGGATGGTGCCCGGGCGCTCGTCGCTGTCGCCGGTGTAGATGCCGACGAACTCGCCCTCGCTGCGGGCGTCCACCAATTGGGTCGCGTCGGCTCGGGCCGCTTCCACCGCAGCGGCGTCCGGCGCCAGCGCCGGTCGCAGCGTCGCCTTAAATGTCGTCGGTGGACGGCGCTCCGGGCCCCTGGCCAGGGGTGCGCCTGCGTCTGCATAGGCGATCAGACCGCCATCGAGCACGCTCACGGCATCGTGCCCCAGCACCTTGAGGGTCCAGAACACCCGTGCCGCGGCGGCCAGATCGCCCGCGCTGCGACCGGTGCCGACGATGACCAGGTGATCGTCGTTGCCGATGCCGGCCTCGCCGAGCATGGTCTCCAGCACCGCCGCATCGGGCAGCATGGACGCGAGTAGTGCCGGATCCTTACGGTCCTTTGGCGCACGGGTACGCCAGCGCTCATAGGGCAGATTCACGGCACCGGGGACGTGGAAGCGCTGAAAGGCCTCCGGCTCCTGCAAGTCCACCACCACGACGTCGTCGGCGTGGGCCCCGAGCCAGGCGGCGTCCACCAGTGGCGGCGCCCCATCGGCGTTCGCTGCCGACGCCATCGGGGCGGTGAAGATGGGCACAGCGGCACTCAGCGCCGCCGTGAGCAGCCAGTGTCTGAGCATGATGAGCTCCCGGCCGAGTCGGCCAATGCGTTGATCGTGCCGCCAAGTGGTGGCCACAGCCGCACTGATTCAAGCGCCGGCCCGCACAATCCAGCCGAGAGACACGACGGCGGCCGCGCTCAGTCGGCGTCGTCGTCCCTGTGGGTGCGCGCGGCGCCACCGCTCAGGCCGGCGGTGAAGAGCTGCTGCATCATCTCCATGCCCTTGAGGCTGTTGGCCATATAGGGCTGGAAGAGCTTGAGCGGGTCATAGCCCTCCACCCCGGCCTGCATACGCTCGCGGATATCGTCCAGCAGCTGTTGCTGGAAGGCCTCCACGTCCGGCAGGCCCATGAGCTTACGCATCTCTGCGGCGGTGATGTCCAAGTCGACATGAAACTTCATCGGATGCCTCGCGGTTGTGAGCAGGTGAATGGATGCGCGGCGGCGCCGCGTGCGCCGGACGGGCGGCGGGCGCCACCCGGCGGTCCGACCAGCACCGCCGTGCTCAGTGACGACTGGCGCGCGGCGGCAGTTCCTGTGGCAGAGGCTCTTCGACGGCGAGCCCACGGCGCACCCGGCGCCCGAGCAGCACACAGGCGCGCTCGAAAGTCCGCTCGGCCTCGCGCAGCTGCCAGTTCCAGTCCAATGGCGGCGCATTGGTGCGCACGGAGAAATGCCCGGTGGTCATCACGCGGCCGATGCGGATCTCCACCGCCCAGTCGTGCCAGACCGCTTCGGGATCGGCTTCGTCGGCGAATTCCTGCTCCACCAGGCGCACGGCGGCGGTGCCGGTATCGTCCATGACCACCAGCTCGGAGAGCAACGTGGACTCGTCGACGCAGCTCTCCCAGCCGGTGTGCACGCCAGAGGCGTTTTCCATCAGGGCGTGCACCAGCAGCGCGGGCGTGATACGCAGACTGAGCGGCATCTCCCAATCGGGGTCTGCGGTCTCGGAGTAAGCAGCGGGGGCGTTCTTGGTCATGGGCTGGGACGGTGGCTGGAAAGCTCGCTGATCGGCGTTCAGGCTGCTAGCTTAAACCGCCGACGTCGCCGTTGTCGTCTCGGGCGGATCTCCGCAACGCCTCGGGCTTTGGCGTACAGTGGGTGCCATGGCGGCGGTGTGCCGCCGTGGCGAGCGACCGGCGCCGGCCAAAGCCCAGGCCTGCGGTACGCTCAATGGTACGCATTCCACGGAGCAATCCACATGAAGGTCGCGGTGTTCTCGGATGTTCAGGCGGTACTGCCGGCGCTGGAGGCCGTCGTCGAGCACATCGAGGCGTGGCATCCAGACCTGGTGGTGATGGCAGGCGACCTGGTGAACCGGGGCCCGGACAGCGGCGGCTGCCTGAGCCTGTTCGATCGCATGCGCCGCGCGCAAGGCTGGCTGCCCGTCAATGGCAATCACGAACTCTGGGTGCTGCGCTGTGGCGAGGAGGCACCGGTCTGCGAGGGCGAGCGGGAGATCCGTCGCTTCGCGGATCTCGCGTGGCGACAAGTGGCCAGCCAGGCGGATCGGCTGCGCGGCTGGCCCGATCATCTGTGCCTGCATCCACCGGGCGCCGACGCCTGGCTGCATGTCACCCACGGCACCATGGCCGGCAACCGCGACGGTATCAGCCCACGGCGCTCGGATGCGTCACTGGCGGGCAAGCTACCGGAGGGCGTGGCGCTGTTCGTGTCCGGCCATACCCACCGCGCCCATCAGCGCCACACCCAAGGCATGGACGTGGTCAACGTGGGCTCGGTGGGCTCACCCTTCGATGGCGACGTGCGCGGCAGTTACGGGCGCTTCACCTGGCGGGGCGGACGCTGGCACCCGGAGCTGGTGCGCTTCGCGTACGATCGGGAGCGGGCTGCACGGGACTTCGAGTGCTCGGGCTTCCTGGATGAGGGCGGCCCCTTGGCGCGGCTCATCTATCTGGAATGGGAGCGCGCCGAGCTGCTGATTGCGGGCTGGCGGGCGCGCTACCAGGACGCGGTGCTGCGCGGCGAGGTCACGCTGGAAGCGACCGTGGAGCGCTACCTGCGCGAGATCGCCTAGGGGCGTTCGCGCACACGGCCCTCCGGGCGACTACGGGCGCGGCGTGCCCGTCGTCAGCGGCGGCGTCAGTTCCAGCCCACCACGTCGTAGCCGCGCTCGCGCAGGCAACGATTGACGTAACTCTTGAACGTGCCGCTCGGCTCGCCGCTGCGGCTGACGCCCCGCACCAGGCCCACCGCAGCACCCGCCGCGGCGCCGGCGGCGGTGCGGTTGCCGACGTCGTCATCGCCGCGCACGGCGCCATAGATGCCGGTGGCGGCACCACCGGCGGCGGCGCCGACGGCGGTCTCGCGGGCAATGCGTGCGCCGTCGGCACCGCCGGCGCCGGCCGCTCGGGCCAATCGCCGGCAATCGTCGATATCCGCCTGGGCCACGGATCCACCGCCATACACCACAGGCTGCGATGTACAGCTGACCAGCCCCAGGGCGAGTGGCACGACCAGCACCAGCGCAGGCAAGCGCGGGCGTAACCGCAGCCGCGGACGTGCCCAGCCGCTGCATCGCCGCGTCGCCATCTCCGCCCGGCGCGGCCGCCTTGCTACCGTGTCGTCGTGCATCCGCAATCTGCCTCCCGACCAGGGCACGCCGCAGCCCCCGGCGACCCCGTGCCAGCCTTAAGGATAGACCCAACGCGACCAGCGCAGGCACCGGATTCCTCCGATACCGGCGACCGCACCGACCAGCGGGTGTGGCACCCGGTCATCCCCGATTGTGCCGACGCGGGCGATGCGTTGTCATCAAACCCTCGGCAATACAGGCCGATACGGCATGGCGTCTGCGGCGCTGCGCCGGCGGCCGACTCCGCAAACCACTGGCTGGTCGGGCGCGACCCGACGGGGGTCTCTCACCCATGGCCACGGCACAAGGTCAGCACGCCCAGGCACGCTCATCGACAGCATCGCTGCATGCGCCACGGCGGTCAGCAGCCCCGGCAGCCGCAGCTCCGCCGCTCGTCCGGCGACTCCTGCGGCCCACCGACGTGCGCATCAACGGTGACCATCCCTGGGACATCCAGGTACACGATCCAATCGCATATCAACGCACCCTGCGCGATGGCTCCCTCGGCCTGGGCGAGGCCTACGTGGCGGGTGCCTGGGACAGCGAGCAGCTGGACGAGACCTTCGCCCGATTGCTGCGGCACGACTTAGACGGCGCGCTCAACCAGGCGGCCAAGCTGCATTTCGCCTATCAGTGGATCAAGGACCGGATCATCAATCGCCAGTCCCGCTCGCGCGCCTTCGCCGTCGGTGAGCGCCACTACGACATCGGCAACGATGTCTACGAAGCCATGCTGGACCCCACCATGAGCTATAGCTGCGGCTACTGGCGCGACGCCACGACGCTCGAGGCGGCTCAGCTGGCCAAGCTGGATCTCACCTGCCGCAAGCTGGCGCTCGCCCCGGGGCAGCGGCTGCTGGACATCGGCTGCGGTTGGGGCGGGCTCGCCGCCTACGCCGCCGAGCACTATGGCGTCGACGTGGTGGGGATCACGGTCTCGCGCCGGCAGGCGGAGCTGGCGACGCAGCGCTGCCGCCACCTGCCGGTGGAAATTCGGCTGATGGACTACCGCGACGTGCCCCGGGAGGTCGGCGGGCACTTCGAGCGCATCGTCTCCATCGGCATGTTCGAGCACGTGGGCGTGCGCAATTATCGCACCTACTTCGACGTCGCCCGGCGCGTGCTCACCGACGACGGGCTCTTTTTGTTGCATACCATCGGCAACAGCACCACTTGTGCAACAACAGACGCCTGGACCGACGCCTACATTTTCCCAAACGGCAAAATCCCGTCGGCGCCGGAGATCACCCGTGCGCTGGAAGGATGCTTTCTGGTGGAGGACTGGCATAATTTCGGGCTGGACTACGACCCAACGCTCATGGCCTGGTGGCACCGCTTCGATGCGGCCTGGCCCGAACTGCGCGCCAGCTACGACGATGCCTTCTACCGGATGTGGAAATACTACCTGCACGCCTCGGCGGGCTTCTTCCGTTCGCGCCAGGGGCAGCTGTGGCAGCTGGTGCTGGCCAAGCGCAGCCGCCCCAACGCCTATCGCTCGGTGCGCTGACACCATCGTGCCGGCCCATGTGGGGGCGCGGGCATGAGCGCCACAGCCACCGGCGCCCCGCAGCCGGATACCCTTCATCGGTTCGTGTTCGAGCACCTGGGGGTGCGCGGCGAGCTGGTGTGTCTGGACGCCGCCTTCCAGGCCGTGCTCTCGCGCCACCCCTACCCCAGCCCGGTGCAGCGGCCCCTCGGCGAAGCCCTGGCAGCCGTGCTGCTGCTCACCGCAACGCTCAAGTTCGAAGGTCGGCTAACGCTGCAGGCCCAGGGCAGCGGTCCCATCCGCACCCTGGTGGTCCAGGGCACCCACCGCGGCCCGGTGCGCGGCCTGGCGCGCTGGGAAAACCAAGTCCCCGAGGGCAGCCTGCAGCAGCGCTTCGGTGCCGGTCACCTGGCGCTGACCCTGGAGCCGACCCGGGGCGAGCGCTACCAGGGCATCGTGCCGCTGGAGGGGCCGGGCCTCGGCGCCGCCATCGAGGCCTATTTCGGCCACTCCGAGCAACTGCCCACCCGCCTCTGGCTCGCGGTGGACGACAACCGCGCCGTGGGGCTCATGCTGCAGCGCCTGCCCGATGGCGTCGAGGATGCCGACGGCTGGGACCGTACCGTCGCCCTCGCAGACACGGTGCAGGAGCGCGAGCTGCTCACCCTGCCGGTGCAAAACCTGCTGCACCGGCTCTTCCACGAAGAGGACGTCCGTCTCTTCGAGCCGGAGCCCGTCGCCTTCCGCTGCAGCTGCTCACGCGGGCGCATCGAGCAAACCCTGCGCGCGCTCGGCCAGACCGAGGTGGACGCGATCGTGGAAGAACAGGGCGACATCGCCGTGACGTGCGAATTCTGCAACCGGGACTACCGCTTCGATGCGGTGGATGCCCGCGAGCTCTTCAGCGACAGCGTGGTGCCCTCGGGCGTGCGCGATTCCATGCACTGACGGGGGCATTGGCGCGGGGTATTGGCGCGGGACACTGGCGCGGGCGCGCCGCCCGCAAACGCTGGCACCAAGCCAAACACCATCACCGCCATCGGGCTCGACGTGGCGCTTGGCGCGGGCGTCGCCGGGATTTCGCGCCTCCCCGCGGTCCAACAAGCTCGCCACTGCACCGCGTCGAGCAGCCGACGCAGTGCACCGGTATGCTATAGGGTCGAGAGTGTTGTCCAGCCAGTAAGCCGTAAGCCCCATGTCAACAGCCAACCCCTTCGTCCTGGTCCTCTACTACAGTCGGTTCGGCGCCACCGCCGAGATGGCGCATCAAGTGGCGCGCGGCGTCGAGGAGGCTGGCCTGGAAGCCCGCCTGCGCACGGTGCCGGCGGTCTCCACCGTCTGCGAGGCCGTCGCAGACAGCATTCCCGACGCCGGCGCTCCCTACGCCGAGCTGGACGATCTGCGCCACTGCGCGGCGCTGGCGCTGGGCAGCCCGACGCGCTTCGGCAACATGGCCGCGGCGTTGAAATATTTCCTTGAAGGCACCTCGCCGCTTTGGCTCGCGGGCGAGCTCTCGGGCAAGCCCGCCGGCGTGTTCACGTCCACCTCGAGCCTGCACGGCGGCCAGGAGACGACGCTCACCTCCATGATGCTGCCGCTGCTACATCACGGCATGCTGCTGCTGGGCCTGCCCTACAGCGAGACCGACCTGCTGCACACCAACGCCGGCGGCACCCCTTATGGACCGTCGCACGTGGCCGGCATCAATAACGACAATCCAGTCACCGACGCCGAAAAGCGCCTCTGCCAGGCGCTGGGACGTCGGCTCGCCACCACCGCCGCCGCCCTTGCGCGCTGATGCACCGACGGCCGGCGGGGTCGTATGGCAAGCGTCTGGGGCGCCGGCGGCCATGAGTCCCGCGCCGGAGCAATTATGCCTGCCGCTGCGGCTGCCGGAGGCCGGTGGCTTCGCCTGCTTCGTCGCCGACGGCAACGCCACCGTCGTGACGGCCCTGCAACACTGGGCGGTGGATCCAGCGGCGGGGCATCTGCTGCTGCATGGCGAAGCGGGCAGCGGCAAGAGCCACCTGCTGCATGCGACCTTCGAGACCGCCGCCGCCGCGGGCGCCTGGGCGCGCTTCGTGCCGCTGGACCTGGACGGTCTCGCCCCCTCGGTGCTCGAGGGCCTGGAGGATTGCGATGCGGTGGTCCTCGACGCCGTGACGGCCATCGCCGGTGAGCGGGACTGGGAGCTCGGCCTGTTCAATCTTTACAATGCCCTCACCCAGCGCGGCGGGCGGCTGCTGCTGGCGGCGCGGGCGCCGGCGCCGGCCCTGGGTCTGACGCTGCCGGACCTCGCCTCCCGGCTCTCGGCCTGCGCCACCTACGCCGTACAGCCCCTGGGCGACGCCGGCCGCGCGCTGTTGTTAAGGCGCGAGGCCGCCGCCCGGGGCCTGCCGCTGAGCGACGACACCCTGCGCTACATCCTCACCTACAGTCCGCGGGATACGGCCTCGCTGCTGGCGTTGGTGGCGGCGCTCGACACCGCCTGCCTGCGCTTACGCCGGGCACCGTCGCCGCGCCTGGTGGGCCAGCTGCTGCACAGCCACCCGGAGATTGCGGGTCACAGCACCGCAGTGCCCTCTGAGCTTTGAGCGGCGGCGGGTCTTGCGCCGCCGCCCGACTGCGCGACAATGGTGTCCGGCCGTCACCCGATCCCGAACACCCCGACCACCGTCACACGCACAGGACCGCACCCATGGTGCTGATGATCGACAACTACGACTCGTTCACCTACAACCTGGTGCAATACCTGGGCGAGCTCGGCGCCGAGGTGCGCGTGCTGCGCAACGACGAGGCGAGTGTCGCCGAGGCGCTGGCGCTGGCCCCGGCGCGCATCGTCATCTCCCCCGGCCCCTGTACCCCGGACGAAGCCGGCATCTCCGTGGCGCTGATCCGCGCCGCCGCCGGCCGCATCCCCCTGCTCGGCGTCTGCCTGGGCCACCAATCCATCGCCCGCGCCTTCGGTGGCGAGGTCGTGCGGGCGCGGGCGGTGATGCACGGCAAGACCTCGCCCATCCACCACCAGGGCGAGGGCGTGTTCGCCGGCTTGGAGAGCCCCTTCGAGGCCACCCGCTATCATTCGCTCGTCATCGACGCCGAGCACCTGCCGGAGGCACTGACGGTCACGGCCTGGACCCGCCGCGACGACGGCAGCCGCGACGAGATCATGGGCGTGCGCCATCGCGAGCTGCCGGTGCAGGGGGTGCAATTCCATCCCGAGTCCATCCTCACGCGCCATGGCCATGACTTGCTGAAGAACTTTTTGTTGCAGTGACGAGGGCTCTGCTGTTGTGGTTACTGGTTCCTCGAAACGCGTCACGCATTGCCAGTCCCTCGTTCCCAACGCCTAGGAGGCTGTCCGACTTATCGGGCCGCAGGCCGGGTACAATAGGTCCGGGTTCACGCAGACGCGAGTGTGCAGCA
>NZ_CAJXWY010000065.1 GCF_913062725.1 uncultured Thiohalocapsa sp.
TGGCGTTGCGGCCAGCGCGGCGATGGCAGCGGCCCCCAGGCAGAGCGCAACGATCATCGGCTTCATGCTGTCTCCTGCACGCGATGCGCGATGGGCGCGCGCGTGGCCTTGAGCGCGGAACCCGATGTGCGTGCTAATCGTACAGGCGCGCTGCCCGCTTCGCCCGCGTCATGCCTACATAGACCAGCTTGCGTAGTTCTGCATCCAGCGCGTGATTGATCACGATGGCCACGGCGTCGAACTCCAGGCCTTTGGCCCGGTGCAGGGTCATCGCGAAAATCCGGGCGTCTTTGCGGCTCAGACGCTCGCGATGGTCGACGGTGGCCACCTTGTGGCCGGCCTCCCGGAGCTGCTTGGCCAGCTGGTCACGGCGCTTGGCGGTGTTGGCCATCACGCCGACCTTGGCGTCTTGGTTGTTGTCCGTGCACCGGACGATGAAGTCCAGCAGCCCGTCGTGGATAGATTCCATGGATGCGCCGGTGATGCGCTCCGGGCTCGGGCCGTGCAGCAGGGAGCGGTAACGGGACAGCTCGTCGCTGCCGCCGTCGAGGTCGTCGACCTCGACGCCCTCCAGTAGAGCGACGGCCTCCCGGCGGATCTCTTCCGTGGTGCGATAATTGAGGTAGAGCTTCTTGGCGCGGCCGCGTATATCGATGCCGCAGCTCCCCATGGTGGCCTTGTTCTTGGCATAGATACGTTGGTGTCCGTCACCAACGAACATCAGGTCGTTCGGGCCCCGGGGCACCAGCGCACGGATGAGCTTCATCGCCTGGGGGCCGAAGTCCTGGGTTTCGTCCACGATGGCGTGCGCGTAGGGTGGGTTGTCCTCCTGCGCCAATAGGGCGCAAGCGTCCCGGTAGGCATCATCGGGCTCTTTCAGGCCCTTTGCGCTGAGCTGCAGGCGGTAGTTCTCGAAGATCTCCCACAGCGCGTCGCGCTTTTTGCGGGACAGCAGTACACCCCGGCCGCGACGCCGGGCCTCGCGATACGCGTCGCGGGAGGTGAGTCCCTGGGCCAAGATCACCTGCTCGAATTCTTCGCGCACGAGCGCCCGGGAGACGCCCAGCTTTGGGTCGAAGTCTGCCATGGCGTCGTCCCAGACCGGTGCGCATCTGGTCTCGAAGTCGAAGGCGATTTCGTGCTCGTAGCGCCGTGCCTTCAGGAGGCGGAACACCAAAGCGTCCAGGTTGATGACCTCGATGCGCTGCATCTGCTCCGGGGCGCAGATGGCCTTGAGGCCGTCTTCGATGTCCAGCGCTAGGTTGGTGGTGAAGGTGGTGAACAGCAGCTTCTTTTCCGTGCCCACCAGGGTGCTGGCCAGGTGCTTAGCGCGGTGCATCGCCAGCACCGTCTTGCCGGTGCCGGCGCCGCCCAGGATACGGCTCGGTCCGTTGACGTTACGGGTGGCCAGCCGTCGTTGTGTGGGATGTAGGAAGACGCGCCACTGCTCCAGGGGCGCGGCCATGATTGCCTGAAGATCGTTTTCGCCTTCCACCACATAGAAGCGCGCCCGGCTCTCGTCCCGCTCCGCCGCGGTGGCGAAGTCTTCGGTGTCGATTGCGCGGTCAACGCGGGTTTCGCGTGCGGCCAGGATGCTCGCGACCGGATCGCCGGCCAGCGTCAGGAATAGCCCCTCGTAGGCCTCCACCGGCAGCTCTGGCTGCATGACGTCCAGGTCGCCTTCAGAGCGGATGGTCCGTACCGCCGGGATCATCTCCTCTGGCACGCCCAGCGCCATCAGGTCGCGGTCCGATAGCCCGCAGAACGCGGGCTGCGGCTCTGATGCCGATGCCCCCGACCAGCGTTGAACGGTCTCCTCGACGAAATTGACGTTGGTGAGGGTGAGTGCGCCGTTGACCGGGTTGATGCTCATCTTGCGCTTCGCTGCCCAGGCATAGGCGTCATCGTGCTTGTCGACATGCAGCCAAACGAAGACGTTGTCCTTGGGCGCCTTGAAGATGATGCCGCGGTAGTGCTCACCGATGCGCACCGAGCGGAGGTGCTTGTCCTGAGCGCCCTGTATGGTCTCGTAGTTGATGCCGGGACTCGTTGGATCGGTCTGGAACTTGAGCATGAATTCCAGCCCCTTGGTCTGCACCGCCCCGGGTAGGGCGGTCATGCGTTTGATCACGTCGTTGCTGACGATGACCTTGATGTCTTCTTTCATGCGGTCTGGCCCGGTTGTTGGACCTGCATCTCGGCTTTGAGGATGCGCTCGAGCGCCAGCCACCAGTCGTTGGCTTCCTCGATGACCCGGTATCCGGCCCCACGCCAGCGCGCTTCGCACTCCATTTGGCCCGAGGTCAGAAAGACGAGCCGGTCTTGCTCCCACAGGGCCTCGGCAACACGATAGTCGTCACCGTCCTCGTATTCGGTACCGATGGCATCGGGGGCGGGCACGTCGGCGTTGCCGAGGTAGACGAAGCCCTGCTTGAGGCGTTCGAGGAACTCGGCGTCGTCGAGTACTTGCGTCCAATCGCCGTTGGCGGCCGCGGGTACTTCGGCGTTCGGCTGCGGCACGGCCAGCGTCTCGCCGGCGTCGATCATAGACTGGGTGAGCAGCGCAGCGCCGGGCGTGGCCTGGAGCAGATTGGCGATGCGCAGCCATTGCCGCCATGCCTGACGGGCCTGCTTGTGGTCGTCGGTCATGCTCAGATCGCTCAGCACCAAGGCCCCGGCGAGGGGGTAGTCCGACGTGGTCGTGCCGGTGAGCAACTTCGGCTCGGCCCTGCCGACCCAGTGCACCCGCTGTCCGGGTGGGTGCTTATTCGGGCCATGCAAATACACGCCATGGTCAGTTGTGCCGAGCCATTCGGGCAATACGCGCAGCACCGCGGCATTGCGGGCTTTTAGCGCGTCAGTGACCTCGTTCGGGCGCAGTATGCTGCGCATCAGCAGGTGGCGCCCCGTGGGCATCAGGGCGCCCATCGGGTCCTGGTCGGCCGCATACGGCTGGCCGAGCAGACGCAGCAACAGCGACAGTGCGTTTCCAGCCAGATCCTGCGGCGGGAACTGCGGGAGTCGCTGCGGTGGAATCCGTTCCCCCGACGCTGTCATCAGCACCGCCAGCGGGCTCTCCAGGTCGGTGCCGCCCTGCTGCTTGGTCGCAGCCTCGATGTCCTCGAAGGTTACGGACCACACCCGGTACGCGCCACGGAGCATCAGCCAGGCGCGCTTGCGGGCATCGTCTGGCAGCGACTGCTTGTGATACTCCCAGCCATCCACGAACACGGCGATCGGCCGCATCGGGCTCGCCGTCCTGGTAGCCGAGATCACGAAATCCGGCTGGCACAGCACCTGTCCGGAGACATCGTCTTCGATGGGCACCTGGGTGTCCACCCAATACTTGTTCGGGCCCGCTGTCAGCAGATACGCGGTCTTGCCCGCCTTGATGTCCTGGGTGATCCGTACCGGCGGAAACGGATTGCCGTCGGCGGCCATCTGCCCGCCCAGGGCCTTCAGCGCCGGCAGAAAGCGCCGCTCCAGCTCCGAGCCGAAATCTGGATTGATGTAGATCTCCGACAGGCAGTGCACCTGTCTGCGCTTGAAGTCGCCCGCCACCAGCGCGTCCAAAAGCTCCAGCGCCGTGGCGCGGGAGATGTGCTTGCGGTTGCGGCCCTGGCGATAGTGGAAGACGCACCGATAACAGCCATCGACGTTTTCCTCGAACTGACACCCGCAGTCGCGGATCACCGCATGGGCCGCGGCCAGCACCTCCGCCAGGGCATCGGCCTTGTCGGCTAACAGGTCGTGCAGGTAACCGGTGCCACCGGGCACCGAGTCATAGATCAGGATGTAGGTCTTGCCGGCGCCGTCGCCCGCACCGGCTTCGGCCATGGTCTCGAAGCGCAGGTGGTCCACCTTGCCGCCGAAGCGCTTGCGCAGCCCCAGCTGCAGCGCAGACATGAAAGAAAAGGTGGTCCGCTCGCCGGCGCCGAAGCCCCTGGGCACCATGATGCGCAGGCACTCGGAGTCGAACTGCCGGTACAGAAACAGCCGCTCCACCAGGTGTTCGCTGCCCGTGGCATGCCGATACGGGCAATCGGGCGTGTGCGTCTGGGTCCGCTCGTCATCGCGGTTGCTGGTGTCCGCGGGCTGGACCATGCCGCAGCTCTTGCACAAAGAGAACCCGGCCTTCGGGCTGTCGTCGCCGGCGATCAGCGTGGTGTTGTCCATGGCCGCCACCGGCGTCGGCTGCCCCAGGTTGAGGTCGTGAAAGGTTGCCTTGCTGATGGACTCGAAGCCATAGATCGCGTCGCTGGACTCCAGCGTCCAGGCGCCGCGGATATGGGCGCTGTCGAAGTTCATCAACAGTCTGCGCTCGTAGTAGCACGGTTTGCGCGCCTCGTCCGTCTCGGTGATGC
Organism: uncultured Thiohalocapsa sp.; assembly: GCF_913062725.1. GTDB lineage: Bacteria > Pseudomonadota > Gammaproteobacteria > Chromatiales > Chromatiaceae > Thiohalocapsa. Next base: position 4,365 of record NZ_CAJXWY010000065.1, read on the forward strand.
GGGTCTTATCCGGGCGCCGGATATTCGCCACCGCGCGCTTCAAGCGCAGCACCGGACGGACTTGGCTGCCGTCTGCCCAATGGGTGTCGCCGCAGTGCGGGCAGGCAGGCATCTGGCCCACGGGCGCCGCGACGGGCGTCAGAAAGTGGCAGGTGGGGCAGAAGCGATGTTCCGCGGGTGGCTCCGCGTCCATGTCGATCTGGTCGATCTGCACCTTGCTCTTGTGCGCATAGAAGGTATTGCGCGGGGCGAACTCCGCCAGCGCCGCATGGGCGGGCCGGCTGTAGCGGTGCACCGGCACGGCGTATTCCTCGCCCGTCTGCCGGCTGCCGTGGATGATGGTGGTGAGGGCGACGCCTTCTTCGGGAAAGGCGTAGTTCGGCAGCAGCCCGGCGTTGGTCAGGGCCTCCAGCAGGTATTCGTTGTTGAGCTGGCGAATGCGCTCGGTCAGGCCCGTGCGCTCCTTCTCCAACAGGTCGATCTCGGCTGCAGTCTGCGGGTCTTCGGGGCGCTTGCGCAGCCGTCCCAGCTCGGCATTAATGGCCTTGCGCCGTAGCTTCCAGGACTCGCGCTCGGCGTGGGTCTCCTCGAAGAAGGCCAGGAACGCGGCGCGCAGGCTTTTGTGCTGTTCGGTGCCGGTGATGAAGTCTTCCAGTTTCTGCCGCGTCTTCGACTTCAGGGCTTCCCCCAGCAGCCGGCAGAAGGCATCGAACAGGGTGGGCTCGTTGCGGTTGAAGAAATCCAGAAAGTCGAATGGAAAGCGCGTACTGTCGTGCTCTCGCGTGGCCACCTGGTCCAGGGCCTCGCTCAGCTTGTCCGGCAGGCTTGGGCTCTCCTCGGCGACCCAATGGTCGAAGAAGAAGGCGTAGATCTGCCGCCGCAGCACTTCCGCCGCATTCAGGTAGACCGCCGGCGGCTCCACGTCCGCGTGCAGCATTTCCAGCGGATTCGCGAAGTGGTACTGGTCGTGTCCGTCCGGCGAGGCGTCGGCGATGGCGAAGATCGCCGCGTTGCCGTCGCGCCGGCCGGCGCGGCCGACGCGCTGAACGTAGTTGGCCTGGTTCGGCGGCACGCCGCCCAGCATGACGCTGGACAGGTTGCCGATGTTGATGCCCATCTCCAGCGTCGGCGTGGCGGAGAGCAGGTTTTCGTACCAGGGCTCGCAGGCATCCGCCGGTGCCATGAACCTGTCCTGCAGCGCCACGCGCTCGTCGCGCTCCAAAAGGCCCGTGTGCTCGTGGGCGATCACCCGGTGAATGTCGCCCCGCTGCATGCGCACATGCCACCAGCTGCGGGCGTGCTCCGGCTCGGGGCACAGGGTCTCCGCGGGGCTGTTCCAGGCCGGCATCCCCGCCAACGCCTGCGCCGACTCCGCCGGCACCCACAGCGTTTGGGCGCCGGACGGCGTCGTCAGTCGGCGCAGGTTGCGATGGAGCTGCAACCGGCTCGGCTCCAGGCCGAACACCTGCGCGCGCCGGCCTTTGTGCTCCAGCAGCACGAAGCGCCCCAGACCGGCCTGCGCCAGGGCCGTGAGGAGCGCCTCGTAGGCCAGGGTGATGATACCGGGTGAGTGCAGCGGCCGGACAAGTGCGAGCTGCGCCCAGCCCAGCAACGGGTTGCCGTCGCGTTCTTCGAGGTGCAGGAAGCGTTGGATGCCGGCACCACGCGCGATGAAGCGGGGCGCATCGGCCCGTCCGCGGTGCGGTAGCCAGCGCTTGCGCTGGGACGCGAACTGAAAAGCATTGAAGTTCCCGGTCTCGGCATAGCGCTCCAGCTCCAGGTGGAAGATGGCGCCGGCCCGGATCAATGCCAGCACCGTGCCCAGGGCCCAAAACAGCACCGTCTCGTCTGCCAGGTCCTCGAGCCCGCCGCCGGCCTCGCGCAGCGTGGGCGTGAGGGTTTCAGCCAACGCCTGGAGGTCCGCGAGGACCGGAAAGAGCGCGGCGATGCCGACCTTCGCCAGTGTCCGCCCCCGGTCGCAACGGTGCGCAAACTCCTCCGCCGCCCGCCACTGCATGCGCTGGCCCAGCATCTGCGGCAGCCGCGAGCCCGCGGGCAGCTCGCCCGTGTCCACGAGCTTGCGCCAGTCTTGTAACCATTCCATGCCCGGCGGGATGAAGCGGGCGACGAAGTCCCGCGGCGACAACGCCAGCGGGCTTTCGGGGTCCAGATAGCAGCGGCCCAGGGCCGTCAGCGCCTCGTCCCATGGCAGTGCTGCGCCATCCGCGGGCGGAAGCAGCGCCAGGGCCTTGGCGATGCCGGCGCGCATCAGGTGGGTCTCGGTCTTGGACTCGATGTAGCCGGCGCGGTGGGCCGCGTCCTGCACCGAGTCCGAAAACAGGATGAGCTTCTTATGGTCGTTGAGTCGCGCCGACCAGAGCCGCTCCACGCTGTGGGCGGCGATGCTGGTGGTCTGGGCGCCGATGATCAGCTGCCCGCCGTGCGCGCCGCAGACCGGGCAGGTGTCGTCATGCACGGTCACCTGCCTGCCCTGCTGGCCAGCGCCGTCGGCCGCCTGCGGCTGAACCGTTCTGGTGGCGGTGACCACATGCACCGGCACCATGTCGTCGCTCTGACAGTGCGGGCATAGGGTCACATGCTCGTTGCCCATATGGCCGCATTGGCCGCACAGCGCTTGGCGCAGCACCGGGACCATGGGGCGTCGCTCGCGGGGACACGGCTGCGGGCCGCCGTCGGCTGCGACCCGCGGATAGAGGCGCGCAATGAACGGGTCGGTATGCCGCGCGAAGAAGGCCGTGTAGATCTGCTCCGGACTGCTCACCACCCGGCTCTGCTGCGGCGGCTTCAGCGTCAGCCAGCCGGTGGTGTGGCAGTGGCGGCACTGCACCACCGGCAGGCGCAGTCGCTCGCGCTGGCTCAGCACCGCGGCCTCGGCGGTCAGCTCGATCTGCCGCGGGTCGCGGCTCACCGTCGCCAGCATCCGGCGCAGCTCCTGCAGCCAGAGCTGTACGCGCAGGGTCACCAGATAGTTCAGCGCCTCCACCGATGTCTGCGCGTTGGGCGTTTGGCCCGCCCGGGGCGCCCGCGCCCAGGCCACCAGGGTCAGCAGGGCCGTGATCAGGGCGGGCGCCTGCTGCTGCAGGCGGGCGCTGAGGGTACGTTTCAGCTTGTCTGCGATCTCATCCACGGTCACCGGCGCATGGGTGGCCGTGCGCAGCAGGGACTGAAACAGCAGGTGCTTCTTCAGCTCCTGCCCGAGCCGGATGCGCCCGAGGGCGGTGTCGAGGCCCGCCGTGAGCTCGGCGAGGGTCGGTGGATCGCTGAAGAAGGCGGGCAGAAACTGCGCCACAGCCTCCTGCGGCCGCGCGAACGCGCGCTGTTCAATAGCCCGCAGCACCGTCGCGTCATCCGGAATCAAGTGCTCCACCACCAGGTCGCCGATGAACGCATCGAAGCCCAGGCGCCGCTCGGTGATCACCGATGCGGGGTCGAAAACGGTGGCGAACACCTGACCCGCATACTCCCGCAGCGGGCCGGTGTCGCTGGCGTCGCCGAGCGTCGCCGAGGTGCCGACGCAGATCAGGCGCTGCGGGTCGCATTGCAGCCGGTGGCGCAGGCGGCGGATCAGCATCGCCAGGTCCGTGCCCTGGGCACCGTCGAAGGTGTGCAGCTCGTCCACGACCAGAAAGCGCAGCGTCTGCGGGGCGTTGTAGCGCCACAGTCCTTGGTCCTGCGGACGGATCAGCAGGAAATCCAGCATCTTGTAATTGGTTAGCAGGATGTCCGGCGGGTCGTCCCGCAGCACGTCTTTGTCGGTGATGACGTGGTCCAGCCCCATGGTCGGACTGTCGGGCTCCGGCGCTTTGCCCGCTTTGCCGGGCTTGTACCGGGTCTTGCCGGAGCCGACGAAGAGTCCGGCGCGGATGCCGTGGAAGGCCGGGGTCCGGTGCACGAGCTCCGCGATGCGCTTGGCTTGGTCGTCCGCCAGCGCGTTCATCGGATAGATGATGATGGCCCTAATGCCCGATCGGCCACCCGCCAGGCCTGCCGGCTCGGCCCGCGCCTTCTCCCGCGCCACGTGGTCCAGCACCGGATACAGAAAACACTCGGTCTTGCCGGAGCCGGTGCCGGTGGCCACCAGCGTGGACACCTGTTCGATGCCGCAGCGCCGCCAGGCCTGTTCCTGGTGCAGAAAGGCCGGATGCTCGGTCTCGAAGTCTGTGAAGAAGCCTTTGCCGCTGCCGCCGGCGACGAACGGCATGCCGATCTGCACATAGGGCCCCTTCACCCAGCCGGGCGTCTCGATGAGCCGGCGTACCGCGTCTTTGAAGTGGGCGGTGGAGGGCTCGAACTGGGTGCGCAGAGTCTCCGCGACGCCGTGTTGGACCTCGTCGATGACTAGGGAGGGGAGCATCCGAGCGCCTCCTAATGATGCTGTGGCTGGGGTTCCTCAGCAGGGTTCCGTTGCTGGGGTAGATGCAAGAAACGGTCAGTACCCATGCTATGTGTCACCGATTGCTTGTGAAGGGTGCCCCGACTGCAGCACCTTTTTAGCCATTGCTTGTTCGATGATCTCCAGCAGCCGCTGCTTTCGCTGTTGATAAAAGGCCTCGAAGTCATCGGTGCGCAGGGTCTCGCTTGGGATGCAATGGCCGTCGAGAATACCGTCCATCGCCGCATCGTCGATCTGCACCTGCCTGTGTTGCTGCAACCGCCGCAGGTAGGCCGAGGGCGCATCACCGCCGATCATACGGTTGGCTTTATAGGAGATGGGCGTCTTATTGATGATGGAGTCATAAACCTTTGCGGCGATCCGCTGCTGCTCGCACCAGGTGCGCGGGAAAATGTGATGGATGTCCAGCTCGACGCCTTGATTGTCCAGCGCCTGAATATTGCCCTTCCAAAAGAAGTCCACGGCGCCTTCACGCAGGATCAGGACGTTGATCCCCTTGTAGGCGGCACTCAGACGGCTGCGCAGGGTCTCCAGTCGTGCGGGATCGAACGAGGCATCCAGCACGGTCCTTGGCACGTTGGCATCGTCCTCGAACCACTGCATCAACTCTTCCAGGTCCAAGGCGATGCGGGTCTCTACCGCGCCGCCGTAGAGCTCGCCCAGGACGCCACTCCAGTACCAACGTGAGAGCTTCCGGTAGACCTGTGGCTCGCGCCAACGCTCGCCCAACAGTGTCATCACTGCGGCCAGTGGCACGAGCTGGGTCGCATAGGGGAGCTCCCGGCGCCGGTAGAAACACTCTCCCTGGAGGAAATGGGCGGCCTCGACAAAGCCCTGCTCGACCCGGTCGACCCAGTCCCGATAGGCGTCCAGCGGCAGATCCAGAACCGCAGACCGTTTTGCGCTCACCGGCCGCACTTGTTTACCGGTCTTGCCGTCCTGGATGTCCTGCTGCTTGCGCGCCCGCGTGTGCAACAACGTGATGGCCTGGAGCAGGTCGGTGCTCTCCACATCCCCGAGCAATTCATGGGTTTCCAGGCGCGCCTTGCGCGACGGCACGTCGCGAAGGTCGGAACCGAACCAGTCATCGCGCAGGTTATAGCCTGCGGCGGCATAGCTCGCCGTGATCAGCTCGAACACCGAGAGCTGTACGCCGCCGGTGTTGACCTTCTCGAAGACCAGGCAGACCGCCTCCTTGGAGGTCTCCTTCTTCAGCTCGATCACCGGCAGCTGGTACGCCGCAAAGGCGCTGATGACCCGTTCCTGGAACTCGAAGTAGACGCCGATCTGATCCTTGTTGTACTTGAACAAATCGCCTGCCCAGTCGTTCGGCGTCAGCAGCCTGTTGCAGGGAAAATAGAGCTGTTCGCATTCGAGTTGCCGTGTGGACAGGTCAAGGTCGAGATCGCGGCCGAAGTTGCTACGCTTCTGTCGCGTTTCATCGACCGCGATCACGGCATCCTCGAGCCGGTCTTCGCCTTCCAGGGCGATACGGATATCGAAATAGTAGTAGCGCTTGATGGCCTTGCCCTTGGCGGTGCGGGTATCCACCGGCGTGGACAGTCCCACGGCCTGGGTCAGGCTGGTGAGGCGTTGCTGGCCGTCGAGCACGAGCAGATCCGGGTGTTTCGTGGCGTCGCCCGGCGATACTCCCTCTACCGGCCGGGTCTCGAAACTGACCTCGCCCCCGGTCTCCATCAGCATCACAGCGCCGACGGGAAAGGACCGGGCGATGCTGACCAGCAGGCTGCTGACGTGGTCGTCGTCCCAGACCCAGCCACGCTGGAAGTCCGGCAGTTGGATCGTTCCGGCGGTGATGTCCTTGAGCATCTCCGGGAGCAGGCGCTTGGTGCTGTCGAAGGTGGTCATCGAGGCTCCGTGTCTTGATACCGGGGTCGTCGTTGGTGAGCACGGGCGTTACGCGTCAATCGCCCCGCTCGGCGAAGAAGGCCCAGGCGATGCGGTAGTCCTCCTCCCGGTCGGGGCGGAGGAAGGGCGCCTGGTATGCGATGGTGCGCTGGCGCGGACCGCCGGGGAGGGTATCGTCCCAGAACGTCTTGGTGACCGTGCTGCCGGCGGGGAGGTCGCGAATATCCTCCCATCCAAGCAGGGTGTCGGTTTCCTCACGGCGCGCGGCCTTGAGGCCGTAGCTGATATCGGCATCGCGGTCGGCCTTGCGGGCCTTGCGCGGCAGGCCGACACCGACGAGGCCCTTGCTCGGGGTGAAGACGATGCGTCCGGTCTGGTCGTACCAGGTGTCGGCCTCGTACTGGCGCATCACCGGGAACTGGACCCGATAGATGGTCAACAGTTCTTCCAGCGTCAGGCCCAGGGCCTGGGACACCAGCACGTCGATCTCCAGCAGCGCCTGGCGGCGGGCATAGTCGGTGCGCAGGGCACAGTGGCGTTGCCAGATGGGGGTGAGGTTGGCGAAGAAGTCCTTGTCATCGCGTAGGCATGCGGACCAGGGCGGGCTGTTGGGGGCGTCCGGGTCGATGGACCAGCGTTGGTTGGGGAAGTCGGCTTGGTAGCAGGATTGCCAGAGGTCGGTGTAGTGGGTGGTGAGGCAGGATACTGCCAGGGCCCGTGAATGTACCGTTAGACGATCGCAAGCATTCGCTAGGACTGGTAGTTGATTGATGAGCGTGGTATTAGCATGACCCATTCCTGTGCTCTTGACTCGATAATCGACTGGTAGAGCAAGGCACATGCAGAAGTAGTCCATCAGCACTTTGTTGCTCTTGAATGCAGTACCCAGTGTTGTATGCACATGGGCAACATATTGAGGCACTATTGTCGGAATGAGTGTTCGTTCAGAAAACGGGTCGGTCATCTCCCGATTCACATGACGATAATAAGAGGTCACAGGAAGATGGGTACGCTTGGGATTTGGTGGGCCGATTTCCGGCTGCAGTTCAACCCAAGGCACCCGCGGCGTCCGCTCCGCATAAGCCGCCGGCGAGCAGGCGGGCACGTAATTGGTGCGGGGGAGATAGTCGTCGGGGATGTGGGTCAGATCGAGACAGTCGTAATGGCTGTTGGCGGTGCAGACGGCCCGCGGCGTCTTGTACAACGGCGTGCCGACGAAGAAATGCGGGCCCGAGAGTACCCATTGGCCGGCATCGTCCGGGAAACGGGTCTCGCGGCGGATGGTGCCGTCCTTTTGCTGGTTGGTCTCGTGCCACATCTCTAGCGATAGATACTCCCCCTTGAGGTCGCCGAGGCGCCGTGGCTGGGCCGCAAACTTCGCCAACACCGCAATCAGCTGCCGGGCATGCAGCGCGGGCAGGCGGGCTTGCAGCGGCGGGGTGCCGGTCTCGTCGTAGAGCTGCGCGAACAGGGCCAGCTCGTGCTCGCCAACCGGGATCAGTCGGTCCCGATGGCCCTGGATGGTCCAACTCGAGCGCCCGCCATCGCCTTCTTGCTTGATGCCGGGCACGGGGCCGCCGCCGTTGTGGCTGAAGCAGGCGGTGATGGTTTGCGGCAGGAAGAGGTTGGCCAGGTGTGCGAAACGTGGTGCTTTCTGTGCATGGCCATAGACGTTGATACTGAATTTGGTGTGGTGATCGACGTCGCTGAAGAGCATTAGTTCGTTGGCGAATTGGTAGTGTGCCCGCAGGCGTGGATATGCCTGCGCCCGAAATGCGCCCCCCTTCGGATCATCGTAGATTCCCTCAGGATGCAAGAATCCTGACACCCCCCGCGCATTACTCAACATCCAAGCCTGCGGCAAAAAGCACTTGTACAGATTTGTCTGCACCCCCCGCAGCAAGGGATAGTTCTGCCGGGCGTTCAGGAACGCCTGCATCCCCTCCTGCTCGCACAGTTCATCCAGCCAAGCCGCCTGCATGTCGGGCCATTGTTCGAACAGCACCGCGCGACGCTTCGCCAGCGCCGAGGCGCTCATTTTGCGGATGGCGATCTTCGGGTCGGCCTCGCCGAGGACGCCTTTCTCTTCCCATTCCACCTTGATCCAGGGCGGGTTGCCGAGGATGAGGTCGAAGCCGCCGCCCTCGGCCTCCGCCACTGTGCCGGCGGGGGAGGAGCAGTGCCAGCGGAAGATGTCGGCGAAGGCCAGCTCCCAGTGGAAGAAGCGGTAGCGCTCGGCGAGGCGCTCCACCTGCACGACGCGGGGGAAGTTCTCGCGCAGGCGCTTGATGCGCAGGTCGCCATAGCGATCGTGCAGGGTCGAGGTGTTGGCGGCGGTGGTAAGGCTGCGCTGGCCGGGCAGGTCGTCGAACAGCGAGCCCTGCACCTCCGGCACCAGCACCTGTTGCTCGGTACCGTTCGGTGCCGGGGCGCTCGCCGGGCCCAGGTCCAGCTCCGTCTGCGCTTGATCCGCCGTTGGGATCTCCATGACATTGCCGTCCAGGATGGCGCCGACCTCGGTGATCCACTGGGTGCGGGACGGCAGGGTGGCGGTCTGGTTCAGGGGCCAGAACCAGAGCGCGCACCAGTAGTCCATCACCAGCTTGAGGCGGCGGTAGGGCGTTGCCTTGTCGCCGTCCTCGTTCAGCATGCCGGCCTTGCGGGTAGCCTCTTTGCTGGCGCGGCTGGTGAGGCTGGCCTGGCCGGTGTCCGGCTGCGGTTCGCGGGCGATTGTTGGCGCCTGTTCTGGTTCGGTTTCTGGCCAGACCGGCAGCGGGTCTTCGGTGAGGGCGCGGTCGCGGGCCAGCTGCCCGGCGTGCTCCCGCCACAGGACGTCGATGCGGGCGCTGAGCTGTTGCAGGCGGCGGATCTCGATATCGGAGTATTTGCCGATCAGCCGCCGCTTCCAGTCCTTGAGCTGCCTCAGCTCAACGCCGCAGGATTGCCTGACCACCTTGTTGGCGTAGTCGCACATGCCCTCGTCGGGCAGGAGAAAGTGGTAGATCTCGTCGTCGCGGCGGGGCTCCTGGGGCGTGACGCGCCGCGGCGTGGCGTAGAGGTAGCAAGCCGGGTTGGGCTCGGATTTGGTCTTGCCGTAATAGTCGCTGGCGTAGTGGTTGATGCGCCGCGGTGCGGCCACCTGCTCGGTGCTGAACACCTGCGCCCGGGCGCCCACCAGCGAGTTGCCGGTGAAGAGCTGGTAGCCAAACCAGGGCACCCACGCCGGCAGCGGGCGGCCTTGGCTGTCGGTCTCGCCGTAGATGGCGTTGAGCCACAGACTGATCTCGGCCAGCTCGGTGGCAATGGGGTTGAGGTCGACGCCGAAGACGTTGGCGTCCGCGAGCCGCATGCGCACCTTCTGCAGCTCCTGGGGGTATTGGTCGTGGGGGATACGGCGCTTGAGCGCCCGCTGCTTGCGCGTGAGATAGGCCTCGGCGAGTTGGTTGACGGCCTCGTTGAGGAAGGCGGCGCTGCCCATGGCGGGCTCCAGCACCCGCAGGCGCAGGATGTCGTCGGCGCTCTTGTCCTGAAGCAGCTCCTTCAGCGCGTACTTGACCAGGCACTGCGTCAGGGACTGGGGCGTGTAGTAGCTCGCGCTCTTCTGCCGGTCGCGCCCAGCGAGGCGGTAGATGAAGGTGCCCTTGGGGTAGACCCGAAGCTGCCGGCGCCCTTCGGCGTTGATGAAGGTGACCTTCTCGCTGTTGTGATAGTTGCCGATCTTGTCTTTGGTGACGAACCAGCCGTTGGCGAGCAGGTCGGTGCTGCCGCCGTAATCCTCGTCGCCGGCGGCCGCCTCGCACTGGCCGTCACCATCGATACGGTCGCCGTTGCCGTCGCCGCCGCTGCGGGGCGCTTGCTGCCTCTTCTTCGCCGCCGGCATGACCTCGTAGAGGTCTTCGCTGGCGAAGAACCCGCGATAGGACAGTAGAGACTCGTAGACGGCGCCGAGCTGATTGATGGACAGCGCCTGGTAGCTGACCCGGCGGGTGCGGCGGGTCTTCGGGTCTTTGGCGAAGGACAGCCCGCGCAGCACCCGCTGCCAGATGTGGTTGGGGAAGCGGACGCGGTTGAGCAGCGGTGTGCTGGCGGGGTCGAACAGCTTGCTGTCGAGCGGTGGCAGCTCGAAGGCGTTGATGGTGGCGCCCAGGCTCTGCTGCATGGGCCGGCCGCCGGCGGCGGTGCCGTCGGCCACCATGGTGAAGAGCTTGCACAGGGTCTGGTGGAAGTAGCTGCCCTGCTGGGCCGCGGTGGTGTGCAGGTCCGTCAGCGTCAGATCGCGCAGATGCTCAAGGCTGTAGCCGCGGGTGTAGACCTCGCTCTTGTTGATGGGCACATAGCCCAGCTCGGGGCGAGCCTCGATATAGAACAGGAAGATCAGCCGGTAGACCAGGCGCACGCACTCGGTGCTGAGCCGGCCCGCATCCAGGGGCTTGACGGTGCCGGTGTAGGTGAAGCCGTGGTCGGCGATGAGCTGGCGGGCGGCCTCGTTGCCGAGCAGCTCGATGGCGTCGCGCAGGGCGTATTTGAGGTCCTCGCTGACGCCGGCGTCGTGCTTGTGGGACTCGGCGTCCAGGGTGTCCAGCAGGCCTTCGCCCTCCGTCGGGCACAGGGCATCGCGGTGCAGCAGGGCCTGGCAGGCGCTGAGGGTCGTCGGCGGCTTCTTGCCCAGGATCTCTGCCAGGTCGAAGCGCAGGCAGCGGTTGGCGGGCCACTTGAAGCGATCGATGAGCAGCCATTGCAGTTCGCCCACCAGCAGCACGTAGCGGGGCGGGTGGTCGGCGCCGAAGACGGCATCGGTGAGCAGCTCGGCGAGCGGGCGTGGGGTCCTTTTGCCCTTGCCGAGGTAGGCGGCGGGGATCTGTTCGATGTCGAAGTGACGGGGTGAGAGGGTGACCTCGAGGGGATCGGTGGCCGGGGCGCCGGGCTTGAGCTTTTGCTCCGGGTTGAAGGCGGGGAGGACCACCAGCTCCGGCGGGGTGCTGCCGCCGTCGCCGCCCTGGGTGCGCCGGTCGAGGGCGCACCAGAGGGGCAGCGGTTGGCCGCCGGTCCAGTCGTGCTCCTGCGGCGTGATGCGGTAGCCGAGGGCGGCGAGCAGATCGCGGTGCAGGTCTTGGTGCCAGCGCAGGCGGGTGTCGAAGTCGGCATTCTGCGGGTAGTCCGCGTACCGCTGGAAGAAGGGGGCGGCGAGGCGGCGCAGCTGCTTGTGGACGGGCTCCGCCGCCGGCTCGTCGGGGTCGGCGGTGGTTGGCGTCTGCGCTTGCAGCCAGTCCTTGAGGCGGGACTGGAAGACGTGCGCAAAGAAATGGTGGCTGTAGAACTCGTTTTCGTTGTCGATGCCGGGGAAGACATCGAAGCGTTCTTCTGCGCCCATTGCTGAAGGATCGGTCTGCTCTGGTCTTTGGCGGAACTGGACTCGGCCTGGCTACCCCTGAGCGCCGGCGTCGGGCGCCGGGGCAACGACAATGGCGGCGCCAGCGGCCTCGGTGGCGGCCAGTAGCTTGGCATCGAAAGAGGCCAATGCGGAGCCGGTGCGCAATGCCAGCTCGAGGTAGGTCGCGTCATAGGCCGAGAGCCGATGGGCCCGCCCGAGGGCCATCACCATTTCCTGACGGTTCGCGGCGGGCACATCGTCGGTTTGGATGGGCAAGCGGGACAGACGATTCAGGTAGTCGATGACTTGGGCCTCCCGGACCACCATACGGCGCTCTGCCACCAGTAGCGCATTGGCGATCTCGATATGCCAAAGCGCCGGCACCAGGACCGGCTGTTCGGCCAGCGTGTCCAGCACGCGATCCGCCAACAGGCGTTCATCGGGATGGGCGCGCTCGAAGATCCACGCCAGCGCCAGGGAGGCGTCCAGTACCAGGCTCAACGGCGCCCTTCCTCGATCCAGGTCTCGATGGTGGCCGAATCGACGCCTCGCACTTTCGGCAACGCGCGCATTGCGGCGATGGCCGCGCGCGGGTCTGTGAATTTGCCATGCGTGCTGGGCACCAAGTCCGCGACCGGCTCGCCGCGTAGCGTGATCGTGTAGCGACGGCCGCCCTGCACCTCGCGGAGCAATTCGGGCAGCTTGGTCTTAGCGTCATAGGAACCGACTTCGACGTACATGTAACCCCTTAACAACTGGTCTATAGACTGGTCTAGTTTAGGCGTCCATCATCCTCTGTACCAGTGGGCTCACCGACCGGCGCCGGTGACGCCCGCGAGCACCTGGACAAAGGGTACAGACTGCACCTCCAGGCTGTCTTTGACCCACCGGCCGTACTCGGTGAAGACGTGCTCGATGTCCTTCAGACGCTGCGCCCGCTTGCCTTGCTTGAGCTGCTCGGGCTGGTCCGATTGCGCCAGGCGCAGTTCCAGCTGGCGCTCCTGGGCGCCGCGCAGGTCATCGAGCTCGGCGAGCTTGCGCCGGACCTCCGCGTCGCGGACGGCGCTGAAGTGCCTGACCTGGTCTTCGACAAACAGCTGCATCGTGGCGACCGCATCGCCGAGGGAGCCTTGCAGCGTCGGCAAATCCATGGGGTGCTTGGCGTTGGGGAGCTTGCGCTCACCGATACCGGCGCGGGCGCAGAAGGCGTCGAAGTCTTCGATGGCGTGGTCAGCGTCGCCGCGGCGGCTTACGGCCTTCCACTCGGCGATGAGGGGCTGGCCCTTGCGGTTCGGGATCAGCCCGAGCATCAGGAAGGCGTGCTCGTCCGCCGCCAGCTGGCTGCTCGCAATGACCGGCGCGCGCCGGCGGCCCACGGCGCCGATGACCCGGTCCATGAGCCACTGGCAGATGGGATGCTGCGGCCAGAGAAACTGGATGTCGGGCCAGGCGGCGCCCTGGCGGTCGGCCTCGCGGGCGCGCTGGATGGATGCTTCGACGATATCGCGACGGGCCGAGAGCACATATTGGTCGGTCTCGCGCAGCACCTCGGCGGGGAGTTGGCGGCGCAGCCGTCGGCGCAGGTCCGCGGGCGGGTCGAGGCGCAGCATGCGAGCGTCGTCGTCGATGCGGTAGCCGTGCGCTTCCGGCACCGTGCGGATGGCCTGTTTGGCGAAGGCGTAAATGTTCTCGAAGAAGCGGTGCGGCGGCGGCGGTGGGGCGGCGGGTGCTGCTTGCTCCGCCGCGCCGAAGAAGGCGGCCTCCCAGTCGTCATCGTCGTCCGGTGGTGGGGCCTCGTCGATGCATGCGCGCTCGAACTGTTCGGCGCTCATGCCGCTGGCCAGGGCGTCGGCGACCACTTGCTCTTCTGCTTCGATGCTGTGCTTGCGCAGAATGGACGCGGGGTCGCCGATGTTGCGGCTGATCTGCTCGTCTTTTTGCACCAGCACCTCGATGACGCGCAGGTCGCCCTTGATGCGTTCGATGTCGGAGGCTGTCAGCAGGTAGTCGATGCGCGGGGTGTGGGTCTGGCCAAAGCGGTCCACCCGGCCGTTGCGCTGCTGGAACACCATCGGCGACCAAGGCAGGTCGAAGTGCACCAGCCGGTGGCAGAGGTAGTGCAGGTTGAGTCCCTCGGCGGCGACGTCGGAGCACAGCAGCACGCGCAGGGCGTCGTGCTCCTGGCCAAAGCGCTCGACAATCTCCTGCTGCTCGATGTCTGAGAGGCCGCCGTGGAGCACCGTAAAGGCTTGCGCTCGCAGGCCAAGGTCCTGCGGCAGCTGCGCCAGGAGCCACTTCAGGGTCTCGATGCGCTCGGAGAAGATCACCAGCCGGTCTTTGCCGTCGGCCCCGGTCCAGCGGGTGTCGGGCTCCGTGAGCGCGGTCAGCAGGCACTGGTATTTGCTGAAGTGCGCCGGCGTGATGGCCGCCAGCGTTCGCAGCAATGCCCCGAGGGCATGGACTTCGGTGCGCTCGGCGTCGGTGGGGGCGGTTTTGCGGCCGAGCATGCCCATGCGGTTGCGCGCGTAGGCGGCCGCAGCGGCGGGGCTGGAGAACAGGGCCTTCTGCAGGCCGACCCGTTGCAGCTCGCCCCGCCTGTCGCGGGCGCGCTCGCCCCGCTGGGTGAAGGGAATCGCCAACGTGGCCCGAAATGCGGCTTCCTCTTCCGGCGTGGCCTTGGCCGACAGGCGGCGGGTTACCGGCTCGGGGAACTGGTCCTGAGCCTGGGCCTTGATATCTTTTTTGAATCGGCGCACGAAGAGGTCCTTGCGGTCCAGATCGGCGCGGGTGTAATCACTCGGGTCGGAGATGGCGGTGGGGTCCAGCAGCCAGATCAGGGAGGCGAAGCTATGGGCGGAGCCATCGTGGGGCGTGGCCGAGAGCAGGATCAGGGTGTCGGACTTGGTGGCCAGCGCCTTGGCCAGCCGGGCGCGCTGGGAGGAGCCGGCATCGGACTTGCGCATGGCAACGTTGTGACACTCGTCGATGACGATAATGTCCCAGCGTGAGCTTTCCAGGTAGTTGCGGTATCCGTTCTCGCCCTTCAGCGTATCCATCGAGACGATGGTCTTGTCGTAGTAGTTGAAGGGGTTGTGGCCAGAGGGGATGTTGTTGCGGATGCGCTGGATGCCGGCGGAGTCGAGCCGGACCAAGGGGATGGTAAAGCGCGACCACCACTCCTTTTGGAACTGGGTCAGCATGCTCTTCTGCGTGATCACCAGGATGCGGCGCCCGCGCCCGCGGATGTCCAGTTCTGTGCTGAGCATGCCGGCTTCGAGCGTCTTGCCCAGACCAACCCCGTCGGCGATGAGGATGCGGGTGCGGACCTGCCGCAGCCCCTGCTCCGTCGGCACACGCTGATACTCGGCGAACTGCATCACCGCCTGATGGGCACGGTGGATGTGTGCGTCGTTGGCCACCGTGCGCAGGCGTTGACTCTCCAGGTAGAGCAAGGTGTCGGTGAAGTAGTCGCTCGCGTCCTGAAACAGCACCGTCTGCGATGGATCGTGTACAGCAATGTCGGTTTCCAGCCGGTCGAGGAAGACGGCGGAGGTGCCGCGCACCAACTCGGACAGGCCATCGCAGGTCAGGGCCTGGCCGCCGTCGTCGCTTTGATCGATGCGACGCACGATCCAGTCTTCATCGCGGATGGTGACGCGTGCGCCGGGGGCGAGGGTGGGCATCAGGTACCTGCGCCGCTGACCCGAGTGCGGTTGCCCGTCGAGGCGCCGGGTCGGCCACGCCTTGCGCCTTCGATGGCTCGCCGCCGCGGGCCGCCGGCGTTGATCAGAACGGTGTGCTTCGCATCCGATGTGTTCATGGGGTTTTGCGTGTGCACAAGCGTGGTGATCTGCCTATGCTGCGACGCCGAGGTCCGAACAGTCAAGGTGAACGTGAACGCGCTTGAGCCGGCGCACCGGGGCTGTGCACGTCAACGGGCAGGCATTGAGAGATCGCCCGGGCGACGGTAACGGTGCGCCTCTACCCGACCATGGCCGCGCTCGCTGGTCTCCGGCACGTCGCTCTCACCGTCGGCGTATTCGACGACCTGCACGACGCGACGAAACGCCGACATCCCCGAACCGCATCCCATCTGGCTCAGGCCCTGTGACCCATTTCCATGGGCCGCAATGATGCTGACTGCGGGATCCACAAAGTTGTCGTGCAGCAGCTTGGTCGGGTAACCTGAAGTTGCTCAGGTACATCCAAGCAATCGACTGGCAAACTCTCCGTTTTTGATTGGCCATGCACAGGCGGCGCCGAGTGACGCGACGCGGCTTCCGGCAACGGCGGTACTGGTGATGGAACATGCGCCGGACCTGACGGCGATTGTGATCATGCACAACATGGTGCGTGAGGCGCCGCGCACGCTGTACTCGCTGAGCCGCGCCTATCAGCGGGCCCTGGGCGGGCTACGCTACCGGGTGTTGGTGCTGGATCATGGCTCGCGGGAGCCGTTGCCGCCGGACGTGGCGAGGCGGTTCGACGCCGACATCGACTACCGGTTCGTGCGGACCGACGCGGTCTCGCCGGTGGCGGCGATCAACGCCGCCGCAGCGGAGGTGACGAGCCCGTTGCTGATGATCAGCATCGATGGGGCGCGCATCCTGAGCCCGGGCCTGCTGGGCTGGGTGCGACGAGCCGCCCTGTTGTTTGCAGACCCGCTCATCTATACCCTGGGCTGGCCGCATCGCCCAGACGGCGGTCGTCCTGGTCCTGGAGGCCTTGCTGGAGTCGGTGTTTCGCGCCAACGTCCGCGGCTACCGACGCGCACCGGGGGAGGCCCCCATCGCCATGGTCGCCGGTGGTGTGTTGGCCAGACAAGGGCGCCACACCGCTGGAGACACTGTACACCCTCAAGATCACGCCATCTTTCAGCCGCCCCCACGTGAGCAACGACAACGCCTTGTCCGAGGCGTTGTTTCGCACTTGCAAGTACGTCCCAGACTATCCCGTCAACGGCTTCGAGTGCCTGCAGGCCAGTCAGCGCTGGGTGCAGCACTTCGTGCGCTGGTACAACACCGAGCATCGCCACAGTGCGATCCGCTTCGTCACGTCCGATGATCGCCATCGCGGTGAGGATCACGCTATCCTCGCCAAACGCCATGCCCTGAATCTGGCCGCACGCGATGCCCATCCCGAACGCTGGAGCGGCAAGACCCGCAACTGGACCCCCATCGCGGTCGTCTCGCTCAAACCGCAGCGGGCGCCCGACACAACGCCGATCAACAAGCTCGAGTGAAACCATGGGGCAGGCGGTTGAGTCGGCCGAGGGAACTGCCCCCTCAGCCGCTCGCAGAACCCGGCGTGAGCCTCTCGACTCACCGGGCTCC
>NZ_CAJXWY010000066.1 GCF_913062725.1 uncultured Thiohalocapsa sp.
ATGAAGTGGATGTGGGCGTCGATGCCGCCGGCGGTGACGATCATGCCCTCGCCGGCGATGGCCTCGGTGCCGGGGCCGATCAGGATATCCACACCGGCTTGCGTGTCCGGGTTGCCGGCCTTGCCGATGCCGGCGATGCGCCCGCCCTTGATGCCGATGTCCGCCTTGACGATGCCCCAGTGGTCCAGGATCAGCGCATTGGTGATCACGCTGTCCACCACTTCGTCCGCCTGCCGCTGGCACTGTCCCATGCCGTCGCGGATGACCTTACCGCCGCCGAACTTCACCTCGTCGCCATAGACGGTGTGGTCGCGCTCCACCTGAATGATGAGCTCGGAGTCGCCGAGCCGGACGCGGTCACCCGTGGTGGGGCCGAACATGGAGGCATAGGCCTCACGGGAAATCCTGCTCATGGCGTATCACCTGCGTCGGCCGCGGCGTCGGCGCCGGTATCCGGCGGGTCGCCGCCGGAATCGAGGGGGCCCATCACCTTGGCGTTGAAGCCATACACTATCCGAGAGCCCGCATAGGGCACCAGATCGACGGTACGGCGCTGCCCGGGCTCGAAGCGCACCGCAGTGCCGGCGGGTATATCCAGCCGGTGCCCGCGGGTGGGCTCACGCTCGAAGCTGAGCGCGGCGTTGGTCTCGTAGAAGTGATAATGGGAGCCGACCTGAATGGGCCGATCGCCGGTATTGGCCACCGCGACGGTGAGCACCGGGCGGCCGACGTTGAGGTCGATATCGCCGGCGGCGGTGAGAACTTCGCCTGGGATCATGGTTCAGTGCGCTCCGGGTGTGGGGAGAGGGGGCGAGTGACTGCTTACACAATGGGATCGTGCACGGTCACCAGCTTGGTGCCGTCTGGAAAGGTGGCCTCCACCTGCACCTCGGGAATCATCTCGGGCACGCCCTCCATGACGTCCTCACGGCTGAGCAGCGAACGGCCGTGGTCCATCAGCTCGGCCACGGTGCGCCCATCACGGGCACCTTCGAGGATGGCGCAACTGATGTAGGCGACGGCCTCGGGATAGTTCAGTTTCAGGCCCCGTTCCCGGCGACGCTCCGCCAGCAATCCGGCCGTAAACAGCAACAGCTTATCTTTCTCACGCGGTGTCAGGTCCATGGCGCCCTCTTAGGGATGAACGGCGGTGTGTGAGCGCACGGTGACCTCAGGTGGCCCAAATGCGCGGCGGCATCGGTGCAAGACCCAGCACACGCGGTCTGAGCGCCGCCCACAGGGCGCAGAATACCCGTTGCACAGGCTCTGTTGTATCTGCCAATGCCCGCGCCACCAACAGATCTTGCAGCAGGCTGACACCCGTCAGTGTGCCGGGCGCGTCGTCGCAGATGGCGAGCGCAAGACTTAAGTCCGCCTCTTGTGCGCCGGTGGCGATGAAGGTGCCGGACACGGGCCGCGAGCGCAGGCCACTCGGGCGGTCCAAATCCTGTGGGTGGTGCAGACGCAGGCGATCATCGAGCAGGGGCCGCCCCGCCCGCGACACCCGCAGCGCCGCGTCCAGGCGGCCGCTGCCGAAGCGCTCGGCGATCACCGGCCGCCCCAGGGCGAGCACCTCCCAGCCGATGAATCGGGCATCATCGTGCAGTCGGATGTCGGTTCGGCTCCTCACCCGGGCCCCCGGAAACAGGATCGCCGGCTGCGGCAGCCATTCCAGCACCCCGCCCGGCGCCACGGCGAGCCGTTGGTCCTGATGGGCCAGTGCGCCGGCGCTGCGGTAGAACTTGGTCGCTCCCGGCGTGGTCACCAGGGCGTGGGCGCCGTCGGCGATGTCCAGGCGCACATCCAGCCGATCGCCACCGACGACGCCACCCGGCGGATGCAGCGGGTAAAGATGACAGGGCGCGCCCTCGGGGTGGAAGGCGCGCTGCAGTGTCAGCGGTCCCAGTTGGTGCTTGCGGGTCAGGACGGTGCGCACGCCCCCGGGGCCGGGCCGTCGCTCGCAGCGCAGATGGAGCTCGGCGCGCCAGCCCTGGTTGGCTGCGCCCGGTACGGGGGCGTCCAAGACGGCGGTGGCCGGCACCGTCTTCACATCGGGAAGCCGCCACCGGGCGGGAAGCCGCCGGGCGGCAAGCCACCCCCGGGGCCGCCCATGCCCGGCGGCAGCCGACCCTGCATCTGACGCATCATCTTGGCCATGTTGCCGCCCTTCATTTTTTTCATCATTTTCTGCATCTGCGTGAACTGCTTCAGTAGCTTGTTCACGTCCTGCACCTGAGTACCGGAGCCCATGGCAATGCGCTTGCGCCGGCTGCCCTTGATGATCTGCGGGTGGGCCCGCTCCATGGGCGTCATGGAGTCGACGATGGCGATGAGCTTGACGACCTCCTTGTCGTTGACCTGGCGCTTCACGTGATCCGGCACCTGCCCCATGCCGGGCAACTTGTCCATGAGCCCGGCCATGCCGCCGAACTGACTCATCTGTTTCAGCTGGTCGCGGAAGTCCGTCAGGTCGAAGCCCTTGCCCTTCTTGAGCTTCTTGGCGAGCTTCTCGGCCTGTTGGTGGTCCACCTTCTGCTGGACCTCTTCCACCAGCGAGACCACGTCACCCATGCCGAGGATGCGCGAGGCCACCCGGTCCGGATGAAAAGCCTCCAGCGCCGTGGTGCGCTCGCCGGTGCCGATGAATTTGATGGGCTTGCCGGTGATCTCGCGGATGGAGAGCGCGGCACCGCCGCGGGCGTCACCGTCCGCCTTGGTCAGGATCACGCCCGTGAGCGGCAGGGCGTCGTGGAAGGCCTTGGCGGTCTTGGCCGCATCCTGGCCCGTCATGCTGTCCACCACGAACAGCGTCTCCGCCGGCGACAGGGCCGACTCCAGCGCCTGGATCTCCGCCATCATGTCGGTGTCGATGGCAAGCCGGCCGGCGGTGTCGACGATGAGCACGTCCTTGAACTGCTTCCGGGCAGCGGCGACGGCCGCCTCGGCGATCGCCACCGGCTGCTGATCCGTGCTGCTCGGAAAGCAGTCGACGCCCACTTCTTTGGCGACGGTTGCGAGCTGGTCGATGGCCGCCGGACGATAGACGTCGGCGCTCACCACCATCACCTTTTTGCCCTGGCGCTCCTTCAGGAAGCGCGCGAGCTTGGCCGTGGTGGTGGTCTTGCCCGAGCCCTGCAGGCCCGCCATCAGAATCACCGCCGGCGGCTGCACGTTCAGGGCCAGCCCCTCGTTGGCCTGGCCCATCAGCGCCGTCAGCTCGTCGTTGACGATCTTGATCAGCACCTGACCCGGCGTCAGGCTGCGGGTGACGTCGGCACCCAGGGCGCGCTCGCGGACCCGCTCCACGAACCCGCGCACCACCGGCAGGGCCACATCGGCCTCCAGCAGCGCCATGCGGACTTCGCGCAGGGTGTCCTTGATGTTGTCGTCGGTGAGCCGGGCCTGGCCGCGCAGCCCTTTGATGACCTCGCCGAAGCGCTCCTGCAAGCTGTCGAACATAACGTGTCTTTCAGATCTCAAAGCTTAGGAAATTCGGGGGCACGCCGGCGACGAAACGTTGCCCGCGCCCGTGTCAGAGCACGATACCGCAGCGGCGTCGTCGCCGACGACCGGCCTGCTGCTTAACCTAAATCAAGGTAGCTGCAAAGAACAGCCCGGCGACCGTCTCGAACCGCTGCGGGTGCGTTCCGACGCGGGCGCAGTTGTGCGATGATCGCCGCCCATGAGCAGTGCCCCCATCGCCCTCTTCAGCATCGCCGCATACCTGGCCAGCGCGAGCCTCATCGGCTGGCGCCTGTTCCACCGCGATCTGGGCCCCGAGCAAGTCGTGCGCCAGGCGACCCTGGGACTCGGCTTCCTCGGACTCGTCCTGCATACCTGGCTGCTGTACCAGGCCATCTTCAGTCATGCCGGGCTCAATCTGGCCTTTTTCAACGCCCTGTCCCTGGCATCCTGGACGGTGGTGGCGTCGCTGCTGATCTCCAGTCTGAGCAAGCCCATCGAGAACCTCGGGCTCGTGCTTTTACCGCTGGCGGCCATCACCGTCTTGCTCGACCTGATCTATCCCGGCGTCGGTTTCATGAGCGCGGACGCGAGCTGGATCCTCAAGCTGCACGTGCTGCTGTCCATGCTCGCCTACAGCCTGCTCACGCTGGCCGCGGCGCAGGCGGTGCTGCTGGCGGTGCAGGACAGCTATCTGCGCCGGCGCAAGCCCAACACCTTCATCCGCTCGCTGCCGCCGCTGATGACCATGGAAGCCCTGCTGTTCGAGATGATCGGCATCGGCTTCGTGCTGCTCACGCTGGCGCTGCTGTCGGGCTTTGCGTTCCTCGAGAACATGTTCGCCCAGCATCTGGTGCACAAAACAGTGCTCTCGGTGCTGGCCTGGATGGTGTTCGGCGCCCTGCTGCTCGGACGCCGCGTCTGGGGCTGGCGCGGCCAGAAGGCCATCCGCTGGACCCTGAGCGGCTTTCTGCTGCTGATCCTCGCCTACTTCGGCTCCAAATTCGTGCTCGAGCTGATCCTGCACCGCTGACGCGCCCGCCGCAAAGGCAGCTTCAGCCCACGGCCGCCGCGCGATACCGCGCCAGATCCTCGGGCCGATCCACATCCGCCAGCGGCGCCAGCTCCCGCCACCGCCAGCCGAGGGCGGCCATGCGCTCGCGGGTCACCGCCGCCACCTGATCACCGCCCCAGGGCATGTCCGTGAATAACCCGGGCGCTGCCCGCCGCAGCCCGAGCAGCACATAACCGCCGTCGTCCGCCGGCCCGAGCACGGCCTCGCATTGCGGCGGCTCCAGCAATGCGGCCAGCGCCGAGGCGACCTGCTCCGGTCCGAGCCCCGGACAATCACAGCCGATCAGCACGACGGCTTCGGCCTCGGCCAGCGCCCGGGCCGCCGCGTGCAGCATCCGCGCCCCAAGATCTTCGCCCCGTTGTCGATGCAGCGACACACCGGAGTGCCCGGCCAGGGCTTGGAAGGCCGGGTGTGTCGCATCCGGCAGACACCAGAGCGACAGCGGCGCAATCGCCGCCGGGACCAGCCGGGCCAGGGTGTTTTCGAGCAGCTCCCGATGCAGCGCCGCCGCCCCCACGGCACCGAGCGCGGGTATCAGGCGTGTCTTGCAGGCACCCGGCACCGGCGCCTTCGCGAACAACAGGATACGCGCCTGCGGGAAGCGATGCTCACCACCGCCCGGGGCCGCGCGCCTGTGCTCAGCTGAGGGCGCCGCCACAGCTGCTGCCCTGCCCCGCGGTGCAGCCGAAGCAGTGCTCGCCGACGTGGATACCGGCCCCGGTCAGGTCATCGGCGCCGGCGAGCTCGCCGATGTGCCGCTGGCCGCCGCCCGCCGCGCCCACGGGCAATCCCAGCATCTGATTGAAATCGCAGTCGTAGACATAGCCCCGCCAATCGATGCTGATCAGGTCGCGGCACATCACGGCATCCACGTTCTCATCGCGGTGCGCCGCCTTCAGCAAGCGCATGTAGTCGTCGAAGCGGCCGGTGGACAGCAGCCAGCCGCCGAAGCGCCGGATGGGCATGTTGGCGAGCGTCAGTAACCGGTTGAAGCGGATACCGTAGCGCTCGCCCAGTTCCCGCTTGTAGTCGGCCTCCAGTGCGCCCTGCGGCGGTGGCAGCACCGCGTCCACCGGGTTGTACACCAGGCTCAGCAAAAGCCCGGTGCACTGCGCATCATCGGCGCCGTAGCCCAATGCATTGAGCTGCCGCAGCCCCTGAATACTGCCGTCGAACACACCCTTGCCGCGCTGGCCGTCCACATTGTCCCCCAGATAACAGGGCAGCGAGGCGATGATCTCCACGCGGTGGGCCGCGAGGAACTGCGCCAGATCCTCCTGCCCCGCCTCCGTCAGGATGGTGAGATTACAGCGATCGATCACGCGCACACCCAGTGCCCGCGCCCGCTCCACCAGGGGCCGAAAGACGGCGTTCAGCTCCGGCGCCCCGCCGGTGATATCCAGTGTGTCGGCGCCGCTGCGCTCCAGGTAGGCCAGCACCTGCGCCATGGTGTCGGCGTCCATCTCCTCCCGGCGCTTCGGCCCCGCGTCGACGTGACAATGCACACAGGACTGATTGCAGCGATAGCCCAGATTCACCTGTACCGTCGTCACACGACGGCGCACGATGGGCGGAAACTCGGTGTCCAGCAGCAAGGGTTTCGAGTCCAGCACGACATAACTCCAGAGGCTTGCGGAATCCGGGCCGCCCGTGCGACCCGCCCATCGGCAAGTGGCGGCACCGGAGCGATTGTCAAAACGGTTTAGGGTGATACACTCGCCATCTGGAGAGGTTGTAAGGCGCCGGTCTCAAGGCGCGCCCACCAACCCCCTTCGGGGCCGTAGCTCAGCTGGGAGAGCGTCGCGTTCGCAATGCGAAGGTCAGGGGTTCGATCCCCCTCGGCTCCACCAATCCGACGATGACCACGGTTGTCGGAGGGCAGCGCAACCATGGCGGGTTTTTAATGCTTGCCCGAAATACACCGCCCAGCATTGCATGCTGCGGGCGTCGGCCGGCGCGCGATGCCGAGCCGCATCGGCGCCGTGTTGCGGTTCCATCGATGGCTGAGCGCTACATCAAGCCCGCGCTCAGCTTCGAGGCGCAGGTCGGGCAGCTGGCGCGCCGCGGCATGCTGTTCAACGACCGCGCCGCGGCGGCCCGCACCCTCACCCACGTCAACTACTACCGCCTCAGCGCCTATTGGCCCCCGTTCAAGCGGCCGGACGACTATCGCATTAGCGCCGACACCCGCTGGGTCGATGGCGTGATGACCTGTCACGGCATGGACGTTAAACCGTTGAATTGCAGGGATTATCCTTCCACGGGAAATCCTGGAGAGCCTCAGTTCAGTCCGCTGACGCGCTGCACGCGCCGGGTGAGGGTCTCACCCAAGACCGCATCGCTGCCGTAAATCAAACTGAAGCGCTGCTTGGCGCGCGTAATGGCAGTGTAAAGCAGTTCACGCGTCAGCACCGGGTTGCTGCGCGCCGGCATCAACAGCGCGGCATGCTCGAACTCCGACCCCTGTGACTTGTGCACCGTCATGGCGAACACCGTCTCCACGTCCTGCAGCCGGCTTGGCAGCACCCAGCGGATGCCGCCGTCCGCACGCGGAAAGGCCACTCGCAGACGCTCACCACCCGCTCGCTCAGGTGTTGCCAGGGTCATGCCGATGTCGCCATTCATCAGGTCGAGCGCATAGTCATTGCGGGTCACCAGCACGGGGCGGCCGCGGAACCAGAGGTCGTGACTCCGGCCCTGCCCGATACAGGAGGCCGTCTGCGGGGCATTGCACAGCCAGGCATAGATCTGCCGGTTGAGCCCCTCAACGCCCCAGTCACCGTTGCGCAGCGGGGTCAGCAGCTGAAAGCGCTTCTGTGCCTCCAGCACCTCCCCGGCCCAGGCATCCAGTTCAGGCTGCTCGGCGCCCGGCCCCGGGCGCTGCATCTGCATAACGTGTAGATAGCTCGGGCTCGCCCCCAGACTCTCGATCAGCAGATCGCGCAATGCGGGATCCGTGCTTCGCGTGACCGACCGCGCATCAATCCGGCCCAGCCCCGGATCAGTGTCGCGATTGGCATCGAAGATCGCCTGTAGCCCTTCCAGGCGCTCAGCGCCAGCGCCCGGGTGCTCCCGATTGACCTCAGCAGCCAGGGCGCCAATGCCGCCCTCGGATCGGAAGCGGTAGCTGCGCCGCAACAGGGTGATGCTCTGATCGAGCGCCTCGCCCTGCGGATCAAACAAGTGCTGCGGTACCTCAGTAGGAGCGATGCTTCCGGTCTGCACCAGATAAGCCAGGGTCTCCTGCCGATAGCGCCCATGGTGAGCATTGCGGCACAGATCGCCCAGCACGGCGCCGGCCTCGACCGAACTCAACTGGTCCTTGTCACCAAGCAGGATCAGCCGTGCCGTGGGACGCATGGCGGCGAGCAGGTTGGCCATCATCTCGACATCGACCATCGAGGCCTCGTCGACCACGACGATGTCCGCCGGCAAGTGGTGGGCGGCGTTGTAGCGAAAGCCACCTCGGCGCTGGTGCCCCAGCAGTCGGTGCAGGGTCTTGACCTTGCTGCGCTCGAGGTCGGTCGGACGCAGATCCTCGGGGATCTGAGTCGCGGTCTGACGGATCGATTCGGTCAGCCGGGCGGCGGCCTTGCCGGTTGGCGCCGCCAGTTCGATCAGCAGGGGTGGCTGCCCGGCGGCCTCGGCCAGTCCGTGCAGCACGGCCAGTAGCTTCACCACCGTCGTGGTCTTGCCGGTGCCCGGGCCGCCGGTGACGATGCTGAAGGCGCTGCGCGCGGCCAGGGCGCAGGCGATGCGCTGCCAGTCCGGGCGCGAGCGGTGCTCATCCTGTGTCTGATCGAACAGCCGTTCGAGCAGTTCGGTCAAGACTGCACTGTTGACCTGTCGATCCTGCTGTAGCCGGCTGTCGATGCCATCACGGATCGCTTGCTCATAGGCCCAGTAGCGGCGCAGGTAGAGCAGCGGACGTGTCGCGCTGCCGGCCAGTACCAGCGGGCGTTGTGCCCCGATATCTGCATCATCGTCTGCGTCATCGCCCTGCCCTCCCGAACTCAGTCGGTCGTCGACCACAGGGCTAACGGCCAAGGCATCGCGCCAGTCGTCGAGCCTGAGCTCATTCAGCAAACCATGCAGTTCGCCACGTGTCTGAGCACTGTCCGGGCGATCTTCGGGCAATCGTCCGAACAGACTGTGCGGCTGTTCCAGGGCATCGGCCAGACTCAGACAAACATGACCGTGGCCGTTGCGCTCGCACACCAAAGCGGTGGCAAGTAGTACCGCAGGATCATCCCCGCCCTGCGTCGCCATCAGTTGGGTCAAGGCCAGATCCAGGCTGCGCAGCGCGCGGGCCTGAACCCAGGTCTGTAGCTGTTCGAGCAGAGCCTGGGTCGGCGCTGGCAAAGCATGATCACCAAGCAGGCGATTCAAGGTGGTCTGGGTTGTCATGCGGCCTCCCGGGGATTAGCTGCCTCAGTGGCGGCGAAGAGGGCGTCCAGCCCCTCGATCAGCGCGCGCGGCGGTCGCTCGGTGAACAGCCCCGCTGTCGATGCCTGGTGACCGCGCAAGAAGGCATAGACAGCCCCGCCCATGTGACGGTCATAGTCATAGTCGGGCAAGCGGGCCTGGAGCTGACGATGCAGCGCCAGCAGGTAGAGCGCGTACTGCAGGTCGTAACGGTGATGCAGCACGGCCTCGGTCATGGCCTCGCGGGTGTAAGCACCGTCGTCCTCGCCCAGCCAGTTGGATTTCCAGTCGAGCACGTAGTAGCGCCCGCCATGCTCGAACACCAGGTCGATGAAGCCCTTGAGCATGCCGTTGAGTTGCGCGGGCTCGGCGGTGGCGCGCGGTCGGCCGGGCAGGCAGTGGGCGCGCACCAGGCGGTCGAGCCGCTCGGCCTCCACGCCGCGACTTTCGATCCAGAACTCCATCTCGACCTGCATCTGGCGTGGGGACAGATCCGCCAGCCTGAGCTCAGGGGTCAGGCCCTGGGCATCTTGCAGCCCTTGCAGGCGCAGCGGTTGCTGTAGATAGCTGCAGAGCCAGGCGTCGAGTCGGTCGATCCAGGGCGTGAGCCCCCGGAGTTGGCAGCGTCGCGCCAGGGTATCGCGGCGCGCGTGGTCGGCGGCGACAGCTGCCTGATAGCCTCGCAGGGACTGTCCGTTTACCCGGTGCTGCTGCTCGGCCGCCCACTCCAGGAGCCCGTGCAGGAAGGTGCCGTAGGTACTGCCGCGCGGCAGATCATGCAGCGAGGTCGCGGGGTCCGCAGCCGTTCTTTCAGTCTGGACATCCTGAACCTCGGTCTCCTGAGTCAAGGCCTGCTGAGCCAGATCCTGCTGAACCGAGTTCTCCTTTGACAGGCTCTGCTCGAGATCGAGGTTTTCGCCAGGTCGCATTGGCAAGTCCTGTTCTCCAGGCAATGCCGCATTGGTCGGGACTGGCGGCGGCTCAGCCTCTTCCAGCGCGGTCGCCTCGCTCGAGGTCTCAGCACCGGTCCTGAAGCGCAGCGCCGAGTAGCTGGCGATCCACCAACGTGCAAAGGGCTGGTGTGTGGGTTTGCGTGCATCCGCCAAGCGCGCATCAGGGCCGATGGGCAGGCGGAGGCTGTCGATGGCCGGCGCTGGCTCGAGGCGCAAAGCGCTCTCGGGTTGGCTTTCGGGTTGTCCGCTGCAGACCCTGCCGAGCAGGGCCTTCAAGTTCTTGGCGTCGCCGAGTGGAGCACCACCGGCGAGTAGATAACCCATGGCGCCCTGATGCATGTTGCTGGCTCTGCGGTTGCCGTGCTTGAGCAACCCGACACCCAGCCAGAGGCCGAACTTGGCGCGCGTGGCCGCGACATAGAGCAGGCGCATGTCCTCGCTCAGCCGGTCGTCATCGGCTTGCGCCCAAGCCGCCTCAAAGACGTTACTGCCGGCAATTTCTCGCAGGCGTTGGCCTTCCTGCTGATAGATGACCTGCCGCGTCCTACCATCGACCGGCCGCCAGGTGCAGACGAAGGGCAACAGCACCAGCGGGTATTCCAATCCCTTGGATTTGTGGATGGTGATGATTTGCACCCGCTCGGCATCGCTCTCCAGGCGGACGGTGGTGGACTCGTCCTTTTGATCCAGATGCTCCACCAGATGCCGGATCAGGGCCTGCTCACCATCCAGGCGCTCGGCTGCCTGCTGCAGCCATTCGGCCAGGTGCAAGAGGTTGGTCAGCGCCCGCTCGCCGCGCGGCTCGGCAAGCAGTCGCGCCGGAAGCTCGGCCTCATGCAGCAGGGCGCGCAGCATGGCCAGCACCCCGCGCATTCTCCAGAGCTTGCGGTAGCCGCGGAAGCGCTCGACCCGTTCCTCCCATTGAGCCTCATCGTTCAACTCCTCGGCCAATGCCTTGGGAGACAGACCATAGGTCGTCGTGGCCAGGGCGTTGCGAATCAGACCCTCGTTCGTGGGTTCGGCGCAGGCGCGCAGCCAGTGCACCAGATCGTGCGCCTCCACGCTCTCGAACACCGAGTTGCGCTCCGACAGATAGACGCTGGCGATGCCGCGCGCAGCGAGCGCCTTGTACATGGCATCGGCTTGGTCGCCATCGCGCACCAGGATTGCGATGTCGCGAGGCTGCAGCGGCTTGAACGCCTGAGTGTCCCCATGGATAAAGCCGGTACGTTGGGCATCGGGCCGGTCGAGCCAGCGACAGAGCTCGCTGGCGGCGCGATCCGCCATCTCGCTCAGGTAGGTCTTCTTGTTAATCGGTTCGCCATCCGTATCCAGTTCCCAGAAGGTGAGCGCGGGGCTTTCCTGGCCATGGATCAGTAGGCGCTCATCGCGTCCCTTGGCTCTGACCCGATCGAAGGGCACGGGGTTGTCTTTAATCCCTTGGTTGTCTTGAGTTTCTTGCTGCCGAAAACGAAAGGCACCGCGTGGATGCTGGCTCTCCGCGTACTCAAACAGCCGGTTGCAGGCCGCAACCATCGACTGGGTCGAGCGATAGTTGCGATCGAGGCGATAGATGCGCCCATCGACAGCCTGCCTGGCTTTCAGATAGGTGTGAATGTCCGCCCCACGGAAGCTGTAGATGGCCTGTTTCGGGTCGCCGATCATGGTCAGCAACGTGCCGGAATGATTGTCTGCGACCCGGTAGACACGGTCGAAAATCCGGTACTGCACGGGATCCGTATCCTGGAACTCGTCGATCAGGGCCGCGGGAAACTGCTGACGGATGATTGCAGCCAGGGCATGAGCCTGATCGCCGGGGAGCCCCTCGGCCGTCGCATCAACCGCCGGCTCCATCGCAGGCGTTAGTGCTGCGTCCAAATCAAGCAACAATTCATCAAAGCCCATCTCAGCGCGCTGGGCGAGCCGGCGCGGCAGTTCCTTCCGCATCCAGGCGGCGGCGTGCGCCATGATCTGCGCAGCGAGATCAGGGACCTGTGCCTGAGGGTCCGCATCCGCATTGTTGGCTGCAGCGGGCGGTCTAGCCTCTTGCACGGCCTTCTGCCAATCGGCCAGGGCGTCAAAGGCTGGATGGCTTTTGGCCTCTTGCACTGATGCCGTCTGCCTGAAGTTGAAGCGACCAGCGGCGAACCGGGCCAGCTTGCTCGGCGCCTTGGTCTGCTCGTCGTTCGCCCAGGCGGCGATCTCGGCAAGTAACTTGTCAAACGCCTCCGGCTTTGCACTACCGTGCGTGCTGCCATTCAGATGCGGCCGGATGTCGCGCAGGTATGCCTCCAACGCTTCCTGGTCTTGGCGCCATTCCGCGCGCGCCGCGTTTTCCAACTGTCGCAGGGACTCCGCCTGCTGTGCCGCCTGCGCCTCGCGCTCTTGCTCTTCCTGGTGTCGGGCAATGGCCTGTTGCAACACTTTGTCCAGATCGGGAGGCGTCAACACCTCGCCGGCATAGCTCAGATCAGTATCCCGCTGCTTGAGCCAGTCGGACAACTTGGCGCGCAATGCATCGGGCGAGGTGACTGCCGCTTGCACACACTTGGCTGCATCGGCAGAGAGCGGGTAGAAGGTCTGGCGCCAATAGTCGCGCAAGAGTTCGGCGAATAGGTCGGCCTGATCCGGCGTCAGTTCGCGCTCGAACAGGCCTCGGGTGGCGAAGGCATGCTCCTGCAACATGCGTTGACACCAGCCATGGATGGTGAAGATGGCGGCCTCGTCCATGGCGTCGGCGGCTTGGCGCAGACGCAGGGCGCATGCCGGCCAGTCTTTGGGTGCTGTGCTGTCGCGCAGTGCCAGCAGTGGATCTCTGTCAGCGGACGCTGGCGCCGTGGTCATTGTCGCGTCGGGCGTCTCGCTGAACAGGGCAGCGGCCTCGACCAAGCGTGCACGAATGCGCTCACGCAGTTCCTTGGTGGCGGCTTTGGTAAAGGTCACCACCAGGATCTCTTCCGGCAGCAGGGGGCGTGGATGCGCCGTGCCGGGCGCACCATGACCCAGCACCAGCCGCACATAGAGCAGCGCGAGGGTGAAGGTCTTGCCAGTGCCAGCGCTCGCCTCGATCAAACGGCTGCCGTGCAACGGAAAGGTCAAGGCATCGAGTGTGTTCACAGTGCTCATTGGTCAAAGGCCTCCTGATCCATAGCGGCGGCAAACAGTGGGCGGTACAGGATCTCGGTGAGCCCGGAGAAATCTTTATCTGCCTGCAGCTTGTCCCAGGTCGGCCAGAAGCGGGCGTAGGCGGGGTGATCATCGATGTCGCCGGTGCGCTGGTAACCACCCTCATACGCCTCGTGCACCTTCTTATCCTCACTCAGCCAGGCGAAGGCCGTCTTGCAGGCCAGCGGCGGCAGCCGCGACAGCGTACGCAGGTAGGTTTGCATCAGGGCCTTGAGATGCTCTCGGGCATCCGCCGCATCCAAGGGGTGCAGACACACAGCGCCGGTCGGTCCAATCAGGCGGGTCTGGGTTGGCGCCTGCAGTTGCGCGGCCAAATGCATGGGCCAGTGCCGGACCAGGTTGTGCCACTGGACCTTTGCCTGTTTGATGACCTTGCTGGCGCTCAAACGCAGGATCAGTCGCTCGTCGGCATCCGGGCTGCACCGCACCTGCTCCAGTCGATCGAACAGCCGGATGTCCTCCAAGTCGATGCGCACCTCATGGGCGGGCTGGGTTTCAGGATGCTGTGCGAGATGTTTGGCATAGTCAGCCAGTGCCGGCGCCAGGTCTTCCATGATGGCCTCCGCCCAGGGGGTATCGAAGGGTGTCAGGGGCAACTCGCCACGGTCGACCAATTGGTCCACGGCGGTGGCGAGCAGGGCCGCCATATCCGCCTGCGGATCACGGATCAGTCCGGGCTCAACCAGTCGCAGCGCCTGATCATGCAGGGCCCAGGTGCCCAGGGAATCGAAATGGAAGGGCTCATCGTCCTCGACCTTTTCCTCGTCGGTGTTCAGATAGACCGACAGCCGCTGTTGATAAACATGCCGCAGCGGATGACGTAGCCAGTCGCCGAGACTGGTCAGATTGACGGCGTCTTCCAAGGTGGCCTTCCCGAGTTCCGCGGCATCTGCCTCCGTTGCGGCCTCTGCCTTCGTTGGATCAACTGCCTCCGTTGCATCACCTGCGCCACTTGCATCGTCTGCTGCGGCCCCATGCACCGCGCGCCACTCGCCGGCATAGGTGAAGAGCCGGGTCGATGGCTGGTCATTGAAATATTTCGGACTGAACGGCTGCAGGGGGTGCTGGGTGGTCAGCGCCTTGAGGACCTCTTTTCCCCAGCCGGCCTCGATATGATCACGCAGTTGCCCGACCAGCACCGAGGGCGGCAGCTCGCTGTCGTCCTGGATGCTGCGGCCAACCCAGCTGATGCCCAGCTTGTCACGCGCCGAGAGCAGCGCCTCCAAAAACAGGTAGCGGTCGTCCTCGCGGCGGGAGCGATCACCGGGGCGGACCTGGAGCCCCATCAGATCGAAGTCGGCCGGACGGCGGCTGCGGGGGTAGTCGCCATCGTTCATGCCCAGCAGCCAAATCTGGCGGAAGGGAATGGCGCGCATCGGCATCAGGGTGGCGAAGTTGACCGCGCCGGCCAGGAAACGCTGGCTCAGGGTCGGGCTGTCCAGACTGGGCATCAGGGCATCGCTGACGACCTCGAGCGGCAACGCTTCCTTGCCCGCGCCAGCCAGTTCGGACTCCGCGACCCAACCCTCGAGCGCCTCGCGCAGACGCAGCAGCAGGTTTTGCTCTGCGCTGGTGTCGGCGCGAAAGATGTCGTCCAGCAACGCGCTGATGAGCGCCGCCCAGGCCTGGGGGGTGCGCGTTTGCTGCATCGATTGCCAGTAGTGTTCAAGGGTCGACAACAGGTCATGGAGGGCGCCCACGCGTTCGGCCTCCAGCCCCCTGACTGCGGCATGGGGTTCGATGCTTTTCCACGCCCCGGCATCGCCTGCGGCGAAGCCAAGCAGCATGCGTTGCAGACCGAAACGCCAGGTGGTGCGCTCCCGCTCGTCCGGCAGGCCCATGGCGGCGCGCTGCACACCATGTAGCCCCCAACGAATGTTGGCGCCGCGGATCCACTCGCGCAGACCCGGCACATGCGCCTCGTCCAGATCAAAGCGGGCGCGCAGCGCAGGAATATCCAGCAGGTCGAGCAGTTCGGTCACGCTGAAGCGGGCCTGCGGCAGGCGCAGCAGGTGTTCCAGCCCGACCAGCAAGGGATGGCGCTGGCGCTGTCCCTGGTCAGCGATGTGATAAGGGATATGACGCCTGTCGCGCTGCCCGTCATCACGGACGAACTGCCCGAACACCGCCTGGATGTGCGGGGCATAGGTGGCAATGTCGGGGACCATCACCAGGATGTCGCGCGGGGCCAGCGGGTCTCCCTGCGCATCCGCCTCGGCGAAGGCGGCGAGCAACTGATCGTGCAGGATTTCGACCTCGCGCTGCGGACTGTGCGCGATCAGGAACTCGATACTGCGATCCTGGTGGGCGTCGAGCGGGGTCGCCGGTGCTGCGCCAGTCTCAGTCGTTGCCCCATTGGCCTCGGGATGCGAGATTGCCCGGCGTTCCTGTAGCGGGACCAGATCCAGGATGTCGTGCTGGATCTGTGCGAGCAGATGCTCGGCCTCGGGCTGCTCGAACAGGTCGATCTTCAGACCTTGTTGTGCCAGATCCTCGCGATAGCGCTCTGCCTCGTCGAACTCGTCCAGCAGACGAATGTAGTCGCGCCCCTGACGCCCCCAGGCAGCCAGTAGCGGATGTCCGTGCAGATGCAGATCCGTTTCGGCCAGGCCTTCGGGCACCTTGCGCGCGCCGAGTCGGCGGTAATGCTGTCGGAACAGCTCGCGCCCCTCGACAATGTCGCCCCAATAGTGCTGACAGGGGTTATGCACGAAGAGCACCACCTGACAGAGATGCGAGACCGCCTTGAGTACCTTGATGACCTGTCGAGGCAGCGAAGAGATGCCGAACACGACGATGCGGCGCGGCAACGCGTCCGGGCGATCCGCCAGGGTCAGCGCCTCGGCCTGCGCCAGAAACCGTGCGTGAAGCGCGCTGCGGCTGTCCAGCCCCGGAGCGCCTTGGGCATCCTTCGCAGTATCAGCAGTGATGCGCCGCCACAACAGCGGCTGCCAGCGCTGCTCCTCGGGCAGAGGCGAGGCGTCCCCACTGCCATTGGGCAACTGATCATGGCCTTGCTGCCAAGCGGTCAGCCAGTCGGCGCGAAACACCTGGTACTGGTCGTAGAGATCGGCCAGACGCTCGGCGAGTTGGAAACGCCGCCGGGCCGCGTTGCCGCTTGCGGGAACCTCATGCGCGCTGGCCAGGAACCCCCGCAACGGCTGTAGCCATTGGTGCTCTTCTGGCGTGGAGGCAAGCGCATCCAGGTCACCGAGCAGGCGGTACAGACGCCAGGTCAGCGGCGCCTTATCATAAGGTGAGGTCTCAGGAAGATCGCCCAGCACGGCACGATAGGCCTGCCAGACGAATTTACCGGGCAGCTTGATATCCAGCGCCGCAGCGATGCCGCAGCCACCCTCGGGCACCGGAGCCGCCAGCGCCAGCCGCAACCACTGCGCGATGCCGTTGCTCTGCACCAGAAAGGTCTCGTCTTCCAGCGGCTGCAGCGGCTGTTGGCGCAACCACTGGATCAGCAACGCGCGCAGCGCCTCCATGCGGTTGCCTTGCACCAGCATGAAACCGGGTGTGATGTCATCTTGCGGGGTGACCGATCCCTGCATCGGGCGTTCTCCTGGGCCAGTCAAGTGAGGACTGGCGTCGTTATACCGGAGTAACGCGACAGTCCCTGTCGGGTGAGCCTATGTTGGGGTGAGTGTGTGCTTGGCTGTGAACAATAACATGAGTCGGGAGCTTCTCTTGCATGCGCGACTCCCGCCCAAAAATTGACCATAAAATTAGCCAAGAAGCCTCTTCAAGGCTAAAATACTAGCCATTTTTAGGCGGAATCCATGCCCAGAGAGAGAACCTATTCCCGCTACACGCGTGACGCTGCGACCTTGCTGGCCAAACAGATCCAGCTCGGGCGCAAGCAACGCAAGTGGACCGAACACGAGTTGGCGGACCGCGCCGGTATCTCGCGAGCGACACTTCAAAAGATCGAAAAGGGCGATCTGAGCGTTGCCGTCGGCCTTGTGCTCGAGGTGGCAACCCTGGTCGGTGTCACATTGTTCGATGAAGCGCGCAGTTCGCTCGCCGCTCATATCGCCCGCACCGACGACAAGCTGGCCTTGTTGCCGAGTGCCGTCCGCAAGCGCAACATGCCAGTCGATGATGAATTCTAAGACGCCCGATAGCGGAGCCTTCGTCTGGGTCTGGCTGCCCAGCGCCGTCGAACCCGTCGTAGCGGGCAAGCTGACAGCCGATGGCAATCGTCTAGTGTTCAACTACGGCAAGAGCTATCTCGCTCGCGAGAACGCCATCCCACTCTATGCCCCAGAGTGTCCTCTGCAAGCCGGGCGCATTCCTTTGCTGCCCGGATTGAGCATGCCCGCCTGCATTCGCGATGGCTCCCCGGATGCCTGGGGACGGCGCATCATCATCAACCGAAAACTCGGCAGCAAAGGGGCCAAGGCGGACCCGGCCCAGTTGGACGAACTGACCTATCTGCTGGAGTCCGGCTCAGACCGGACCGGCGCACTGGATTTTCAACGCTCAGCGACCGAGTATGAGCCGCGTGGGACAGGGACCGCCTCCCTTCAGCAGCTTGCCCAAGCAGCCGACCTCGTCGAACAGGGCCTACCGCTCAGCCAAGAACTCGATCAGGCACTTCTCCACGGAACATCGCTTGGCGGTGCCCGACCCAAGGCACAGGTCGATGATGACGACCGAAAATACATCGCCAAGTTTTCATCCACGACCGATCTCTACAGTGTCGTCAAGGCTGAGTTTGTCGCCATGCGACTGGCCGCCCTGTGCGGGCTGAATGTCGCAAAGGTTTCCCTCACCAGTGCTCTACAAAAAGACGTGCTTCTCATCGAGCGCTTCGACCGCATCAAGTCGAATGCGGGGTGGCAACGCCATCTCATGGTGTCCGCACTCAGTATGCTGGCGCTGGATGAGATGATGGCCCGCTATGCCAGCTACGAAGACCTCGCGGAACTCATTCGACATCGTTTTGCCGATGCTTCTGCGACCTTGCGGGAGCTTTTCTCACGGCTGGTCTTCAACATCCTGTGCGGCAACACTGATGATCACGCCCGAAATCACGCCGCCTTTTGGGACGGGCAACAACTTCGCCTGACTCCCGCTTATGACATCTGCCCACAAAACCGCACTGGTCGCGAAGCCTCCCAGGCCATGCTGATTGCCGGTGGAGATCGCATGAGCCGGATATCGTCTTGCCTGAACGCGGCCGGACATTTTCTTCTGTCCCGCGATCAGGCCCTTGCCATCGTGGAACACCAACTCGCCTGCATCATCGAACACTGGAACGCTGTTTGCACCGATGCCGGTCTCACCGAGACAGACCGTGCCTTGCTGTGGGGCCGCCAATTTCTGAATCCCTATGCCTTCGATGACCTTGAGGGTGATGCCGCTGCATTGAAGGCCATGGCCAATGATGCGCGTGCGTCGTATCCCGGAGTCGGTTGACCGCTTGCCGATTCAAGGAAAAATTCTTATTGATGCTGCGCTCGAACAAGTGGCCGAGCGTCTTTCGTTCGTGGTTACGTTAATGATCATTTTGCGCGCGGCACTAACCTTTAAGGTCGTCCAGAAACTCTGATTCTGGATCAACGCTGCTAACCAACAGGTTGTCTCTAGCACGCGTGCACGCGACATACAAAAGATGTCGCTCGGTATCGTAGACCTCTTCGAGATCGGCACGCAGTGGTTGGATCGGCGAGCGCACCGCGCTGGGCAATCGCCTGCGTGCCATGCTGTTGGAGTTTGGCATCGTCCTGCCGAAAAACCTCAACCGGCTGCGCACCGGCGTGCCCGAGGTGCTCGAAGACGCCGACAACGGGCTGCCCGATCGCCTGCGGGCGCTGATCCATGACCTCTATGCGGATCTCAAGCGCCTGGATGCGCGCATCGAGGCGCTGAACGCGGAGCTGACCGCGTTCGCGCGCCAAGACCCGCTGATGCAGCTGCTGCTGACGATCCCCGGGATCGGGCCAATCAACGGCACGGCGCTGCTCGCTGGCATCGGTGATGCCAGCCAGTTCCGCCGCGGACGGGATCTGGCCGCCTGGCTCGGTCTGGTGCCGCGCCAGCACAGCACCGGCGGCAAGACGCGGCTGCTCGGCATCAGCAAGCATGGGAGTCGCCACTTGCGCATGATGCTCATCCATGGCGCTCGGGCCGTCCTGCGGGTGGCCGACAAGCGTCCGGCCGAGGACGGGCTGCGCCGCTGGGTCGGACGAATCACCGCGCGCAAGCATGCCAATGTCGCCGTGGTGGCGTTGGCGAACAAACTGGCGCGCATCATTTGCGCCGTCCTGCAGCGCCGAGAGCCATTCGCAGCCGCGCAGGTGACAGGCTGATGAAGCAGTCACGTGTTCCAGATTGTCAGTCAAGCTGCACGCGACAGATGAAGATAACCACACTGTTCATGATTATTTAACCGAGCATCCCACCGAGTGACTGCAAGCGACGAGGATTGATGGCAGAAACAGTCAAGCGGCCACGCGCAAGCCTGACGAAAAAAACGGCCCCAGTCGGAGGTCATCGGCTTATTCAGGACCGTGTGGCGCGGATTTCCATCGAGGCCCGGCGATCCTGCGTGATCGACCATCCCGAGGCCGGATACATTGACGCAGTCTGTGCTCACCATCATGCACTCGGCACTTGCACCACCGGGGCGGACCATACATTTTCCTTGGGGCGGCGTAATGTTTCAATCCTTGTTGTGATGGATCGAGTTCAGCGGCAGGTGGACTATCTCATGGGCCTGGAGCCCGCCCACACGTTTCAATCCTTGTTGTGATGGATCGAGTTCAGCGGCGTCGCCATTCAGTCTGACGGCTACCAATCCGGGAACGTTTCAATCCTTGTTGTGATGGATCGAGTTCAGCGGCCTGCCGCCCAACGTCTGGGTTGTCGGGGCCACTAATTTGTTTCAATCCTTGTTGTGATGGATCGAGTTCAGCGGCATGAAGCTCTTGGCGCTCAGCGTCCGTCAGTGACGCGGTTTCAATCCTTGTTGTGATGGATCGAGTTCAGCGGCGGGTGTCCCAGCGGCCTCGCACCAGATCCAGCACAGTTTCAATCCTTGTTGTGATGGATCGAGTTCAGCGGCCCTCGTACAACGAGGACGCGATTGAGTACGTCATCCGGTTTCAATCCTTGTTGTGATGGATCGAGTTCAGCGGCGTATCTCAGAGCCAGGAGGGCAGATACCATCCTTAGTTTCAATCCTTGTTGTGATGGATCGAGTTCAGCGGCACGACGAGTTCGCCCGCCGAACGCTCGAAGGCTACATTGGGTTTCAATCCTTGTTGTGATGGATCGAGTTCAGCGGCCACGGATACAAGCCCTTGCCGCTCCGCGACGGGTTCAGTTTCAATCCTTGTTGTGATGGATCGAGTTCAGCGGCACTCAGCCTCGATGTCGGCCAGCGTCATCCATCGGGGTTTCAATCCTTGTTGTGATGGATCGAGTTCAGCGGCCAGGTGCTCTACTTCGAGCACCTCAACGACTAGCGGTTTCAATCCTTGTTGTGATGGATCGAGTTCAGCGGCGATAGGCGTATCCGGCCGTATAAAAGTCGAAGACATGTTTCAATCCTTGTTGTGATGGATCGAGTTCAGCGGCCAAGGATCGGCGCAACATCATCGCGGCGCCCTGGGAGTTTCAATCCTTGTTGTGATGGATCGAGTTCAGCGGCCGCAGATCACAAAAAAGTGATTTTAAAACAAAATCTTGCG
>NZ_CAJXWY010000067.1 GCF_913062725.1 uncultured Thiohalocapsa sp.
GCAAGATCTTGCCATAGCTCGCCCAGCAATGTCTGCCCTCAGCAACGGTTATCTGGGCGGGGGGTCTGAACGGCTACTGTTCGACAGACCGGACATTGGGTGGCCGAGTACAACAGCGCAGCAGTCGCTCTAAACAGCTCTACCCTGGCCAGCAACGCTGACAACCGCGTCAAGGCAAAAGCCGTCGCGCTCCCAGCCGAGCATGTCACGGCCCACCTCGGGTTCGAACGGGCCGCTCCGGGATGAACCGTTGCAGCACACGGCAGCGCCCTCGAACCGATTGAATCTTGACCATTCACGACGATGATGCTCAACCGCGCGCGCCTCGGGGAATCCTCGCTCGCGCATGCC
This sequence comes from uncultured Thiohalocapsa sp., assembly GCF_913062725.1. Lineage (GTDB taxonomy): Bacteria > Pseudomonadota > Gammaproteobacteria > Chromatiales > Chromatiaceae > Thiohalocapsa. Next base: position 352 of record NZ_CAJXWY010000067.1, read on the forward strand.
TCGGTGAAAGCGAGCGCGATACTCCCGCGCGGGCGCCTGCGCTTCCGGCACCTGGCCGACCCGCTCATTGCAGACGCAGCGGCAGCGCGGCGTCGAGCCCGGTGATGACGACGGCCCTCGATCACGCCCGGGCGATGCGCACGGGCTACTGCTCCGATATCACAGGGACGTGCAGCCAGCGAGGGCCGAGGGTTGCGAAGCCCTGCGGCTCCCGATCGATCCGTGTCAGGCGAAAGAGCCGATCGCGCAACTCCCACTGACAGCCGCAATCGCACTGGGCAAAGAAACCGGAAAGATGGGATTCGAAGGTCGCGGCGGGCCGCGAACAGTCGGAGTCGGGGCATTGCATCAGGCGGTCCAGCTGCATCTTGCGGTTGGCGATCTGATCGCGCAATTGCGGGCGGGCGTGCTGCTCCAGGGCCTGGCGCAGCCGCTGCCAATCGGCGTCGCTGACTGGCCTGTACAAGGCGTGCCCATTTCGTGTGTCTCGAACGGTTTCCGGCCAGGCCCCTGCCACGGCGGTCGGCAGCCGCGGAAACACCTCGCCATAGCCGGCCAGCCGCCGCTGCCAGAGCCAAGCGGCGACGAGCGCGTGGGCCTTCTCCTGCGCGTACAGGTCAAGCGGGGATAGCTGCAAGGCCAGATGGCCGGCGACCAGATGCTCCGGCGGCGACACGAAATCCGTGCACTCTGGGGCATGCAAGAGGCAGGGAACGCGGACCTCCCGGCCCTCGTCGAGCGTGTGCGTAACCCACTCGGCCGCGGTGTCCGTATCGTTGAGCGCTGCGGACGGCACGAGCACGAGACGATGACTGTCCATGCCGATGACCCAGGTGTGATCGCGGCTCTCCAAGCTCACTGCGTCGCTCCAACGGTCGCAGTTGGCCTGCGCCGATGATTCGCCTGACCAGCTGACCTGAAAGTCCAGTGCACGAAGCACGCGCAGCAACAGCAGCCCGATATAGCGCTCGTATCGGTCCTCGTCTGCGCGGCGCCGCGCGAGCACCTGCACGGGCCGTTCGCGCTCGGCCGCGGTCGCTGCCAGCCAGGCGTCCCAGAGTCGGCGCAGCTGGCGATAGTGCGCGTCGTGCTGCAATAGATTGGTCGGCACCAGGCTCAGGCCGACTTGGGCGCCGCGGGGGATCGACTGATACAGGGAGCCGCCGTTGAGGCCTTTGATCCTTCGTCCCTTGAGCGCTCGGATGCGCTTCAGCGACCATGCCAGATGATCCAGCTGCTCGCGGTTTTGTTTCAGCAGCTCGCCCGCTTCGCCGGCGCTGACCGCCTCTCCCCAGACGGCGCAGATGTCCCGCCGCAACTGCCAGTCCACCGCTTCGCTGTTGTTGAACTCGAGCCCTTCCTGGTAACGCGCGGCAATACCGCTGAGCTTGCCAATGCGCCCCTGCAGATAGCGCTCCAGATGATCAAGCAGGCGTGCATAGACGCGGTGCTCGTAAATGTCGGCATCATCGTCGCTGATACGCGCAAGAACGGTCTTGGGCACGACGCCGCTCAGCGTCCGGGCGGCCCAGCACTCGGAGTGGGCGGCCAGATGGCGCTGAAAGCCGGTGTCCAGGCGCCGGGCGCGGTCCACCGGCAGCAGTTCGGTCTCGTAGCGCATGCTGAGTCGTGGGCGGATCGCGATGGCATCCAGATGCCCTCGCTCGAAGACCTCGTCCAGCAGCGCGTCCAGCCGGTTCGGCTCGCTTTGCTGGCCGAGCTCGGCCGGTAGCAGCGGGCTCGGCCAGCGCGCTTCGGCCAGCTCGGTCCTCGCGTCGATCGCGGAGAGAGCATCCAATGCCAACTGGTAGTTGCTGCGGTCGTCGTCCGGCAGCCGCGGGCGCCGAAATCCGCTGTCAACAGTGCCAAGACGCAGGCGGGGCGCGCCGTCATCGACCAACAGGTCTCCACCAGCAAGCTCTGTATGGCCGTTCTGGCGGGCCGCCTGCTCCAACACCCAGCGGCCTTCGAGCAGCGGTTCGTCGTCGTTGACCTGCCGCTGCCGGTCATCAAGTCGGTCCCTGAGCCTCAGGGCCGTCATCCCTGCTGCTCCTTGCGCTTGATTTCGCGCGCCAAGCGGTCGAGGCAGGTCTCCGGATCATTCTTCGAATCAACCCGCGGCCAGGCCTCGACCAAAGCCGTCTCCAGTTCCCGCAGCGTATCCAGACCTACATCGAAGCGCTCGGTGATCTTGCCCGCGCGGAACAGGCGGGTGGCCAGCAGATGGTCCATGCCCTCGCCAAGGCTGCCACCGGCGGCGATGACGACGGGAATAAAGCTCAGCGCTTGGCGCTCCAGCCGGTTGCCCCAGCCGAGATCGAAGTCGTCCTTGAGCCGGTTCGTGAACGCGCTCGTCTGTAGCGCGGCCAGGCCCGCCTCGACCGCCTGGCGGTGCTTTCTCTGTGCCTGGTCGAACTGGCGCCGCAACGAGGAGAAGCTGCACGGCAGCGGGCCCGACTGCTGCTCGACCTGGAACGGGGAGTCCTTTTCGCGCAGCTCCATCACATGCGCCCGGTCGAAGGTCTTGTCGGCGAAGCCCTTGGTGGTCTCGTCTTCGTTCGCGGTGCCGATGAACCAGAGATTGTCGGGCAACGGCAGCTTGCGGCCCTCGCAGCCGTCGCCGCGCATCAGCCGCGGCGGATCCGGCAGCTCACTCTCGGTCAACACGACCCTGCGCCGTGCCGCCGGCATCTCCAGCGCGGACAGCAGCTCGGCGAAGTATTGCTCGGGATGCGACAAGTTCATCTCGTCGAGCAGCACGATGTTGATGCGGTCCTTGAACGGCTCGGTGCCGGCCCGGTAGATGGCCTGAAGGCATTCGCGCTCGTAGAACCGCCGCTCGAAGGCGTTGAAGTGGCCGAGCAGATCGTCGCGGTCGCGCCAGCCGGCCTGGACGGGTACCTCGGTGCAGTGGCCGCCGACGGCCTTCGCGAACGCCAGCGCCAGGCTGGTCTTGCCGGTGCCGGAGATGCCCTGAAGGATGTGCAGCTGGCTCATGGCCAGGCCGCCGAGGAACAGCCGGATGACCTGCTCCGGATAGAAGAGCGGCGCATCCAGCGCGCCGGCAATGCGATGGCGCAGCTCCCGGGCGAACGCGTCGAGCGTCGGCACTTCCTCGACGCTGGCGGCGCCGACGAGGTCCTTGTCCATCTTGGTGAGCGCCTCGAAGGCGGAACGGCCCTGCTGGCGTGTCGTCAGGTCGTCGAGCCGCTGCTCCAGATCGGTGACGGCGCTGTCCAAGGCGCGTTTGTGCTGCTCCAGCACACGCTTTTCCTGTTCGAGGGCCTGCCTTTCCAGAATACCGACGCGGCGAGACCCGACCTCATTCTTCAGCTCGTTGATCTGCCGGACTTGGTCTTCCAGCCGCTGCTCGTAGTCGTCGCAGCGCTCGCGCAGGGAATCGTTTTCGGCCTCCAGGTCGTCGTCGGAGCGATGGCGCTGGTCCTCGCGCAACCGGCGGTTCTCGCTGCGCAACGCGTCGAGCTGTTCGATCAGGTCCTCGGCATTGGCGAGGTCGTGTTGCCGCAGCAGGTGGGATAGCTGCGCAAACCCTTCCAACTCCTTCTGTTGGCGTTGAATCAACGCTTCATCCCGTCCGGCAAGCTTCACGGACTCGTGGATGCGTCGCTTCAACAACATGATCTCGCGGTGGTGCTCGCCCTCGACGCGTTGGCGAATCTCCTGCTCGATGCTGTCTTGGTTGCGTCGCGTCTGCTCGAGCCGCTGGCGCTCCAGTTCCAGTTGCTGCCGGTCGTCTTCCAACGCCTGGCGGTTCTGCGCGACGGCATCCTTGTCCGCCTGCTGCTCGGCGCGGAAGGCGGTGCGCATCGCATCGATGCGCTGCCGCGCCTCGCGCTCGTCCTGCTCGGTGCGGGCGATGACCTGGTCACGCTCGGTCTCCAGCCGCCGAATCTCGTCGTGCAGGGTTTTCAGCGCCTCGCGCTGCTGGGCGAGGAAGCCATTTCGGGCATCCAGCTCACGCAGCTCGATGGCCCGTTCGCGGTCGTTGAGCGACCCTTCCCGCTCGGCCAGCGCCGTCTGTCGCTGTTCGTGGTCCGCCGTTGCGGCAGTCAGAGCGGTCTCTTGCTGCTTGGCCTCGGCGAGACGGCGGTCGAGGTCTTCGCGCTTCGCGTCGAGATCGGTGAGTGCCGCATCCAGGGCCGCGACGCGCTCGGCGAATTGGTCCTTTGTGCCGTCCGGCATGGAATCCAGTTCTTCTTTGCTGGGCACCGCCGCGGCGGCCGTCTCCGGCAGCGCCGGATGGCCTTCAAGACGGGCGATCTGCTCCGGCACCTTGTCGTGATTCGGTTGGTTGGTCCCGTTCCGGGCGCGTCTGTTCTTGGCCATCTTCCAGGATTCCTTCGATCAGTCGTTCAGCGATTTGCAGGGCGGTGTCGGCATGCTTCAGGGCGAGTTGGCGGTCTGGTGAGCCGCGGTGCTGGTCACCGCCATGACCGGCGGCATCGCGATCTGCCGACAGTGAGAGCAGCCGCAGCGTCAACTCCTCATCCAGTGCGATCTGGCGAAACGGGTGACATCGATGGTCGGCCAGCGACAGCAGAACCCCGGCCAAGTACTGCCGCAACGAGCCGGTGCGATACTTCAACGCTCCGAAGACCTTATTGGGCTGCACGCGCAGCTTGTTGATGCAGCGCTCCGACAGATCCGGCATCGCGCAGCGCAGCGCTTGTTGCAGGTCGGCCTGCTGCATGTGCCGGCTCAGACGGTCTTCCGGCCGCTCCAACGGCCACTCCTTCAACAGCCAAAGGAAGCACTGTTCCAGCGTGCGCTGGCACTGAATGATCAGGTTGCCGATCTCCTCGGTGCGCCCGTGGCTGCCGGCGGCATCGACGGTGGCGCGCACCCGGAGCAGCTCAACGAGTCGGTCCTCCAGCCCTGGTATCCGACCCGCGGCAGGAAAGCGCTCGAAGACCTCGAAGCGGACCATCTCGTCCTCGCGGCGGCGGTAGCTCTCCCAGTCGTCCTTCTCGTCCGTATCGCCCAGCAGGTCGCCGAGGCGCTTGGCCAAAAGGGGTACGCGGCGGCTGGCCTCGAAGACCTCTTTGCGCATCCAGTCGGCAGCACGGGTCTGACCGAGGGGGTCGCTGACGAGCCAGGGATGCTCGTCGGTCGGACCCTGGTAGACCCGGCACAGCACCCAGCAGGGTCGCGGCCTTGGGTCGACCAGCTCAATGGCGTCGCTCGGCAGGTCGTCCGGATCGCTTTGGTCGCCACGCAGTCGCCGATGGCGGCGGGCGAGGCGGTCCTGCCTCAGCGCATCGCGAAACTGTGCGACAGTCGGTTGCGTTGGTGACGTCCGATGCGGCGGCGATAGCCGGAACGGCGACAGCGTCCGACCGGAATCGCGATCAGCGAGGAAGCTTGGGTAGAGGGCGGCGGGGTCGATTGGCTCGATCTCGCGCAGCTCACCCCTCTGCCGAGGCCACAGCGCGCCGCTCTCGGCGCTTTGAAAGAGCAGCGCGGCGCGTTGATGCAGGTCACCCTCGCCGCCGCGCTCCAGTTGCTCTTGGCCAGGCTCGGTCAGCCGCCGCTTCTGATCGAGGAACCCGTTCGGGATCAGTTGGGCGGAGACGATGTAGCGAACCAACTCGCCGTCGACACCCAAATGCTCGGCGATCCAGTCAGGGTCATCGCAGCCAGCGGCGTGCAGCCGGAGCACCGTGAAAGCCAGCACATTGAGGCCGTCGCGGCGGCGCTCGGGGACATGCAGGGTCCAGACCCAAACGGGCCAGAGCAACAGCTTGCCCCGGTGATCTCGCTGATAGTCCAGGTAGAGATCAGAGAACACGGCCATGCTCCCCCTCGCAGAGCGCCAGAAATGCGGCGAGACCCGGCGCGGCCTCGGCGGTCTCCGGCGCGCGGGCGAGCGCAACGTCGCCGATGGCGATCAGCAGCCGCCGCTGGCGGCTCATGGCCACGTTCATCCGGTTCGGCACGCGCAGGAAGCCGTACTTTCCGGTCAGTGCCCGCTCCCGGTCGTCGCCTCGCACCGGCGCATCGGTGCGCACGACGGACAGCAGCACGATGTCGAATTCCTTGCCCTGGAAGGCATCGACGGTGCCGACCAGGAGCCGTTCGCCGCCGCTCTCGTCACGAGCCCATTGGGGTCGGACCTGCCAGCGACCCTTTGGCTTCTCACTGAGCCCCTGCTCGCCCATGTGCTCCAGGATCAGGTCGCGCTGGGCGGCGTAGAAGGTGATGACGCCGACGCTCAAATCCGGACAGGCGTCGAGGATGCGCCGCGCCTCGCGGGCGGCGCGCTCGGCCTCCACCGTGCGGATGCGGCTGCCGGCTGGCAGGCGACGGTCGCGGTCGTCGCGCTCGCGCACCGGCACGTCGATCCAGGCACAGACCCGACCCTCCAGGCCTGGCGCCTCGTGGTCGAAGTCGTCCGCGGGCCGACCGGAGTCGATCGGAGACTCGCCCGCGGCCTCGTAGAAGGTGCGGCTGACGAATGCGCCAAGGACCGGGTGCATGCGGAACTGGGTATCGAGCATGACCACTCGCTTCGGCTGGCCGGGATGCTCCTGCTCAAGCCGACGCAGCCCTTGGACAAGCCGTTCGAACAGGCTCTCGCGCAGGGCCTTGTGCTCGGCCTCGTTCAGGTCGCCGGCCAGTTCCAGGGCTTCTTCGGTGTCCGGATCCAGCAGATGCGGCAACTGGCGGTGGTCGCCCACCAGCACGATACGCCGGCGACCCATGGCCATCGGGATCAGCAGGTCCAGCGGCGTCGCCCGCGCGGCCTCATCGATGACCACGGTGTCGAAGCTCATACCGTCTTTGGGCTGCAGGCTCAGCAGCCCGCGCATGGGCTCGCCCGCCGCCTGCTGGCAGGTGGCGCCGAGCACTGTCGTGTAGGCGCCCACGGCGTCCTCGATGCCCGACGCGTCGAGCCGCAAGTCGTCCAGGTAATCGCCGAGGATCGCGAGCCGCGCCCACTCCGGCCGGCGCTTGAGGTGCTCGTCCAACTCGCCGAGCAGGGTGTCGAGCAAGCGGCAGCCCTCCGAATCCAGCGCATTGCGCAGCACGGGAGGGCGCAGGTCCGGGCGGCTGTCGGTGAGCAGCCGCTCGCGCAGGTCCGCGAGATCCGCTAGCTGTCGGTCTGAAGGTGCCAGGGTTATCGCGAGTGCCTCGAGCAGGACGCGATCACTTGCCACGAGGTTGCGGTCGAGCCGATCGGCGAGGTCCAGCAGCCGCAGACACTGTCCGGGACCGTCGTCGCCGAAGGCGCCGGCGCTGGTGCGCAGCGACCAGATGGCCCGCCGCCAGAGACGGCGTACCGGCTCGGTCGTGCCGGCGTTCCCGGGGTCTATCTGGCGGGCTGCGAGCCAGTCGCGCCAACGCCGTTCGGTGGCCGCAGTTGGCCGGAGGCGATGCGTATCGGCTAGGTCTTGGAGCCTGGCGTCGATGTCGCGCGCCTGCTCGGCACGCTCCGCGGGTGTCAGCGACTGGATGCGCAGCCGGGTCGTCGCATCGCGCAAGCCCTGCAATGCGGAGAAGACCGGTTCCGCGGCGATGGCGGCGTCGAGTCTTGGGCCAAGCTCCGCGAGCCGCGTCTGACGCCAGCCCGAGAGCCGATCGGTGTCGGGATTGTCCGCATCCCGGCGACGCCCGCCGACGCGCAGCCCCGGCAGACCGAACACCTCGATGCGGCCCAGCGCGTTGTCCACGGCGTCGTGCTGAAAGCTGGTGATCAGCAGCTGGTATTGGATCGAGGCCGGATCCGGATAGACCTCGGCGAGGCGCCGTTGCAGGGCGCTGATAACCTGGGTCTTGCCGGTGCCGGGTGGGCCGATAATGACGGCAATGTCCGGCGTGTTCAGCGCTACATCCAAGGCGCGCTTCTGCATGTCGGTGGGATCGCCCCGAAAGGCAGCGCGGGCCTGTCGGCTCAGGGCCCTCTCCCGGCGCCAGTCGCTGCGGGTCGGTACCGGCTGGCCTTCCAACAGGACGCGCAGCTGCGGCATCGGGTTGGCGCTGGTGTGGATGCGCTCCAGTGCCTGTTCCCGGCGTTCGTGGGCCTTGCGTTGGCCGTGGATGGACAGGCATAGCAAACCGACCGGCGGCGGGGCGTCGTGATCGCGGTCCGCGGCGTAGCTGAGGGTCAGCCAGTTGCCGTTCAGCGCAGGGCGCTCGCCAACCACGGGCCGGCCACTGTTCTTGGCGTCGGTCTCTTCGCCGTCCACCATCCAGGCCGGCGGCTCGGCGCAGGCCTCGATGGCCAGGTCCGGCAGCTTGCTGTCGCGGGACAGTGCCTCCCAGCGCTCGAGCCACTGGCGGGCCTGCTCCGGATCGACCTGGAAGCGCCAGCGGAGCTGTTCTTCGCCACCGGGCTCACGCACGGTATAGCGCAGGATGCCGAGCTCGCGTCCCGCCTGCGTCGCCTTGCCCCACTCGATGGCGTCGTAGCGTCGCCACAGCTCGACGTAGTCCCCGTGGGCATCGAGATACTCACGGAACAGTTGGCGTTGGGCTGGCGAACGCAGTGCAGCGGCGACGCCGGCATCGACGATTGCGAGCTCGCCGTGTAGCAGCGTCAACTCGGTGTCGGACTGTCGCGCTGGCGTGAGGCGCGCGATCAGCCAGCGGCCGTCGCGCTCGCGCAGGTCGGCCTCGTGGCGACGACCCACCAACGTCAGATGCGTGCCGGTGCCGTCGGCCCGGGCCAATGCGCGGGTGCCGTCGAGCCCGGGCGCCCGCGCCAGCAGCAGCTCGTCGTTCAGCCAGGCGCATGCGGCATCCGCGGTCGGTTCCGTGATACGCCGCTGCTTGTGGAGCTGGTCCACCAGCCGGTCGTCGACGCCGACCTCAAGGTCCAACGGTAAGGGGGCTCGGCAGCGCAACGCGCGCAGGCGAACCATGTCCCTCTTGGTGTCGATCAGGCACCAAAGGCATTGGCCGGCGCCGTAGCGCAGGGAATCGCCACGGTCTGCGTATTCGACCGGAACGATGCGCTCGTCCTGCTGCAGAAAGCGCTGGCCGTTGTCCGTGATGAGCCGGGCCTCGGCTTTTGCTTGCCAGGGGCTCGGCGGTGCTTCCAGCGTGCGCAGCCCGACGATCTCGGGCTCCAGAGCCTTGCAGTCGATCAATTCCACTGCGCGCCCCTTCTACCAGGTGAAGCGCCAGAACGGGCGTAGCTGCGGCGCGTCCGTATGGCAAAGGGTCAGCGCAAGTGACAAACCGCGGCGCTGGTGCGACTTCAATGATTTTTTCTGTGTGAACGCATACACCTGGCCATCAGAACACCTAACAAGCGTTAGCTCGGCGTGCTGGGCCGGCTCCATGTGCAGCTCCCCATTTTCCAACCACAGCTCGCAGACGCGGGGCGCATCTCGATAGCCGCGGGTTCCCGCCGGAGCGAGGTGCAGAACGAGGGGCGTATCGGCTGCCAGAGCGACGCAATCACCGGTCTCAAGAAATCGTTCGTCGGCTGTCTCATCGCTCTCCCAGCCGTGCATGAGCAGCAGCCCGTCGGTAGTCACCTCATCGCAGAACGGACACCGCCGGTCATCGTTCCAATAGAAGCTGCTGCCGCAGTCCGGCGCGGTGCAGTCCAGCATCAACGCCCAAGCCGCCTCCAGTGCGTCGGCCCATTCGGCCAGGCTGGGGCGTGCCAGCGGGTCGTCGCGGCCGGCATTGAAGCAGTCCTCGAACAGAGCCCGGAGCCGGGGCGTTGCGACCAGCTCCAGCGGCAGACCGTCGCAGGCCTGGTTCGAGGTGTCTTCAGGGTGATGCACCCAGGGCAGCTCGCCGCGCAGGGCACGCTCTTCCTCTTCGGGCTCGGCGTCGAGCACCGCCTCGCCCTTCAGCGGATGGCCATGGGTCAGCAGCTCGAACGCCAGCACGGCAAAGGACCAGGCATCGGTCAGGCTGTTGACGCCACGCTCGCCGCGGACGACCTCCGGCGCGCCGAAGCCCGGCGTGTGCAGGTGGCCGTTACCCAGCCGCTCGGTGGCGCAGAGGTTGTCGCAGTCGATGAGCCAGATCTGGCAGTGCTCGATGCTCTGGGATACGAAGACGTTGTTCGGCGACAGATCACCGTAGGCCAGGCCCCGCGCGTGCAGCCCGGCGAGGGTGGCTGCCAACTCGCGCAGCAGGGCCAGGCGTCGGCGCAGCCCGCCGGTGGCGAGGTAGCCCGCGAGCCCGTCGCCGTCAATCAGCGCCGCGAGACTACGCTCCAGGCCCGTTTGCAGGGGCTCAAGGCCATCCATCAGCTCCATGACATAGCCGGGTGGACGTTCGATCAGGGCGATTGGGCGGGCGATGTGCAGCCCGTCCAGCTCTTGGTTCAGTACCCAGTTCAGCCGGTTGACCCAACGCCGCCGACGGTCCGGGTCTTTGTCGGTGAAGAGCTTGATCAGGATGTTCTCGCGGTCCGTCGTACAGACGACGCCCTGGCCGCCCTCGCCGAGCTTGCCGGTCAGTTGATACTCGGTGCCTGCCGCGTCGCGGGCGACACGGCGCTTCTTGGAGCCCCTTTGCTGTCGCTTGTCATTCATTGCTGATGCGTCCTCCTGCGCGATAGACGACGGCAATGGTCTTGTCGTCGCTGTGGTGCCTGGTCGGCCAGTCGTTCAGGTCACGGGTCAGCGCGACACGCGCCGCGCGGGCGCCGCGACGGCGCAAGTCCACCACCAGGGATTCGATCAGGCCGTCGGTGTCGCCGAGATCGTCGGCGATGCCGTCGGTCATCAATGCAAGCCCGTGGCCGGGCTCGGTCAGGGCGCCGCGTGCGAAGTGCCAATCGGCGAAGCGACGCGAGACACCGAGCCCCAGCGTCTCGTTGCCGAAGGCATCCGCCTCGCGCTTGGCCAGGCCCCGGACCGGCTGCGGATGCCCGAGGATCAGTCCGTCGCCCAGCTGCGCCAACCGAAAACGGCCGTCCGGCAGCCCGCGGGCCAGAAGGCAGGTCGCTGCGGCATCCGCGGGCCGGATGTGCTCTTTGGCCAGTTGCGCGAGCCAGTCGCGATAGAGGGTCTCGACCCAGGCGCGATCCTCGGCCTCGAACGGCACCTGGCGGACGCTCTGCCTTGCAGCCCGACAGGCGGCGCGAGCGCCGGCGCGGGCATGAGTGCGGGAGCCCATGCCGTCGCTGACCGCCGCGAGCCAGCCCCAGCGTCCCCGGCGGATCAGGACCGCGTCCTGATTGGGCAAGCCCGCCTGAAGATGTGCCGGTCCGGGCACCGAGGCCGCGTGCAGGCGCACGCCCATCAGAAATCCAGGTCCAGCTCGTCGTCGTCGCCGACGCGGCGATAGTCCAGCCGCAGGCTGGCGCTCGGATTGGCGCTTTGGGAGTGCTTGGCCACGCTCATGGTCACGGCGCGGAAGAAGCGCACGATCTCGGCGGCGTTGTCAGCGTGGAACAGCGGCGCTTCAGGGTCGTTCGCGAATTCGGTCAGCATGGCCTCGTCGGCGTCGTTGCCGATGGCGAGCGCGATGCGGGTCGCCTTGGCCGCGCGCTCGCTGGCGAGCAGCGTCCGGAACGGGCCTTCCCAGTCGTCGGTGGGATGGCCGTCGGAGACCAGCACCAGGATCGGGCGATAGGCGCGGGACGGAATCAGTTCCCGGTCCTCCACCAGCTCGCGGGCGATGTCCATGGCCGCGCCCATGGGTGTGCCGCCGTTTGCGACGAATTCCTGGATGCCCTGGACCTGGTGCGCCGGCGTCAGCGGCAGGTGCGCGGCGGCGCTGCCGCCGAAGGTGATGACGCCGAGGTGGATCTCCCCGCGCAGGCGGCTCTCGGCGGCGAAGCTCTTCACCATGTCCCGTAGGGACTGGTTCAGGGCCTCGATCTTGCCGTCCATGCCCATGCTGCCGCTGGTGTCGGCCAGGATGATCACGGGCAGCGGGCGAGCGGCCTTGACGGCGAAGTCTTTGATGGGCATCGAAGTGGCTCCTTGGGGTGATCCGGTTGGTAAGGGTTCGGTTGCAGGGTCAGTCGCGCGGCAGGCGCGCGTTGCGATAGACGGTGATGACCGCATCGCTGCGGGGTGCCATCAGCACCTGCAGGTTCTCGAGCGGGCGCAGGTCCAGGCCCGAGCGGGCGTAGCGACGAACCTCTTTGCGGCCGACGAAGTAGAAGCGCGCGCCGCGCGTATGGCGGCAGCGGCCGAAACGCAGGACCGCGGCGAGCTGGTCGCGGCGGATGCCCCGCTGGCTCATGCGCAGGCTGGCGTGGTCGGTGAGCACGAAGGGAGTGGCTTGGCCGGGCGACGAGTCGTACTGTGCGGGGCTGTGCATTGCGGCTGCTCCATGGTGGTTGTCGCCGCTAATACTCCATATTCCATGCCAACTATTTTATATATTCAAATCAACCACCTGTATCGAACTTAGCCTCAGTGCGCCTCAGGAAAAAGTAACGAGCTTTACGGCACGGGTAAACATCTTTACCGCTTACGCGGCGACTTTCTGGGACTCTCGTCAAGTCCCCGGCTGCGCAGCCTCGTGGTCAGAACCTGGTGGCTACCTAACCCCAACAGCCGACTCGCCTTTGTCTTGGAGCCTTCGGCCGCCAACAGCGCGCGCTCCAGATAATGACGCTCAACGTCGTGCAGGAGGGTGTCGAGCTCGAAGCCGTTCCCTAGGGAACGGTTGAGTATATCGTCCGAAGCCGCTGGGCGAACAAGAAGCGCCCCTTCGATATCGGGGGCATCGACCCGGCCATCCGTCGCCCAGAGCGCCGCGCGGAGCAGCGCGGCGCGCAGCTCCCTGACATTGCCGGGCCAGGCGTGGAGAAGCAGTCGGTTGCGGGCAGCAGGCGTCAGTGACGGGGTTTGCTGGAAACCCAATTGTTCGCCGATCTCGGTCAGAAAATGCTCGGTCAGGCGATACACGTCGCCCTGGCGCTCGCGCAGCGGAGGCAGTTCCAGCACACCGACCGCCACGCGGTAGTACAGGTCTTCGCGAAACCGCCGCTCGGCGATGTCCGCTTGCAGGTCACGGTGCGTGGCGCTGATCAGCCGAACCTCTACCGCACGCTCCTTGTTGCCCCCGACCGGAACGACTTGCCCCTCCTGCAAGACACGGAGAAGCCGCACCTGCGCTGGCGCCGACAGCTCGCCGAGCTCATCCAGGAACAGGGTGCCGCCGTCGGCCTGCTCGAAGACGCCTGCCGCGTCGCGTAGGGCTCCGGTGAAGGCGCCCTTGACATGGCCGAACAGCGTCGAGTCGACCAGCTCAGGCGGAATGGCGCCGCAATTCACCGCGACGAAAGGTTGGGTGGAACGGGCGCTGGAATTATGGATTGCTCGCGCGAACAGCTCCTTGCCGGTGCCGCTCTCGCCGAGGACAAGGACAGGGACATCGAAACGGGCGAGCGCGGCGGCACGCCGCTTGAGGTCCTGCAGCAGCGGATGCCCGGTGACCACACGCTCGAAGCCGGCCGTCTCAGGGACATCCGCCGCGACCAGCTCGCGCAGTTGCCGACCTGCCTGAGCGGCTCCAGCAGGCTGAAACTCTGCGGAGATGGCAAAGGGAAGATGCACTGGCTGCACACCCTGTTCCGGGGATGCTTGCAGGAATTCAGCTGGAAAGCGCGTCTTGCCCAGCAGGATCCAGACCGCCTGCATCGCCGGTGTTCCCGGGCTGATCAGGATGCTTCGATGCGCCTTCGAATGCCGGCCCCAAATCTCCTGGAGCAGCGCTTCCGCGGCATGATAAATATCGGTGTAGTCCACGGGCGATCGGAGCGCCGCGTGACGCGCATCAATGTTCGCTGGAGCCTTGAGCCGCAACCATTCCAGATATGGCGCGACCTTCGCCGGTGCATAGTTAAACAGCAGGTACGTCTGATCCGGCATCTGCTTCCGTATGGTAGCGAGGACGGGACCGTCACCATCATCATCCACCGCATCCAGGTCGCGCTGTCCGATCCAGCTAATCAGCAATTTTCTCAATAGAAATTACGCTTTCATCACCTAAGGCATACCAACGATGCTACCAGGGGACGCAGATCGAGTTCGAGCACAGGCTCCAGCTGAGCAACAAGGACCCAGTCAGGCACCGGCTCGGGCCCGCCGTCACACGCGGGCAGGCCACCGGCGTGAGAGATCGGGGCCAGGCGTGGTGGCGCCCCGATGTGGGTGAGGATCTGTTCGAAGAGCGGGGCATCGGTGATGAAGGCTGCACTCGGCCCAACGTCCGCTACTGTTAAGGGTTATCCGATGCCTACCGCCGTGTGGCGCGCGCGATCGGAGCCGCTGGGCTGGATGACTGGAACGGGCCGTTCCGGTTACCGCGGCCGGCGGTAGGCATCGGATAACCCTCGAGGGAGGAAACCGCGGGCCATTGGGGACGGCGTCAGCGGGGGCACGGCGCTATGGGGATTTGAATCGAGTGCCGGGGTGGCAGCAGTGTGTCTGTGCGTGTGGCGGGTGTCGGCGAGGGCCTTGACCGAGGGTGGCGCGGCTCTGAAGCCTGCGATTTGCGCCCGCCAGCGCGGTGACAGCGGTGAGCAAGCGGGGCTTTCAGCGTGCAAGCACAAAGGCGCCCGTGCACCGGCGAGGCGATGCGTGCAGGGGGCTGACACCCGGTGGCTGGCGGCGCGCGTGCTCATGCCGCCTGTCTCATGGCCGATGGTGGTGCCCGCGGTGCATGGCCGCGCTCGGAGCGCTCGACGATGACCATCGGCGCGCCGCAGCGGGGACAGCGATGGGTATCGTCGCTCAGGCGATCGGCTGCACCAGGCGCTGCGGTGCTGACAGGCAGAGCAATGAGCGGTGAGAGCGGGGCCGCCAGCAGCGCGCGCGCCTGCGCCAACTTCTCGACGAGTTATTGTCAAATCTGGTGTACAGCCGCTCAGGCGGCGACCCTGTCTTCCTGATCGACGACTTGCTCTCCGTTGCGGAACTGGACGTTGTTGACGAGCAGTTCGAGCTTCCTGAATCCCTTGATGCGCTTCCACCCCTTCTGGGCGCTTTGGAGCAGTTTGAAGACCATCGTCAGGGTGGTCTCGCGTGAGCCGCAGTTGCGCATGCGGTCGCTGCGCAGTCGAACCGTGGCGAAGGTCGACTCGATCGGGTTGGTGGTGCGGATGTGCACCCAATGCTCGGCCGGGAAGTCGTAGAAGGCGAGCAGCGCATCGCGGTCCTTGGCCAGGCAGTCCATGGCGCGGGGGTACTTGGGCTCGAAACGCTTGAGGGTCTGGTCGAAGGCCGTGTGGGCATCCTCGCGGGTCTCGGCCATCCAGATCTCATGCATGGCCGCCTTGATCTTCGGCTGCACCGACTTGGGCAGCTTCTCCAGGACGTTGGCCGTCTTGTGCACCCAGCAGCGCTGGTGCGCGGTGTCGGGGTAGAGCTTGGCGAGTGCCTTCCAGAAGCCCAAGGCACCGTCGCCGACGGCCAGCTTGGGACCCTGCATCAGGCCGCGCGCGCGAAGCCCCGCGAGCAGCTCGTACCAGCTCGCCTCGGATTCCCGATGACCATCCTCCACGGCGATGAGCTCCTTGTCGCCGTGCTCGGTGACGCCGACGATCACCAGCAGGCAGACGCGATCATCCATGCGCACGTTGCTGTAGACGCCGTCGACCCACCAGTACACCCAGCGCCGCTCGCCGAGGTCGCGTCGGCACCAGGCGCGGTGCTCCTCGATCCAGTGCTGCTTGAGCCGTGAGATGGTGTTGGCCGACAACCCCTTGGCCTCGTCGCCGAGCAGGGCCGCCAGCGCCTCCTGGTAGTCGCCGGTGGACACCCCCTTGAGGTAGAGCCACGGGATCAGCTCCTCGACGCTGCGCGCACGCTTGAGATAGGGCGGCAGCAGGCTCGAGCGCAAGCAGGCGCCGCCTCCGCTGCGGTCGCGCACCTTCGGTACCTGAATCTCCACATCGCCGATCCCGGTTTGCACCGTGCGCCGCGGCAGGTAGCCGTTGCGCACCACCGCCTGGCGCTCATCCTCTAAGCGGTGCTCGGCATATCCCTCCAAGAACAGGGCCAGCTCCGCCTCGACGGCGTCGGCGATCAGCTTGCGCGCCCCGCGACGCAGCAGCGCATGCAGCGGATCACTCTCTTCGGTCTCTGGTTGTGAAAGAACTGATAGCGTAGACTCGGACATGGCGTATCAACCTCTGTTGGCTGTGATCTTGGTGGTGATCAGTCAGCAGGATACGCCATCCCTCCAAGGCTGCGCCGTACACCAGAAACGACAATAACTCCGAAACCGATAGGCCCCTTGCGTCTCCGCCCTGCCCGCACAGGCACCCGGCAGGCTCGCCGTAGGTCGATCGGCCAAGCGCTCCGCCAGCAGCACGGTGCGTGCCTTCGGGCGCTTGTCGCCCAGATCCAGATCCCGAAATTCCTCGGCTGCCCAACCCATGTTTACCCTCACTGATCAGCATGCTTTACAGCATGTTACCGGAGGGATCCGGAGTTGTGTGCGACGAGATGCGCTCAACCGGGTCCAGCACCGGCGCGGCGGGGGCGTGGTAATGCGCGGGCAAGCCCTCGATCTGCTCGACGTTGAACACGGTGTAGCCCTTCATGAAGGGGATTTCGCGCAGTGCGGTGTCGCCGCTTTTGGGGTCTTCCTCCTCGCGGGTCAGCTTGTTGGCATAGACCACAAGCGAGCCCTTGGAGCCCTTGCGGACCTGTGCGCCAAGCTCCTGCGCCTGGCGGTAGGTCATCTAGATCGGAGCGGCGAACCCCTGCTCGACGGCGGCGGCACAGAGCATCACGACATTGATCCCGCGATAGGCCTTGCCTTTGGCGCGCAAGGGCTGGGTGATCCGCCCGGCGGCGTGCTCGGCGTTCCACGGTTTCATCCAGGTTCGAACCCCGTTTTCCAGATCGGCGACGATCTTCGCGGTGACGCGCTCATAAACATCCTGACGGTTGCCATTCGCGGCGGTCTTCTTGGTCTTGGTGTTGGCCTTCCGGGCCATCTTCCAAATCTCCTTTATTTCCGGGTTGCGCCTGCAACCCGGAGGCGAGGCCTCGCGGCCTGCGGAGCGGGGGGAAGCGGTCAAGGCTGGCCGCCGGGGGAGGGGGATCGCCCGGCCTGCACGGAACGTTGGTGAAGGAAGGCCGGGGACACCCCGGCGGACACCCGCAGGGCTGCCTTGACGGCGTGGGGGCAAGGCCCCCTCGAAGAAGAGAGAACGACGCGCGGCAGCGCGCCCGGAGCAGGCGGCGTGCCGCCGTCCATACCCCGCAAGGGATCGTCACCGGATGGCCGAGATCCGCTAAGAAATGCGGCGGGGCTCAGGGCGGCGCAGACGCCGCCTAGAGCCCGGTCCTGGCGGGATGCGCCTCATTCATCAGAAAATTTCAGCCTCAACCCTTGTCTCTGCATATTGTAAGCATATATGCAGCGACTATGTGGAAGATATTTTGGCGGCGGAAGTTGTGGTGATAGACATGCAAAACACGAGAACGGCGGGCGCGGTGGCACGCTTGCGGAGCGCCTTGGGCGCGACGCAATCGGATGTGGCGAAGAAGGCGGGGGTCGATCAGAGCCGCCTGTCGCGGGTGGAAACGGGCGAGGTGGTCGCGCCCGACGAGATCAGGCGCGTGCTTGAGGCCCTGGCGACGCTTGGCTCCAAAGAGGCAGTCGATTTCCTTCGGTTCATGGATCGGGAATGGCGGTTCATCGAGCCGCCGTCCTACTGGAACCCGGAACGGGCCTCACTTGAGATTGCTGAGGAGACCCTTGAGAAGATCGAAGCCTTTCTCGGCGACGAGGAGCAGCCCTGGCCGCTGCGGCGCCAGCTTGCGCGCCGGAAGGGCGACCTGCTGCGGGCGTCGGGTTTCCTGACCCGGCTGAAGCACAACATCGCCTTCATCGGCGATATCGGGGTCGGCAAATCCACGGCGATCAGCTTCATCTTCGATCTGCTGGTCCCGGCGAAGGCCGAGGATCGCAACATCAACCGGCCGGTTCTGGAAACCGGGGCCGGAGGTACGACGATCTGCGAGGTCCATATCGAGAGCGGGCCGGAGTTCGGCCTGTCGGTGACGGCGATGGACGCAGCTGATCTGACTGATCTGGTAGCGGATTTCTGTGCCGCGAAATGGGCCATGGCGCACCGGAAAGAGGGGGATAAAGCAGAAACACCGCAGGTGAGCCGCGAGGTCGAGCGGGCGATCCGAAACATGTCGGGGCTGGTGCGCAAGCGAACCATGGTGGACGGCAAGCCGCAATATAGCGACCCGATCCACGAAGTGATCGCGGACTGCAAGGGCGAGGACGAGTTCCGGGCGCGCGTGCTTGGGATCATGAAGCTTGATGAGCGGACCACCACGGAAATCTGGTACGAGAGCGGCACCCGCAAGTATCCGTCGGAGTGGATGCGCGAGACCTTCCGGGCGGTGAATAATGGCCGGATGAGCGACGTTCCGATGCCCCGGAGCATCGGCCTGATCGTGCCCGATTTCGGCAAGAGCTTCGGCGAGTTCGAGATCACCGTTGTGGATACTAAAGGCGTCGAGGACGTGGCGGTCCGCGAGGACTTGGATCACCGGCTTAAGGACCCGCGCACGGCCGTAGTGTTGTGCTGCCGTTTCGAGAGCGCGCCTGACACCACGTCCCAGGCGCTGCTTCAGCACATGAAGCAGACCTTCTCGGAGCGGTTCGATACCGGCAAGATCGCAATTCTGTCCCTGCCACGGTCGGGCGAGGCCCTAGAAGTCAACTCGGATACCGGCGAGCGGGTGCTCAACGAAGAGGAGGGCTACGCGCTCAAGGGCGAGGAGGTCACCAATAAGCTCAACAGCCAGGATTTGAGCGACGTGCCGGTCTTCTTCTTCAACGTGGAGAGCGACACAGCGGGTCAGGTGCGCGCCGATCTGTTCGGCCAGCTTTCGCGGATGCGCGAGACGGTGTCCGAGCGGCTATTCGATCTGTGCGACGCGGCGACCGAGATCATCGAAAACCATGAGAAGCACGCAGTCACGGCCGCAATCGAGGAGGTCGCCCGTCGGCTTAACACGTTTCTTCGAGGGAACGGCAAGCTCGGCGCACGAGAGCGGCACGCCTACGAGGAAGTCCTGAGCACGGTGCGCGGGGTGCGCTACGCCTCGACTCTGTGGGCCGCGACGCGGCGGAACGGCGAGTATTACGGCCTTAACATCGTCCACCAGATCGGTGTCGGGGCCGCGCGGGACGCGCGCCTACGGTCACGGGACTGGTTCACCAAGATTGAGGGTCATGTAAACGAGCTTAAAGCTGACGAAGACCTCGTGTTGGCTAAACACTCGGTGGACCAGATCGGTGCAGTGGCCGAAGCTTCACGGCGCTCCTTCCTCGACGGGGCGCAGCGGATCGCAATGGAGATTTACCGCGAGCCGCTGACGCAAGACCCGGTCTGGAACGACTGCGCGTCGGAATGGGGCAAGGGGCCGGGCTTCAAGAACCGGATCGAAGAGCATCTGAGCAACTGGTTCGACAACACCCGCCCGGATCTGAAAGAAACGCTCGACGAGCGGCTTAATGCCCTGTGGGAGCGTACTGTTGTGGTCCCGCTAATGCAGCTTACCGAAGAACATGAACCTGAACCGGAGGGCAGCGTAGAAAACGGATGAGGGAACGTCGTCAGTTTCCCTGCGAGCCTCTCGGCCTGAGACGGACGGTGTTTCTCAACGTGGTCTGGCCTACGGCCAGACCACAACCGGTGAAGTAGCATCATGCTTCCAATTCCTTTGTCTTCTTGTCAAGTCCCGGGAGATCATAGGGCCACTTACGGAACAGATCCGGGCGTTCACGGTACCAGCGTTTGAGTGCTTCGATGGGGGCGGAGTGTTCAAGGGCGCGTTGTGGGATATGTTGGTTGTAGAGCTTGACGTAGCGCTTGAGGGTATCGTGGAGGTGCTCGCCCGAGCGGCAGCGGGTGGTGTTGAGGATCTCGGCGATGCGCCCGTTGAAGCGTTCGATCATGCCGTTGGTCTGGGGGTGGCGCGGCTTGATCAGTCGGTGGTCGATGGCGTGCTCGATGCAAATCTGGTC